>NZ_JACRTK010000001.1 GCF_014385225.1 Wansuia hejianensis
AAGCACTTCGCTCGACTTGCATGTGTTAGGCACGCCGCCAGCGTTCGTCCTGAGCCAGGATCAAACTCTCATTTAAAAGTTTGATTAGCTCTATTATTTGCTGACTTGTTTCATGTGTTACTTTTATAATTCAAAGTTTCTCACACTGTTTAATTATCTAAGTTCATTGTCTCCCCTCGCGAGGCGACTTTATTAGTATAACACTTTTGGTGTTTCTTTGTCAACTACTTTTTTAGATTTTTTAAATCTTTTTCGCTGACCTTTTTCGTCTGCTCTTGGAGCCGACTTTTATTATAATACAATGTTTTGTATTTTTTGTCAACAGTATTTCTAGATTTTTTTATATTTTTTTAAAAAATTGTTTGTTTATATATATTCCCACTATAAACTTAAAAATATTCTACTCTTTCTTGCAATTCAACTAAATCTATGATTTGATTCACATATGCAAAGATTACTGCTTGAACCCTATCTTTAACATCTAATTTCTTATATACATTAGTAATGTGATTTTTAACTGTTTTTTCACTTATATAGAGTTCTCTTCCTATCTCTTGATTATTATATCCAATTGCTAATAAATATAATATTTCATATTCTCTTTTAGATAACAACTCTATTTTATTAATTGCTACATCATTACTGTGGTCTTTGTTCAAGTTTTGATTTAATATCTTTTGCAAAGATGGCTGTAAATAGTTCTTGCCCCTATTAACATCTCTTATGACATCTATAAGGGTTGATGTATCAATATTTTTAGATATGTATGCATCTGCACCTATCTTAATTGCTTCAATTATATAGTTCTTGCTAGTATAGGATGATAAGATAATTATTTTGCTTTTTATTCCAAGATCTTTTATCCTTCTTAGTGTTTCTAGTCCATTTAACCTAGGCATATTTATATCTAACAATATAATATCTGGCGCCCTTACAGATACTATTTCTATAGCTTCCTGACCATTTTTAGCTTCATATATGATTTTTATATCATTAGTTTCTTCTATTATTTTTCTAAGTCCAGCTCTCATCAATGAATGATCATCTACTATCATCAACTCTATTGAATTTCTAATCATTCTTTACACCCCTAGCACAAAAGTAAAGTCCCTGCCAAAGAACTTATTGTTCCATATCTAAAAATAATAAATATCTTAATTCTTTATTTCTATGATAACTTTTCTAAATATAAGAGACTTTTAATTCAAATTTTATATTAAATTAAAAGTCTCTCTATTACAACATGATATAAAGATATATATAATTATATTTTTATATCTTTAACCTTGATAGACTATCTTTCCATCCTTTATTACTATATCTGTATGGTTTATCCCAAAATGATAAATAATATATTCTAAATTCGGCGCATCAAATATTGCAATATCTGCTTTTTTCCCCACTTCTAAACTACCTATTGAATCTTCTAGTCCTAAAGCTGCTGCTCCATTTATAGTCACTCCAGTAATTACTTCCTCAGGAGTTAGCTTCATTATTAAGGAAGCAAAGCTCATAATCAACTGAAGGTTTTCAGTTGGGCAGCTTCCTGGATTATAGTCTGTGGATAAAGCTACTGGAACCCCTTCTGTGATCATATCCCTTGCTCTAGCAAATTTGCCTGTTTGTAAGTTGAAGCTAGTACCTGGTAACAAATTGGCGATTACTCCTTTTTCTGCCATGCTTTTAATACCTACATCACTGGCTGCTATAAGATGTTCTGCAGATATACAGTCTATTTCAGCTGCCAATTCTGCTCCTCCTAGTGGTTTGATTTCATCAGCATGGAGTTTTGCCTCCATACCAAGTTCTCTAGCGGCTAATAATATTCTTCGAGATTGATCTACGGTAAATACGCCTTCTTCACAAAACACATCACAAAATTGTGCTAAGTTTTTATTGGCTACTACGGGTAGCATCTCATTTATGATTATATCTACAAATTCATCTGGATCCTCTTCATATTTTTTAGGAATAGCATGGGCTCCCATAAATGTAGATATAATATTTACTGGATGTTCTTCGTCTAATTTTTTAGCTACTTCCATTTGTTTCAACTCGGTGTCAAAATCCTCTATGCCGTATCCCGATTTAGCTTCTACCGTGGTTACACCATAGCTAAGCATAGTATCTAAGCTCTTTTTTGCTTTACTATACAATTCATCAAAATTTGCATTTTGAGTAGATTCCATAGTGCTATGAATGCCCCCACCTGCAGCTAATATATCTAAATAACTAACCCCTTTTAGTTTCATTGCAAGTTCATTTTCTCTAGAACCACCATGAACTAAATGAGTATGGGAATCTATTAAGCCAGGAGTTACTGTTTTCCCTTTGGCATCTATAATTTTTGTTTCTCTATCTACAGATATATTTTCAGGTAGTTCTCCCTGCCCAACATAAATTATCTTGTCTTCTTGAACTGCTATTATTCCATTTTCAACTAAGCCAATATCTTCAAGACTCTTTCCTGTTCTTGCCTTATTTTCTCCTTGCAAGGTTATTAGAGTACCTATGTTTTTTATTACTAAAGTTGCCTTCATATTTATCACCTATTCCATCATTCTTTTTTCTAGGATTTGGCCGGTATCAAAATTTTCTAATCTTAAATAATAATCTGTAACATCTATCAATGCATTCATTGGTACTAGACCAATTATTTCACTTCCTATTACATTAACTCCATATCTTTGTGCTTCTCTTTCAACAGTATCGAATACTCTAAACAATGATGTTTTTGTGTAATCTACCATATTCATAGATACTTGGACTATGTTTCTTTCTTTTATTTCTATTCCCAGCGCCTTACAATATGCAAATCCTCCACCTCTTGCCCTTACAACCTTTGCAATATTTTTAGCTATATTTATATCACTTGTGCCTAAGTTTATGTTAAAAGCAACTAAGGGCATTCTTGCTCCAACAGCAGTAACTCCTGCTTTTTCATTTAATTCTTTTGGTCCAAAATCTGGCTCCCATTGATCTTCTTTTAATTTTGCTGCCATACCCTCATATTGTCCTCTCCTAACATCTGCAAGATTTTCTCTATGAGGACTTGAAGCAGATTTTTCATATAGATAAACAGATATATTCAATTCTTTTCCTATTCTTTCTCCAAGTTCTTTAGATAATTCCACACATTCATCCATAGTTACGTCTGATATTGGGATTAAAGGAACTACATCTGTAGCTCCCATCCTTGGATGTTCTCCAGTATGTTTAGTCATATCTATAATCTCTGAAGCTTTCTTCGTTGCCTTGAAGGCAGCTTCAATTACTGCTTCAGGCTCACCTATAAAAGTTACTACTGACCTATTATGATCTTTGTCCATTGAATAATCTAATAACTTTACTTCTTTAACGCCTCTTATTTCATCTAATATCTGTTGAACTACCTTTTCATCTCTACCTTCACTAAAATTTGGTACACATTGAATTAATCTAGCCAATTATATCCTCCTTTTGATTTATTTATTTAATTAAATCATTAATCAACTTATCATCTGCTAAATATGGTATAGTAATATGATCTGTTCCTTCAAACATTTCATTATATTCTATACATGTTTCAATAGAATTTTCATTTCTTGCCCAAGATCTTCTTGCGACTCCACCCATTACATCCCATGGAATAGCAGTTTTTAATATATTATCTACTCTCTCGCTACCATCTAGTACCATACCAAATCCACCATTAATCGATTTTCCAATTCCTACTCCCCCACCATTGTGTAATGCAATTAAGCTCATTCCTCTAGCTGCATTACCTGCAAAGCATTGTGTAGCCATATCTGCCATTATGTTACTACCATCCTTGATGTTAGAAGTTTCCCTAAATGGTGAATCAGTACCTCCTGTATCATGATGATCTCTTCCTAACATAACAGGACCTATTTCACCATTTCTAACCATCTCATTAAACTTCAATGCAATTTCTGTTCTTCCTAAGGCATCTTGATATAGGATTCTTGCCTGTGTACCTACAACTAATGCATTTTTCTCTGCATCCCTTATCCAAATATAATTATCTCTATCCTGACCTCTTCTATTTGGGTCTATGCACTCCATGGCTGCTCTATCAGTCTTTAGTAAGTCTTCATGCTTTCCACTTAAACATACCCATCTAAATGGTCCATACCCATAATCAAATAACATAGGTCCCATAATATCTTCTACATATGATGGGAATATAAACCCTTCTGATTCATCTACTCCATTTTTGGCGATGTCTTTTGCTCCTGCATCAAATATAGCTTTCATAAAGCTGTTTCCATAGTCAAAGAAATAAGTTCCTCTGTCTACTAAAGTTTTTATTAATTCATAATGATGTATCAGAGATTCATTTACTTTTTCAATAAATTTGTGTTTATCATCTCTTAATAATTCTGTTCTTTCTTGGAAAGTTAATCCTTGAGGACAATATCCACCATCATAAGGAGCATGACAGGATGTCTGGTCAGATAATAATTCTATATGAATATTGTGTTTTACTGCATATTCCAATAGATCTATTATATTTCCATGATATGCCAATGCACGAGCCTGTTTATTATCTAGTGCTTCTTTAGTAACTTCAAATAGCTCAGCAAGATCATCATATACCATGTCTATCCATCCTTGCTCAAGTCTTGTGTTGATTCTAGATATGTCTACTTCCGCTATTATGGATACTGCATTAGCGATTTTAGCAGCCTTACCTTGAGCCCCACTCATTCCACCTAAGCCAGAACTTACAAATAGGTGTCCCCTTAAATCTTCATCTTCTGGAATTCCCAGTTTCATCCTACCTGCATTTAATATAGTATTATAGGTACCATGAACTATTCCTTGAGGTCCTATATACATCCAGCCACCAGCAGTCATCTGACCATAATTTGCTACTCCCATTGCTTGAGCTTTAATCCAATGTTCTTGATCATCAAATGCTCCAATCATTAAGGCATTAGTTATTATTACTCTTGGACTATTTTTTGTTGAGTTAAATAATCCAACTGGATGACCTGAAGCTATTACTAGAGTTTGAGTATCAGTTAACTCCTCAAGATATCTCATTACTAACTGATATTGCATCCAATTTTGAAACACTTGCCCAGTTTCACCATATGTTACTAATTCATAAGGGTATAAAGCCACATCAAAGTCAAGATTATTGTCAATCATAACTTGGAAAGCTTTAGCTTCTAAACACTTACCTTTATATTCTTCTATTGGCTTTCCATAAATTCTTCCTTCTGGTCTATAACGATACCCATAGATTCTACCATATGTTTTCAGTTCCTCTAGAAATTCTGGAGCTAATACTTCATGTAACTCTTCTGGAATATACCTTAAGGCATTTTGCAAAGCTATCTTTGTTTCATGCTTTGAAAGTGTAAACTCTCTCTTTGGAGCCCTTCTAACATTTGGTATAAAGTCTTTTTTAGGTGGTAATACATTTGGAAGTTTAATCTTCATCCCCTTAGATATTTTTTCATTGCTAACCATAAAAATTCCTCCTTTATAATAATTCTCCTATTTTTTCTTCTACACTATCTACAATAATATTGCTTTTTATTATATCATCACATAGATTCATATCTATATGCATAATTCTATCTTCTTCAATTTTTGTTATTTTTTCTCTTACTATATTATAAGCTATTTCTGTACCTAATCCTAAGCCTTTATTCCCTCTTAAATCAATAGCTTGACATGCTGCTAAAATTTCCATAGCTACTACTTTTCTTGAGTTATCTAAAATTTCCATAGCTTTTCTTGCAGCTATTGTTCCCATAGATACATGATCTTCTTGATTAGCTGAAGATGGTATAGAGTCTACACTGGCCGGATGTGCTAATACTTTGTTTTCAGATACTAAGGCTGCTGCTGCATACTGAACTATCATAAAACCTGAATTTAATCCACCTTTTTCAACTAAAAATCCTGGCAATCCATTACTTAACGATGGATTTACAAGTCTTTCTAATCTTCTTTCTGATATATTAGCTAGCTCAGATATACCAATTGCTAAAAAATCAAAGGAAATGGCCATTGGTTGTCCATGGAAATTGCCTCCAGAGATTACTTCTTCTTCATCTGTAAATATTAATGGATTATCTGTTGCTGCATTCATTTCAATTTCAATCTTTTCTTTTAAATATTTAAAGCAATCCTTACTTGCTCCATGAACTTGAGGTATACATCTTAGGGTATAAGCATCTTGAACCCTTATTTCTCCTTGTCTACTTGTCATCTTACTATCCTTTAAAATATTCCTTAAATTTGCTGCAGCACTTATTTGTCCCTGATGAGCTCTTACCTTATGGACTTTTTCATCATATGCATCAATAATTCCATTTAGTGCCTCAACTGTCAAAGCAGCAGCTATATCTGCAGTCTTGCTTAGATTTATTGTATCATATACTACAAAGGCTCCTATAGATGTCATTACCTGGGTTCCATTTATTAAAGCCAAACCTTCTTTAGAAGTTAATTCAATAGTAGGGATATCCGCCATTCTCATAGCTTCTTTTCCAGACATTTTTTTGCCTTTATAGATCGCCTCACCTTCCCCTATCATCACTAGTACCATATGGGCTAATGGAGCTAAATCTCCGCTTGCCCCTAAAGAACCTTTTTCTGGTATAATGGGGTGTACTCCCTTATTTAACATTTCAACAAGTGTATTTAAGGTCTCAAGCCTAATTCCTGAACAACCCTTAGATAAAGCATTGATTCTTAAAAGCATAACTCCTCTTACTACTTCTTCTGCTAAAGGTCTTCCTACTCCACATGCATGACTTATGATCAAGTTTCTTTGTAAAGTTTTTGTCTCTTCTCCAGTAATTACTACATCACTAAATTTACCAAATCCAGTTGTAATACCATAAACTATCTTGTCTTCCTTTACAAACTTGTCTACTAAATCCCTTGACCTTTTTACATTTTTAATAGCCTCTTCTGTCAATTGGACTTCATGGTTGTTTCTAGTAATCTTAATAAAGTCCTCTAAATTTAGGCTATTACCATCAATAAATACTTTGTTCATAGTTATCCCTCCTGTTTTTATTTGTTCAACTCATTAACCAGATAAAGTACAGAAAAACCACAGCCTAAGCTGTGGTTTTTGCTATTATTATTAGATTTTTTTCGGGTAAATACTGCATTTTCATAGTTTATCTACCTCTTTTATTTTAAAATAGTCTGTATTTATTATATTATAACATATTTTCAAAAAATAGAAACTAATTTATATTCTTTTTACACTTTCTCTTTTAATTAATCGTATTGGCAGTGTAATATTTTCATCATCTATTGATTCACCTATTAACTTTTTCAATATTTTCCTAATAGCTACTGCACCTATATCATAGTATGGTTCTCTAATTGTAGTTAATGTAGGTCTATAAATGGCCGCCACACTAATATCTCCATAACCTGCCACTGAAATATCTTCTGGCACTTTTATATCATTATCATAAAAATAATTCATTAGACCTATGGCAAGCTCATCTTGACTACAGAATACCGTACTTATATTATGAGTATCTATAAGCTCTTTCACATAAGCTCCTGCATCATAACCGCCTTTTATTCTATGACTGTTAATTTTATGGATAATTGGAGTATTTCCAATGGATTTCATAGCATTTTTGTATGCATCTATCTTTACTTTTTCAATAGTTAGTTCAATATCTTCTTCTTGGGTTAAGTATAAAATATTTTTATGTCCCAATTCTATTAGATAATCCATCATCATACCAGTAGCCTTTCCATTATCCAAAGATATTGTAGGTAGCTTTAATGTATTATAATATCTATTTAGATATACAAATTCAATTTTTAAGTCCTCTAAATATTCTACTAAATTTTTATTCATTATTTCTGATACTAAAATTATTCCTTCAACCTGCTTTGTTCTTAGAAGCTGAAGATATTTCATTTCAGTTTCTTCACTTCCGTAGCTACTGCCTAAAATAATATCATAATTATACATTCTCCCTATTTCTTCTATACCTCTTACTATCTGCGATACATAGTAGTTCCCTATATCATCTACAATAACACCTATAAGATTTGATTTTTTTGTAACCAAACTTCTAGCCACTTGATTTGGTTCATACCCTAATTCATCTATAGCATGCAATACTTTCCTTCTAGCCTCAGGACTAACAGGCTTAGAATCATTGATTACTCTAGAAACTGTAGAAATAGATACTCCAGCAAGTTTCGCCACATCTTTAATCGTAACTGACATATATGATTTCTTCCTTTCCCTTTTATAAATTAGCTACAAATATATTAGATATTAATTCTATCAGATTTAATGAATTAAAATCAAACTCTTTTTCTTTTAAAGATACAGTTGCATAAATTATTGCCTTTATAGTGTTATTTTTAATTAAAGGTATAAACATAACAGATTGCCAATCGGGAGCTCCAGTGATAGGATCCACATCCTCATAATTCTCCCAATCTATTAACAATTTAGATTTTTTATTTTCTAATACCTCTTTAAGTATGGATAGATTAAACTTAGGAATATTACCCCATTCAATCTTATTTCTAGCCCTGGTAAATGTAGAAGATATTTCATTATTATTTATCATAATAAGACTAATTGATTTTGCTTCTAATATGTTCCTTAGTATGCCTAGAAAATCATATATTTTATCTTCTATAAGAAGGTTTTTCTTAGTCAAATCTACTACATCTCCTATTGCAGAAGCATTTCTACTATCAATTTCCATATCTCCTGTACATATACCTGACAATTTATTAGTACTATCTACATGCCTTTCAATATCTAAAGTCCAAGGAATAGCCTTGTTTTTCCCTAATTTTTCTTTTACATAGTATAATGCTTTATCGGCTTTCTCTATCAATTCATTTTTAAATTGTCCGTGTTCAGGGTACTGTGCTAGTCCTATACTAGCTGTTAGATTCCTATCTATATTAGGTATTGATAATTTCTCTATATTGTGTCTAATTTTTTCTGCCACTTTTATACCTTCTTTGATGCTAGTATCGAACAAAATCACTATAAATTCTTCCCCACCATATCTTCCTACTAAGTCAGTAATTCTAATGCTAGATTTTACCTCATTGCCTACTAAAGATAAAACTTCATCTCCTTTAAGATGGCCATAATTATCATTTATTACCTTAAAGTTATCAATATCAAGCATCAATAAACTAAAGTTACCTTGATATCTGTTATATTTATCTATCAAACTATCCAGTTGAGCTTCAAAATATTTTCTACTTAACACATTTGTTAATTTATCTGTTGTAGTCATATGTTTTAGTAGATGATTTTCAATGTTTAGACAAAGTAAACTTGATAAACTTCCAACTAATTTAAACTTTTCAAAATTAAATCTGTTAATATAACTTTCTGTATCTAAATAAATATAACCTTTGTTTTCAATATTAGGATTTTTATATTTTCTCTTTTCCGTATTTATATTTGTCCTATTATTAAAAGTAATAGGAATACAAATAATCCCAACTAACTCTCCACAAAGAAAATCTATATATCTGGTTTTTTTAATGTTTTTAAAACTTTTATTTATTAAAATTCCTTTTTTACTTCTTTCAGAAGCCATTATCAAATTTTCATTTAAAACAAATTCATGTCCTTCATCACTTTTAGCTAAAATATTATATTTATCACTTTCATGATCTAGAGTAATTATATATGCTCTCTGTGCAAGAGTCTCTCTTTTAATAAAAGACAGTATTAAATCTAAGTTGGATTCAAACTTATTAGTCATCCTATACAATAAATCTTCTATATCAGTGACTTTAGATTCAAAATTATATATATTTGTTAGCTTATAAAAATCTTTACAATCTAATAACTCCATAACCATATTTAAATCAAAATAGTCATTAAATCTTCCATCTTCTATATCATCTAATCTAATATAATCTAACTCCTTATTAAACTCTAGTTTTATAGCTTCATATAAATATTCTTTTACCTTATCATTTTTTCTAGATTTGATAAAAGTGTATTTCAAATCATCGTCGATTGATTCTAATCTTTTACACATATGGTCTTGTAATTTTAAAAAATGCTTTATAGCTTTTTTATAATTACCTTCTTCAAACCACTTAATCCCAATACTATAATGATATGCTAAATCTATATTCAGAAAGTGCAAATCCAAGTTTTCCATTTCTCTTTCAATTTTTTTTAAATTGTTGATACTAGAATCTAAGTGTATATCCACAATGTTTCTAAGACCTAAAACTAAAGGTGGATCTGTTCCTTTATCTAAGGAATCATATAGGTCTATTAATTTTTCTAAAAATGAAATGTCATTATTTTCTATAGCTACAAGGCAAAAGCTTAATATTTGTATTAAAATAAAATTGTTCGTTCTTGACTTTAAATATTCTTTGATGACATTAAGTATTTCTTCCTTATTATAATATTTTTCATGAAAAAATCTATAATATAAGCTTTTAGAATTTACCTTTAAAAAATTTATTCTGCTATATTTTTCATAGAGTTCACTAGCCATATTTGAATATTTTAATGCTTCACTCCATTTTCCAATTAATCCATAAAAATCACTTATAAATTCAAAATAATTACTTTTTACCTCTATATCATCTATTTTACATTCTTCAAATGTATTTTTTAGAAATAAATAAAGGCTATACATTTTTTCATAATCCCCAGAATATAAATAAGCTTTTGCTAATCCAATACTCGTGGCGAAAACTCCTCTAAATTCTTCAATTTCTATGGCCATTCTATTTGCATCTTCATAATATTTTAAAGCTTCTTTGAAATTTAAATTGCCTAAATATATAGTTCCTATATTGTTTGAAAAAATTATACTTCCTTGGGCAAGACCATATTTATTAGATAATTTATAACCATGTTTAAATTGTGATAGGGCTCTCACATCATCTCCATAAACGGTGGTGTGAATATTACCTACATTATTTATAGCCTTTACTGTTTCTGATAGATTATTACTTCCAATTGTATAATTGATACATTTATTAAAGTTATGGATAGCATTTATTGGATTTTTATTTAAATGATAATATACTCCAAGTAGATTATAAATATTTCCTAAATATTTTTTTATATTATGTTTCTTAGATAACAATTCTGCTTCTTGTAACCATGATTCCGTATCTTCTAAAACTTGTCCCTTAATTTCCAACTTACTTTTTATTAATAAAAATAAAATTTTTCCTTCAATAATATTATTATCTTTAATATCTATTTCTAAACCTGCCAATAACTCCTCTACTTTATCTATTTGATTCCTTGTAAAGTAAATTTCAGCCCTATAGTATTTGGATCTTGCCGAGTATTTTGCATATTTTTGTTCTTTAGATATATAAGACAATTGGTCCAAATAATATTCAGCCTTTTTTATATTACCTTTTAGTAAATAAATCTTTGTCAACATATCTAAAATAATTAAATAATCCAATTTATCTTTTTCATTATATTCCTTTGATAATCCATTAATAATTGAATATGCCAATTCCCATAATATAATAGAGTCTTTATCATGTATTTTTTCCTGTTTTTTAGCCTTATTCAAAGTTATCTTTAAAGCAAGTCTATAATTGTTAGATTTTATTAGATGATGAATTAATTCATCGAACACTAGATTTATCCCATCTTCATATAATTCTAGCATAATATCTGCTGCTTTTTTATGAAGAGTTAACTTCTCTTTAACATCTAAAGAGTCATATACTACCTCTTTGAAATCAGTAATAAAAAATCTATAGTTATTTCCCCAATCGGCACGAGTCTTCTTAAGAATCTCTTTCTCTACTAACTCATCTAATGATTTTAAGTATTCATCCAGTTTTATATTTACTATTTCCCACACAATTTTCTCAGAAAATATACTATTGAATATAGAAAGAACTTTTAATATTTCAAGAGAATTTCCAGTTATTTTATTAAGTTGAAGTTTCAATGATTCTTTTGTATCTGATAGGATATAAGTGTCTAAATATTCACCACACTTAAGACTCCAGTTCCCCGATTCATTTATGAACAGTTCATCTTTAGTATATAAATTTTTTAGTATATAATCTATTTTTTTATAATTGCCTTGACTCTCTTTATAAATAAATGATAAAAGATCCTTTGAAACAAACTTGGTTCCTAGCATACTTTTTATAACTTTCTCCGTATCTGATATATTAAATTTTTTTAATTCAATCTTTAATATATTTGGGGAGTTTAGCCATCTTTTAATATTAGTTTCAATAATAGAATTGCCTATTAAAGATGGATCTAAAGTTGATAAAACAAAAATTATCTTACTATGAACCAAATTTGACATTAGATAATTCAAAAAAGTCATAAATCCTTCTTGTGCATTTTGTAATTCGTCTATTACAATATATATATATTCATCTCTAGATAATTCTGAAAAGTAATTTGCTATTCTATTATAAACTCTATATCTTTCTTTACTCAATAAAACGTCCTTTTTATTATCTACTACCTCATCTTCAAATCCTGGTAGAAAATATAAAAAATCCATTTTATATTTATTTATTATTGAAGAATTATCATACTGTAAAGACTTTGTAAGTAAATTAGATATACTTATATCACCACTTATATCTTCTTTATCTCCCCTTGCAAAGTAAACCTGTCTATTTAACATCCTTAACTTATATCTACATTCACTAAGAAACTTTGACTTACCTACTCCACTTTCTCCAATAACTAATATAGCATCATAATCTCTTTGACCTATGATTAATTCTTGATCAATTTCAAGTACTCTATTAACTTCTGCTTGTCTGCCTACTAAATGTGTATTAGAAACAAGCCTTCCCCTTTCCTGAAATAGATCATAAGAATAAGGTAGATGAAATTTTTCACTAATATCTATAATATGTTTTCTTAAGTCTACATTCCTCTTTTTAGGGTCTTTGTATGTTAAGTTTTCTACTAACTTAAGTAAAAATGTTTTTTGCTCAATGGTGAGATTTAGCTCTTTTTTAAAATCTTTTATACCAAATTTGCTCTCTTTGAATTCATGAAAAAATAAATATTTTATTATTATTCCTAAAGAATAGTAATCTGCTTTTTTATCTATGATATCTGACTTTGTAAAGATTTCAGGTGCAATAAAATATTCACCTATATCATCATAGTTAGTCCTTATTCCTTCATCAATAATAGATGTTAATCCCCTGATCTTCATTTCCTTATCCTGGGAAAATAGTATATTAGCAGGATTTAAATATTTATATATAAATCCTCTAAAGTGAAGATAATCAGTTACACTCATTATCTCTAATACTAGTTTTACTTTATCTTCTAGGTTTAAATCCATATTTATATCACTTAAAGATGGTGCATTTATGTACTCATTAATAGTATAATATATAGGCATACTAATTTTTTTTAAATTTATGGTGTCTACTATATGAAAATGTAAACTTTCAACTAAATTCTTATGCTTAATCTGTCTAATATCTAGATAATTATCTATAAGATATTCTATTGTTAATTTATCCTTATTCCAGAAATACATTCTCAAATATTTCAATTTATTATTGTCTTTTAAATCTTCTACAATATATCCTTCGTTTTTAGAACCCTTATTTATGATCTTTATAATTTTAAATCTATTATTAATAAGTTTCATAAAGTAAGCCCCTCTCCATTACCCCAATATTAGTTATTATTCTTTCATAGCATTATATAGACCTTCCAATCCCTTTCGTAATGTCTCCATCTCTTCAATTTCAAAATCTATTAATTGAGAACTTAAATATTCTCTTCTCTTTTTTAAAACTTTTTCTAATATATCATATCCTTTAGGCAAAACCTCAACTATGACTACCCTTTTATCTTTTTCATCCTTTCTTCTTGCAACAAGTTGACTTTTTTCCATTCTATCAATTAAGTCAGTAATAGTACTACATGCTAAGGACATTTTTTGACTCAATTCGCCAATTGTCAAATTTCCATTATGTATCAATATTTGTAAAGCTGTAAATTGGGGTATAGTAATATTTAACTGATTGATTATTTGCCTCCCTTCTAATCTGATTATATAATCTACCTTTCTTAAATATTTCTCAATTTCTGCTACATTTTCATTAATTACATCATCATTCATTATATTGCCCCTTTCTGCAATGATTAGATTAAAATTTTCATACCTTTAGGTACAACTTGGAAGATTGCTGGTAATTTCCCTCCATACTCTCCATCTATATCAATAGTTACATCCTTATTTGCTTTTATTGTGATACTTCTTGTCTTAAAATAAGCAACATTTGGATGATTTATATGATCCCCTCTTAATATATTAAAGAATATATTTGCCAACTCAGCAACATTAGAATCTCTTATTATAATAACATCCAACAGACCATCTAATACATCAGCACTAGGAGCAATTTTTTTAAATCCTCCTATGGAGGAACTGTTGGAAATTAAAAAAAGTAATACATCTTCTTCAGTAGTATATTCTTCGCTTTCAAAACTCATATAGGCTGGCTCAATTCCCTGAGTTAATAATTCCTTTACTCCTTCAAAATAATAAGCTGATCTACCTAGTAAGGCCTTTGCTTCAGGTTGTACCTGATATCCAACATGTGTAAGTAATCCTCCTGCAGCAACATTTACAAAATATTCATCATTGATTCTACCTAAATCTATCTCCACAACCTTCTCTCTTTTTATCATTTCAAAGAAGTCATTTATTTTTGTAGGTATATTCATATATGTGGCAAAATCATTTACAGTACCTGAAGATAATATTGCAACTGGAACTTTATTTGAACTATTGGCAATTCCCTTAGCAACTTCATTCACAGTACCATCTCCACCACAAGCTACGATTATATCCCAATCTTCTAAACAAGTTTTAATAGTTTCATAATAGGCATCATTTTTTTCTTTTGTAAAAAATTTTCCTACTATATATCCGTTATCTAATAACTTTTTACATAATGCATCTACTCTATTTTCAGCCATTTCTCTTCCAGAAGATGGATTTACAATTAGTTTAACTTTTTTCATTCTATCACCCTTCAATATATAATGAGTCAAATAAATATTGTTGTTATAAGTTTCTAGTACATACTATGATATATCACATATACAACATAATCAATATCAATTTTTAGACAAAAAAAGCCCTTATAAAGGGCTTATTTTTTCTTTATTGCATTTTTAATAATTGCTATTAAATCCATGACTATGTCAATATAATCGGTAACTGTCTTAGCATTATACTGAAAGGCTAAAGCTGTATCAACTATGCTATCCGCTACAGTATCTATTGTTTCATGGGCTGTACTGGTAGCATTGTTTATAGAACTTGTGATTGAGTTTACATTGGTTATTACACCATCAAGTTCTGGAGCAATATTAGTTAAAGCCGTATTTATTTCCTTTGTCATCTCATTGATGTTATTACTTATTTCAGGAAGCTGTTTTATAGTTAAATCTAATTCCTTGCTATTATTATCTACTATATCTTTGGCTTGGCCTAAAATTTTATTTATTTTGCTAAGTACAAGTATAAAGTAGGTCCCAGCTCCTATTCCTATTAAATACAATAACAATTTAAACAAATCTTGAACTGTAAGGTTTGCGTTCACTAAACCCCCCCTTGTCTTTTGATTGTTTGTTGGTTGATTGTTGACTATTTATTGGTCCTTTTATTCAATATCCTTTTTAATGTCTTCAACTGTATCTTCTATTACTTCTCCAATTTCAGAAATACCTTCTTCTAATTCCTTACTAACTAACTCTGTTTTATTTTCTATTTTCTCCTTCTTTTCCTTTAAATCTAAAGTAACCTTATTTTTAAAATCCTTTGCCTCTTCAATTTTTTCACCCATGGTATCCTTTAGATTATCTGCTACTTCTTTAGACTTTATAGTAATATCTTCTCGCATTTCTTTTCCAGATTTAGGAGCAAATAATAACCCAGCTATTGCACCTAAGGTAGTCCCTATAATAGTGCCTGTAGCAACATTCTTAGCTGTTTTAATCTTTCTTTCTCTTTCCATTTTCTTTCTTTTTTCTTCTACATATTTACCTATCACTAATAACACCCCTTTACATTTGTGTTGTATTTTTACTACTTTTCAATAAATACCCAATAAATTCCAAGTATAATCAATTAAATTATTATATGTGTATTTATTCTAATATTTCTCTTTTAGTATCTTTTGTAAATTAGAAGCCTGATAACCACATTCTTCCGCAAATTTCTTAAACAAATCTGACACCTCAGAATCGTTTACCTTCTTAGAATACACCTCATAATCCCTAACCATTTCCTGAGCATCTAAAATCTTCTTTTTTACAATTTCTTTTGTAGTTAATTCCAACTTTTTCCCCTCCATATATAAAATTATGTATATATTTACTTAAACAAGTATTTATATTTAATATAATTCCACTATTTAGTGATATTATTCATAAAAGTGTGGTAAATATATTTTGAGTGCCGAAATAATTTTATTTTTATAGTAATATATAATATTATATATTTGAAAGGTAGGTAATCTAAAATATGAAAGCATTTAGTAGGCTTAAGGATTTTTTTAAAAAACATAAATGGAGTTATATATTAGGGTTGTTTTGGCTTTTAACAGTAGATATGATCCAATTGTTGATTCCAAGGATTTTAGGCAATTTAACTAATGATTTTCAAAATAATACCCTTACTTCCAATGGAGTTATAAAATATTCCTTATATATAATATTAACTGGAATTGCCATAGGCGTAGGTCGTTACTTTTGGAGAATATATATAATAAGTAATTCAAGAAAATTAGAATATCACTTAAGACGAGAATTGTTTGATCATCTTTTAACTCTATCACCAAATTATTTTTCCACACATAAAACAGGAGATCTAATGTCCCATGCTACCAATGATATTAATGCTATTAGGATGGCTATGGGTTTTGGTATTATCATGATGGTAGACTCTTTGTTTATAATTGCCTTATCCTTATTTATGATGGTACGAAGTACTAGTTTAAAATTAACTATTATGGCAGTTATAAATTTGCCCATAATTATAATTATTACTCGAAGATTTGGAAATACAATTTATAATCGTTCAAAAACTGTACAGAGTGCCTTTTCAAACTTAACAGAATTTACTCAGGAAAACTTTGCAGGTATTAGAGTTATAAAGTCCTTTGTACAGGAAGATCTAGTTTCTGAAAATTTTTATGAAGTTAATAAGGATAATATGAAGAAAAATTTAGAATTAGTTAAAGTGTCTGGAATTTTTAGACCTCTATTAGAATTTATATTTTCTATCAGTCTATTAATCACTATATTTTTTTCGGGCAAAGAAGTAATTAAGGGAAATATATCTCTTGGAGACTTTGTTGCATTCTATTCTTACTTAGGATTATTAAACTGGCCTACCCGAGCTGTTGGTAGAGTCATTAATGTTCTTCAAAGAGGGCTTGCTTCTATGGATAGACTTAATATTATTTTAGAAGAAAAGCCAGATATAATAGAAATATCTAATCCTATACAAGTGCCAAGTATAAAGGGTAAAATCCAATTTAAAGATGTTAGTTTTAAATATCCAAATACTAACCACAATGCTTTAGAAAATATTAATTTTATAATAGAACAAGGTAAAACATTAGCTATATTAGGAAGAACCGGAAGTGGTAAAAGTACTATAGTAAATCTTCTTTTAAGACTTTATGATATTGAGGAAGGTTCTATATTTATAGATGATATTGATATAAAAAGTTTAAGCTTAAAAACTTTAAGGGAAAATATAGGATATGTCCCACAGGATAATTTCCTCTTTTCTCAAAGCCTTAAGAATAATATTGCTTTTGCCTTCGATGAAGAAGTACCAGATGAAATGATATATGAAGCTTCTAAAATGGCTGAGGTATATGATAATATAATGGATTTTCCTATGACTTTTGATACTGTATTAGGAGAAAGAGGTGTCACCATATCTGGTGGTCAAAAGCAAAGAACTTCCATAGCAAGAGCTTTAATAAAAAATCCTCCTATCCTAATTTTTGATGATAGTCTATCTGCGGTAGATACAGAAACAGAAGAAAAGATTTTAAATAATTTAAAATCTTTAACTAAAAACACAACAACCATTTTAATAAGCCATAGGGTATCTACAATCCAATCTGCAGATGAAATCTTATTTATGGATAATGGTAAAATTATAGAACGCGGTAAACACGATGAGTTATTGGAACTAAATGGACTTTATAAGAATCTATATGATAAGCAATTATTAGAAGAAAAGATTAAAAAATAGGAGGGTCTAATTATGTCAAGAGACGAATATAATGATGTTCTGGGCAAAGCCTATGATGCAAAATTAATGAAAAGATTACTAGGATATGCAAAACCCTATTGGAAACTCCTTTTATTATCTCTAGTATTATTAATATTAATAACTGGCTTAGAATTGTTAAATCCATACTTATTGAAGATAGCCATAGATGATTATATAAATGGCAATAAAAAACCCATGTATGAAGTGGATATAAATTCAGATATAGAAGGTGTAGAATTTAATGGATTTAAATATATTAGAAAAGAAGATTCCACAGAATCACAATTATCTAATTCACCTTTAAAAAAGATTCTTAAAAACAATGGCAATTATTATTTAGTGGATTATGATACCGAAAATATAGATAAGGGTATACCCCTTGACAAGGACAACTACTTAAGATTCAGAGAAAAAGATCTATCAGGTATCAATAGAATATCCTTATACTTTTTAATTGTAATCTTCTTTACATTTATTTTTAATTACGGTCAAATATATTTATTAAATTATACAGGTCAAAGAATAATATTCAATATTAGAGAAGAACTCTTTAACCATATCCAAAGTTTATCTGTAAGCTTTTTTGATAAGAATCCCATTGGCAGGCTGGTAACCAGGGTAACAAACGATACTGAAACTCTAAATGAAATGTATACATCTGTTTTAATAAATCTTTTTAAAGATATTTTAATGCTAATTGGTATAATGATAATTATGTTGAAAATGGACTATAAATTAGCTTTGTTATCCTTTTCACTTCTACCAGCAATATTTATTGTCGCTATTATCTTTAGAAAACATATCAGAGAAGTTTATAGAATTAGTAGAGCTCAATTGGCAAAGATTAATTCTAGCCTAAATGAAAATATTACTGGAATGAAGATTATTCAAATATTTAATAAAGAAAAAAAAATATCTAAAGAATTTGATAAATTAAATAAAAACTATTTAAATACTAGTGTAAAAGAAGTTACTATATATGCTATGCTTCGCCCTGCTATTGAAATGATAAAATCTTTGGGAATCGCAACTTTGATATATTTTGGAGGTGGCAAAGTTCTTTCCAATACTATAGAATTTGGAATGCTATATATATTTATAGATTATCTGCAAAAGTTTTTTGGGCCAATTATGGAACTAACTGAAAAATATAATGAACTACAATCTGCTATGGCCTCCAGTGAAAGAATCTTTGATATCTTAGATAATGATAGTTTTATTGAAAATATACAAACTCCTAAGAAATTGCATAAAATTAGAGGTAAAATTGAATTTAAAAATGTTTGGTTTGCTTATGATAAAGAAGATTGGGTGTTAAAAGATATTAACTTTACTATAAATCCTGGTGATACAATAGCTTTTGTAGGAGCCACTGGTGCTGGTAAATCTTCTATCATAAATTTAATCACTAGATTATATGATATACAAAAAGGTGAAATACTAATAGATGGTATAAATATTAAAGAGTTAGATAAATATGAACTTAGAAAAAATATTGGCGTAGTTTTGCAAGATGTTTTCCTATTTGCTGGGACTATTGAAGATAATATAAGACTAAGCAATAAAAATATAACTAGATCTGAAGTTGAAGATGTAGCTAAATATGTAAATGCTTATAACTTCATTGATAGTTTGCCTGGCAAATATGATGAACCTGTTATGGAAAGGGGATCTACCCTATCTTCAGGTGAAAGACAATTGTTAGCCTTTGCTCGCACATTGGCATATGATCCTAAAATTCTCATTCTAGATGAAGCTACATCCAATATAGATACTGAAACAGAATTACTAATTCAAGATGCTCTTGAAAAATTAATGAAAAACAGAACATCTATTGCTATAGCCCATCGTCTATCAACTATACAACATGCAGATAATATTATAGTTTTAAGTAATGGAAAAATAATAGAAATGGGTAATCATCAAGAATTACTTGCAAAGGAAGGTATGTACTATGATTTGTATAAACTTCAATACAATGAAGTTTTTTAACAATACTTTATCATTTACTAAATACAGTTTATGGTATACAATATTAGGAAAATAATTAATTGAGGTGTTATATATGTATGATTTTCATCTCCATAGTAATTTTTCTATGGATTCCCAAGCAAATATGGAAGATATGGTTCTTTCAGCTATAAATAAAGACTTAAAAAGTATTTGTTTTACAGATCATGTAGATTTAGAATCAACCTCACAATTAATAGACTTTCAGTTTATTCCTGAAGATTATATTAAAGAAATAAAAAAGGTTAAATATAGATATATGAAAGAAATTGAAATCTTATGTGGAGTTGAAATAGGCATGCAGCCTCATCTGAAAATTCGATATGAAGAATTTATAAAAAATACTCCTTTGGATTTTGTTATTTTATCCATACACAGCATAAACGGTAGAGATATAGTTATTGATGAAGTATTTGGAGATACTGAACCTTTTAAAGCTCTAGAAGAATATTATGAAAACATGTATGAATCTATAAAAACATTTGACAATTATGATGTGTTAGGTCATATGGATTTTATAGATAGATATATTGAGAATAAATCTTTGCTGCCTAACTATAATAATTTCTATGATATAATAATTGAAATACTAAAACTAGTAATCCATAATGGAAAGGGAATCGAATTAAATACTGCCGGTTTAAGACATGGCTTAAGTTATTTTAATCCAAAACCTGACATTTTGCGTCTATATAAAAATCTAGGTGGAGAAATAATAACCATTGGTTCTGATGCTCATACTCCTGAGTTTGTAGGCTACAAGTACAGAGAGGCAGAAAGATATCTTAGAGACTTGGGATTTAAATATATTTATCTATTCAAAGATAGAAAAAAATTTCCAATCAATATTAGATAACAAAAACCCTCTTAGATTACTAAGAGGGTTACTTATTACCGCAATGCCGTCATACTCATTTAATTCACACCCGCCTACTTTTAAGGTGGGTATCCTGTTAATATACTCTAACTTCCACATAATAGAGGCGTGTTATCCTATATTAAACGCAGACTCCCGTGTCTGATATGTCGGTTGAATTATCTGAGTCAACAAACACCGCAGAAATTAACTTCCATTAAATTTTCTATTTACATTATACAATATTTATTAACTATTTTCAAGTAATTATATACTTTGCTAAGGAATCCAATATTAGATTTACATATTTCCTAATATTATTTCGTTTATCTCATCTTCCCCCAAAACTTCTTTTTCTAATAATCCATTTGCCAATCTATCTAATTCTATTCTAAAATCATTCAAGATATTTATAGTTTTTAAATATAATGATTCTAAAATTTCATTTGATTTTGCAAGCAACTGTCCATCTTGATTTATATCTTTTGACATTATTATATTATAATTTAATAATCCAAAAGAACTATCCATTCCATAAATACCTAACATAGACAATACGGTTTCTGTGGCTTTTTCTAAATCTGATGAAGCTCCAGTGGTTATGTTTTCCCTCCCAAATACTATTTCTTCTGCTGCCCTACCTGCTAAAGCTATCATTATACTATTTAAAATATCATTTTTAGTTTGGTACATTTTATCTGGAGGAATATTTAAACTAAATCCTCCCATACCCTTTGTACTTGGAATAATACTTACTTTTGTTACCCTATGTTCCTTAGCAACTACCTTTGCTATTAAGGCATGTCCTGCCTCATGATAAGCAGTTATTTTTCTTTCTTTAATACTAATAGAAGATCTGTCCTTTTTTTCGTCTCCTACTAATACTTTAAAATATGCTTTATCAATATGCTCATTGGTTATTTCTTTATCTTTAGATCTAGCAGCTATCATAGCAGATTCATTTAATAGATTTTCCAATTTTGCTCCGCTAAAATATACGGTTTCTTGAGCTAATCTTCTTATATTTACGTCTTTAGATAACGGCTTATTTCTACAATGTAATTTTAATATTTTTTCCCTTGCATTAATATCTGGTAATTGTACTTCTACCTGCCTATCAAATCTACCTGGTCTAAGTAGTGCCTCATCCAAAACGTCTATTCTATTAGTGGCTGCTACAACAATAATTCCATCATTATCTTTAAACCCGGACATTTCAGCCAGTAATGCATTTAAAGTTCTATCTCCTTCTTCACTTCCAGCAGGATTATTTCCCTTTCTTTTCTTACCTAAAGAATCTATCTCATCAATAAAGATTACAGATTTTCCAGCCTCTTTAGCCTCTTTAAAAAGACTTCTAATCCTACTGGCCCCTACTCCTGCATAGACCTGGACAAAGTCTGATCCTGATACTGGGAATATGGGAACTCCAGCTTCTCCAGCTAAAGCTTTAGCTAATAGAGTTTTTCCGGTACCTGGAGGTCCATATAATAATACTCCCCTAGGTAATCTAGCACCATAACTACTATAAAGTTCAGGATTTTTAATAAAATCCACCATTTCCTCTAAAGTGTCTTTAGCCTCCTCATTTCCTGCTACATCAGAAAATTTTATACCTGTATTATAATCTCCACCATCTATCTTTGATAAATCATTTATTTCTCTTTCTACTTCCTTCGACATGTTTTTTCTTAGTAAAATAATAAATATAACCAGCCCTACCGAGAGGCCAAAAAACATAAAAACATTCCTAGTTCCAACTGTTTCCTCAACAACTTTTATATTTTTCAACAATAATTCTTTTTTAAAATCTTCAGTCCTTGGATTATCAGTTTTCTTTTTTTGCCCATTTTTTAGTGTTACAATTATATCTGAAGAGTCACCTACCCTAACTTCTTCCACAAGGCCATCGTCCACATTCTTCATAAATTCTATATATGGAATAGTAGTTATTTCACTTGAACTTTTCATATAAAATAAAAAACCAGTAAAAAACACTAAAATCACTAAAGTTATTATTAAGTACTCCCTTTTATTTTTCAACTTTTTACCTCCTAAAGGTTTACATAATATTTATATGTCTATTTAATTATAGCATCTGAATAAAAGCATGTCCATTTCCTTAATTTTCTAGGATAGTATTTATATCATAAGTACTATAAATAAGTTATAAAATAAAAAGAAAGGGATTACCCCCTTCTTAATGTTTTAAGTATTATATTTAACTTTTCATTTTGTTCATCTGATAATAAATGTCTTATATCCTCTAGCTGTTCAAATATAGCTTCATATTCATCATAACTCATTTCTTCTTCCATTTTTTCATTTAATCGTATTATCTCTATAAACATTTCTTCTTCTGATTTATCTTTATAATCTTCAGCTATATCTTCAATCATTTCTACATCCTCATCTTTTATATTATATTCTTCTAATTTCCTTAGTATATTTTTTTTATCCATTATACTAATCACCCCTTCTTATTCTTTTACTATAATCTATGAAAAAACATTAGATAATAGTACTTTCTCTAGTAAACAATCTGATATAAGCGCATATAATAAAATATCATAAATTTTTGGGAGTGATTAAAATTGAATAATCAAGTTATTCTAATATTATTATTGTACCTCAGTATGAATAAGGATAATAGTGAAGAAGTAGATAATAGACCTTACTTTTCTAGTTACATCCAATCGATGGAAATAGACCCTGACTATACAGAAAAAAAGATACATATAGCAAAAAAAATAGCACCGTTTCTTCCAACGGAATATTTAGGTCCATATGAAAAATCTATTATAATTACAGAAAGTATAGTGAAAATCTTGGAATTAAAAAAACATATAAATAACAGTTATAAACTAGACATAGAGCCTCTAGATTTTGAAAATAATAGAGAACGACTTAATAAAATAGTGACAACAGTACAAAAGGAAATTCCTAAATCTAATATGTCAAACTTAGGTATTGTTATAGACCTAATTGTAAATATGGATAAATATAAACAAATGTTTAATCTTTTAAATCATTTTACTAATACATCAAATATACATAAGGATTCTACAAATATGATGAAATTAATGGAACCTTTATTAAAAGAGATGAAAAAAGATGATAAATCTTCAATGGACATTGACCAAATTATGAAAATTATGAGTACATTAAACAAGCCTAAGATAACTAAAAAAGAAAATCAACCTAATGAAGGATAATTAATCCTTCATTAGGTTGATTAGTCTTGTCATATCTTCTGGTAATATTGCATTAAATTCAATACTTTCCTTAGTTCTTGGATGTTTTATTTGAAGATAATATGAGTGTAAAGCTTGTCTCTTTATATAAGGACTTTCCTTGCCATATAAAACATCTCCGATTATAGGGTGACCTATATGATTTAGATGAACACGAATTTGATGAGATCTTCCAGTATAAATTTGTATATCTAATAAAGTTGTATTTTTTAATCTTTCTTTAACTTTATATTTAGTTAATGCTCTTTGACCATCTTTGGTGACAACTTTTTTTATACTTCTTTCTTCTTCTCTTCCTATAGGTCGATCTATTATATCTTGATTTTTTTCTACAATACCATCTACTAAAGCTAAATACTTTTTTTTAACAGTATTATTTTCAAACTGAATTGCTATTTGTTGATGAGCAAATGGATTTTTAGCTACTATTAATAAGCCTGTAGTATCCATATCTAATCTATTGACAAATCGAATTTTTCTTTTAATATTTTTTTCCTGGAAATAGTAGGCTATGCCATTGGAAAGGGTATTAGTTTCATGAGATTTAGTTAAATGAACTACCATATCTGATTTTTTATTTAATATTAGTAAATCATGATCCTCATAAACTATATCCAAATCCATCTTCTCAGGCTCTACATTGCTTATCTCATCTTCCATATAAACAGAAACCATATCGCCTATTTTTAATTTTAAGTCTTTTCTTTGAAATTCTCCATTAACATATATATGTTTAGCTTTATACAATTTCCGAAATAATCTTCCAGATAACTCCTGATCAAATAAGAATTCTTCTAATGTCAGATTTTCTTTAGTACATTTAAATACTATATTATTTTCATTTTCCACAAGATAATCCATAATTTCCTCCAAATTTTGTTTTATTTATTATATAATGTATTATTATAACAGATTTATTTTATTATTATAGGCATTATAAATAAGGAGGTGTTATATTTGAATAAATCTAGGAAAATCAATTTAATTTCCAACAGAAATTTAGAATCTAGAAAAACCGCCTTGAAGCTAAAAGAGAAATTTACTCAAAGAGGGTTTATTATATCTGAAAAATACAATCCTGATGCTGAACTGAATATCTGCGTTGGAGGAGATGGAGCTTTTTTAAGCGCAGTTCATAAATATAAATTTACTAATATTCCTTTTATAGGAATAAATACAGGACATTTAGGATTTTTTCAAGAAATTTTACCAGAGAATATTGATACTTTTATAAGTAAATATATAAATAAAGATTATACAATAGAAGAAATATCCTTAGTTAGTGCAAAAATCCATACTAAAAAGAAGACCTTTTATTTAACTGGAGTCAATGAAGTAGTTATTAAGGGTATGAAATCTAAGGTAATACACTTGGATTTATCAATTGATGGCAATCATCTAGAAAAATTTAGTGGGGATGGGATTATAGTATCAACTCCTGCTGGTAGTACAGCATATAGCTTTTCCAGTGGAGGTAGTGTTATCTATCCGTCTTTAGAAACTTTACAAATCACACCTCTATCTCCTATTAATTCTAAAGCATATAGATCCCTACAAAATAGCGCAGTAATCCCTGGAAGTTCAATCATTACAATCGAGCCAGAAAATAGATATATAAATTCCATATTGGTGGTAAATGATGGAATTGAATTTTCATATGATAATATTCAACAAATAGATTTTACCATGCCTAGTAAAAAAATATACAAATTAAACTTTGATAAAAATATGTATTGGAACAATTTAAAAAACAAATTTTTATAATATGTCTTTAATGATTACTAATATAATGTTTAATATTTGGTAAAATAAATGGGAGGCTAAGGCCTCCCAAAATTATATTAACTTATCTAACTCATCTACTAATTTGCTAAATAATTTCATAGCATTGTTTACTGGTTCTACTGTTGTCATATCTACACCAGCTATTTTTAAAACATTAATTGGATAGTCTGAACTACCGCTTTTTAAGAACCCTAAATATTTTTCAACTGCTTTTTCTCTATTTTCCAAAATCTGTTGTGATAAAGATATTGCAGCAGAAAACCCTGTTGCATATTGAAATACATAAAAATTATAATAGAAATGAGGTATTCTAGCCCACTCGATTGCGATTTCTTCATCTATTATTACATCAGGGCCATAATATAATTTATTAAGCTCCTTATAAGTCTTACATAAATATTCTGCAGTTAAGGCCCCTCCCTTTTCTAAATACTCATTTATAATCATTTCAAATTCTGCAAACATAGTTTGTCTAAATACTGTAGTCCTAAAAGATTCTAAATAATGATTTATTAAGTATAACTTTTCATTTTTATCTTTCACATTTTTAATCATATAATCTAATAATAATGCTTCATTAGCTGTAGATGCAACTTCTGCAACAAAAATACTATAATTCCCATATATAAAAGGTTGGTTCTTTCTAGTAAAATAACTATGCATTGAGTGTCCCATTTCATGGGCTACAGTAAATACATTATCCAATGTGTCATGGTAATTTAAAAGTATAAAGGGCTTGGAATCATAGGATCCTCCAGAATAAGCTCCTGATCTTTTACCCCTATTTTCATAAATATCAATCCATCTGGAATTAAATCCTTCATTCATTCCTTCTAAATATTCTTCTCCCAAAGGTGATAAGGCCCTTTTTATTAATTCTACTCCTTCTTTGTATGGTATATTAAAATCCACTTCATCTACAATTGGAGTATACAAATCATACATGTGTAATTCATCTAGTTCTAATGCCCTTTTTCTAATATTCATATATTTATACATACTATCCAAATTTTCATGAACTGATTTTATTAGATTGTCATATACAGATAAAGGAATATTGTTTTGATTTAAAGAAGCCTCCCTAGTTGAATTATAGTTTCTAATCCTTGAATTAAATATATTGTTTTTTAAATCTCCATTAAGTGTTGCAGCAAAAGTATTTTCAAAACTCTTATATACCTTATACAAACTCTTAAAGGCATCTTTTCTTACTCGTCTGTTTTTTGATTCCATTAAAGGTATAAAATTACCCTGGGTAATCTCTACGTCTTTTCCCTTCTCATCCTTAATAGTAGGAAATTTTAAGTCAGCATCATTTAACATAGAATATATTTTTTCAGGTGACCCTCCTACTTCTCCCATTTGGGCTAATATGGATTCTTCCCTTGCAGAAAGGACATGATCTTTTTGCCTCATTATGTTTTTTAAATGTTGATCATATAGCTTCAAAGTCTCATTATCTTCTAGAAATCTTTCTATATCTTCTTCCCTTAACTTAAGTAGTTCTGGTACTAAAAAAGAAGTTTTTTCTTCAACCTTTACATAAAGACTTGTTGCCTTATCGTTTAAACTCTGTGACTGACTATTTGTCGTATCTACATCTAATTTCATATGGGCATAGGAATATATATTGCTAATTGCCCTATATATATTATCCCTATCTTCTAAAGCTTTTAACAAGCTATTAGCATCCTTAGTAAAACTTCCTAAGTGTTTAGGAAATTCCTCTGCTAATTTTTCTACCCTTTTACACTCATTTTCCCATGCTTCAGTATCTGAAAACATAGATTCTAAATCCCAAGTATCTTCTTGAGGAATATCCTTCCTCTCTAAAACCCCTTTTGCCATCCTATCTCCTCCTAAAAATCAATATTATTTAAACCATGAATAAAGATGTCTCGTGCTATTGGTGCTGCTCCTGTCCCTCCCGTTACACCTTCCTCTTCCAAAATTACGGCTATAGCAATCTTGGGATCATCATAAGGTGCAAATCCTATAAACCAACTATGGGATTTTCCCGAAGGGTTCTCTGCTGTGCCAGTCTTTCCTGCAACCTTAACATTCTTTATTTTGGCATTGGTACCAGTACCTGATTCTACTACCTTTAGCATCATGTCCTTAATTTGATTCGCTTTGATGCTACTTGTTACATCAGAAATTACTTCAGTACTATAGGACTCGAGAATTCTATTGTTTTTGCTTACTATTTCCTTGACTAATATTGGTTTAACCATTTGTCCATCATTGGCTATAGCAGAAGCTACCATAGCCATATTTAAAGGAGTTACTAAAACTTCCCCTTGACCTATGGCAGATGCCGATAATTCTGTCTTGCTTAGACTTTTTTTATATGGAAAACTAGATGATTTCATAGGTAGATCGAAATCAATTTTAGAATTAATCATAAACTTATCTGCTGTACTACCCAATCTATCCTTTCCTATATATTGAACCCTATCTACATAATAAGTATTACAAGATAATCGTAAGGCATCTTCCAAGGTAATATTTCCATGGCCTCTGCTGCTATAATCTTTAAATGTATATCCATCTATTTTTGCAGTTCCACTACACTTATATTCATTATCTAATGCAGGTGTATCTAATGCAGCTACCGTAGTTATAACTTTAAATACTGACCCTGGAGCATATAATCCTTGTGTAGCCCTATTTAGTAATGGACTATCCTCACTTTCAGTTATCCCCTTCCAATGATCATTTAAATTGGAAGTGTCAAAATCAGGCATACTTACCATGGAATACACCTCACCGGTTTTAGGATTCATGGCTACAATTGCACCCTTTTTCCCTTCCAATAAACTACGAGATTTTTCCTGAAGATTATGGTCTATTGTAAGTTTTAAATCATTTCCTATAGAAGTGGGTAATATCAGACTCTTTAAATCATTTAAGGCTGTACTATCACTTATATCTAAAAGTGCATTATTATATTTAAGCTCTAATCCTGTTTTACCATATTCTCTATAGCTGTATCCTATTACATGGCTATAGAGTCTTCCATATTTATAATATCTCTTGTTAGAATCCTCTGTCTTTTTATTATATACAAGAACATTGCCATTTCTATCTAAGATTGAGCCCCTTAATACATTTTCTTCATTTATCCATGTTCGTTTATTATAAGCATTATTTTTTACTTCTTGGGCCTTAAATACTTGGAAATAGCTTAAGTATCCAATAAGTACTACTAACATAGTGCAAAGACATGCCAATACTACTATAATTCTTTTATTCTCTTTAACTCTATTATTGTTTTTATTCATCATCATTCACCTGCCAGTCCATATCCTCTGACGCTGCCTGGAGAATTCCTAAAGCCATAAAACTTGTAACTATGGAACTACCTCCATAAGATACAAAAGGTAAAGTAATCCCTGTAAGGGGTATTAGTTTAATTACTCCACCTATTATTATAATTGATTGTATAGCAAATAAAATACTTATTCCTATGGCTAAAATTCTAAAAAACATGTTCCACTGACTCATCCCTATTTTAAACCCTCTATATACCAAAATCATAAATAGCATTATTATGCCCATGCCAGTGAATATACCCATTTCTTCACATATAGCTGAAAATATAAAATCATTATATGCCAATGGTATAAAGTGTGGAAAGCCTAATCCTATGCCCTTACCAAAAAATCCACCTTCTGCAATAGCAAATAAAGATTGTGTTATTTGATATCCTTTATCATTGATATAAATCCATGGATTTAACCAAGTTTCAACCCTTACTCTGACATGATTAAAAGCAAAATACCCTATTATGCCACTGATTATGAATAATCCTATATTATATGCTATTAATTTTCTATCTTCTTCATAAATAAATTGTAACCCTATATATATACCATACATTAAAACAGCCATTCCTAAATCTCTCTGCAAGAATAATAAAGCTATAAAAGAGTACATTATACCTAAGATTAAATAAGAAGAATACTTTGTTTTTTTGTATTTATTATAATTTGAATAATATGCAGCCATTATAAATATAACTAATAGTTTTGTAATCTCAGCTGGCTGCAAGCTTACTCCTTTGATATTTATCCAGTTAATGGCTCCAAATTTTCTTTCACCTAGGGCAAATGTCAACCCAAATAATAGATAAGCTCCTCCTATGTATACGTATAGGAGCTTATCCCATATTTTTATATATTTAAGCATAAAATATGTAGCATAAAAAATTAATATGCTTAAAAATAGCCACATTAATTGGCGTGTACCTGTTTTAGCATCCATCCTATATATCATTATTGCGCCTATGGAAACTAGCATAGTAGCTATTAAAAATATATAATTGTCTCCCCTGGATACTTTAAGTAAAATATAATTGGAAGCATATATAATTACAATAAGTGCAAAGCCATTTATGAATGTTTGTTTATCAAAATTATCTTTTTGATGAATAAACAATAACAATAAAGCTAATATTTCAAATAAGAATAAAAATCTTCTAGGAGTTTTACTACTAATTTTATTACTAAACATATGTAACCTCCATTATCTATTTACAAAAATAAATTCAATATTACTGATTTTGATTCTATCTCCATTATTTAATTTAACTACATCTTCTATTCTTTCATCATTTATAAATGTACCGTTAGCACTACCTAAGTCTTCAATGAAAAACTCTTTTTCGTCTTCTACTATTTTAAAATGTTTCTTTGATATATAGGGATCCTTAATGATTATATCATTACCACCACTTCTACCTAAACTAAGAACATTTTTAATTGAATAGTATTCATCGATTTTAAATGGCAGTGTATCTTTTCTATTGAGCAATTTTAAATAAGCAAAATCTCCAGTTGGAGTTAAATTTATGCCCTTAATATCCAAATAAATAAGTCTTATTATACTAAAAATAAACATATAAATGATTATAATGAAAATATACTTAAATATTAAAGAAAATATATTAAACATTTCCATCCTCCCTTAAGTATCTATTACTAAATATTATCATAAACATGCAATAAAGTGAATCTTTTTAGCCTTAAGTATTCAATTTATGTAATAAATTTGATATGATTAAATTATGCTTATATGGAGGTGTAAATATGAAAAAGTTAAAACGATCTAAAGAAAACAAGATTATATCAGGTGTATGTGGTGGTTTAGGAGAATATTTTAATATCGATGCAACTATAATTAGATTAGCCTTTGTTATATTAGCTATGAAATCTTTCTCTTCTTTCTTTATAACTTATATCATATGTAGTATGATAATTCCTGAAGATGATGGAGTTATATATCAAGAAAATAATAACTCCCATAAAAATGACAATACTGCATTATTTTTAGGCCTGGGACTTATAGTTTTAGGAATTATACTTCTAGGTAAATATATTATAACAACAGTAGATCATAGATTAATTTATCAATTAAATTATTATATACAAACAATATTTGATTTATGGCCTGTTCTCTTAATAGGATTAGGTATTTATATCCTTGTCAAAGAGAGAAAAAATTAAACAAATTTACTTGGATTTATTGAAGTTTTAAATAAGGAGATTTATATTATGAAGATTACTAGTATTACACCACAGAAAAATATAAATAGGGTTAATATATATATAGATGATGAATTTGCCTTTGGATTGGAAAATGAACTAAGATACAAATATGATCTATATACTGGAAAAGAAATTTCTAAAGAGTTTTTAGAAGATGTATTAGAAGCAGCAGAATCAAAGAAAGTAATAAATGATGCACTCCATTTCCTATCCTATAGACAAAGAACAGAAAAAGAAATCTATACAAAATTGAAGACTAAGGGCTATGAGGAACAACATATTGCAAAAGCAATACAATATTGCAAAGAAAGAAAATATATCGATGATGAGAACTTCGCCATTAATTTTATTAAAGATAAGATAAATATCAATAAATTTGGTCCAAATAGAATAAAAAGAGAGTTAATATCAAAGGGAGTCTCAGTAGAAATTATAGATAAATTACTTAATATGGACTCAGATGAAGAATATGAAATCGCCATGGAACTAGCTCTAAAAAAAATATCAAGCTATAGAAACGATACTAAAGAAGCAAAATATAGAAAATTAGGTGGATTTCTACAAAGAAGAGGATACTCCTATGATGTAGTTTCAAGAATTTTAAAAAAGATTATTTAATAAGGTGAAATAATGTACTATGTCTATATATTAAAGTGTAAAGACAATACTCTATATACAGGTTATACTGTAGATTTAGACAAAAGAATCCAAAACCACAATAAAGGACTTGGTGCTAAATATACTCGAGGCCGAATTCCAGTTGAATTGGTATATTATGAAACATATAATAATAAAAGTGAAGCTTTAAAAAGAGAATATTCTATAAAGCAATTAAGCAAAGATAAAAAGTTGAAGCTTATAAATAAATAATAGGGATTCTTTTGGATCTATAAATAATAGCTCCTTTTTAAAGGAGCTATTATTTATAAAGATCATCTTTTGTTTTAACATCTTATCTTAAATCATATTTACATTTCTTCTTGTTCTTTTACTCTTTTACCTTTCTTTTTAGTCTTATCTGATTTATTAAAAATGTCTATAATCCATCCACTAAGTATTCCTATTAACCCACATCCTAATCCAATGAAAATAAGCATTATTCTTTCTGGTGATTTTGATATTACAATATTAGTATCAAGAGTAAAAAAACTAATTAAACCAATCCCAATCAATATAATTCCAGGTATATACTTTGCTAATTTAAAGTCTTTCATAAGAAAATATATAATACTAGTTAGTATTATTGTTCCAATAGAAATATAAATAAACATCTTTGCATACTCCATGTAGCCTAGGAGCTCTTTTAAATTACTCAAATGTCAACACCCTCCCTATCTGGATAGTTATTTATATTATACACTATTTTTGTATAATTTCTCCACCTTTTTCAATTACTTCACTTTCCCACATATCAGGATATCTATCTATGGCCCATTCTGCCATTATTATAGATGCATTTTTTGGTAGTTTTATCTTTTCCATTGGTGTAGAACTTATCTCTTCTTTGTTTTCTATAGAGTAAATTAATAAATCTGTATGTGTAACTACTACTACTAAATCATCATTAGGAGAAGAAAACATATCTATAGCTTCAGGGACCTTTCTTTTTATAGCGTCCCAAGGAATTAAGTGTTTATCATAACTAACCATTTCCTTCGGTGGTATTGCTTTAATATTAAAATTCTTATATAGCTCTTCTTCACTTTCTTTATAATTCACTCTTCCTTTAAATATCCAATATCCATTTCTTCTAAAAAGTCCTATATTACTTTCATCGATTATAGGATCCACATCCATAGATATTGCACTTTGTAAACCTTCTAGGAAAATTTTGCTTCCATCTTCTTCAATAAAATCAGAAAGCTTTATTGATATCTTCTTTTCTAGATTGTCTATTGCATATATTTTTAAACTTCTCTTTTCATTGTTCATTATATCAATATCTTCTATTGATATATAATTATTGCTTACAAACAAAATATTCCTTAATGTAGATGGTAAACTATTCTTAGAATCATCTTCTCTTTTTTTATAAATCAAGTCTTCCGATTTACCTCTAGACCCTTTAGGTTTTAATAAACTAAACTGTGGAACTGCCTTTATTTTATCATTTAATATATTTCCGTCTACTTCCCTGTCAACATCTATTACCCAAAATCCATTTTTCCTAGGTAGTAAAATATCATTTAATTTATACATACTAGTTATATTTTTATCTTTACTATTTATCCAAATAGTTTCATATTCCCAATTAGCTAAATTATTTTTTTCATCATATGTGGGAATTTTTACACCTAGTAATACTCCTGTCTGTAATTTTTCAGCTTTAACCGTTTCAAAATCTCTGATCATTGCCTTTTCTATGCTTATATATCTATCTACCTCTTCACAACTTACCTCTTTTACTGTTCTTTCCATCTTATAGAAACTATTATCTAAATATACAAACATAGTATCATCATTATATTTAACGAATTCATTAAAATATTGATTGTCGTTAAGTACTGTTATAACTTGGAGTTTATCTTTTTTTATACCTAAATCCTCTGGCCTAGTTTTATATTTATATAATAAATAGTCAATAGTATCTACTGTTTTTATTTTATAGGATGGTTTTGTTACATAATTACTACCTACTATCAAAGCATCTTTATGAAACAATGCTTCGCTCCCTATATAGCTATCTTCCTTTTTTCTTAAATTATTTGTCTTATTTGCTAGTTCTTTTATTATCCATTTTCCTTCTATAGGTGGTTTATTGTTATTAGGAGTACCAACTCTGTCCTTTATATTGGTCTCATCTATATTACATGATGTAAGCAAAATCATAAGTCCTATAAGAAAAATAATTATACTCCTTTTTTTCATATTTCTTCCTCCCTATAAGGTAAGATAGCTCTTACGATGGTTCCATGATTGATTTCTGATTCTATCTCCATTTTACCATCATGTAGCTTTATTATCTCATCACATATGGATAATCCTAAACCAGTATGTGATCCACTATTTTTACCTTTATAGAATTTTTCCTTAACATTCGGTAGATCTTCTTTCGGTATCCCTACTCCATTATCTTCTACTTCTAAAACTACCCAATCATCTTTTCTATATGCAGATAAAATCACCTCGCCGCCTTCACCAGTAAATTTAAAGGCATTGTCTACTAAATTAATGATAACCTGCTTAATTCTATTTTCATCCCCTATCATCATATGAATCTGTTCTTCTATTTTTAAAGTAAATTTAATCTTGTTTTCAACAGCTCTAGGCATACATTGCTTTTGAAACAATATAAGTGTATTCCTTATATCAAAGAGTTCTTTTTGAAGACTTATCCTCCCAGAGATAAATCTAGAAAAATCTAAAAGTTCTTCAACCATCAAAGATAGCCTATCGCTTTCATTTTCAATTATTTTTAGGCCATCTGTCAAAAGTTCATCTTCTACCATATCTCCTGATTGTAGGGTTATTGCCCATCCCTTTATAGATGTAAGAGGAGTTCTAAGTTCATGGGAAATAGATGAAATAAAATCATTTTTAATCTGTTCCCTCTTTAGTATTTCATCAGCCATGTAATTTAATGTATCAGATAATCGTCCAATTTCATCGTCTAGGGCAGTATGACTTCTTATCTTCAACTGTCCATCTGCCATTTTCCCTGCAACTTCAGTTACCTCAATAAGAGGTTTTACTATGGAATTGGCTAAAAATATACTAACTACTCCTGAAATAGTAACTACAATTATACCTACTGCGGCTAATAAAATTATAATCTTACCTATGACTTTATCTGTTTCCTTTAATGAGGAAATAAACCTAATAACTCCTATAGATTCATCTTTGCTTATTAAAGGTATTGAAACTGCCATTACCGGTTCTATATCATAGCTAACGTTCCCAGTCCATACACCTTTTTCTCCATCTAGAGCTTTTACTACATCAGGAGTCCTAATAGATGATTCTATATCTACTCCTATGGAATCCATTAGTAATTTTCCTTCTAAAGATATAATTTGGACTTGTACATCTGAATGTCTTAAAAATATATCTATATCATCACTTATAATATCTTCTATAGTGTATGAGGAGAAATACCTTGAATAAAAATCAGTGGAATATTCAATTTGACTAGTCAATAGGTCTTCTAAACTTTTATAGTAATAATCCTTAACAGCCTTTGAAAGGACTATTTCTAAAATTAGTACTGTAATAATTATAATTAACATAAAACTTTTTACTAATCTTGTTTTGATACTATTTTTCATATATAGCTCCTAATCCATATTTCTCCATCTATATCCTAGTCCCCATACAGTTTCAATAAAGTAGGGTTTAGCAGGATCATTTTCTATTTTAGCCCTTAATCTTCTAATATTTACATCTACTATTTTTGAATCTCCTACAAAATCATATCCCCATACTAAATTTAATATTTCATCTCTTTTAAAAGCTTTGCCTGGATTATCCATAAATAGTTTAGCTATAGAATATTCTGTAGGGGTTAAATCAATCTCAATATCATTTTTATAAAATTTTCTAGAATATTTATCTATTCTAAAAGGTCCCAATCTTAATATTGATTCATCTGCTTCTTCTATTTTTTCCATTCGTCTTGCTAATGATTTAACCCGTAAAACTAATTCTTGAGGATTAAAAGGTTTAGTCATATAATCATCTGTCCCATATTCAAGGCCCATTATTTTATCAATATCTTGGCTCTTAGCAGTTAACATGATTATTCCCAGTTTTGGAAACTCATTTCTTAAGGTTTTACATACTTCAAATCCATCTATACCAGGTAACATAATATCTAAAACAACTATATCTATATTTTCATTTCTAGCGATTTCTATACCCTTCTCACCTGTATCTGCATCTAGTACTATAAAATCAGCTCTTTCTAGATTTATCTTTATAAATTTTCTAATAGATTCTTCATCTTCTACTATTAAAATTCTTTTTCCCATAAAATCACCACCCTTGAAGATAGTCTTATTCTAAAGTATCAAATTCATACCCTTCTGAAATTAAATAATCTATTACTTCCTTTAAAGATTGTACCGTAGTATCTTTAGCATCAGTATCATGCATTAATATAATAACTTCATTTTTATTTTTTGTCGTTTCTTTAACTCTATTAACTAGTTGAGATTTAGTTCTTTTTGGGCCTTCTGCATCACCATTTAACGCATTCCAGTCATAACTATTATAACCTGCATCTGCAGCTACTTTTCTAGTAGATGCCTTATATCTATCAAAGGAACCACCAGGAAACCTAATGGCTTTAGTTTGGAAGTTCTTTCCTAATATATTTTTCAATGACTTTTCAGTCTTGTAGATATCATTCATAAAGTTCTTTGGATTTTGATATAGATACTTATAATTATGGCTATAGCTATGGTTTCCTATCTTATGTCCCTCTTCATATGTCCTCTTTACTATATCTGGATAAGTATCAACCATATTACCTACAACAAAAAATGTTGCTTTAATATTATATTCAGACAGTATATCTAATATAGCTGGGGTTGACTTTTTTGATGGTCCATCATCAAAAGTTAAATATGCAATTTTTTGATTGTTATTTCTTCGCTCTTCTGCCCTAATCTTAGCCCGATAATCTGCCAGTTCTTTGTCAATTCTCTTAATTTCTTCCTTTTTTATCTCTTTGTTTAATTTTTCTCTTATTATATCTTCTTCTCTTATTATATCTGATATATATTTTTTATTTATAGCTTCAACTGGTTTAGTAATTAGTAATCCTATTTCTTTTGATATCGCTCCTATAACTACTACTCCTAAGATAAATAAAAACAAAGACATTATAATTCTTTTTCTTTTATTTTTTGATGTTCTTTTTCTTCTTCTCACCATGGACACTCCCTTAAAATTAAACTGTTACTTTAATGTTACTATACATATATTTACATATAGTTACAATAAAATTAATAATAAGTTACAATCAGTTTACAGTTTGTCCAATAAAGTAATTAAATGTCTCATGTTCATAGAATTAGATTATCAGTCAACTCTATTAATTAAAATATTAATTTATTAAACTTTTAAACTGAGAATTATATAGATTAGCATATATTCCATTTTTCCTTAGTAACTCTTCATGATTACCTCTTTCTTCTATACCTCTTGCAGTTAGTACGATTATTTCATCTGCATTTTTTATAGTAGATAATCTATGGGCAATTACTAATGTAGTTCTTCCTTTAGATAGCTCTTCCAAGGATCTTTGTATCATAGTTTCTGTTTCATTATCCAATGCAGAAGTAGCTTCATCTAAAATCAAAAGTGGTGGATTCTTTAAAAATAATCTAGCAATGGATATTCTCTGCTTTTGTCCGCCTGATAACATAACTCCCTTTTCACCAATATAGGTATCATAACCATTAGGTAAATTTTCTATAAAATCATGAATTCTTGCTTTTTTGGCTGCATCTATTACTTCTGCCTCTGTAGCTGATGGTTTTCCATATAATATATTTTCTCTAATAGTGCCAGTAAATAAAAATACATCTTGTTGAACCAAGCCAATGTTTTGTCTTAAAGATTTCAATTTTATGTCTTTTATATTTAATCCATCAATAAATATGTTTCCACTGTTTATGTCATAAAATCTAGGAATTAAGTGGCATAGGGTAGTTTTACCAGCACCTGATGGTCCTACTAAAGCTATTGTCTTACCTTCCTCAATAGTTAAATTAACATTAGATAAAACAGCTCCCTCACCATTATCATAACTAAATGACACATTATCAAATACTATATCACCTTTTATATTATTTAACTCAATAGCATCTGGTTTATCTACTATATCTGGACTAATATTCATAACCTCTATAAATCTTTCAAAACCAGTCATTCCATCTTGTAATTGCTGAGTAAATTCTGTTAATCTTCTAATAGGCTGCATAAAAAAATTAACATATAAAGTATAAGCGAATAAATCTCCTATATCAATTACATTAGTATATACGAAGTACCCACCTATAGAAATAACTAGAAGGTTTAATATATTAGATACTATACCTATTCCAGTAATAAATTCTGCCATTATTTTATAGGACTCTTTTCTAGCATTAGAAAAAGCTTCGTTCCCCTTGTCGAATTTCTCTATTTCATAATCTTCATTTGTAAATGATTTAGCAACTCTAATTCCTGAAATACTATTTTCCAATTGTGAGTTAACATCTGCTATTTCCTGTCTAACTTTCCTAAAGGAGTCTTCCATCTTTTCTCTTTTTTTAATTGTGAATAGAACCATCAATGGAATAAAAGCAAATAAAATTAAGGTTAATCTCCATTCAATAGTCAATAGTATAAAAAAAGATCCTAATAGCATAACTAAAGATATGAAAAGATCCTCTGGTCCATGATGTGCAAGCTCAGTAATATCCCTTAAATCATTTACCATTCTAGACATAATATGACCAGTCTTAGTATTATCATAATAACTAAAAGGCAATGTTTGTAAGTGACCAAATAAATCCCTTCTCATATCATGTTCTATCTTAACACCTAATAAATGCCCCCAATATGCTACAATATAACTACTTATGTATCTTACAATAAATAGCAATATCATAATAATAGACCATTTTAATAATAAATCCATTCTACCATCTGGTATTATTTGGTTTACCATCTTCCTGGTAAACATTGGAAATATTAAATCAAAAGTAGAGACTAGAAAAGCAAAGAACATATCTATGAAAAATAATTTCTTGTGAGGCTTATAATATGATATAAATCTCTTTAACAAATATTTCACTTCCCCTCTATTTATTTGATATATTTCGATACACGAATATTATATATGTTTTTTAAAGGATTTTCAATGACATAAGTACTGAATTACCCTAATAATCTATATATAAATTTTATACCTATACATAGAGAAAAGGCCTTATAAGCCTTTACTTTTTATCTTATCAAATACTACTTTTCCTGCACCAATCATTCCTGAATCATTTAGATAAGCAGCTGGAACAATCTTCATGGCATTTGGATCATTGGAATGCTTTTTATAATAATAAATCATCTTATCCCACCAATATTTCCTAGAGTTAATGACTCCACCACCTATGACTACGCCTTGAGGATCAAATATGTTTTTTAGAGATACTAAGTAGATCCCCATATCTTCAGCAAACTCTTCAACTAAATCTTTACATATTTTATCATTAATAGAATCTTTAAATATATCCTTTCCCTTTTTTTCTTCTCCGGTTCTTTCAGCATATATTCTTTCAATAGCTCTACCAGATACATATCTCTCTGCACATCCTTTTTGGCCACAATTGCATTGATTCCCCTTTGGGTATAAAATAGCATGTCCCAGTTCTGCTCCTTGATATTTATATCCAGTAAGAATCCCTTCTTTTTCTGTGTATATTGCACCACCAACTCCTGTACCTAAAGTTATCATTAAAAAACTACCAAAATCTTTAGCAGCTCCTATCCATTTTTCACATAGTGCTGCAATATTTGCATCATTTTCTACAAATATTGGGTAATTAGAAAATCTTTTAGACAATTGGCCTCTAATATCAGTTCCAGCCCAACCTTGAATATTACCACCAATTCCTAAGACTTTTCCTTCATTGGAATCAATAAATCCAGGTGACCCAATACCAATTCCTAATATATCATCTTCCATTAGCTCTTCTATTAGATCTCCAATTTTATTTAAAACATCCCCTTGACCTTTGGCGTTAGCCATAGTCCTTTCTCCTCTTTTTAAAATTTCACCATCTTTATTAAGTACTCCACCATAAATACTTGTACCACCTAAATCAATACCTATAACTTTTTCCAATTACATCCCCCCTAATATTATTTTATTTTGTTTAAAAGTTTTTCAGTTTTCTTATTGATTTCTTCCATATTAGGAATCTCTATATTGTTATCTTCTAAATGATATTTATCCTTTAAACTTAATATTCTATAAAGTTTTTTGTCTATATCCTCAATCGTTAGTATGTTTTTTTCTACAGCTTCTTTGATATATTCTACAACTTTAGAAGGATTATCTATACCATGACATATAAGAATAATATCTCCTCCAGCTTCTAAAAATTTAAGACTAGCATCTTCTAGACTATAGTTTTTTGTTATTGCACCCATAGTCAAATCATCAGAAATTACTACACCATCGTAACCTAACTCTTCCCTCAATAATTTATTTATTATATTCTCCGACATGGTAGATGGATAATTTTTATCTATTTCTGGAAATAGTATATGGGCTACCATAACCATATCTATTCCTTCTTCTATAGATCTTTGAAATGGAATTAATTCAAGCTTTTTAATATCTTCTAAAGACTTATTAATTATAGGTAAATTTACATGGGAATCCATATCTGTATCTCCGTGTCCTGGAAAATGTTTTATACTAGGTATAACATTTACAGATTTTATTCCCTTTAATACTCCAATACCATTACGTGTAACTATCTTTGATTTATTTCCAAAGGCCCTATTCCCAATCACTGGATTACTAGGATTAGAGTTAATATCCATTACTGGCCCATAGTTTAAATTAATACCTAAAGATTTAAGTCTTATTCCCAATAGTTCTCCAAATTCAAATGAAAAATCCAAGTCATCTAAATCTCCTATTTGTTTAGCATTAGGTAACTTTTTATACCCTTCTGGTAATCTACTTATATTTCCCCCTTCTTCATCAGTAGATATAAATAAGGGTGCCTTATTATTTTTGTTTATATCCTTTAATCCATTAGTTAAATCTACTACTTGATCTATATTTTTTATATTTCTTTGGAATAAGATAACTCCTCCTACTTTTAGATTTTCTATTAAATATCTTGTATTATTATCTATGGTCGTTCCTTCAAAACCAACAATTAATAACTGTCCTATCTTTTCATCTAATGTCATATTATCAATCTTATCTTTTATTTTATTTGTTTCCTTTCCATCTTGTACTTTATTAAGTTCTTTTTCAATAGGATTAGTTAGTTGATTTTTGTTTTTAATATTACTATTACTACAACCTACAATAAATACTGATATTATAATTAAAATTATATATAGCTGCTTAAGTTTATCCATAAAGTTTCTCATTCCTTGTTCTAATTTTATTATATCTTTAAGTTATTTACAACTCCACTGAAATAAAACCTACTTAAGTAGGTTTTATTTCAGTACTATATATTTCTATTATGGGATTGTAGTTGAATTTTATACAACTCTATCTCTTTTTTATTCCCCAAAACAAAATGATCTTCTTCAATTTCTATCCATTTAGGAGGTTCAGAATCATAATTATGCATCTTAGGATCATAAATTCTTAGGACCTTTTCCTTTTCTTTTATAGGATCTGGTAGTGGTATAGCTGAAATTAAAGCTTTTGTATATGGATGAAGTGGATTTTTAAACAATTTCTCTGTTTCCGCTAATTCTACTATTTTACCCTTATATATAACTGCTACCCTATCAGTAATAAATCTTACAACAGAAAGGTCATGGGCTATAAACAAATATGTTAGTCCTTTGGTTCTTTGTAATTCTTTTAATAAATTTAAAACTTGAGCACGTATAGAAACATCTAAGGCTGATATTGGTTCATCTGCTATTATAAATTTAGGTTCCATAATCAAAGCCCGAGCTATTCCGATTCTTTGTCTTTGTCCTCCTGAGAATTCATGAGGAAATCTAGATGCAAATTCTGGAAGTAGTCCTACATCCAATAGAGCATTTGTAACCTTTTTCTTTCTCTCCTTTTCCGTTAAATTTTTCTTTATATTATAAAGTCCTTCCGAAACTATATAATCCACCTTTGCCCTTTCATTAAGAGAAGACATAGGATCTTGAAATATCATTTGAATATCTTTGGTTATTTCCCTGTCTAATTCCTTACTTATCTTACCTGATATTATTTTTCCTTCAAATATTATCTGGCCACTTGAAATTTCATTAATTCTATTAATAGCTCTACCTATAGTTGTCTTTCCTGATCCCGATTCTCCTACTAAGCCAAAGGTTTCACCTTTATATATAGAGAAATTTACATCATCAACCGCAGTAAATTTGTTAGACCCTTTTCCAAAATCTACTTTTAAGTTTTTAACTTCTAATATTACTTCTCTATTTTTCATCTAAATCATCTCCTATTTTATATCTCAATAGTTTTAGAGATTTAGGTGGCTTAACTTTAGGAGCACGAGGGTCTAGGAGCCATGATTTTACTTTGTGAGTTGGACTTACATGAAAATAAGGAGGCTTTTTTATAAAATCTATTTTTAAGGCCTTTGGATTCCTTGGAGCAAATGGATCACCCTTAATATCATGAAATAAATTAGGAGGAGTTCCTTTTATAGAATATAATGCTTCTCCTTTTTTTCCTAATTGAGGCAATGAAGATAATAATGCCCATGTATAAGGATGTTTAGGATTATAAAAAATTTCTTCAGATTTACCAATTTCTATAATATCACCACCGTACATAACGGCCACCCTATCTGCTACATTTGCAACTACTCCTAAATCATGGGTAATATATATAGTAGTAAGGCTATATTTTTTCTTTAAAGTTTTAAGCAAATCTAATATTTGTGCCTGTATAGTTACATCTAGTGCAGTAGTTGGTTCATCACATATTAGTATATTAGGCTTGCATCCTACAGCAATAGCTATTACTACCCTTTGACGCATACCTCCTGAAAATTCATGGGGATATTGATTATATCTTTTTTCTGGGTTATCTATCCCCACATCTCTTAATATTTTTATAGCTTCCTCCTTAGCAGCCTTGCCTTTTAAATTTTGATGCAACTGAATAGATTCCTTTACCTGTTTTCCTATGGATTTTAGAGGATTTAATGAGGTCATCGGTTCTTGAAATATCATAGCAATTTCTTTGCCTCTTATATTAAGCCAATCTCTTTCCCTATTATACTTAGCTAAATCATTACCTCCATAGATAATAGAGCCTGAATCTATCCAACCGTTTTTATCTAACAGACCCATAAAACTCTTAGTAAATACAGATTTCCCCGAACCTGACTCCCCCACGATTGCTAGACTTTCACCTTCATACAAATCAAGAGAAGCTCCTCTAATAGCTGTTAGTACCTTCCCCCGTAATTGAAATTTGATTACTAAATTATCTACTGACAATATTATATTTCTCTTAGTCATTATCTCCCTCCTAAATATGATTTCTTGGATCTGCTGCATCTGCAAATGCATTGCCTATAATATAGAAGGATATTGTAACCAAAGAAAGTATAATAGAAGGGAATATTAATTGATATCTTAAAGATTTTGTCATCATCACTCCTCTACCTTCATTTATAAGATTCCCCAATGAAGGAACGTCAACAGGTAAACCAAGCCCTATATAAGTTAGAAAAACTTCTGAGCCTATGGCCCCAGGTATAGATAAAGCAAGTCTAAGCATTATAACAGAAACTAAATAAGGTAATAAATTTTTAGTGATTAATCTAAAGGTAGGTGTGCCCAGGCTTCTAGAAGCAAGATTATATTCCCTATCTCTTATTATAACAATCTGATTCCTTATAAACCTTGCCATACTTAGCCATCCTGTTATGCACATAGCAAAAATTAATGTACCTATACTTGGCTTCATAATATAAGTAAGCAATACTAGTACTATGGTTGTAGGTATATTATTTAATACATTGTATATTTCTGTTATTATCCTGTCTAAACTTCTAATATATCCCCATATTGCCCCAACTATAATTCCAATAATACAATCCCATATACCAACCAAAATCCCTATCATAAGTGAAGTTCTAGTACCACTCCAAATTCGAGCCCATAGATCTTGCCCTATGGAATTTGTACCAAAGATATATTCAGAATCTGGTGGATGATTTCTCAACTGCATGCCAGTTTCTGGATCTATGGAGATCTCCGTAGGTGACTTTTGATTAGGTAAATAAGGCTGTAGTATTGTAAATACTAGAAGTAAAATTAATATACATAAAAAGAATAGTGCAACTTTATTTTTACAAAAAACCTTCAATGTTGAACTCCAATATGAATAATTGGAATACCCACCTCTTTTAGATCTAAAAGGGTCATATGTGGCAAATTCAAAAAGAGATTGATTTAAGGAATCTGATAATTTTCCTACTTTTTTATTGCCCATTATCTAGCACCTTCTTTTTTTGAAAGTTTAATTCTAGGATCTAAAATAGCCATAAATATATCTCCTAAAAATAGTCCAAGTATACCTATAGATGAGTAAATAAGCACCAAAGCTTGAACTAAGGTATTATCTTGCCTTTGAATTGCATCTACTAACAGTCCTCCCATTCCTGGAATAGAATACAAAGACTCAACATATATAGAACCAGCTATTGTAAATAATATTGCACTAGGCAAATATTGTGCCATAGGAACAAATGCATTTCTAAGAACATGACTCATCATTATATTTCTATTTCTCATTCCCTTAGCTCTAGCTAATTTTACATAATCTTTATTTATTTCATCTATCATATACCTTCGCATCCACATTGCATAAGAAGCAATACCACCTAAAGACATAGAAATTGTAGGTAGTACCCAGGATAAGGGTCTATGTTCCGAATAAAGTATTGGAAGATTAAATCTGCCTGTAATATATATTTGTAAAAACAAATAATATACTGCCGCTGGCACAGCATTTATTAACACAATATATATAGTTCCCAATTTATCTAATACACTATCTTTACTAAGAGACATTCCTATACCTAAAGGAATACCTACCACTATAGATACAGCCATAGCAGCTAAACCAAATTTTAAAGAATAAGGAATTTTAGTTTTTAATATTTCACCAATAGACACCTTAGGTCTATATATGATGGACTTTCCTAAATCTCCTCTTAATATTTGCTTATAAAAGTTTAGTAATTGTTTATGAAGGGGATCTCTCAATCCCATGCTAGTTAAGATTGCCTCTCTTTGTTCTTCATCCAGTTTTTCATATCCATCTCCAAAATACCCCTCTTCTGGCATCATTCTCATCAAGAGGAATACTATAGTAATTACAATTAATAATGTAAATAAGGATTGTAACAATCTTTTCATTGCATATCCTAACATGAACTCCCCTCCTCCTTTATGCTTATTAAAATTAATGTGTAAGGTTAACCTTACACATTAATTTTCTTAGTTAGAGTCCTTAAGGGCCTTTGATCGTTCTTCTTCCCATAATTTTAACTCCTTGTCATATGTTTTAATATTCATTGGTTTATCCATTATTTTTTGTCCTTTAAATCTTTCAGAAGAAACACCAAAAGGTGAATATGGGGATTCAAAAGGATTTAATCGTGAAGCTGAATATCCTCCTCCTCCTAATCCATAAGGAATAATAAATGCTTCATTTATTAGAAAAGCCTCAGCTTCTGCAAAATATATTAGTCTCTTTTCAATGTCAACTAACTCAGACTTTGCAGTATTTACTAGATTTTCATATTTAGTTTTTCCATTATTCTCTCCATAACCTTCCGCTAAATGAGGTTTATTATATGTTCCTGATGGTATAAATGGATCTGTAAATGTTTCAGGATCTGCATAATCCGGACCCCAGTTGCACTCTAAAAATGCAAATTGTCCAGCCCTTCTTACATCTTGTAAAAAGCCTGTAGGAGGTTTTGGATCTATAATTATATCTATAAATTCCTTTCCTAGGAGATTTTCCATCTGTTGTTCAATTACTTGGGCACGATTAGCCCATTCTGTAGAACCTGTATTATAAGGCATAAGAACTTTAACTGGAAACTTTGCATGATCCTTTAATTCTTCCATAGCCTTTTTCTTGTACTCCAAAGCTAACTTTTCATTAAATGTATCTACATTAACTATGTCTTTTAATAATCCCATCTCCGTATAATCAATTCCTTGATGATTAACAAAATTTCTTGGGGTTATTGTATTATGAATTCTCTTATCTGGGTCATATGGTTCAGCAGTTAGCATTGCAGCTCTTCTATCTAAAGCATGAAATAAGGCCTTTCTAAAATTTAGATTGTTTACAGCTATTTTCCAATTGTCTGGTTCATATTCTTTTGAAAACAGTGGATCAAAATTAAATGCATAAAAATAACTGTAATAAGATGTTCTATTTGGTCTTATAACTTTTTCTTTTTCTGAATCATCCATCCAATCATCTAATATTGTAGAAGGCACATCAGTAGAATCTATCTCACCCCTTAGAAAAAGTTCAGGAGATAGATTTCCTGCTTCCTTATTATATGTTGCAACTAATTTTTTAATATGAACATTTTCTTTATCCCAATAACTATTATTTGCTACTAAAACCCTACTGTTTTGAGGCTCAAAACTCTCCATTATATAGGCACCATTGTATAGAATATTAGTATTGTCTGTACCAAATTGATCTCCTACTTCTTTTAAAAAATCCCCATTTACCGGAAAAAAACAAACATATGACATCATGGACAAGAAATACGGGACTGGTTTTTCCAATGTATATTCCAAAGTATACTTATCCTTTGCTTTTATACCTACTTGAGAAAAATCTGTAATTTCTCCATTATAATATTTTTCACCATTTTTTATTACCCCATATGCTATATTAGCTGTTAATGATTCGTTAGAACTATCTAAAACATATTCCATACCATCTACAAAATCTTGAGCAGTTACTTCAGCATATTCTGTACCATCGTGTCTTACCCATTGAACTCCCTCTCTTAATTTGAAAGTCCAAACTAAATTATCTTCAGATACAGACCACTCTGTTGCTAAAGCCGGCTGGATTACTCCATATCTATCATAATCTATTAGTGTATCTACTAGATTAGCGGCTAATCCAAACTCTATAGTACTAGAGGTTACCAAATAATTTAAAGTTGTTATCTCTCCTGAATACACCGTTCTAAATTCTTGTGACTTTGATCCTTTTTTTTCTAAAGAGTCAGTTTTTTTATTTATACATCCAGTAAAAGTTATCATAAGTACTAAAACTAAGGACAATATCCTTTTCATATTTTCCCTCCTTGAAATATGCCAACTATACATATTCATGATCTTATATATATCTATATGTATATTATTTATAAATAAAATTTATTAATAATTTCAAAAGGAAAATTATATTATACAATTACTAATTTCTAATTATAACAAGGTCTAATAACTTTATTATATCTTTATATTAAAAAAGGAGTGTATATACACTCCTTAAAACAGGTTCAGTTTTAGTTCTCTAGATAAGTCCTTCATTATTCCATATCCAACACTAGAGTTGCCATTTTCATCTAAAGCAGGACCATATACTCCTATCCCCATCTTAGATTTCACTACACCCATTATACCTCCTCCAACTCCAGACTTAGATGGTATACCTACTTCTACTGCATATCTACTGCTGAAGTTGTACATTCCACAAGTGGACATTATTCCAACTAAGATAGATGTTAGTTTTTCTCTATCAATCTTACCATATGCATCTAAACCTTTACAATTATTAGCTATAAAGGCTCCTATTTTGGATAAATCAACGGCATCTACCTCTATGGAACATTGCTTAAAATAGCAATCAAGGATCGATTCTACATCTCCATTTATCAAACCCATGGATTTCATCATATACCCCATAGCTCTATTTTTATGACCAGTAGATTTTTCAGACATATAAACTTCATGATTATAATCTATACTAGGATTATCTGCTATTTTCCTTATAAGTGCTAATATCCTTTCAAATTTCTCTTCTCCATTTCCTTTTACTAATGAAGTAGTTATAATGGCACCTGAATTAATCATAGGATTGGCAGGTTTAAAAACATGAGGTAAATCTAATTTATATAAAGTATTAAAAGGTTCATCAGTACCCTCATACCCTACCTTTTCAAATACCCGATCCTGTCCATTATCTATTAAAGCCAACATAAGTCCTATTACCTTGGAAATACTTTGAATAGTAAATTTTTTATTATATTTCCCTGCCTTATATATATTTCCTTCTAAATCTGCAACACAAACTCCTATATCTTCAGGATTTGCCTTTCCCAAAGCTGGTATATAGTCGGCCACCTTCCCATTTCTAACTAAATTTCTGTTTCTCTCAATAATTTCCATTAATAAATTATCCATTAAAGTCCCCCCTAATTAATTAAACAAGTCCTCTTCTATTTTAGCATAATGTTCATTTGGTTTTGATTGAAATGACTTTTCATTTAGATATTCCATACTTGATTTTAAACCATGAAATTCCACCCTATATCCATGAAGCCATTGATTATTTAGATTGTATTTTTTAGTAAAAATATTATTTATTGTTTTATTGCCATACTTTCTATCCCCTATTATTGGATATCCTAAAGAAGATAAATGACCTCTTATTTGATGGGTTCTTCCTGTTACTAATTCTACTTCTAATAATGTATAACCCTTAGCAAATTTTAGTACTTTGATTTTGGTTACTATCTCTTTACCACCATCAATATCTTCTGTACTTATTTTTACTAAATTTTTATCTTCTTCCTTCTTTAGATATCCTTTAGCTTGAAACCCTTCCCTAATCTCACCCTTTACAATTGTTTTATAGAATCTACGAATATATGATTGTTTTAGTGCTTCATTTATTTCTTTAAGACTTTCATAATTTTTAGCTCCAATTATTATTCCAGATGTATTTCTGTCTAATCGATTACAAATAGATGGAGTAAATGTTTTCTCAATCCGTGGTACATAATCTTCTTTTTCTATTAAATAGCTAATCATACTATCTACTATATTCTCTTCAAAGGCCCCACCAGCTCCATGTGATAATACACCTACATCCTTATTTATCAAGATTATATTTTTGTCCTCATAAACTATATTTGGGACTAGTTTAGATTTTATTTCCTTCTTTACTATTTGAAACTTTTGGATTGTTTCATCTGATAAATATAATTGTATCTTATCTCCCTCATATATTGTAGTTTCAGGTTTAGCTTTAAGCCCATTGACTTTGATATTCTTTTTTCGAATCATCTTATATATAAAACTATTTGGGGCATTTTGCAAATATTTTTTTAGGAATCTATCAAGCCTTTGATCATTTTCGTTTTTATTAATTAATATTTCTTTCAATTTTTATCACCTTTTCTTTTTTTCTTATGATATAATTATAATATATAGATTAGCTTAAAGTAAAATTTTTATTACATACATAAGAGAAAGGTGAAATCATGAAGAAATTTTTAGATAAATTAGTGGATATATTATATGATTATATGGATTATGTTCTAATGCTTATAATTGTTGTAAGTATTGTTGGTGTTATTGGATGGAGATTAGACATCTTATTTACAAAAGATGTATCTAAATTGGAAACAAACAGTAGTACAAATCTTGAAGAAAAAAATTCTTCCCAAGAAAAGAAAAATCCTATTACAGATGTTTCTAAGCCTAATGAGTCCAAAACTCAAAAGAAAAATAATATAGATGAAAACTCCAATGAAGCAAATGAAAAAAACGATGCAAACCAAGATGAAAATAAAGATAAAATCCCAGATGAAAACAATGGTGAAATCATAACTGTAGTTATACCTGATGGTTCTACATCCCTTTCTATAGGAGAAATACTTGAATCCAATGGATTGGTAGATAATCAAAAAGAGTTTATTCAAAAATCTGAGGAGTTAAATCTAGATAGAAAACTTAAATCGGGTACTTTTGAAATTCCTAAAAATTCTTCTTTGGAAAGTCTAGTAAAAATAATAGCAAAAGAAATATAAAAAAGACTGGCATTGCCAGTCTTTTTAATATCTTTCATTTATATAACTATCAATTAGGGATTCTTTTTTATCTTCTATGAATACTCCCTCATCTCTTAAAATATCTAATAGCCAAGTAGCTTTAGAATGAAATATAGCTTCCTCATAATCTAAAAGCACAATTTCATATAATTTGTCCCTAAGACGCTTTGATTTGACTTTAATAAAATAAGCTTCTACCCTTTGAAACTCTAGAAACTTGAGAAGACTTAAAGCTGCCCTATCCTTTTCGTGATAATAGTTATTTCCCTTATTCAAATAATATGTATAATATCTTTGATGCTTTCTGGTGTTCTTTACTTCTTTGGCCAACATATTGTAATATTTGGCTAACACATTATAATACTGGTAATTATACATACCTTTTTCATAACTATCTACCCTAAGAAATGGCTTTAAATTAGCTCTTCTAACTAGATCATAATTATATTCTAGGAATTCTCTTTTTGTAATATCTCCATTGCTATATTGCATTATTAACGAAGATCTATGGTCAAAAAAGGATTCAAATGTCCCCCTCTTTTTGAAACTATTCAAATTATACACCCATTCTAATTTCATTTTATATAATATTATAACATAAATCTAAATGTTTTTTAAAATATTTATTTCTTCTTCAGTTAATTCACGATATTCTCCCGGCTCTAAGCTATTATCTAATATTAAAGGTCCCATGGAAACCCGCTTTAAATAAAGGACTTTTGTGAAAACACTCTCAAACATTCTCTTTACCTGATGAAACTTTCCTTCCTGAATAGTTAAATAAACTTTAGAAATTATACCAGGTTCTATAATATCCAAATTAGCTGGTAAAGTTTTATATCCATCATCTAATATAATTCCTTTTTGGAATTTATCTATATGGGATTCATCTATGTATCCATCTACTTCCACATAGTAGGTTTTATTTACTCCTTTTTTAGGAGATAATAATTCGTGGGCCAGTTTCCCATCATTAGTTATAAGCAAAAGACCTTCAGTATCTTTATCTAACCTTCCTGCAGGGAATGGTTTGAAATTTAGATAATCCTCTGACAATATGTCTATGACCGTTTTAGTGAGAGGATCATCTGTAGAAGAAACCAATCCCTGTGGTTTATTCATCATCAAATAAATATACTTCCTATATAATATCCTTTCTCCATTAATATGTATATTATCTGTATATGGATCTACCTTATAATCATTTTGAATAACTATATTATCATTTACCTTTACAAGTCCATCTTTTATATGCTTTTTTACATCTTTTCTACTTCCATAGCCCATATTGGCCAATACTTTATCTAATCTTTCTTTTTTTCCCATTTCATCACCTTTTGTAAAAATTTCATAACAGTTTTTATACTAATTCTGTATAAAACATAATATACAGCGAAAAACTATATCTGTAAACAAAATAATCTTTAAGGAGGTATATCTGTGGCTGATGATAAAAAAATTATTTCTGGTGTAAAGTGTGTAGTAAATACATGCCATTATCACCATCCAGGTGATGTTTGTTCAGCAGGAACTATTGAAATCAAACCTAGAAATGCTAACTCCAAAGATGAAACAGACTGCAATACATTTACACCAACTAAATAAACATAATTTATAAGGGCAGAAATTCTCTGCCCTTATAAATTTAACCTTAATTAAGTAATCTAAGCATTAACTTGAAGCTTTTCTTCTAAGGATTCTAACTCCAGGCAATAGGCTTGAAGATGTTCAGGCATATCCTTCAAAGTGAAATCTACATTTATATAAAACTCACTTTTGAATTTTTCTCCAATTATGGTTAATTTCTCTAATAATTTTTGAATATCTTTAATTTCAATATCTATAACTTTATAAATACTATCAATATAAACCTTCTCTACATCATAATTCATGGCTATTAAACCACATAAAAAGCCATAGAAAGATTCAATATCTGTTATATTGAACTCCATGGCATTGATTAATCTTATATTATAGTCTAATGTAAAAATATGATCATGGTCGACATCAACAAAAACAATATTTCCATTTCCTTCACTAAGATCTTTATTTGCGTTGTCAATCAACCATTTAGTCTTCCCTGTACCTTTTTCACCTAAAATAAACTTAACCATTTTAAATACCCACCCTTTCTTAATTTATTAATAAATTTATTCTTATTTAAATTATAACTCTAAACTTATTAAATCAATTAATTTTGAAATTGCCTTACTGCCTTTCCATTTAAATAATCAAATTTTTTTCCTTGATAAGAATCTCTAGACTTCATAGTTAAAACTATATCATCTCTTATTTTCCACCAAGATTCATTCCAATTTACAAATAAGGCATTATCCTTTGGTGCTCTACCTATTATTCTTTGTATTACAATGGTTGGATCTAAATATTCAAGAAATATAATCACCCTTTCAATATATTCATCCCTAGTAATCATTTCAAATTCCTTATTTTCATATTGATTTCCTAATCTAGTGCCTCTTACAATATATAATGCATGAAGTTTTACTTCATCAATTCCTAATGAAGATACAAATTTTGCATTTTCAATAGTATCCAACATATTATCCCAGGGTAGATTAAGTATTAAATGTGTACATACCCTTAATCCATATTTTTTAACTTTGAGAACTGCATCAATAAATTCTCCTAATGTATGACCCCTATTTATTTTTACTAGACTATGATAATTTACTGTCTGTAAACCTAATTCTATTGTAATATCAAGGTCATGCTCATCCTTGATTTCTTTTAAAAATTCTAGATATAAATCGTTGATACAATCAGGCCTAGTGGATATGGAAATCCCTACAATATTATCTATTATACTTTCTTTTATATGTGTCTTAAAATCTTCTATTGGTAAATAGGTATTTGAGAAATTTTGAAAATATGCAATAAATTTTTTTGCATTATATCTCTTACCTATATAATTCATATTCTTTAAAATCTGTTCCTTTACAGGTATACTATTTGATAGATTTTCAAAAGAACCTCCTTCTTCTCCACAAAATGAACATCCACCTGTAGCTATACATCCATCCCTATTGGGACAAGAAAGTGGCAAATTAATTGGTAATTTATATACTTTCTCTCCAAATTTATCTTTTAAGTATTTAGAATAAATATTATATGCCATATCATCTGTCAATTCTTCCACTCCTAAGCAAAATTTATATCTTTAATTAAATATTTAATACCCTTTTTAATTCAAAACCAACCCCTGAATCATTATTATTTTTTTGTGAAATTATATCTGCTACACTTTTAGCTAAATCTTCACCATTTTTCATAGCTATACCAAGTCCTGCATTTTTTATCATCTCAATATCATTATTATTATCTCCAATAGCTATAATTTCTTTTGTTTTTATTCCCTTAGATTTAGCATATTTCTTTAGAGAATACCATTTATTTCCCATTGGGTTCATTACTTCAAGTAAAGCTCTTGATAAAACCATATTCTCCATGATATGGGAATTGTATCTATTGGGAAACTTTTTAATAATGTAAGAATGAAAATCTGTAAGGACTTCCTTTTCACCTGGGTAGACCATAGCTAATATCCTATCAATACTATCATCTAAATAGTCTTCTACAATTTGATATCTTATGATGTTTTTGTTTAAATTGTTTAAAAATTTACTATCTTCTATACAAACTACATCATATCCTTCATCATAATAGTCAACATGAATCATCGGGTATAAATTCCTCTCAATCCCAGCTTCCATTATTGTTATAAAGTCCTCTTTATTAATATAGTTGCTGAATAATCTATGATTATTTTTAGAGTTTCTTGCTACACTTCCATTATTGCAAATATATACTGTGCTATCCCAAATTTCTTTAGTAAGTTCTCTAGCAGAATAATAATTTCTGCCAGTGGCTATTACTACTTCATAACCTAAATCACTTATCCTCTTTAATACATCTATATTTTCCTTAGTTAAAGTCTTTTCATCTGTTAGTAAGGTACCGTCTAAATCTATAGCAACCAATTTATACAATGTCTTACATCTCCCCCATTTTAAATAAAGTACCTTGCTAAATGGCAAAGTACTTATTTAATGTTAATGTTAATCTTCATAATCATCTTCTAATTCATCATATTGTCCATATTCATCAAATTCATCTTCTAAATCTTCAAATAAAGCTTGATATGCTTCATATACTAAATCTAATTCCTCTTCATCTTCAATTGGTAGTAAAGCAAAATCATCTTCTGATTCTTGGAATTCATATAATAGTATTTGTTCTTCATCCTCTGGTAATAGGGCAATATATTCCTTATCTTCCACACCAAATATTCCTAATACTGCACATTCTGCTTCAGTATCATCATCAAAGGTAAGATGAAGTACATCTAATCCTTCATGAAGATGGTCGTGGTCGTGATCACAATCATGGTCATGGTCATGACCACATTCACATTTTTCCTTAAGTTCTTGGTTATCTTTTAAATTATCCATTATAGCCTCCTTAGATTTTCCTATATATTCTTATCATATCCGATTATATATAGATTGTAAATTGCTGAAAAGAATAATTTATAAAAATTATCCTCTTTAATAAGATTTTCCATTAAATCCAACTTTATACTATAAAGTTTGAAGTAATTCATTACCGAATATATCTATACACTTTATACACATAGATTTTCTAGATTCTTGATAAATTGGAACCCTAATACATCTATCTATAATCAAATTATTAAAACTTCTATATCTCTCTTCTTTTATAATTAATTTATTGTATTTATCTATATACCCAATTCCTATATAATCTACTAACCTTAGAGAATTTTCTTTTTGTATCTTTTTTAAAATATCTTTTTGCCCCTTTTTAAATTTGATGCTGTTTAGGTCTAAATCATATCTATTTAGATTTATATCTATTATTTTATTGTTATTATCTACCTTAACATCTAAATCTAAATTTAATTTTATATCTCCTTCATTAGATTTATCATTTAACAGCTCATAGGCATTTTTGCTTTCACTTGCCAATCTTTTTCTAATTGTTAATATGGAGGCATTTCCTATATCTGAGCAAATCCATCTTCTATTATGTCTTTCAGCCACTATGGCAGTGGTTCCACTGCCAGCAAAGAAATCTGCAACTATAGAGTTTTCATTAGAAGAAGACAATATAATTCTTTCAAGTAAGCTTGTAGGTTTCTGGGTGCCATAACCTACTCTTTCCTTTGATGTACGACCTACCATATTTATATTCCATACATCTTTTAAATTAACTAGAGTATACCAACCTAATTTGTCCTCATATTCTTTTATTCCTTTAAATCTATAAGGCTTAAAATCTCTATTATATGACTTTTCCTTTTGTGGATTAAATATATATTTATCAGTTTTTGTATAAACTAATATATTGTCATGTTTCCTAGAATAGTATTTACTACTAGTGCCTCCAGATTTGTAGGCCCATATTACTTCATTTAAAAAATTTTCCCTACCAAATATACAGTCCATAATTATTTTAATATAATGAACCGTTCTATAATCTACATGAACATATATACTACCTATATCAGATAATAATTCTTTCATTAGATATAACCTTATGGTAACCATATCTAAATACTCTATTAAGCCATTTTTCCAAATATCACTATATGCTTTATATTCAATAACTTCTTTTCCATCCTTCCCCAAAACCTCAATTCTATGATAATAGTCTGCCATGGTGAAAAAAGGAGGATCTATATAAATTAAATCTATCTTTGAACTATATCCATTATCCAACAGGTCCTTCATTGCATAGATATTGTCGATTTTATATAGTCTATTAATACTACCATGATTTTGGAGCTTGTTGTATCCTAATATTAATTCATGATGAAATTTTAATTCACTACTATTTAGTATATGCTCTAATTTTTTTTTACCCTCTCTAATTAATCTAGGTATTTCTTCTATGATCTCCATAGTTAATCAAAATCTCCCCTTAAAATTCCACTATTTTTAGCATATTTGTCTTCAATGATTTCTTTACATCTATAATCCTCTGGTTTTTTGATCCTCTAAACTTTAGTAACAAACTTCTGCTATCCTCTTTATATTTTCCATCTATTAATATATCTGTTATATTCAATAACTCTTTCCAATATTTATGTTTATCTATCCCCGTAACTATTTCTTCAAAGGTATATCCAGTATATGTTATTATATCTAAACCTAGAGCTTTTATTTCTTTACCTAACAAGCTTAGTTCTTTAGATTGTAGAAATGGTTCTCCACCACTAAAGGTTACACCATCTAGTAGAGGATTAGATTTTATATCATCTAATATATCATATATATTTACAAATCTCCCCCCATTTAAAGGATGGGTTTCAGGATTATGGCATCCTTTACAATGGTGAATACATCCTTGGGTAAATATAGTCATTCTTATTCCTGGACCATCTACTATGGATTCTGGTATTATTCCAGCAATTCTAACCTTGTTCATACTTTTCTTCCTACTTCCTATTTTAAAGATGTTTTACTCTATCTCTTTCTTCTGCTTTTTTAGCATCATTAAATCTATCTAAAGTCCCTACTAAATATCCAGTAATACGACGTATTCTTTCAAATTTAATTGTTCCCTCTTCCCTACCACATTTAGGACAAGTATCTCCAATTATTCCTGTATATCCGCATACTGGATCTCTATCTACAGGATGGTTAATGGAACCATAACCTACTCCTGCTTCTTTCATAGCTCTAACAACCTTTTCAAAGGCCATTAAATTTTGAGTTGGATCTCCATCTAACTCAACATAGGTAATATGACCTGCATTTGTCAGTTCATGATAAGGGGCTTCTAGCTTTATTTTATCTATAGCCTTAATTTCATGATAAACAGGTATATGAAAACTATTTGTATAATATTCTCTATCTGTAACTCCAGAAATTTCTCCAAACAATTCCTTATCCATCTTTACAAACCTACCTGCAGTCCCTTCGGCTGGTGTACCTATTAGGGTAAAGTTCATTTTGTATTCTTGAGATATATCGTCCATTCTTTTTCTCATATATCCTATTATTTCCAAGCCTAGTTTCTGTGCAAATTCAGTTTCACCATGATGACTTCCCACTAGTGCCTTTAAACATTCTGCCAACCCTATAAATCCAATAGATAATGTACCATGTTTTAAAACTTCCCTTATTTCATCTTCCCTAGATAGTTTATCTGAATCAATCCATATTCCTTGACCCATTAAAAATGGAAAATTTGATACCTTTTTTTGAGCTTGTATTTCAAATCTTTCTAATAATTGAGCTATAACTAAATCCATAGTGGCGTCTAACTCTCTATAAAAAGCATTTATATTCCCTTGATTTCTTATACCTATTCTAGGTAAATTTATAGTAGTGAAACTAAGATTTCCTCTTCCATTCACTATTTCTCTTGAAGGATCATGAACATTTCCTATAACCCTAGTTCTACAACCCATATAGGCAATTTCCGTTTCTGGGTGTCCCTCTTTATAATATTGCAAATTATATGGTGCATCAAGGAAAGAGAAATTAGGAAATAACCTTTTGGCGCTTACTCTACAGGCCAATTTAAATAAATCATAATTAGGATCTCCTGGATTATAATTGATTCCTTCTTTTATCTTAAATATTTGGATAGGAAATATTGGAGTTTCACCATTTCCTAATCCTTCCTCTGTTGCTAAAAGTAAATTTCTAATAACCATTTGTCCTTCAACACTTGTATCAGTTCCGTAGTTTATAGAACTAAACGGAATTTGAGCTCCAGCTCTAGAGTGCATAGTGTTTAAATTATGAATAAGGGCCTCCATAGCTTGAAAAGTATTTCTATCTGTATCTTTATAGGCATTTTCCTTGGCAAATTTTTGAATTCTTTCCACTAAAGATTTGTCCCCTAATAATTCTGTTAAATATTCTGATTCTTTTACCTTATATTCTAAATTCCCACCTAGTTTTGGAATTAAGCCATACTCCTTCTCCAAAACTGTAAATATATTATCTATATTATCATTTAAATCAATATTATCTAATAACATTTCCATGCCTTTTTTTAAATTGTGACGATAATTTTTTACATATGTCTTTCTTACACCTATCGACATACCATAGTCAAAATTAGGTATACTTTGTCCACCATGTTGGTCATTTTGATTTGATTGTATAGCTATACAAGCCAATGCCGAATATGATAATATATTTTGTGGCTCCCTAAGATACCCATGACCAGTACTAAATCCTCCTTTAAATAGATTGACAATGTCTATTTGGCAACATGTAGTAGTCAGTGTTAAAAAGTCAAGATCATGAATATGAATATCTCCAGATTTATGAGCTTCTGAGTGATCTGGGTTTAAGACAAATAAATCATAGAATTCCTTTGCACTTTCAGAACCATACTTAAGCATAGTCCCCATAGCCGTATCTCCATCTATATTTGCATTTTCTCTTTTAATATCTACATCCTTAGACTCCTTGAAAGTTAAATCTTGAAACACTTTCATAAGCCTTGTATTCATTTCTCGTACTCTACTTCTTTCTGCCCTATATAATATGTACTCCTTCCCAGTTCTCGCATGGCCTGACTCAATAAGAACCTTCTCTACAGTATCCTGAATATCTTCCACCGTAGGAGTTGTATTTTCAAATCTTTCATTAAGTACCATATTTACCTTTTCTGCTAAACTCATTGCAGTTTTATAGTCTTGCCCTCCAGCTGCTTGTGCTGCCTTGAAAATAGCATCAGAAATCTTTTCTAAATTAAAAGGAACTTCTCTACCGTCCCTTTTTCTAATCTTTGTTATCATTATTCTCCTCCTATTTGGTAACACAATATATTGATAATTTATTTTATCAAACCTCTATATCTAGTGTCAAGCTTTTGGTAGGTTTTAAAGTCTACAAAAAGAAGAATCCCTTGAGGGATTCCTATCTACTTAAGTCTATATGGCAATAACCACCTGGATTTTTCTTTAAATAATCTTGATGATATGCTTCCGCCTTATAAAAGGATTTTAATTCCATTATCTCAGTAACTATAGGTTCTTTGTATTTTTTTTGTTCTTCTTCTAGTGTCTTATTTATTATATCTAAATCACTAGGATCAGTATAATATATTCCTGTTCTATATTGATTTCCTATATCTGGCCCCTGTCTATTTAATAATGTAGGATTAATAATCCTCCAAAACTTCTCCAATAAATCTTCCAACGAAATAATTTTTTCATCATATTCTATATAAGTTGTTTCAGCATGACCTGTAATCCCTGTACATACTTCTTCATATGTGGGATTTTCTTTATGGCCGTTTGCATAACCTACTTCAGTGGCTACAACTCCATGGATCCTAGAGAAGTATTCTTCCACACCCCAAAAACATCCTCCTGCTAAATAGATATTTTTCAATGGTTTCATCCTTTCTTAATTTACAATGTTATTATACACAATAAAATTAGCTCACTTCATATTATAGCTAATATATGGTAAAATTTAAATCTAAATTATTTATTAATAATAAATAATTTGTAATCGTATGTTTCTATTGTAACTTGTTCACCACTTTTAGGAACATATACTGATATGTTATCAAATACAATTTTAAATTTGATATTTTTATTTTTAGCTTCATAAGTCATTTCATTCTGACTTCTAATTTCTTTATGTGGGCCACCTTTTGTATTGAAATCATTATATTTTTCTAGAAGTATATCATTTAATTTTATAGATATTTTATCTTGGTTTTTATCTATTATCTCTAAAAGTTCTTTATTTCCATAATAAGTGATTTTTATATCATTAATATTAATATTTCTATTACCAGTATAGCCTTCCATATCAATCAAATAATCATATCCACTTATATCTATTTCTTCACTTTTATCTCTAGTATAATAAAAATATTCATGGTTTTGTATATCGTTATAGTCTTCATATTTAAATCCAAATACCTTTTCCATATGCTCCAGTTTAAAGTTTTCATCTAATACTTTTATATCTTCTAGAGAATGTTTAGTATTAAAGTATTCCATTATGTTAATTATTTCTTTCTTTGCCTCTCTATTTAAGTCCTTATTTGATATAATCTTATTTTCACTTATCATATTATTTTTTAACAAAGTATTTTCCAGTCTTCTATTTTGACTATATTTCGAGACTGAAAAGCTATTAAAAGGACCTACAACTGATATTAATACTACAAATGACAAAGAAACCGGAATAATTATATTTCTAAACGATTTTTTCATACTATAATATATCATCATAGCTGTAATCCAAATTCCAAATACTACTATATAATATCTATTTTCTGTAATACCATATTGTTCTATTCTTTGTCCTATAGATATAAACATCATCAATAAAATAGGTAAATTAAGTTTAGGAAAATATATCTTAAATAGTTTGCAAAATATATTCTCTTCAAATATGGGGCTTATTAAAAATATAACTCCAATACTCACTGCTGAATACCATATGACTAAATGAGAAACTAAACCTTTAGGCCATGACCATGTAATTAATATCTTTAAGAAATAAATGTACAATATAAGAGTATATATGGTAATTAAAGGGATTACTATATAGGATAATAATACCATTAGGGATTTAGGATAGTGATAGCTTGAAAATTTTTCTTCTTTTTCAGGATATTTAGACAAAAATAAAGCTATAAAAAATACTAAGGAGATAATTAAAAACACATAATAATATATTTTTGAATTTATGTCTATGTCAAATAAATTATCTATAGTAAATAATATTATAAATATTCCAAATAAGAGCACTAAAGAATATAAAACACTTATAAAAAAATTATTAAATATATTTATAGTATATTTTTCATAATTATTATGAACTTTAATCCTATTTAAATAAAGAATTGATAATATTAAAAATATAATAATTCCCATATACCTTGATAAGGATACATAATTAAAACCCCTTAGACCAAAATGATAATATGATATTAAGCATATTAACCCAATAAAATAACCAATTATTTTATTGTTAATTTTTTTGATGTCATAAGCTTCCATTAATAAACCTATGGATAATGATAGTGGTATTCCCATTCCAATTATCATATTAAGTTTAATTAGATTGTCCCTTATATTCTGCTCTAGATTTATTCCTGATTCTCTATAATATATCAAAAACATGGTCAAAATAATGGAAGTTACAATAGTTATAGGGAATCTTTCTGCACTCTTTTTCATACCATAGAAGCTGCTTTTTATTCTTTCACCAAATTTCATAGTATTTACCTCCTTTTATATATTATATTACCCAAAACTATAAAGATAATATATATTATATATGTAAAAAATAAAAACTACTATAAAACCTATAGGTTTTATAGTAGCTCACTAAGTCTTTCCTCATCTAAGATAATTATCTTTTTATTACCGATAAAGTCTATATATCCAAGTTCTTGAAAATGTTTTAGTTTTCTAGTCATGGTTTCCCTGGATATACCTGCATAGCTACCCATTTCTTCTCTATTTATTGATAAATTCAGTACTGTGCCTTCCCTTGTTTTTGTGCCAAAGTCCTTAATAAGATCTAATAACAATCCTGCAACCTTAGCATCTGCATTAGCTGAAGACAATCTATCAACTAATTCTTCTGCCCATCTGATTCTTTCATATCCTTTTTCCAATATTTTCAATGTTATATTAGGATTTTTAATAGCAATTTCATTAAATGTAGTTTTATCTAGAGTGCTTATGGCAACATCTTCAATAGCCTCTGCATTATATTTAAACTCATCTTCTTTTAGTAAATTAAAAGCACCTACAAAATCTCCTGCTGAATATATATATAGTATCTGTTCTCTTCCATCAGAGAGATATTTGTATATTTTCATCTTTCCAGAACAAACTATATATAATTTATCAGCCTTATCTCCAGTTTTAAAAATATGCTGTCCCTTTTTATAGACCTTAGTAGTTACACCTTCAGAAATCTTACTTATTTCATCATTATCTAAATTTGAAAATAAAGGTATATTGTGAATACAAGATCCACCTTTACATACATGACAATGTTTATTACAAATATTGCAATTCTTAATTCAAATCACCTACTTATATGTTTTAGACATATTAGATGAAAATCTTTAAATAATTTCTTTTGCAATACGATACTTCTGTCTTTCTTGTTCTAACATCTTAGCAAGCATATCTTCAAATGTCTTTGCCTTTTCTCTATCCATTTCTGGTATATCTTTCAAAACATATTCCCTATTTAGATTTTCATACTTTTCAATTCCCATCTTATGATATGGAAGTATTTCAAATCTATCTATTTTAGAAGCTAAATGAGCAATTTGGTTAAATAGTTTTATAATACTTTCCTCATTATCAGTAAAAGATGGAACCATCACATGTCTTATCCATATTGTACCACGAAAATCCTCTAAATAGGATAAAAATTTATAAAAGCCACCTATACTTTTTCCAGTTACATTTTTATAGCCTTCATTATCATAATGTTTTATATCTAAAATTATTATGTCTGCAAGGTTTAAAACTTCTTTATAATATCTATTATCCCCATAGCCACTAGTATCTATGGCAGTAGTTATTCCCTCTGCCTTTAATTTTTTCATTGTTTCTACTAGAAATTCTCCCTGTACTAGGGGATCGCCTCCTGAGAAGGTGACCCCCCCTCCAGTACTTTTATAATAAGGCTTATATTTTTTTGCAATCTTAACTACTTCATCTGAAGTTATACGTCTTTTAGAAAACATTGTTTGGCTATCAGGATTGTGACAGTATACACATCTTAAAGGGCAACCTTGTAGAAAGAATATGGTTCTTATACCAGGTCCGTCTACTAAACCCATTGTTTCTATTGAATGAATTCTTCCTTCTACCATTGCAACCACCCTTTCTATTTAAACCCTCTCATGGAATGTTCTATTAATTACCTCTAATTGTTGTTCTTTGGTCAATCTATTAAAGTGCACAGCATATCCTGACACCCTAATGGTTAATGTTGGGTACTCTTCTGGATGCTCCATGGCGTCCATTAAAAGTGCTCTATTTAGTACATTTACATTTAAATGAAATGCTTGCTGTCCAAAGTATCCATCCATAATACCAACTAAATTATTTATCCTATCTTTTTCATTGCTGCCTAATGTTGTAGGCGTAATAGAAAATGTATTAGAAATACCATCTTGACATATATTTTTATATGGAATTTTAGCTACTGAATTAAGTGAAGCTAAGGCACCATTTTCATCTCTACCATGCATTGGATTTGCACCTGGAGCAAAGGCTTCTCCCTTCCTTCTTCCATCTGGAGTTGAGCCGGTTTTCTTACCATAAACTACATTTGAAGTTATGGTAAGAACTGATAAAGTATGCTCTGCATCTCTATAAGTTGGAGTCTTTTTAAGTTCACTAATAAATTGTTCTACTATACCTGTAGCTATTTGATCCACTCTATCATCGTCATTACCAAACTTAGGAAAATCACCTTCTATTTTAAAATCTATGGCAATACCATTTTCATCTCTTATTGGTTTTACTTTTGCATATTTTATTGCACTTAAAGAATCTGCAACTATTGAAAGTCCTGCAATTCCAAAGGCCATATATCTATGAACATTGGCATCATGTAAAGCCATTTGTCCACTTTCATATGCATATTTATCATGCATAAAATGTATTGTGTTCATAGTATTTACATATAGTTTTGATAATGACTCTAAAACCTTACTATAATTTTCAACTACTGTATCATACTCTAATATTTCATCACTTATTTTTTCAATTCCATCCATTATTTTTAATGGATTTCCTTCTTTATCTTTTTTAATCTCATCAATCCCACCATTTATTGCATATAATAGTGCTTTAGCTAGATTTGCTCTAGCACCAAAGAATTGCATTTCCTTACCTATTCTCATGGCTGAAACACAGCAAGCTATTGCATAATCATCCCCATATATTTGTCTCATAAGATCATCATTTTCATATTGGATTGATCCAGTTTCAATAGACATCCTTGCACAGTATTCCTTCCAAGCTTTTGGTAAGCTTTCAGACCATAATACTGTCATATTTGGCTCTGGAGCAGGAGATAAATTGGTCAATGTGTGAAGAAATCTAAAGGCAGTTTTAGTTACCAGTGTTCTTCCATCCTCTCCCATACCACCTATGGATTCAGTAATCCAGTTAGGATCCCCAGCAAATAATTCATTGTAGTCTGGTGTTCTTAAATGTCGAGCCATTCTTAATTTAATGACGAACTGATCTATAAGTTCTTGGGCTTTTATTTCAGTAATTATTCCATTTTTAAAATCTCTTTCTATATATATATCTAAGAAAGTAGTATTTCTCCCTAAGGACATTGCTGCCCCATTATTTTCTTTAATTGCTGCCAAGTATCCAAAGTATAAAAACTGAACTGCCTCTTGAGCATTTTTAGCAGGCTGTGATATATCAATTCCATAACTCATAGCCATATCTTTTATCTCATCTAAAGCTCTGATTTGTTCAGATAATTCCTCCCTAAGTCTTATGGTCTCTTCTATTTGATCTCCTGAAACATTAGCTTTTTCTATTAACTTTTGTTCCTTAAGAAAATCTATTCCATATAAAGCTACTCTTCTATAATCACCAATTATTCTACCTCTACCATAAGCATCAGGTAATCCTGTTAAAAGACCGGCAGTTCTAGCAAGCCTCATTTCCTTAGTATAGGCATCAAATACACCTTGGTTATGTGTTTTTCTATATTCATTAAAATGTTTTTCACAAGTTTCATCCATTTCAAGACCATAAGCATCAAGAGAATTTTTAACCATTCTGTATCCACCATAGGGATTTACAATTCTCTTTAATGGCTCATCTGTTTGATAACCTACTATTAATTCATTTTCTTTATCTAGATATCCTGGTCCATAATTATTAATACCTGAAAACTTAGTAGTGTCTACCTTAACACTATTAGTTAATATTTCATCCTTAATTATTTTTTCTGCTTTTCCCCATAAGATCTTTGTTCTTTCTGATTCCTTTGCAAGAAAAGCTTCATCTCCTTCATAGGGTGTGTAGTTTAATTGTATAAAGTCTCTTACATTTACTTCTTGTGTCCAATCTCCTTTTTTAAAGCCATCCCATTGTTTCATTAAAATCATCCCCTAGTCTATGTAAATAATTTATTATCTTGACTAAATTATAAGTCAAGTAATATATTATTGCAGTGATGTAGGTCACAATTTACAAAATAAAAAAGGTATTTGGCAAATTAAGTTGCCAAATACCTTTTAAAATCCTATATACTATAATCAGTTAATTCATTTAATATAAACTCTCTATTTTTAAGCCAGTCATTGTAGGTGTTTATATCTATTAAAAGTTTTTGAATCTTTCCATTTAGTTTCTTTACATTACATTCATTAATAAAGTCAATATCTATTTCCCTGCAGAAATTATCTGCTATTTTATCCATTATAGAATGGATTATTTCTTCTTTCTTATTATCCTCTATATCTTTTTTAGAAAGGCAAAGCATAATGCTTTCATGGTAAAGATATCTTAAGTATATTAAAAACCCTCTAAAATTATGGACATTATCTCCATCTTCGATTTCAAATATGATCTTAAAAAATAGATTCCATCTAAAATCTTTATTTATTACACTTAAAATATTGGTACCTATTTTTCTAGTAAAATCATCGTTGTAAAAGATTTCCCTGTCAAAATCTATATATTTATTAAAACTTATATCATTATTTCCTATTACATTTAATCTGTTTAAGATTCTTAAGAAATTTTCACTATAATTTTTAGACTCTTCCGGTCCTCCTTGCATAAATATATAGTTTACTATTACATCTGTTGATTTCTTAAAATCAATCACAAAGCCAATTTCTTGTCTAACTTTCGTAATATAAATATCATGTATAATTTTAGATAGTAAGGATTTTAATTGAACTTTTTTATTGGCTGCATCACTGGCATCCATGCCATTTAAATGATTAAATACAACCATTAACTGTCTATCTATCATTGCTAAACTATCTTTAATAGAAGACATAATATCTCTAAAAAAGTCCTCAGTCAACATATAATTGAAGTTTTTATACAGTACCCTATGGTCTATCTCTCCCCAAAATACATTAACTAAAGATTTTATCTGTAGTTCAAAATTTACCTCTATATCATCTTTTTTATACTTACCATCAATTTTATAAATTTCAAATCCATTTTTTTGTATTTGAGGTTGTCTATCGTCTAGCTTTAACATAATACTAGAATTTAAAGTATTAGAATAGTATCCATCTTCTTCTTTAATAGAAAACAACTTTACAATATCATTATATATTTTAACTTCATCTTCGATAAATCTACACTCTATACGAAATCCTATTAAATCAGATAAATTATGTAGCAAATTTTCTGGTGTTTTATATTTAAGATAAAAATTATATCTAAGAATCTTTTCTCTAAGACTTTCTGGTGATTTAATTCTATAATTTACATTAAGAAAATGATCCTTTATAAAAAAGCTATTATTGAAAAATCTTTCTAATTCTCCTGCTACTTCATTTAGCATATCTGAATTTTTTTCGATTAATGCTAATGATTCATCAATAAAATCAAAAAGTTCTAATTTCATAATTATATTTTCCCCCTTGGAAATCGGTCTCATATAATTATATCATAAATATATGGTCAATTATGTCTAAAATAGTATTTATTATAAAAGCAGACTTAAAAAACTTGGGATGTTTTAAAACATCCCAAGTTTTTATGTTAATCTATAAAAAAATAAACTACTTTATACTTTTTTAAATATACTAAATTACATAAATAAACTCCATATCAAAGGAAGAAGATCTATGTTGATTCTATTCTTACTTACCAATACCCACATTCCCAAGTCTATGATGCCCTGCTGGATGTATTTTGAACCCTTCTACATTCTTTTGGGTACCAACTTTTTGTGTATCAAAATATAAAAATAGTTGAGGAGCCTCTTCTACAATCATATCCTGAGCCTTATGATAAGCATTAATTCTCTCACTATCATCAGTTGAAACCCTTCCTTTTTCTAATAATTTATCGACTTCATTATTGGTATAGAAAGTTCTATTACCTGCTTCTCCATGTTGGGTACTATGGAATAAAGCATAAAGTCCATAGTCTGCATCTCCAGTAACAGTTACCCAACCTAATATAAACATATCATGCTCTCCCTTAGCAGTTCTTTCTAAGTAAGCACCCCATTCAACTTGTTCTACTGTTACTTGTATACCTATTTCTTTAAGTTGTCCTTGAACAATTTCAGCTATTGTAACTCTTACAGGATTATCGTTAGTCCAAATAGTTGTCTTAAATCCATTTTCAAATCCAGCTTCCTTTAATAATTCTTTAGCTTTTTCTGGATTATACTCATATCCTGTTAAGCTTTTATTGTATCCAAATACTTCATCATTTATAGGCCCTGTAGCCTTAGTACCTCCACCTTCTAATGCTACTTCTATAATTTCTTCTACATTTATGGCATAGTTAAGTGCTTGCCTAACCTTTACATTATCAAATGGTGCTTTTTTAGTATTGAATCCTATATAAGCAGTAGATAAAGATGGTCCTTCTACTAAACTTAATTTTTTATCTCCTTTTACAGTTTTTACATCTATTGGTTCAATGTCATATGCTATATCTATTTCACCTGTTTGTAATCCTATGGTTCTATTAGTTCCTTCAGGTATATTTCTAAATATTAATTTTTGAACCTTTGCTCTATCCCCATAATAATCATCAAATCTCTCTAAGGTTACCCTATCTCCAGATTCATGACTTACAAATTTAAAAGGTCCTGTTCCTACCGGTTTACTATGATAGTCATCTCCAGCATCTTTTACAGCTTTTTCACTTAGTATAGATGAAGCTGTATGAGCCAAATGGCCTAATAAAGGTGCAAAAGGTTCTTTTGTTTTTATAATTATGGTATATTCATCTTTTTCTTCTACAGATTCTACTGCTCCAATAATATGAGCTACATCTGGAGAATTTGCCATTCTGTCAAAGGAGAAAACAACATCACTTGCTTTCATTTCTTCGCCGTTGTGAAATTTAACCCCCTGGCGAAGTTTAAATTCCCAAGTTTTATCGTCTACTTGTTTCCATGATTCTGCAAGAGCTGCACCTATTTCCATTTCTTCATTTGCCTCAACTAAGGTATTATAAATCTGTTTGTTTATTCTTGATGAAGGTTGATCATTTGATCCATGTGGATCTAGAGATTTGGGATCTGCACCTTGAGCCACTACTAGCTCATCTTTTCCACTATCTCCACCACCAGTTGTTTTACTACCACAAGCTGATAATATAACTGTAACAACTAGTAGTATTGATAAAAGTACAAAATATTTCCTTCTCTTAAACACAGTAATTCCCCCTTTAAGATTTTTTATTTAAAATTGGGTCTTCCCCAACCTTAGACAATATAAATATAAATCTCTTATTATGATTACTATGTAAGTTTGACCTAGAAGTTTACACTTTTTTATTGTTTACACTAATTTGATAAAGTGTTTTATATTATTTTATACTAAGTTTATAATTATTGCAAGATAAACAATATTCCCTATATTTTGACTATTTATTCTTGTAAAATTTGTATATAAAAAATACACTCTGGAAGCTAAACTTTTGTTTGACTTCTAGAGTGTATATATTTTTATAAACTTTTATTAAAGCTATTTATTTTTTTACTTGTCCATTAAAAAACAAGCAACTTCATGTTGTCCTTCTACCATCTTAAATTCTGGTTCTTCATTAAAACATCTATCCATAGCATAATTACATCTAGCTGCAAATCTACATCCCGGTTTTGGATTTATTGGAGATGTAATCTCACCCTTTAATAAAATTGTATCTCTCTTCTTTGTTAGACTTGGCACTGGTATAGCAGATAATAATGCCTTTGTATATGGATGAAGAGGGTTTTTAAATAACTCTTTAGCTGATGCTTTTTCCACTATCTTTCCTAAGTACATAACTGCAATATCATCTGATATATGCTTAACTACAGATAAATCGTGGGTAATAAATAAATATGTTAAGTCTAGTTCCTCTTGTAAGTCTTGCATTAAGTTTAATATTTGTGCCTGAATAGATACATCCAGTGCTGAAACTGGTTCATCAGCTACTATAAACTTAGGCTTAAGAGCCAAAGCTCTTGCTATACCAATCCTCTGTCTTCTACCACCATCTAGTTCATGAGGATAAGTGTTTACTAATCTTTCTGCCAATCCTACAACATCCATTAGCCGAGAAACTTCTTTACCTATTTCAGATTTCTTCACTATATTATGAATAATCAATGGTTCAGCTATTATTTCAGATACAGATAATCTAGGATTTAATGAAGAAAATGGATCCTGAAATATTATCTGCATATCTTTTCTAAGCTCTATCATCTCTTTTTTATTTAATTTATTTACATCTTTTCCATTAAAATGTATTTGTCCATCTGTTGCTTCTAATAATCTTAAGATAACGCGCCCAGTAGTTGATTTACCGCAGCCTGACTCTCCTACTAACCCTAGGGTTCTTCCTTTATCTACGTCGAAAGTTAAATCATCAACTGCATGAAGTAATCCCTTTGGAGTATCAAAATACTTTTTTATATGTTCTACTCTTAAAATTGGTTCACCCATTACTTCGCCCCCTCTGATTGACTAACTTCTTCATATAATAAACATTTAACCATATGACTATTTCCTGTATCTATTGATACTGGCTCTCGTTTCTTACAAGTTTCTTTAGCCTCTGGGCAACGTGGGTGGAAAGTACATCCTTTCGGTAAATTTGTTGGATCAGGCATAAGTCCTCTAATAGGTTTTAATCTATCTACATCTTCTTCTAGGTTTGGTATAGAACCAAATAGTCCCTTTGTATATGGATGTTTAGGCTCTGTAAACAATTGCTCTAAAGTGGCAAATTCTATTATTTCTCCTGCATACATTACAGCTACTTTATCACAAGTTTCTGCTACTATACCTAAATCATGGGTTATTAAAATCATAGAAGTATCAAATTTTTCTTTTAAATCATTCATTAGGTCTAGTACCTGAGCTTGAATAGTAACGTCTAAAGCTGTAGTAGGCTCATCTGCAATAAGTAATAGAGGATTACATGATAGTGCAATAGCTATGACTACCCTTTGTTTCATACCTCCAGAGAATTGGTGAGGAAAATCTACAGATCTTTCCTTTGGAATTCCTACTAATTCTAACATTTCCTTAGCCTTTTCCATAGATTTCTGTTTATCTAATCCTTGATGAATTTCAATACCTTCTGCAATTTGTTCTCCTACAGTCATTACTGGGTTTAAAGAAGTCATAGGATCTTGAAATATCATGGATATTTTATTTCCTCTTATATGTCTCATTTCCTCTTCTGAAGCTTCTAATAAATTTTTTCCTTCAAAATATATTTCTCCATTTTCTATCTTTCCAGGTGGGTTTGGAATTAATCTTAATACACTTAAGGCTGTAGTAGTTTTTCCCGCTCCTGTTTCACCTACTAATCCTAAACTTTCACCTTTTTTTAAGCTTATATTTAATCCGTTAACAGCTTGTACTGTACCTTCATCTGTTATATAGTTAACTTTTAAATCTTTTATATCGAGAATATTGTTGTCCATGTGCTTTACCTCCCTTTTACTGCTTTAATCTTGGGTCAAGTGCGTCTCTAAGTCCATCACCTAACAAGTTTAAAGCAAGTATTGTAATTACAATAGCAAGACCTGGGAAAGTAGTTATGTGAGATGCATTTCTCAAAAATTGTCTACCGTCAGACAACATGGCTCCCCACTCTGGTCTTGGTTTTGGAACTCCAAGTCCTATAAAGCTTAGACCTGCTGTAGATAAAATCGCGCCGGCAACTCCTAGTGTTCCCTGAACAATTACTGGAGCTAATGCATTTGGGATTATATGTTTTATTATAATCCTAGTATCCGTGGCCCCTATGGCTCTTGCTGCTTCAACGAATTCTTGATCTTTGACCGTAAGTACTGATGCCCTAACGATTCTGGCAAAGCCCGGTATTGAAGAAACTCCAATTGCCAACATTAAATTAAATAAATTCTGCCCTAGAGCTCCAACTATGGCAATTGCCAATAGTATACTTGGTATAGCTAAAAATACATCCATAAATCTCATTATAATATTATCTACTTTACCACCATAAAATCCAGCTATGGCCCCTAAAGTTCCACCAATTAATATTGCAATACTTACTGCAACTATACCTACCATAAGAGATATTCTAGCACCATGGATCATTCTTGCAAATATATCTCTACCTAAGTTATCCGTTCCTAACCAATGGTCCTTAGAAGGTCCCTGTAGCCTAACAGCTGCATTTTGCTTTATGGCTACTTCATCATAATCTGCAATTACATCTGCAAAAACTGCCAATAAAACTAATATGGTTAATATGACTAATCCAGCCATTGCCATTTTATTCTGTTTTAATCTTCTCCAAACTTCACTCCACTGTGACCTTTTCTTCTTTGATTTAGTTTTTGTACTTGCATTGTTTTTAGTTGCTACATCAGAATTCATATTGTAACCCTCCCTTAACTATATTGTGATTTAATCCTTGGATCTAGGTAAGCGTACAATATATCAACTACAAGATTAACTATACTAAATGTTACAGAAATAAAAATAACTGACGCTAATACCATAGGTGTATCTTTTTGCTTGATAGCATCTACCATAAGCCTACCTACTCCAGGCCAGGAGAATACATTTTCAGTTAATACTGCTCCACCAAGTAAGGATCCAAATTGTAAACCAACTACTGTAACTATAGGTATAAGAGCATTTTTTAATGCGTGTTTGTTGATTACTTTTTTCTCCTTAACACCTTTAGCTCTAGCTGTTCTTATGTAGTCTTGACGAATTACTTCTAGCATAGAAGAACGAGTCATTCTTGTAATTATAGCTGCTACACCAGTTCCTAAGGTTATGGCTGGAAGTATCATAGCAGAAAATCCTGCATCTCCTCCTGATGGCAGTAGTCCTAACTTTACAGAGAAGAGCAATATGAGCATAAGCCCCAACCAAAAGTTTGGCATAGAAACTCCAAGCAGAGCCAATATCATACTGACACTATCCATTAATGAATACTGTTTTGTAGCCGATATTATACCTACTGGAATACCGATTACCAATGCTATTGCTAATCCAGCAACAGTCAGCTTTAAAGTAGCTGGGAATCGGGAAAACACTTCATCAAATACTGGTTTTTTAGTACTATAAGACCTACCGAAGTCACCCTGTACAGCATTTTTTAAAAACCTTCCATATTGGACTATAAAAGGATCATTTAGTCCCATTTCTTCCCTTAATTTTATCAATTCAGCCTCTGGTGCATTTTCTCCCAACATAATCATAGCTGGGTCTCCAGGTGTAAAATACATTATACTATAAACTATAAACGTAACTCCTATAGTTACTGGTATTAAAAGTAAAATTCTTCTTAATATATATTTATGCACTGTAGCCACCTCCAACGGTTTCGTACTTAGATATTAATTGAATGAGACCCTTACGGGTCTCACCCTTTAGTTTTGATTATTTAGAAAAACCTACACTTCCTAGATAATGACTTCCTGAAGGATGTAATTCAAATCCTTCTACATTTTTTTGCATTCCTGCATTATGAGTTTTGAATTGTAAAAATGCTTGAGGAGCACCTTCTAAAATAAGCTCTTGTGCTTCTGCATAAGCCTTTAATCTTTCATCTTCATTTGTAGCAGTTCTACCTTTATCTAGTAGTTCGTCCACCTTTGGATCAGTAAAGAATGTTCTGTTACCTGCACCACCATGTTGTGAACTGTGGTATACAGCATAAAGTCCATAGTCTGCATCTCCTGTAACTGTTGTCCAACCTAATATAAACATATCATGCTCACCTTTACCAGTTCTCTCTAAGTAAGCACCCCACTCAACTTGTTCTACTTTTGCGTCTATACCTATTTCTTTAAGTTGTCCTTGAACAATTTCAGCTATTGTAACTCTTACAGGGTTATCGTTAGTCCAAATAGTTGTCTTAAATCCATTTTCAAATCCAGCTTCCTTTAATAATTCCTTAGCTTTTTCTGGATTGTACTCATATCCTTTAAGATTGCTATTGTATCCATATACCTTATCGTTTATAGGTCCTGTAGCTGGAGTTCCTGCTCCTTCTAATGCTACTTCTATAATTTCATCTACATTTATTGCATAGTTTATAGCTTGTCTAACTTTTACATTGTCATATGGTGCTTTTTTAGTATTGAATCCAACATAGTCAGATGATAGAGATGGATCTTTAACTAATTTAAGTCCTTTATCTCCTTCAACTGTCTTTACATCTATTGGTTCAACATCATAAGCTATGTCTATTTCACCTGTTTGTAATCCTATTGTTCTATTAGTTCCTTCAGGTACATTTCTAAATACTAGTGTTTTAACCTTTGCTTTGTCTCCATAGTAGTCATCAAATCTCTCTAAAGTTACTTTATCTCCAGAGTCATGACTTACAAATTTAAAAGGTCCTGTTCCCACTGGATGGCTTTGATAGTCATCGCCAGCATCTTTTACAGCCTTTTCACTTAATATAGATGAAGCGGAATGTGCTAAGTGAGCTAATAAAGGTGCAAAAGGCTCTTCAGTTTTTATAACTACATTGTAGTCATCTTTTTCTTCTACAGATTTTACTGCTCCAATAATATGAGCTACTTCTGCTGAATTTGCCATTCTATCAAAGGAGAAAACAACATCACTTGCTTTCATTTCTTCTCCATTGTGGAATTTAACTCCCTCACGAAGTTTAAATTCCCAAGTATTATCATCTACTTGATCCCATGATTCAGCTAATCCTGGTTGAATTTCCATATTGTTATCAGTTACAACTAAAGTATTATAGATTTGTCTGTTAATTCTAGTTGATGGCTGATCGTTTGATGCATGAGGATCCAGAGACTTTGGATCTGCACCTTGAGCTACTACTAATTCATCTTTTGTACTACTACCTCCACCACTAGTTGTCTTGTTGCCGCATGCTGATAGTACAACTGTAATAACTAGTAGCATTGATAAAAGTACAAAAGATTTCCTTTGTTTAAGCATATTTATTCCCCCTTATGTATTATATATTTTAAATTGAGCTAAGCTCAACTTATGACAATTTTCGTCATATTTAGACAATAGCTTACAAAAAAACTGTTTTCAAATAGACTTTTTAAACATATATATATAATAACCTAAACTGTCCATTAATTCAATATATATTATATTATTTATTTTCTATCAATTGTGATTTATTTTTATCAAGTTTCACTTTTTACACTATTTCAATTTATTTTTTATATATAATTTAAATATTACTTTATGGGTAAATCAAGGCCCTCTTTGATTTATCCCTAGATTATTACTATATATTAAATCACTACTAAAGTAAAGTATTAGACCATATATAATAATTAAATATCTATTTTTTAGATTTATACTACAAAAAAAGCTTGGATTTCTCCAAGCTTTTAAAATTTGTCATAATATATCATTTCTTCTGGAATACCTTTATTTATCAAGGATTTTGAGACTGAGTTTATCATAGGTTCATTACCACATAAATAAGCTTCTCTATCTCCTTTATCTTCTAAAAATTCATCTATTGCATTATTTACTCTGCCTTTAAATCCGCTCCAATTATGCTCTTCTGTGACTCTTGATAGACATGGAACAAATTTAAAATCATATAATTTTTCTTCTAACTCTTCAAAATAATCTAACATAAATAAGTCATCAGGAGTCTTAGCTCCAAAATAGAAAGTAGCCTTTCTTTGAATTTTATTTTCCTTCATATAATTTAATATTGATAATATAGGTGCTACTCCTGTACCTACTGCCACTAATATCATTTCTCTATTATTGTCCTGATAATAGAAATCTCCATAGGGGCCATTAATATTTACATTATCCCCTACATTTAGATGGTGGTGTACATAAGTAGTAGCTATTCCCTCTGGTACATATCCGATTACTAAATCTATATGATTTTTGTCAGATGGAGCTGATGCAATAGAATATGCTCTATAAACTTCTTCATCATTGCCTTCATATAGTGGCGCTTTAAGTTGGACATACTGCCCAGATTTAAAATTAATTTCTTCGCCTTCTGGTAATTTTATCCTTACCAACTTAATTACGGATGTAAGATCTGTTATGGATTCTACAGTAGCATCAAATTCTTTGACATTAAACAATTCCTCTGGAATATGGATTTTTATATCTTCTTTTACCTTGCATTGACAAGAAAGTCTAACATTGTTTGACATTTCTTCCTTTGTTAAAAAAGGAAGCTCTGTAGCTAATACAGGTCCACCACCTTCTTCAACCTGTACTTTACAATATCCACAAGTACCTTTTCCTCCACATGCTGAAGGAATAAAAATTTTCTCTTGTATCAAGGATGATAATAAAGAATCTCCTCCCTCTATTGTAAACTCTTTTTCATCATTGATAGTTAAGTTTACCTCTCCATAATCCCCTATGGTTCTATCTGCAATAGTAAGTAGTAGGGCAAATATAGCCGAGATACCAGTTAGGGCTAATGTGGTCATCAAAATATTATTCATATTTACCCCTCCTTATTGAATTTGAACTATACCTGAAAAGCCTACAAAAGCTAAAGCCATAAGTCCAGTAATTATTAGAGTTATACCTGGACCCTCTAATCCCTTAGGTATAGGTGCATTTTTAATTCTTTGTCTAATACCTGCCAATGCAACAATTGCTAAGGTCCAACCAATTCCAGAACCAATACTAAATCCAATAGATTGCATAAATGTATATTCTCTTATAATCATAAATAGTGAAACCCCTAATATGGCACAGTTTACAGTTATAAGTGGCAAAAATATTCCCAGCGCATAATATAAGTTTGGTAAATATCTTTCCAAAACCATTTCCAATAGCTGCACAATAGCTGCTATACTTACTATAAATACAATAAACCTTAAGTATTCAAGTTGTAAAGGTACTAATATATAATCATAGATTAAATAATTAATAACTGATGTAATGGCCAATACAAAGGTAACTGCCTGACCTAGCCCTAATGCAGTAGGTATTTCATTAGATACAGCAATATAGGAACACATGCCTAGAAAATTTGCAAAAATCATATTATTTGTAAATATTGCTGCTAAAAATATGATAAAAGGATTAAGTTCAATCATTATTTTGCCACCTCTCTTTCATTCTTCTCTTTAATATTATGTGTAATCCAAATAATAATAGCTAAAATAAAAAAGGCTGCAGGAGGCATTATCATAATAGTCCAAGGTGTCCACCAATCTCCTAAAACTTCAATGCCAAATATCGTACCAAATCCTAGAAGTTCTCTAAAGAATGCTATAATCAATAATACAATAGTATATCCTAATCCAGAAGCAACCCCATCCAATAATGATTCTAAAGGTGGATTCTTCTGAGCAAAAGCCTCCGCTCTCCCCATTATAATACAGTTTGTTATTATTAGGCCCACATAAGGCCCTAATGCCTTACTCATCTCAGGTAGATAAGCTTTTAGAAAAATGTCTACTATTATTACATAGGCAGAAATAATTAGTACTTGAATCATCATTCTAATATGCTTAGGAGTATATTGTCTTATTAACGAAATAGTAAAGGATGAAAGGCCTGTAACAAATATTAATCCTAATCCCATTATTAATGAATTCATCATTAAATTTGTAACAGCTAGAGCTGAACATATTCCTAAAATTTGTCCAAATACAGGATTATCTTCCCATAACCCCATTCTAAAAATCTTTTTAACATTGTTTTTAGCCATTATTTGCTTCCCTCCCTTTCCCTAATAAATTCAGCAATATCATTATTTAAAAAGTCGCTAACAGATTTGGAAGTTAGAGTAGCACCAGTAATGGCATCTACATTTCCGCCAGTGGCAGGCTTATATATAATATATTCTTTGTCTTTTACTTCAGTTAGATCTAAACCTCTAAATTGACCTTTAAACTCTTCCTCTGATATTCTTCCACCTAATCCAGGTGTCTCTGAATGAGAAGTAAAATCTATACCTAATAAAGTTGTGTAATCAGCTGAAATCCCTACAAAACCTTCTACACTTCCCCATAGTCCTGGACCTCCTACGGGAAATGCATATCCCTTTACCTTACCATTTTCTTTTAAAGTAAATATTGTCTTTCCATTTATAGTTTCCTCTTCTATATTTTCTCTAAATGCTCTATCTACTTTTTCTGGATCATCTAAAGGTATATCTAAATCAAATACATATACAATTTTTTGCCTTAACTCATTTTCTTGTAAATTGGCAACCTTTTCAGCTGTACTATAATCTAAAAACGCTAATATAAAGGTGAAAAAAGCAGTAATTATGGCCATAAAAAATATTGGATATATTATTGATTTTTTCTTCATATTACTACTCCTTTCTTTTTATCTTCTAATTCTTTTTTATGCTTTTTATAGGCTTTTATCCCTTCATCAATAATAGGTCCAAAGGTATTTCCTATTAATATAGCAAACATCATTCCACCAGCAAATAAAGCATAACCCCTAATAATTACTGTGACGATTCCTATTATAATTCCATAAATCCATTTACCTTCCTTAGTCTTTGGAGCTGAAATAGGGTCTGTAGCCATAAATATGGCGCCAAATAAGAATCCTCCTGACAATATACCAAATAATGGATTTGGTATCTGAGAATTACCAGTTAGGTACAAAATACCGCTTAAGCCTGTAAATCCAAGGATTGTACTTACCATTATCTCCCATGAGGCAACTTTTTTATATATTAAATATATTCCAGCTAATATAATCAATATTGCACTGGTTTCACCTATGGAACCAGATACATTACCTATAAGTAAGTTTTTCATAGATACCATAGAACCAGTTTCCCTAAATATCAGCATAGGAGTTGCCTGTGATATAGTTTCAATTCCTTCAGTAATATATGTACCAAATCCTCCTGGAAATCCTACAGCTGCCTTAGACCACTGAATAGTCAAAGGGGCTGGAAAAGTAATATAAACAAAAGCTCTAGATACTAAGGCAGGATTGAATACATTTCTTCCAAAACCACCAAATACCATCTTTCCAAATATTGTACCAAATATTATTCCTACTATGGCTATCCAATAGGGAGTAGATGGGGGCAATGTCAATGTGTATAGAATAGATGTAACAATAATAGCTTCTGATACTTTCTTATTGTTTTTTTTCTCAAAAACATACTCTGTTAACACACCAAATATAGTCACTGCTATAAGTAATAAAAATACTCTCCACCCAAAGAAATAAATAGAAGAGAGAATTAAAGGAATAGTAGATATAATCACCGTCCTCATCATTTTTTGTTTTGTAAATAACTTTGATATTTGTTCATTAAACAAAGAACCACCTCCAATTATTATATAAATATAGTATTACTATTGTAATAGATACCTTATTTTGGAAAATTTATTCATAAAGTTATATTATTCTGAAACTTCTTTTGATATTAATAAAAAAAGAGAGGATAATCTCCTCTCTACTCTACAATCTTAACTTCATATTTTCCTTTAAGTTCATTTATCTTATCTAAGTATTTTTCCTGTTGTTTTAATCTAAGAGCTTGTTGATATATTTCATCTTTTACTTCTTCCAAATCTCTTACTCTACTTGGGTTCTTTCCATTTAATTTTATAATATGATAACCAAATTGTGTCTTAACTGGCTCTGAAATAGTATCTATTTCCATTTCAAATGCCTTAGCTTCAAATTCAGGCACCATTTGTCCCTTACCAAATTCCCCTAAATTTCCACCTTGCTCTTTAGATGGACAACTGGAATATTTGCTAGCTGCTTCTTCAAAGGATAATCCTTCTTCTATTTCTTTTAATATTTCTTGAGCCTTTTCCTCATTATCCACTAAAATATGGCTTGCTACCACAGTTTCTGGCTTTTTATAATGATCCCTATGCTCATTGTAAAATTCTTCTACTTCAGTCTCAGTCACTTCTTCTTCATTGATTAATTTACCAAGGGCATAACTTTTTAATAAAGTTATCTTAGTTTGATTTAAAATATCTTGAAATTCTTCATCTTTTTCTATTTTATTTTCTACTGCTTCTAAATATAGCAGTTCTTGATTTACTAATTCATCAATAACTCTTTTGATCCCATCAGGAGATTGAAATTGCATAGCTACTTGAGGTCCCAAATCATTTAAAAATTTCAATACATCTCCTTGAGTTATTTCCTTTCCATTAACTACTGCTACTAATTTATTTTCACTCATTTTATCTCTCCTTTTGTATAGTATTAAATTTCATAATATGAAAAAAACCCCTCGGAGATTAAATCTCCAAGAGGTAGTCTGCTATTAAATAATTGTAATATTTTCAGCTTGTAGACCTTTTTGTCCTTCTACTACTTCAAATTCAACTTCTTGGCCTTCTTCTAAAGTTTTGAAGCCTTCTTTGTTAATTTGTGAGAAATGTGCAAATACATCATTTCCTTCTTCTGTAGTGATGAATCCGTATCCTTTTTCTGCATTAAACCATTTTACTGTACCTTTCATGCATATACCTCCGAAATTTTATTTCTTTAATTCTTTGTAAAAACCCCACAAATAAAATTTCTTATACATGCAGACATACATAGTTACTGCAGAAATTATTGTGTTACCTTTTTTACTTCTGAATTAAAGCTCAATATTTATAATAACACTAGTTGACTTATAATGCAAGTAAAATTAGTTAATTTTTTAATTTTCTTAAAAATACATCAAATTATTACACATCTAAAAAATGTTTAGTTCTCCTATCCATCAATTCTGAAGAATCTATAATATGTCTATCATATTCATATTCCATCAAAGGAGAAGATAAAATAAAATCTGCTGTGGCTCTATTATTAGCCACAGGAATATCATATAAAACTGCTATTCTAAGTAAGGCTTTAACATCTGGATCATGGGGTTGTGCTTCTAATGGATCCCAAAAAAAGATCATAAGATCTATACTTCCTTCCGCAATCCTGGCTCCTAATTGCTGGTCGCCACCTAAAGGCCCAGATTTAAAAGCCCTAACTGGTAGTCCTACTTCTTCAGAAATCAATCTTGCTGTTGTACCTGTCCCACTAAGGAAATGTCTTTTTAAGCCATCTTTATTATCCTTCACCCACTGAATTAATTCTTTTTTCATATTGTCGTGGGCTACTAATGCAATATGTTTTTGCTTTTCCATTTTTAAATTTGTATATTCCACAATGATTTCTCCTTTTGTTAGATAATAGTCTACATGGATTTTTTCCACAAAGTCCTTCCAAATGCCCTTGAGTCTTTAGAAGTGTCATCACATATATAGTGTATAAACTCCATATTATCCTCTGATTTATTTATACTATTTATTTGAGATTGGATTATATCACCATATTTTACTTCCTTTTTATAAAGTATTTCTAATTCATTTAAAACATAATCTTCCTCTATTCCATCAGGTATCCTCTCTAATATCCAATCTAAGTACCTAACATTATTCACATGATTATTATAATCAATATCAGTTTTTCTAACTCTAAATTCCAAAGACTTATCATCCATGATATCTTGATTAAAATCATAAAAATCTTCAAATAATCTTTCTTCTATTATGTTATATTTCTTACCCATTTCTATTGGTATCCTTATAGGTCTTTTTTTATTGATATCTAAAAATATCCATATTGTAGATGCCTTTATAATAGGCTCTTTATTTGAATTGTATACTACAAATTCTCTATTGGCATAAAATTTATAAAATCGAGAAGTCCAAGTCTCCACTATGACTTTATCCTTAACCAAAGGATAGGATTCAAATTTAACCTTCCATCGATTTAACATCCACCCATAGCTTTCATTCCTAAGCTCTTTTAATCCAAATCCAAGATAATCACTATGTTCAGATGAAGTTTCTCCTAAATATTCCAGTATAGATGTGGCTGTTACTCTTCCATGTTTATTGCACTGATAATATGGTATGATAAATTCTTTAGTATACTTTTCCACATGACTCTCCCCCTAGAAAAATACACCTTCAAAATTTAGATTCATTGTCTTAAATTTGAAGGTGCAAATTGTATACTTACTTTTAAAAATTATTTTAGTTTTATGGTACCTGCTTTTTCATTTGCTTCCTTATCTCCATAATCTATGGATATTTCCATTACTGCATCCATATTTGTAATGATTACTGGAGTAATGGAACTTTTGGCTTTTTGTTCAATAGTTTCTTTATTGAATGAAACCAGCAAGTCTCCTTGCTTTACCTTATCTCCTACTTTAACATGTCCTGTAAACCCTTCTCCATTTAACTCTACAGTATCTACTCCTATATGAACTAAAACTTCTAGTCCTTCTGGAGTTTGTATAGCTACTGCATGTAATGTTGGAAATAATACCTTAACCTCACCTGAAACTGGGGAGTATACTTGGTTTCCTACAGGTTTTACTGCAAATCCATCTCCTAGCATTTTTCCTGAAAAAACTTCATCTGGCACATTTTCCAATGTAATAACTTCACCTTTTATTGGACTAAAAATATCTACCTTTCTATCATTAGATGAATTTACATCTTTCTTTTTAAATAAATTCTTAAACAATTATATTCGCCTCCTAGATTGTTTTAATAAAATTTCTAATTTAAATCCTTATTTAATAAATATTATATAGGAATCCTAAAATATTTACAGTAAAATTCTCTATATTTTTAAATAGTTACAAAAATATTCATACCCATATTTGACACATAATAAAAGGGAATATCTAAAATATTAATAAAATTAGAAATATCCCCTTTGTTTTTTTTAAGATAATTTAAATCTAAACTTTTATTTATTGTTTTTATTTTTGATACCTTTTAGTGTTTTAAACAAAAACAAACAATAAATTTTCTTTGACTACTTTTAATAGATAATTAGATGAAACAAACATTTTTTAATCATTCAATATCTCCATAAATTTATCTCCTGTAATAGTTTCCATTTCAAGTAGATAGTTTGAAAGCTCAATAAGCTTAGTCATATTATTATTTAATATGTCTATTGCTTTCTTATGGGCTGATTTAATTATATTTAATACTTCTTCATCAATCTTAGAAGATGTTTCTGCTGAACAAGCCAATGAGGTATCTCCTCCTAAATATTGATTACTTACTGTTTCTAGTGCCATCATATCAAAATGATCACTCATGCCAAACCTTGTAACCATTGCTCTAGCTAGTTTTGTCGCTTGCTCTATATCATTAGATGCTCCAGAGGTTATGGATCCAAATACTATTTCTTCTGCTGCTCGTCCTCCTGTAAGAGTTACTATCTTATTAAATAATTCTTCTTTAGACATAAGGACGCTTTCATCTTCAGCTACTTGCATAGTATATCCTAAAGCTCCTGATGTCCTAGGAATAATAGTTATTTTATGAACAGGATCAGAATCGGTTTGTTTAGCTGCTACTAAAGCATGACCTATTTCATGATATGCTATGATTCTTTTTTCTCTAGTTGAGATTACAGCTCCCTTTCTTTGGTAGCCAGCTATTATAACTTCTACAGATTCTTCTAAATCTTCTTGTGATACTTTATATCTATTATATCTTACTGCTCTTAATGCTGCTTCATTAACTATATTAGCAAGGTCTGCCCCTGAAGCTCCTGCCGTAGCCCTAGCTATTGCGTTAAAATCAATATTATCTTCCATTTTTATCTTTTTTGCATGAACCTTTAATACTGCTTCTCTTCCTGGTAAATCAGGAAGTTCTACTGGTATACGTCTATCAAATCTACCTGGTCTTAAAAGAGCCTTATCTAAAGAATCTGGTCTATTGGTTGCAGCCAATATAACGACTCCCTCTTTACCATCAAATCCATCCATTTCAGTTAATAATTGGTTTAGGGTTTGTTCCCTCTCATCATTTCCACTAAATCCCCCAGAGTCTCTTTTTTTCCCTATGGTATCAATTTCATCAATAAACACTATACAAGGTGCCTTTTCTTGGGCTTCTTTAAATAAGTCCCTAACCTTGGCAGCACCCATACCAACAAACATCTCAACAAATTCAGATCCAGAAATAGAGAAAAACGGAACATTAGCTTCTCCAGCCACTGCTCTAGCTAACAAAGTTTTACCTGTACCTGGTGGCCCTACTAGTAAAGCTCCCTTAGGCATAGATGCTCCTATTTCTACATATTTTCCAGGATTGTGTAAAAAATCCACTATCTCAGTTAGAGCTTCCTTTGCCTCATCCTGTCCTGCTACATCATCAAAAGTCTTGCCTGTATCGGTTGATACATATATTTTCGCATTACTCTTTCCTAAGGGCATGAAGCCTCCTCCACCTACTTTTTTTTGCATTTGACGAGCAAGTAATTGTCCCAATCCAAAGAATATCAAAATAGGCACTACATAGGTCAGTATAAAATTAACAATAGGAGATACTTCTTTAGGAATTTCCCTAATAAATTTTACATTTTTAGAGTCATGGAGACGGTTTACTAAATCTGGGTCATCCATTTTGCCAGTAATATATATGGTTTTGTCCTCCTTCTTGGCAGGACTTATTAATATTTCTTTATCTTTTATTTTTACTTTTGATACTTCTCCTTTATCTAACATATCTAAAAATGTTCCATAGTCTATTTCTTTTACTCTATGTTTTCCTATTAAAGGAACTACTATTGTATTTAACAGTAGTACAATAATAGTTACAATTACATAGTAATAAATAAGTTTCTTCCCTGGTTTTTTAAAATCTTTCATCTTTTCACTTCCTTAATTAAGGGTTTTTAATAAAATATTAAAAGCTGTATCCATGGCTTTTTCCACACTAATTTGCTTGTAGGAATCTTTTCTATTCATATAATGAGAAAATCCCGCTATTGATCCCTTTACGGCCATGGTAAGATAATATAGATCTTCTTTGTCTATAATTATAACACCTTCTTTGACCCCTGTATCTATTAAATCTTTAATTACAGCATTTGCCATATGGGTGAATCTAGATATACTACATTCTTTATCTACTAGATGTTCATAAAATTCTCTAATTCCACTGGAAAATAATAAATTATATATGGATAAATTGTTCTCAAAACTATCCTTAATGATAAATAATAGTTCATAATATTTATCTTTAAAGGTTTTTTTAGATATAATTCGTAAATATGAGGCTTGAACTTCTTTTTCCATATAATATAATATGGCTTTTGATATTGCTTCTTCCTTAGAATCAAAATAATCATATATAGTTCCCTTACCTACATCTGCAGATTTTGCAATATCAGAAACCTTTATAGTATAAGGATTATACCCATTCTTAATTAAATCTATCAGGCCATTAAATATTGCTATTTCTTTCTCTGTATATTTTCTTTCTTCTATCATTTATATATCATCTCCAATGGAAGGTTTATCTGTTTTCTCCCTAACAAGAAGATCATACATTGAAGGAACAACTAAAAGCGTCAATACTGTAGCATAAACTAATCCTCCTATGGCTACAATAGCTAAAGGTTGCAACATTTCAGCACCTGAACCCATTCCTGCTGATAATGTAGATAAACCTAATATGGTAGTAATGGCTGTCATCAATATTGGTCTCATTCTAGTTTTTCCTGTCATGACTAAAGCTTCTACCTTTTTTATTCCAGTATTTCGTAATTGATTTGCATAGTCAACAAATACTATACCATTATTTACTACCACACCAGATAAAACTAAAAACCCTAACATAGCTACTAAGCTTATATTATTACCAGTAATCCATAAGGCCAATAATCCCCCTGTAAAAGCTAAGGGTATAGTAAACATTACAATAAAAGGTGATAATAATGACTGGAATTGTGCCACCATTATTAGATAAATCAATACTATAGCTAGGCCCAGCATCATTACTAAATCAATCAGGGACTCTTTTATAAATTCATTTTCCCCTGACAATTCAATACTATAACCTTCAGGTAATTTGTAATCTTTTAATTTCTTTTCAAAATCACGACTTACAAGTCCAATATTATGTTCTGAATCTATGGCTGCAGTTACCGAAATATATCTTTCTTGAGATTTTCTATTTATAGATGATAATCCTTTTTCTTCAATTATAGATGCTATATCACTTATCTTTACTTCTTTATCATTTATATTACTTTTAATTTTTATAGTCTCTAAATCCTTCATTGTAATATATTGATTATTACCATCTATCACTATAATTGGATAGTCCTTATTAGACACTGTTAATGTAGTAATAGATTTACCTTTATCTAAAATAGAGTTGACTTCACCAAATACTTGAGCCACAGTTAAGCCATTTTCCATTGCCTTCTCTTTATCCACTATTATTCTAGCCTCATTTATATTTTCATCTATACCTATTGAAACATCAGTAGTACCATCTGTATTTTCTAAAAGTTTTAATATATCTAAGGATATATCTCTTAATTTATCTATTTCCCTTCCTTTTACTAAAACTTCTATTCCTGATCCACCCATTTGACTCATATCCATATTAGATGAATTTACTAATACTGTACAATCTAAATCATCAGTAGTCTGCATTATTTGTTGCTGAATTTCCTTGTTACTGACCTTCTTATTCTCTTCAAGAAGCAAATACATAGACATTGTATTCCCCTTTGAATTTCCAGAGCCAAATCCTGACATCATCCCATCACTATGAAATGCACCTATGGTTTCTATCCCTTCAATATTAGAAATCCTGTCTATAACTTTGTCTGACATTTTTATATTATCTTGGAAGGAGTTTTCCTTTGGCATTTCAATGGTAATAGACATCTCCATGGCTTCCATTTCAGGAATAAATGATGTTCCCATTGTATATGCAAAGTACCCACTAAGTACTAATAAGGACACTACAGACAACATAACTATTCCCTTATGTTTCAATGTCCACCTTAATATCACTTCATAGAACTGTACAATTTTACCTAACTTTTTACTTTCCTTTGTATTAGCCTTTCTAAGAATTGTTGATGCCATAGTTGGAACTAATGTAAGGGCTACTATTAAACTTGCAAATAAGGAATAAGCTATTGTAAGACCCATATCTGTAAATATCTGTCTAGACAATCCCTTTGTAAATACTATAGGTAAAAATACGCAAGCAGTAGTTATTGTAGATGCTATTATAGCTCCTGAAACTTCCTTGGCTCCTTCAACTGCTGCCTTTACAGCAGACATTCCTTCACTTCTTAATCTATATACATTTTCAATTACTACTATGGAGTTATCAACTAACATACCTACACCTAAAGCTAATCCAGCTAAAGATATAATGTTTATAGTAACACCTGAAAAATACATCATCCCAATGGCAAAAACAATACTTATAGGAATAGAAACTGCTATTATAAATGTAGGCTTTATATCCCTTAAAAATATAATCAAAATCAATATGGCTAATATACCACCAAATATTATATTGCTTAATACAGAGTCAACTACCATATCTATATATAAACCTTGATCCATTAATTTTGTAAAATTTAATCCATTGTTGTCCTTTGATATATCTTCCATCTTTTTTCCAATACTATTTGATACTTCAGATGTGGAGTAATTACTTTGTTTTTGGAAAGTCAATATAACTGCATTGTTTCCATTTACCTTGGCATAAATATCTTCTGAATTATCCTTCATACTAACATCTGCCACATCTGATAAATATATCTTGCCTACTCCTTCTTCTCCTGTATCAAATAATAATAAAGATTTCATCTCATTAATATCTTCTATTTTATTTCCAACTTTAACTAAATGATCTACACCACTTTCATTTACATATCCTGCAGGCATAGAAAAATTTTGTGCCACTAATATATTGGATATCATATCTTTTGTTAAAACACCATCTAATGATGCTTTCTTAAAAGCCTCATTTTTCGCACCTTCAAACTCCTCTAACTTTTCATTTAAAACTTTTTCTCCATTGAGCAACTCTATTCTTGCTTTATTTAATTCTCTATTTAATAAAGCCTTTCCTTGAGCTATTTCTCTTTCTTTGTCCTCTAATTCAGATTTTCCTTTTTGGAGCTCCCTTTTTTGGTCTTCTAACTCAATAATATTTTTATCAATGATCTTAATTCCTTTGTTTATCTCATCTTTATTTTGGAGCACATCATCTAAACCTTTTTGTATTTTTTCAAGTTTAGCTTTATTTTCTGGTGACAGTTTGTCTCCTATGGCTAACAAAGTTTTCTTTAGAGCTGTTAATTCTTTTTCATTATCCTCTATTAATTTCTTTTTGGATAATAATTCTTCTTTATTTTTACTTAATTCAATTAAAGCAGAATTGATTCCATTTTCACCTTGAACAATCTGTTCTCTTCCTTCTTTTATGGCATTTTCTCCTGCTATAATCTTGTCTATTTGATTTTTTTCTTCAGAATCTAATTTTGATTTACCATTTTCTATTTCTCGTTTTCCATTCATTAGCTGACTTTCTGCATCTGCAAGCTTAGAATCTACTTTGTTCAATATTTTTTTATTTAACTCATCTATTTTTTCTTGATCAATAACAACTTGTATATTCTCCTCTAGTAATCCTGATGCTGACACAGAGGCTACTCCATTTACACTCTCTAATTCAGGAATTATTTTATTCTTTACTAAATTTGATATTTCATCTACTTCCATTCCTTCTACATCTACAGAACTAACCATTACAGGTAGCATATCTGGATTTAGTCTAATAATCATAGGTGATCCAATAGAGTCATTCCATGCCCCTTTGATTAAATCAAGATTTCCATTAATCTCAATTATTGCAGAGTCCATATTTACATCGTTATTAAACTCCATTATTACTAAGGATGAATTTTCGCTACTAACTGAATTTATATTTTTTATATTGCTAGTTGTAGCTACTACTTGTTCTATAGGTCTTGTTACTACCATTTCCACTTCTTCTGGACTTGCTCCAGGGTAGCTAGTCATAATTACTAGATAGGGTAAGTCTATACTTGGAAGCAAATCTGTTTGTAAATTAATAAATGATATTGCTCCTAAAATTAACACTATTATTACAGCGACTACTACTGTATATGGCTTTTTTACACTAAGTTTAGATAACATATTAAACCCCCAATTTAATTTCTAACTTTCTGACCGACCAGTCGGTCACCACTCTATTATAGAGTTTACCATATTAAATGTCAACATCCTTATACTTTGATTATTAATTTAAAAACAAAGAAATATATATCTAAATCTATGAAGACGAATTATTTACAGATTTATGGTTCTAAACATTAATATTATAGAAAAAAGCTCCTTATAATATTCCAACAATTATGATATTATATTAATACATTAATTTTATTGGAGGTATTTAGATGAGAAAAAGAATTACATTTTTTGGAAGTCCCCATTGACCAGGATGTGAACCAGTGAAAGAGTTTCTTTCAGAAAATAATATTGAGTTCAACTATGTAGATATAACTGAGTCAATGTTTAATTTAAAGAGGTTTCTAAAATATAGGGATAATAATGAGGTATTTGACAATATCAGAAGAAAAAACATGGTTGGAATTCCTGTAGTTATGATTAATAATGGTCAGAAATTCTTCTTTAAAGTAGAAGAAGAAGATTTAGATGAATTAAGATAAATAAAGGTCGAATTTCTAGATTTTAGAAATTCGACCTTTTTATATTGTTATTCTTCTATGCTTATTGCTTCAGTTGGACAAGAGTCAGCAGCTTCTCTAGCATTTTCTTTTGCTTCTGCTGGAACTGGATCAGCTATTACTACTGCTATATCATCATCACCCATTTCAAATACTTCTGAGCAAATTGATGTACAAAGTCCACATCCAATGCAAGCATCTTTATCTATATGAGCTTTCATCTTATTCCCTCCAATATAAAAGCTTATTTGTAAGTATTTACAAACTAATTATATTACTTTTGAAGAATTAATTCAATTAATAAATTGTTTTGTTACATTAGCTTACAAATATTGTTACTAAATTCTATAGGGTCTTCAATAGATAGTCCTTCTATTAGCAATCCTTGATTATAGAGTAAGTTTGTATATAAATTGAACTTTTCACTGTCCTCTTCATATGCTAATTTTAATCTATTAAATATATCATGGTGAAGATTTATTTCTAAAACTTTATCTGCCTTCAATTCTGGATTGTCTGGCATCATATTTAATACCTTTTCCATTTCTATGGAAAGCTCACCTTCACTTGATAAACAAACAGGATGATTCTTAAGCCTTTTTGATGGTCTTACATCTACTACCTTTCCTTCTAGTAAACTTTTCATTGCACTAAACAAGTCCTTGTTCTCTTCAATTTCAGCCTTTTCTTTTTCCTTATCCTCATCTGTTTCCAAACCAAGATCTCCACTGGATACTGATTTAAATTCCTTATCCTCGTATTTCATAAGCATTTTTATGGCAAATTCATCTATATCTTCTACAAAATACAATATTTCATAGCCTTTATCTTTTACAAGTTCAGTCTGTGGTAATTTGTCTATTCTGTCTATGGAATCTCCAGTGGCGTAATATATATATTTTTGATCTTCTGGCATATTTTCTACATATTCCTTCAAAGTAATCATTTTCTTTTCCTTTGAAGAATAAAACATCAATAAGTCCTGTAATACTTCTTTATGGATACCAAAATCACTATAAATTCCGTATTTAAGCTGATTTCCAAAGTTATTATAGAATTCTTCATATTTCTCTCTATCTTTTTCCAACATTAATTTTAGCTCATCTTTTATTTTTTCTTCAATTTTCTTAGCAATTAATTTTAATTGTCTGTCATGTTGCAATATTTCCCTAGAAATATTTAAAGATAGGTCTTCTGAATCTACTACACCTTTAACAAAACTAAAGTAATCTGGAATCAACTCTGGACACTTTTCCATAATCAACACACCACTTGAATATAGCTCTAGTCCCTTTTCATATTCTTTAGTATAAAAGTCATAGGGTGCCTTACTAGGTATAAACAGTATAGAATTATAGCTTATGAGACCATCCATGCTTAAATGAATTGACCTTAATGGCTTATCAAATCCATAATGTTTTTCCTGATAAAAGTTCTCATAATCTTCATCTGTTAGCTCATTTTTGTTTTTTCTCCAAATTGGCACCATACTATTTATGGTCTCTTCTTCTTTATATTCCTCAAACTCATCTTGGGAACCTTCCTTTAGTTTGGATTTAGTTAATTCCATTTTAATAGGATATCTAATAAAATCTGAGTATCTTTTTATTATATTTCTTATATTGTATTCATCTAAGAAGTCATCATAGTATTCATCTTCAGTATTTGACTTTATATTTAATATAATTTCTGTTCCTATTGTATCCTTATCCGCTTTTTCTATAGTATATCCATCTGCCCCACTTGATTTCCATTTATATGCATCATCACTTCCCAAAGCTTTACTTATTACAGTTACTGTATCGGCAACCATAAAAGCAGAATAAAAACCTACCCCAAACTGCCCTATTATATCTATATCTTCAATAGATCTATTTTCATTTTTAAAGGCAAAAGATCCACTCTTAGCTATTACACCTAAGTTTTCTTCTAATTCGTCTTTTGTCATTCCAATACCAGTGTCCAGTATAGATAGTGTTCTATTATTTTTATCTATAGAGATATCAATATAAAAGTCCTTTTTGTTAAAATCTAAACTCTTATCAGTTAATGATTTGTAATATAGTTTATCAATAGCATCACTTGAGTTAGATATAAGCTCTCTTAAAAATATCTCCTTATGGGTATAAATTGAGTTGATCATTAAATCTAACAATCTCTTTGATTCGGCTCTAAATTCCCTTTTCTCCATATTTATCTTCCCTTTCTGTTATGAAATTGTATATTTTATTAGCAATCAACCTATCCGAGTGCTAATTCATAAGATTTTTATAACATATTTTCCATCTAATGTCAAATATGTTATAAGGGTTTTATTCAATAAAGGATAGTTGTTCATAATCTGCAGAAGTTAGATTTGCAGCTGTTAAACCTATAAGCCTAATATCCCTATCTAAATCAATTTCTTCTAACAATTCAATACCTAATTCATATATTTCTTTTTGAGAATCTATATCGTAGGTTATGGTTTTACTTTTAGTCCTTATTGAAAAATCACTATATTTTATTTTTACAATGATAGTTCTAGCTTGAAATCCTTTGTTTTTTAATCCTGAGGCTATTTCAATAGAAAATGTATGTAAATAGGATTTTAAAATTTCCTTATCTCTAGTATCTTTAGAAAATGTAGTTTCTGTACCTAAAGATTTTCTCTCTCTATGAATATTGACTTCCCTGTTGTCAATACCCCGGATTCTATCATATATTTCCCTTCCATATTTACCAAATAATTCAATTAGGAACTCCTCAGATAGTGCCATCATATCTTTTACGGTATATATACCTATATCATTTAACTTTTTTGCTGACTTAGGACCAATACCATGTACAGAGCCTACAGACATAGGTAGTAAAATATCAGGCACCATATCTCTACTTATAATTTTCATTCCATTGGGCTTATTCCAATCAGAGGCTAGTTTGGCTAAAAATTTATTATAGGAAATTCCTATAGATAAAGTTAATCCTGTTTTTTGCAAAATTCTTCTTTTAATTTCACTGGCAACTTTTACTGAGTCTATATGTATATTTGAAATATCTAAATATGCCTCATCTACGGATACAGGCTCTACAATTTTTGTTATTTCGTATAAGGTTTCAAAAACTTCATTGGATACTTCTTTATATCGCTTCATTCTTGGCTGTAAATAGTATCCATGAGGACATCTTTTTCTTGCAATAAAAATAGGCATAGCAGAATGAATCCCATATCTACGTGCCTCATAATTAGCTGTAGTTACTATGCCATGTTTACTTTTTCCCCCTACGATAACTGGTTTACCCTTTAGTGCAGGGTTGTCCCTTTCTTCTACAGAAGCATAAAAAGCATCCATATCTATATGAAGTATGTTTAACCTTTCTTTTTCATGTGAATCAATAAAATCTCTCATCTTCATCACATCCTAAGAATCCTAATGATCTACTTTTCGTACTGTACTAATGAATTAATATAATATTTACCTAATTTATCCCTTCCGCCTAAAGATTCTAGCTCTATTAAAAATTCCATTGCTACTACCTCTCCACCTAGAGATTCTATTAATTTAGCTGCCGATAACATAGTTCCACCTGTAGCTAATAAATCATCTACTATTGCAACTTTTTTACCTTTTTCAATGGCATCAGTATGAATTTCTAAAGTATTAGTTCCATATTCTAGCTCATACTCATGACTAGAAGTCTTGCCTGGTAGTTTACCTGGTTTTCGAACAGGTATAAATCCAACCTCTAAAGCATAAGCTACAGCAGCTCCAAATAAAAAACCTCTTGCTTCTGGTCCTACTATATAATCTACTTCTTTCTCCTTTAAATCTTCTACTACTAAATCTACTGCTTTTTTAAAGGCATCCTTATCCTTTATTAAAGTAGTAATATCTTTAAAACTTATACCTTCTTTAGGGAAATTTTCAATTACCCTAATCTTTGACTTAAGATCCAAATTTATTCCCTCCATCATTTTATCTAAATTATCACTATTAGAGTTTACCATATTTATGGTTTTTTTCATATGTTTTTTATATATTCATTATATTTTGGAATTTAGAAAGAAGACTATAATTTGCCAATAAAGTTGGCTAGCATCTATGCTAGCCACTAGAAAATATTTTACTTTTATATTTATACCCCTTTATTTTGTCTTAACTCTATTTTATTTATCATATATTTAAAAGCTAATGTATCCCATAGTCTGTATGGTCATTTCCTAGATAGTGAACATCCGCATATATTTTAACTATATTATTCTCATTTTTCCCTTCTATACGTACATTGGATACTCTGCCATCATCTCCCCTATTCTTTAAATGTTTATTTACAATACTATTTGCTATGCTATTACTATATTCATCATAGGTTCTATGATACTCATCTGCCCCAATTTCCAAGACTAAGCTATGAAGCCCATCATCAACTATTCTTTTCTCTATAATATTATCATAAATCACAATACCTCATCCTTTCTTTTATAGTTTTGTTATAAATTTTATAATTCCTTATTCATATTTTCTCTAAGTTTAAATTTATTATGTAATAATATAAAAATGTATAATAATAAATTTAAAATATCTAATGATTCTGATATGTGTTTTTTGTCTTAATTATCCAAAACCATAATTGTTTTATGCTATAATATGGTTAATATCATAATTCAAGGAGGTTTCTATGGATAGTTTTAAACGCAATCTAGAAAAATATGCTGAGTTGGCTGTAAAAGTTGGTATCAATCTTAAGGAAAAAGAGGGTCTAATTATAACTGGCAATACTAACACTTTGCCTCTTGCAAGATTGATTATGAAAAAAGCCTATGAAGTAGGAGCAAAACATGTAGAGTTTCAATTAAATGATGATGAAATGGGACTAATAAGATATCAACATGGTTATGACTATGTATTTGAAAATTTTCCTAAATGGAAGGTTGATTCTTTAGAGGCTATGTACAAAGATAATTATCACCATATCTTCATACTTTCTTCTGATCCAGAACTACTAAAGGATATAGATGGAGAAAAAGTAGCCATAAGCCAAAAATCTGCTTCTCTAGCTATGGCCCCTGTTATGAAATATCGAATGACTGGTATTACAAAATGGAATATAATAGCTATGCCATCTATACCTTGGGCCAAATCTGTATTTCCAGATTTAGATGACAATACTGCAATGGAGAAACTATGGGAAAAAATATTTGCTGCTACAAGAATAAATGAAGATGATCCTGTAAAAGCTTGGGAAGTACACGATAAAAAACTTAAAAAATATAAGGATTTTCTCAATGAAAAACAATTTGAAAAGCTAATCTATAAAGGACCAGGAACTGATTTAGAAGTATATTTGGCTGATGGACACTATTGGATGGGTGGATCTAAACTTAGTCAATCAGGACATGCCTATATAGCTAATATGCCTACAGAAGAAGTATTTACTACACCTCATAAACTGAAAGTCAATGGTACTCTTAAAGCTACTAAACCATTGAGTTTAAACGGTAAATTAGTAGAAGGCTTTGGATTTACATTTAAAGATGGAAAAGTAGTAGAATTTTATGCTGAAAAAGGATATGACGTGTTGGAAAAGTTGTTTGAAAACGACGAAGGTGCTAAATATTTAGGGGAAGTTGCCTTGGTTCCAGATGATTCGCCTATATCAAATACAGGTATATTATTTAATGAGACCCTATTTGACGAAAATGCTTCCTGTCACTTTGCATTTGGTAGAGCCTATGCATATGCTATGAGGGATGGATCAACTATGACACAAGAAGAACTAACAGCTAAAGGTTCTAATTTTAGCCTAATCCACGTAGACTTTATGGTAGGCGGTCCTGAATTAAATATTACTGCCTATGAAAAGGACGGCACTAAAGTAAAATTATTTGAAAATGGAAACTGGGTATTTTGATTAAAATTATTAAAGCCTGAGAATAGTTAGATTCTCAGGCTTTTTTATTAATCCACAGATTTTAAGGATTCTACCATTTCTACATTTTTTAGTTTATAGTGCATTGCTAAATTTACTAAAACTGAAAATACTATAGTCAAAATCATAGAATAAATATAACTTTTAAAGTTTACCTTAAGTCCAAACATTATATTTTCCATTTCTACGGTAATCATTATATATCTATGCAAAAATATTCCCATGACTAAGCCTACTAAAGTACCTATAATAGTCAAAATTATATTTTCTCTATAGATATAGGCAGATACTTCATTGTCATAAAATCCCAATACCTTTATAGTTGCTATTTCTCTTATTCTTTCACTTATATTCACATTAGTCAGATTATATAATACAACAAAGGCTAAGGATCCTGCAGAAACAATCATAACTAAAACTACATAGTTTAGACTTTCTATTGTATCTTCAAAGTTTTCCTTCAAAGTAGTATTAAAACTTACACTGTTGATACCTTCCTTACTAATTAATTCTTTTGATAACTGATTCTCAATTTCTTTGTTTGTATCTTCTAATATACCTAATGCTTCATTGAATTTAACTGGCCTTTGAAAAATTTCCTTATAATATTCTGAAGATAGATAGCCATAATTAAATGTATAATTTTCTGTAATCCCTACTATCTCCACTATAGCTTTTTCTTCTTCACTATTGATTAAATTAATTTTATCTCCAACTTTTACTTTTAAATCTTTTCCTATTTGTTCAGAAATCACTATGCCATTATTTGGAAACTTGATTTTTGTTCCATCTTTTCGATTTTGCAATTTAATCAATTTATCTATATTTACTAAATCCTTTGGAACAATTATAGAAATATCTTTTTCTATATCACCTAAGGAAACTGAACCTGACTCCCTATTAATCACTTGATAATCTTTGATTTTATCTATATTATCTAAATGTTTTATTCCATCTGAATCTAATCCTATAGTCACATTATAAGCAAATAATTCTCCATACTGTTTATCTACTACAGTTCTTATGGAATCCCTTATACCAAAAGCAGTAAGAACTAAGGCAGTACATCCTGCAATTCCAAATACAGTCATAAAAAATCTTCTTTTGTATCTAAATATATTTCTAAGGGTTACTTTATAGCTAAAATTAAGTCTACTCCAAATTATAGGTATTTTTTCAAGTAATATTCTCTTTCCAAGTTTTGGGGCCCTTGGTCTCATAAGAGATGCTGGATTTTCCTTTAGTTCATTATTGCTAGCCAAGTATGCAGTTATTGTTGTAAGTCCTATGGATACTAAAGATATTGAAATAGCTAAAGGTACATTAATCCTTAAAATAACTGACGGAAGAACATACATTATTCCATAGGCATTAAATATAACTGTTGGAAATAAAGTATATCCTATTCCTATACCTACAATACACCCAAACACTGTGGCTGTAAGAGCATAAAATATATACTTAGAAGCAATGGCTCCTTTCCCATAGCCTAATGCCTTTAAGGTTCCTATATTTACCCTTTGTTCATCTACCATTCTTGTCATAGTAGTTAAAGAAACCAGTGCTGCAACTAATGCAAAGAATACTGGAAACACCGTAGATAATGCATCTATTCTATCTGCTGCTCCACCATAATCCATATAAGAATAATGGCTCTTTCTATCTAAGATATACCACTTAGCCCTTTGTATTTGATTTAATTCCCTTTCTCCATCTTCTATTTTCCCCCATGCTTTAGCTAACTCTTTATTTGCCTTTTCCTTTGAAGATTTGTATTCTTCTTCTCCCTTTTCTAAATCTATTTTTGCTTTTTCTAGCTTTTTTCTAGCCCTTTTAATTTCTTCTAGCCCCTTCTTTTCTTTATTTATCAGGTTTAACTTTTCTTTTTCTAACTTTTCCCTAGAAGAAACTAAAAACTCCTTATTATTTTTAAATTTTTCTTCCCCTTTAGCCAGTTCTATTTTGTTTTTGGCTAATTCTTTATTTCCACTTTCTATAGATTTCTGTGTTTCCCTTAATTTTGATATAGTTTGTTGGAGTTCAGCCTTTAGACTTTCCTTTTCTTCTATATGCAAAAAAGGATTTTCCAAAGCAATCTTTAGTTGTTCTATTTTATATTTTAATAAAGGTATAGCTTCCTCTGCTTTTTTTATTTCTTTTTCTGCTTCTTTAAACTGTTCCTCTGCTATTTTTTTATTTTTGTTAAAGGATTTTAAAGCACTTTCATATTCTTCTTCTCCCTTAGATAATTGTCTTTCTGAGTTACCTAACTTTTCTTTTCCTTCTAATATAGCCCAATTAAAATCCGCTTCATTTCTTCTAAGGGCCTCTTCTCCTTTAGCTATATTTCTCTTTCCAGCTTCTATTTCATTTAATCCTTTAACTAATTCTTCTTCCACCTTAGCTTTTTCTTCAAAATATTCATTTTTCCCTTCTTCTAGCTTTTCTTTAGCCTTATTTAACACTTCCTCAGATCTTATATTTTCCCTTTCTTTGGATATGTTTTTAATCTTATTTGTAACCTTATCTACAACATGAAAATATTCATCATCATATGAATTTAGATCTTTTGCTCCTTCTACAATAGCATATATATCTGTAAAGGCTTCTAGTTTGAAGTTCTCTTGTGGTATCATTATAAAATTTCTTACTTGTCCATTGCCTATGGTGCTATTTCCCTTTTCAAAGGACAGATAGTATGGGGTTTGGACCTTACCTACCACTGTAAATTCTGTATTTAGTAGACTATCTGATAAAGGATCCTCTTTACCTGAAGATAATTTAATCTTAGAACCTAATGCTATATCTAAATCATCTTCCTTCCCTAATTCTACTACACATTCTTCTGGTTTTTTTGGCAATCTTCCCTCAATTAAATTTACACCATTTATCTGTTCCTTTGAAACAAAACTATGAATTCTAAATACTATCTCCTTTTCTTTAAGCTCTGCCAAAGCATCTATTGTATATGTTCCCAGGACTTCCTGAACCCCTTCTATTTCTTTTATCTCTAATACATCGTCTTCTGTTAATCCTAATGTAGATACTACTCTTATATCCATTAGATTGTAGTCATCGTAATACTTATCAGCAGTATATCTCATATCTTCCGGCGAGATTTTTAATCCAGCAAAAAAAGCTACTCCCAAAGCTACAATAGATGCAATAGATAAAAATCTTCCTAAAGACCCTTTAATATCTCTTAATATGTCTTTTTTCAGGGCAGATTTTTTCATTACCATTCAATCCTTTCCACTGGAGTAGGACTATTGTTTATGGATTGATCCTCTATTATGCCATTTTTAACTTTGATAATTTTATCCCCCATTGGTGTTATTGCTAAATTGTGTGTAATCACTACCACAGTCATATTCATTTGTCTACATGTATCTTGGAGAAGCTTGAGGATTGATTTTCCCGTATTATAATCTAATGCCCCTGTAGGCTCATCACATAAAAGAAGTTTGGGATTTTTAGCCAAAGCTCTTGCTATGGCTACCCTTTGTTGTTCACCACCTGATAACTGTGCTGGAAAATTATTAATTCTATGACTTAATCCAACGGATTTTAAAACTTCCTTTGGATTTAGGGGATTTTTACAGATTTGGCTTGCCAACTCTACATTCTCTAAGGCTGTTAAGTTTTGCACTAAATTATAAAACTGAAATACAAATCCTATATCATGCCTTCTATAAGTAATAAGTTCCTTATTTGTATAGCGGCTCACCTTTTTGTTATCTACTACCACCTCTCCTGATGTAGCAGTGTCCATTCCTCCAAGGATATTTAATATTGTGCTTTTACCTGCACCACTGGCACCTGCTATGATTACAAACTCTCCCCTATCTATGGAAAAGTCTACCCCATTTAATGCAGAAATCTCTACTTCTCCCATCCTGTATATCTTTTTTACATTTCTAAATTCAATATATGAAGTCACTTTATCACTCCTTAATCCCTATGTCCTTTTACTTAGTAGCCTCTATTGTAATATTTGAAATTTGAACTGGATTGAAAGCTCGCAAAGGTGCAAGACTATTTCCCAAACCACTATCTATATATAGTGTTGAATTATCTATTTTAAATATTCCCTTATCATATTTAGGAAAAAAACCTTGTCCTGGTGCTACTATGGGACCTATTAGTGGAAGTCTAATTTGTCCTCCATGGGTATGTCCTGATAATATTAAATCCTCACTTCCATTTAACAATGTCTCTACATTATCTGGAGAATGAATCAATAATAAATTATAATATTCTAAGTTTATGTCCCCTTGAATTCTTTCATATTGAGCCAAATTTTCATATTCAAAATAGGCATATTTAAATCCTATAATATTTATGTTTTCATCATCGACCTTTATAGTAACATAATCATTATCTAATATATTGATACCAATGTCATTTATTTCTTTAGTATATTTATCGTACAACATATGACCTACTTCATGATTACCATAAATAAAATATATTTCTTTATTTAATTTTGATAGAGCTTTGAATAAATTTAGTGTTATTTCTAAATTATCATCCTTTCTATCTATCATATCTCCTGTAAGAGCTATAAAGTCTGGATCAAAATCCTCTATTTCATTTATTAAATCTTGTAGGTTTATATGATAATTTGAGTGAAAATCCGATATTTGAGTTATTTTTATACTATTATTGATTTTATTAGAATATATCCTAATATTTTGAGACTTAAAACTACTTATTTGATTTTTGTTATATAAGTAAAAGAGCCCTACAAATAATGACATAATTACTAAATACTTAAATATTTTTCTCATATCAGACCTCCAACATTAGAAGTTTCTTGTGCAATTGATTATACCATATTTATGCTAAAAAAACCTATTGGAAATTGCCTATTCCAATAGGTTTTAAAATATATTATTTATTATTTATAATCCTTTAAAGCCTCCTTAGCTAAAGCCTTAAATCCTTCTGATGTTCCAGTAGCACCTGAAACTGCATCGATTTCATCTGGGTTTTGAGTTTTTACTAATGCATCTTCTAGTTGTTCATAAGCCTTGGCTGGAGTAGTTCCTGTATATGATACCCTTAAAAATATAAAATCCCCTAATTCATAAAAATTTTCGTTTGCCAAATTTTGGTCATAAGGATGTTAACAATTTTTTAGAAATATTCTCCTTTCCAATGAGTGGTCACAATATATATCTATAGTCCTTTATACAATTAACATATATAATTCTATGAAATAGTAAAATCTTTTTAATTCCTAGTTGATTTGTCGGAATTAATTTGTTACTATATATGTGTTAATGAAAATAGTTATCAATTAGGACTATATATTTTATAAAGGAGCATAAGTTATGGAAAATAAATTACTTAGTATAAATAATTTAAAAGTCAATATTGAAGATAAGGAAATTTTAAAAGGACTTAATCTAGAAATCAACAAGGGAGAAATCCATATTATAATGGGACCAAATGGAGGCGGGAAATCAACTTTAGCTTATTCTTTAATGGGCCATCCTCAATATAAGATCATAGATGGAGAAATAGTCTTAGAAGGAAAGTCAATCAATGAATTAACAGCTGATAAAAGAGCTAAAAATGGTATTTTCTTATCATTCCAATACCCTGAAGAGATTCCTGGTGTCACAGTTGAAGAGTTTCTAAGAACTGCCAAGACATCAGTTTCTGGAGAAGTTCAAAAAATTATGGCCTTTAAGAAACTGTTGAAGGAAAAGATGATCCAATTAGAAATGAAAGAAGAGTATGCTGCTAGATATCTAAATCTAGGTTTTTCTGGTGGAGAAAAAAAGAAAAATGAAATCCTTCAAATGTCAATTCTTGAGCCTAAACTTGCAATATTAGATGAGACAGATTCTGGACTAGATGTAGATGCAATAAGAATAGTAGCCGATGGTGTAAATAAATTTATAGATGAAAGTAGAGCTATTTTGGTAATTACTCATTACAATAAATTACTAGAATATATAAAGCCTGACTATGTTCATATTCTGATTGATGGAAAAATAATCAAAACTGGTGGTATAGAATTAGCTGAAGAAATTGATAAAAATGGATATGAAAATATTAAAGCAAAATTTTCTAATTAGGAGTGATTGGAATGGAAAGAAAAAAAACTCAGATTGATGATGTTGACCGAGGTATTTACGACATTAAAAATGAATTTACCTATAAATACAAGACAGATAAAGGTCTAACTCCTGAAATTATTATGGAAATATCAAGGGAAAAAAATGAACCACAATGGATGACTGATTTTAGACTAAAATCTTTAGAGATATATAATAGCAAACCTATTCCTACTTGGGGAGTAGATTTATCTGAACTTGATATGGATAATATCATAACATATATAAGACCTAATTCTAAGATGCAGCATAGTTGGGATGATGTACCTGATGATATAAAAAACACATTTGAACTGTTAGGCCTACCTCAGGCAGAAAGAGAATCCTTAGCCGGTGTAGGAGCTCAATATGATTCTGAGGTGGTGTATCACAATATTAGGAAAGAATTAGTAGATCAAGGTATTGTATACACAGATATGGAAACAGCCCTAGTAAAATACGAAGATATTGTAAAAGAATATTTTATGAAATTAGTTCCTCCTAGTGATCATAAGTTTGCTGCATTACATGGAGCAGTTTGGTCAGGTGGATCCTTTGTATACGTTCCTGAAGGTGTAGATGTGGACATTCCCTTACAATCTTACTTTAGGCTTAATGCTCCAGGAGCTGGCCAGTTTGAACATACTCTAATAATCGTAGAAAAAGGTGCTAGACTCCACTTTATAGAAGGTTGTTCTGCTCCTAAATATAAAGTAAATAATTTACATGCAGGTTGTGTTGAACTATTTGTTAAGGAAAATGCAAGTCTAAGATATAGTACTATAGAAAACTGGTCTAAAAATATGTATAACTTAAATACTAAGAGAGCTGTAGTAGATAAAAATGGTACCATTGAATGGATATCAGGATCTTTTGGATCTAAAGTTTCTATGCTATATCCAATGAGTATATTAAGAGGTGAAGGAGCTCGTTCTGAATTTACTGGTATTAGTTTTGCCTCTACAGGTCAACATTTAGATACTGGTACTAAGGTAGTTCATGCCGCCCCTTATACCACATCTACTGTAAACTCAAAGTCAATTTCCAAAGATGGAGGATATGCCTTCTATAGGGGACTACTTAAGGTAGCACCAGATGCCCATCATTGTAAAGCATCTATATCCTGTGAATCCTTAATGCTTGATAACAAATCTAAATCAGATACTTTACCAATTATACAATTAGGCAATGATGAAATAGATGTTGGTCATGAAGCCAAAATAGGTAGAATCAGCGATGAAGCCATATTTTATCTTATGAGTAGAGGTATAAGTGAGGAAGAAGCCAAAGCAATGATAGTTAGGGGTTTTGTGGAACCAATTACAAAAGAGCTTCCCCTTGAATATGCAGTTGAATTAAATAATCTAATCAATATAGAGCTTGAAGGAACTATTGGATAAGGAAGTGAAAAAATGATTACATGGAGAAGAATAGGTTTAAAAGATTATGTATTTCCTGATATTAAAGAATATACAAAGGAATATTTAAAAAATATAAATAATATACCTGTTGATGTTAAATTAAATAAGATTACTGAATGTGCTAATAATGCAGAAAATCATAAATTTGATATTTCTGAAGTTCCTGCTTTGGGAAAAGAATTTACCTCTTTTGTAGAAAGTTCTTATAATAGTGGTATTTCTATATATCTTCCCCAAAATATAAAGTTGAAATCTCCCATAAGATTGGAATTTAATATGGATGATAAAAACCCTACTGTAGTAGATCACAATATAATTATAGCTGAACCTAATAGTGAAGTTACTATTGTGATTGATTATAATTCTGATAATAAAACAAAAACCTTTCACAACGGGTTTACAAAGGTATATGCAAAGGAAGATTCAATTGTAAATATTGTTAAAATCCAAAGAATAAATGACCATTCTTATAATTTTGATTCAAATATTGCCCTTGTAAAAGAAAGAGCAATAGTAAATTGGATATCAATAGAGCTAGGTAGCAGCATTAGTGGTTCTAATTATTCTAGTATATTACAGGATATGGCTAGTGAGTCTAATCTTCACTCTATTTATTTAGGTGATGGTACTCGTAAAATGGATCTAGGATATACTATGATCCATAAAGGTCCTAAAAGTTTAAGTACTATCGAAACTAAAGGTGTATTAAAGGATAAATCAAAAAAAATCTTTAGGGGAGATTTAAATTTTAAAAGAGGTGCTAGACATTCTAAGGGATCTGAGGAAGAATATGTAATCCTACTTGATCCTACAGTTAAATCCGACTCTATCCCTGCCCTGTTATGTGATGAAGATGATGTTGAAGGTGACCATGCTGTAAGTGCTGGAAAAATAGATGAAAGTAAACTTTTTTATCTTATGAGTAGAGGTTTAAGTGAAAAAGAATCTAAAAAATTGATTGTAGAAGCATCCTTTAAACCAATAATAGAGAAAATCCCTTATGAAGATTTGCAAAAAGTCATAAGTCATGAAGTTGAAAGGAGACTTATCAATGGATAAACTTAATCCAGTAGAGCTGAAAAAGGACTTCCCCATATTAAAAGAAAGTATCAATGGTAATAAACTAGTATATTTGGATAATGGTGCTACTACTCAAAAACCAATTCAGGTTATAGAAGCTATAAATAATTATAATAAACTATCCCATGGGAATCCACATAGAGGAGCCCATAAATTAAGTGTATTGGCTACAACAGAATATAATCTGGCTAAAGAAAGTGTAAAAAACTTTATAAATGCTAACAATATTGAAGAAATCATATTTACAAAAAATACTACTGAATCCCTTAACTTAATAGCCCTATCCTATGGAATGGAATTTGTTGATGAAAATGATGAAATAGTATTAGCCATATCAGAACATCATAGTAATATACTTCCTTGGCAAAGGGTAGCTAAGGAAAAAGGAGCAATTTTGAAATATATGTATTTAGATAAAAACGGAAGAATCACTTTAGAAGAAATCAAAAATAAAATTACTAATAAAACTAAAATTGTAAGCATAGCTCAAATGTCTAATGTTTTGGGCACAGTTCACCCTATTGAAGAAATTATAGACTATGCTCACAAAATGGGATCTATAGTTATTGTAGATGGAGCTCAAAGTACTCCTCATATGAAAATAGATGTTCAAAACCTAAATGTGGATTTCTTCGTCTTCTCAGCTCATAAGATGCTTGGGCCTATGGGAATGGGGGTCTTATACGGAAAAAAGGAACTGTTGGAAAATATGCCTCCATTTTTGATGGGTGGGGATATGATAGAATATGTTTATGAACAAAATGCAACCTTCGCTTCCCTGCCCTTTAAGTTTGAAGCAGGAACACAAAATGTAGAAGGAGCTGTAGGCCTTAGAAGTGCTATTGATTATTTGAAAAATATAGGTTTAGATAATATAGAATATCACGAAAAGTTGTTAACTGAATATGCCCTAGATAAATTACTCACCCTTGACTATATAAATATTCAAGGACCAAAGGATTTAGAAAAAAGAGGTGGAATCATCTCCTTTACAATAGATAATATACATCCTCATGATGTGGCATCTATTTTAGATTCTTATGGTGTGGCTATACGAGCAGGACACCACTGTGCACAGCCTTTAATGAGATATCTTAATGTTCCTGCCACTTCAAGGGCAAGTTTTTATTTCTACAATACAAAGGAAGATGTAGATCAACTTATTGCTGGAATTAAAAATGTAAGGAAGTGGTTAGGCTATGGATCTTAACATGATATATACTCAGCTTATTATGGAACATAATAAAAGTGGACATAATAAAAAATCCTTAGAAAATCCTGATATTAGTGAAAAAGGTCATAATCCTAGTTGTGGTGATGATATTACCTTGGAAATTAAACTTAATGGTGATTTAATTGAAAATGCATCCTTTGTAGGAGTTGGATGTGCAATATCCCAAGCATCTACGTCTATGATGATAGATTTAATAAAAGGAAAAACTATTGAAGAAGCTATGGAATTAGTGGAGACTTTCATAGGTATGATAAAAAAAGAAATTACCAATGAAAAGGATTTAGAAAAGCTTGAGGATGCCATGGTACTTCAAAACATTTCTAATATGCCTGCTAGGGTAAAATGTGCTGTTTTAGCATGGCATACTTTAAAAGAAGCCCTTAGCTCCCTTTAAAATACAAATTAAAACCTTCCATTCAAATGATATGGAAGGTTTTTTCATATTCTTTATTTTAATACTTTTAACAATTCTATTAGATATTCATATGTCCTTTCAGTTGATGATATGCTTAATCTTTCTTGAGGAGTGTGAACATCATATATATTTGGCCCAAATGAGATTATATCTAAATTAGGATATTTTTTTGCAAATACCCCACATTCTAAACCTGCATGAATCACTGTGGATTCCATCTCTTTTTTAAACATTGATTTATATAGATTTAATGCTATATCTCTTAGTTTAGATTCTGGATTATACTCCCATTCTGGGTACCCATTGCTTATATTATATTGAGCAGTAGTTTTATTTATTTCTTCAACTATCTTGTTGCGTAGTTTTATCAATATGTTTTCTGAAGAACTACGAGTAGATATTTGAATTGATATATTATCTTTTCCAGTATTGATTATAGCCAAATTACTGGAACTTTCTACTATATCTTTATTTTCCCTTAATCTGGTAAATATACCAGTAGGAATAACTTCAAGAAGAAAAATCAGATCATTAAATATATTATCTTTCACTGTTTTTTCTACTGAAGCTTTCTTTATAATATCTATTTGTATATCTGGTTCTATGGATATATTTTCATCTATTACTCTTTTCTTAATTTCTTCAATTTTATTATTAAACTTAGATAGGTCTTGGGATTTTACTCCGATCTTAGCTATGCTTTCTCTTGGAATTGCATTATCCTTACTTCCCCCAGAAATAGATATTAGCTTAATATCTAAAAATCCCTTTACTTCTTTTAGTATCAAATTTAAAATCTTGTTGGAGTTTCCTCTTGGTTTATCTATTTCCATACCAGAGTGACCTCCCATTAAACCTTTTACTTCTATTTGGATCTCTTCATAATTTGAAATTTCTTCATAGTCTATAGGGATTATTACTTCAATTAATTCTCCCCCAGCAGATCCAACTGTAAGTATCCCTTCTTCCTCTGAATCTATATTAAGCAATCTAGTACCCCTTAGTATATTTTCAGATAGGCCTAAAGCCCCTTCCATAGCTGTTTCCTCTGATGTAGTAACAAGCAACTCTAAATTAGGATGCTCTAGTGTTTTATCTTCCATAATTGCCAGACCCATAGCTAGGGCAATTCCATTATCTGCCCCTAATGTAGTCTTATCTGCATGTATATAATCACCATCTATTTCTAATTTAATAGGATCCTTGTTAAAATCATGATTACTATTAGATTCCTTCTCACACACCATATCCATATGTCCTTGTAAAATAACTCCTTCAGAGTTTTCATATCCAGAAGTTGCAGGTTTTCTAATAATGATATTTAAAATATCGTCTTGAATAGTTTCTAATCCAAGTTTTTCTCCTACACTTTTTATATAATCACTGATATTTTTTTCATCATAAGAACATCTAGGAATTTTAGATAATTCTTCAAAATAATAAAAAACCCTTTCTGGACTTATTCCTTTTAATTTATTCATAAAATTTCACATCCTCGATTATATCTACTTAGCATTATTTTCTGCTATCTTTGCTATAAGTTGAGATGCCAGCTTCATAGATTCTATAGGTATAAACTCAAACCTTCCATGAAAATTATATCCACCGGTAAAGATATTTGGACATGGAAGACCCATATAAGAAAGTCTTGCTCCATCAGTTCCCCCTCTAATTGGTTTGATTATAGGTTCGATTCCAAGTTCTATCATAGAATCTTTAGCTAGTTCAATTATTTCCATATGTGGTTCAATCTTTTCTTTCATATTATAATAACTATCTGTAATCTCTATTTCAATTATATTTCCATACTTTTCATTTAAAAATTCTACTGCTTTCTTTATATAGCTTTTCTTTTCTTCAAACTTTTCAATAGAGTGATCCCTAATAATATAGCTAACAGCTGTGTGATCTACACCGCCAGTTATTTCATCTAAGAGATAGAAGCCTTCATAGCCTTCTGTATATTCTGGTTTTTCATCTACTGGCAACATATTTTCTAGTTCCATAGCAACTCTCAAAGAGTTAATCATAATATTTTTTGCTGTACCTGGATGTACATTTTTTCCTTGTATTTCTATCTTTACACTTGCTGCATTAAAATTTTCGTACTCTAATTCACCAACTGGACCACCGTCAACAGTATATGCAAAATCTGCTCCAAAACCTTCTACATCAAACTTGTTTGCTCCTCTACCTATCTCTTCATCCGGTGTAAATCCTACTTTAATATCTCCATGTTTAATTTGTGGATTATTGACTAAATATTCCATTGCATTCATAATTGCAGCTATTCCAGCCTTATCATCTGCTCCAAGCAGAGTTGTTCCATCAGTTGTTATAATTTCCTTGCCTATAAGCTCTTTTATAAATGGAAATTCTTTTTTTGTTATGCTATATTCATCATTTAATCTAATATCTCCACCTTCATAAACTAATATTTGGGGATTTATACATTTCCCATCTGCATCTGGACTTGTATCTAAATGAGCTATAAATCCTATAGTAGGTACTTTCTTATCTACATTAGATTTTAATGTGGCATAAACATATCCATTTTCGTCATGTTTTACATCTTCTAAACCTATTTCTTTTAACTCTTTAGCCAATAAGCTTCCTAGCTCTAACTGTCCTTTTGTACTAGGACATGAATCACTATTTTCATTAGACTTTGTGTCTATAGCGATGTATTTTTTGAATCTTTCAACAATCTTTTCCATGGGAATAACCTCCTAATATGATTTATTGAATACTTAAACTATATACTTCCATATTATATTAACATGGTTTGTAATACAAGCATTATAACTGCAAATATTCCGATTATTCCCATTAGGGGCAATATAAATTTTAACCATTTATTATAGGTTACATCTACCATTTCAAGTGTAGCAAGTATCAAACCTGTTGGAGTAATAAATGACATCCAGCCTTGACCCCAATTATATGCTGAAACAACAATATGTCTTGCAACTTCCACAGTATCAGCAAGTGGTGCCATTATAGGCATTGACAAAGTGGCAAGGCCTGATGAAGATGGTATAAAAAATCCCAATAAACTAAATAAAATCATCTGTACTACAGCAAAAACACCACCATTCATATTTTCTATAATATTAGATGTATATTGGAGTAGTGTATCTGAGATCATTCCATTATCCATAACTATGTTAATAGCTCTTGCAACTCCTATTACCAATGCAACTCCCACTAAATCTGCAGCCCCATCAATAAACGTATTAACAGCTTCCTTTTCAGAAAAACCCGATAAAAACATTATGACTATAGATACTGCAAAAAATAATCCTGACATTTCTGGGAACCACCAATCAGCTTTTGATACTCCCCAAATCATCACTGGAAAAGCCCCAAGAAATATAATTAATATTAGGATTCTTTTCCAATTAAATGGTGCTACATTATCTGGATCATATTCCTTTAAAAATCTTTCTTCAATTTTATCTAAGTCCTCATAAATCAGTGAGTTTTTTGGATCCTTTTTAACTTTTCGTGCATAATTATATATATACACAAGAGTTATAATAGTAGCTAATATTAGACTTATGATACGTATGGTAAGCCCATCATTAAAAGATATGCCTGCAGCATTAGAAGCTATAACTACCGAAAAAGGGTTTACTGTAGAAAACATAGTACCTATAGATGAACCCATGTATATTGCTGCAATACACACTATGGCATCATAACCACTTGCCAAAAATATAGGCATTAATATAGGATATAATGCTATAGTTTCCTCTGCCAACCCAAATGTGGTGCCTCCAAGTGATATTAAAGAACATACAAATACTACCAATAAAAATTCCTTACCCTTAGATCTTTTAGATAATGCTGCTATTCCTGCATCAAATGTCCCTGTTTTATTGATTAGTCCAATTATACCCCCTAATATTAGTACAAAAACCATAATATCTACTGTATCCATAATACCTTTAATAGGTGACATTATAATATCAATTATGCCTTGAGGTGATCTTGGTATCTCTTCATAGGTATCTGGTATTGCAATTGGCTTTCTGATACTTCCATCTAAAAACTTTTCAACTTTCATGGTTACTTTTAAATTATCTAATGTTTCTTGGGTAGCTGGTAATGTACTTACATTTCCATCTGGATCTATTCTTTGGAATTCATTAGTGTCTGCATTATATTCCAATTTAGCAAATAATCCTGCAGGTACTATATAAGTTAATAATGCTGCTAGTATTAATATAATAAATAAAACTGTAAATGCTGTGGGAAATTCAAACCCTTTTTTCTTTTTATTTTGATTTTCCATATTTTCAACTCCTAATCCTTAATTTAGCTTCTCTTAAAAAGTATTTGCGAAGGACTAACTATTTATTCTATTTTATTGCTATATCCAAAAGTTAGAAATTAAAAAATTATAGAAGATGCTAGCACTAGCATCTTCTATAATAAAAATAAAATACCTTAAATTATTCTTCTATTGAAAAAATATTGATTCTAATTATAACTTTTATATCTTGCAATATTCCCTTCTGATAAAAATTCATAAGCTGCATTTATTTTTTGAAACATTTCTGTTGCATTAGGTGACTTATTTAAATCTGGATGATATTCTTTTGCTTTTTTTCTATAGGCTAGTTTTACTTCATAGATATCTGTATCATATCCAACACCTAATATATTACAACTTTCTTCATATTTTTTATTAAACTCAATAGCTGGATTTACATAGGATTCTTGTCTCCCATAGTTTCCATAGTAGTTACCACCAGTATAGTTTCCTTGGCTTCTTTGGGCATTTTCATATTCATACCATTGTCTAAATCTTTCTTCCCACATTTTTTGTTGTTCTTCTTGTCTTTTACGCCATTCTTCCCTTCTCTTTTCTTCTTCCATATCTTTATACTTATCTCCATACTTATCAAAAGAATCGAAGGCCTTCTTTTTTCCTGAAATATAATATTCAGCCCAATCAAACAAATACTGTGTTACCATATATTGTCTATATTTTAAATAAGATATAACTTTTGTTCCTAGTATTGGAATTACAATAAACAATACTATAAGTAAAATCATAATAGGAACTAATAAAATTAATCCTAAAGGTCCCAAAAATAAAAATAATAAGAAAAATCCTCCTATGCCAATTAGACCAAATACTAGTCTAGCAATACCACTTGAAATCCTTACTATTAATTCAGTAATTGATATAAGTAGTTGAAATATAACATCTAAAAGCTTTCCTAGACCATATATTATATTACCTAATATCTTTTTAAATATATCCATGAGCAACTGCTCTCCTTTAAATAACTTTTTTGTCTTCTATACACTATTTTAACATCTTAAAATATAATATCCAGTAATTTTTTTAATATTTTATAAGTGATAAGTAGAACCAATTCATAAGTTAATGAATATAATACTTTATGAGTGATTCTTTAATGAAAAGGAGGATATTATTATGTATTATAATCAGAGTTCATGCCCTGCAGGAACTACTCCCTATACTATAAAGGCTGGTGATACATTCTATCAAATTGCAAGAAGAGAAAATATCTCTTTAGATGCATTGATAAAGGCCAATCCAGGAGTAGATCCTGACAGATTATTTATAGGTCAGATTATTTGTATCCCTACTTCTACAACCCCAGGTCCTACCCATCCATGTCCTACTTTAAGTACAGGAAGTAAAGGGCCTGCAGTTACTGATCTACAAGTTAGATTGAGAAATGCTGGTTTTGACCCAGGTGCCATTGATGGAATATTTGGACCAAATACTAGAACAGCAGTTATAAACTTCCAAAGAAGTAAGAACCTTACTCCTGATGGAATAGTAGGAATTAGAACTTGGACTGCACTAGGAGTTAACTGTGGAACTACTCCTCCACCAAGTACCTGTCCAGCTGGAACATTCCCTCATACTATTAAATCTGGTGAAACTTTTTATATTCTTGCTGCAAGATATAACACAACTGTAGAAGCCATTATAAGAGCAAATCCAAATGTAAATCCAAATAATTTACAAATTGGCCAAATCGTATGTATACCAAGATAAAGAAAACTTATATTGTAAGTAGTGAAATTATAAGCTAGAAGTTGAATTAAATATTAAAGAGATTAATCTATAGATTAATCTCTTTAATATATTGTATTGAAATTTATTTAAGTAATGAAAAATATAATAATACTATAGCTCCAAGTACTATCCTATAATATCCAAAGGCTTTAAAATCGTTTTTCTTGATATAACCCATAAGGAACTTGATTGCTAATATTGATACCACAAAGGATACAAAACTTCCAATCAACAATACTGATAACTCTGCCCCTGTAAATACTAAACCAAATTTAAGTAACTTCAATAAGCTTGCTCCAAACATAACTGGAATAGCTAAGAAAAATGTAAACTCAGCAGCCACATATCTTGAAGTACCTAATATCATAGCACCTACAATAGTAGCCCCAGATCTAGATGTACCTGGTATAAGAGATAATACTTGAAATACTCCTATGAGAAAAGCAGTTTTATATGTAAGCTGTTGAAAATTTTCAATCTTAGGTCTTTTATTTTTATTTCTATTTTCAACTACTATAAATAATATTCCATATAATATAAGGGTTATGGCAACAGTTTTATAATTATAAAATTTTTCATTTATAATATCATCATAAAGCACTCCAATAACTCCAGCAGGAATTACTGCAACTATAACCTTGAACCATAAAACCCATGTATCTCTTTTTTGTCTACTAGTTTTTTTCCTAGAAAAAGGATATAGTTTATCAAAATACAATAAAACTACTGCTAAGATTGCTCCAAGTTGTATAACTACAAAAAACATTTTTTTAAACTGTGGAGTCACATTTAGTTTAAGAAATTCATCAACTAATATCATATGTCCTGTACTACTAATAGGTAACCACTCAGTAATACCTTCAATAATTCCTAAAATAATTACTTTTATAATCTCTATAAGTTCCATATCTATCTCCTTTTTATATGCTTTAATATATACTATGATAATAAGTATGTGTAAGATTACCAATTAATCTTATACAAAATACAATATAATATCAAGTAATTTAATAGTATTTTTTTTCTAAATTTAATAGTTCTTCTTTTACTTTTATACCTCCACCATATCCTACTAACTTTCCATTTGATCCTATGACTCTGTGACAAGGTATAATTATAGATATAGGATTCTTGTTATTAGCCATACCTACTGCTCTAGCTGCCTTAGGCCTACCTACCAATTCTCCAATTTCTTTATAACTTCTTGTCTCACCATAGGGTATTGTCATCAAAGCCTTCCAAACATTCTTCTGAAATTCAGTCCCTTCTACATAAAGTGGTAAATTAAACCTTTTGGACTTACCATTAAAATAGTCCATAATTTGTTCATATGCCAATTTTATTAATTCTGTCTCTCTAACAGTAAAGTCATTTATATTATATGCTTTGCCAAAAAATACATCAGTAATCGCTTCACCATTATCACCAATTCCAATATCCCCTACCATTGTTTCATATATAAATAAATTTTTCATACTCCACCTTCTTTTACTAATTATTATTAATTCCATTTTACACTAAATAGTTATATACTGCAAAATATTATACCGTTTGACAATATAAGTCACTAATACTATAATCTTACTTGTAAACTAGAAAATAACAATATTTGGAGGGATATGATGAATAATTTAAAAGGAACTAAAACAGCAGAAAATTTAATGAAGGCCTTTGCAGGAGAATCACAAGCTAGAAATCGTTACACATACTATGCATCTATAGCTAATAAAGAAGGTTTCAAGCAAATCAGAGATATCTTCATCGAAACTGCTGATAATGAAAAAGAACATGCTAAAAGATTTTACAAGTTTTTACTTGCTGGATTCGATGGTAAGCTTCCAGCAGAAATCAAAATTGAATCCACCTTCCCTGTTGCACAAGGTAACACTTTAGATAATTTAAAAGCTGCTGCCACTGGTGAAAATGAAGAATGGGACAAGTTATATCCAGAGTTTGCAAATATAGCTGAAGAAGAAGGTTTCACCGAAATAGCAAAAGCTTTTAGAGCTATTGCAGATGCAGAAAAAGCCCATGAAACACGATTCAATAAACTTGCTGAAAATATTATTAAAAATACTGTATTTAAAAAAGCAGAAACTATAAGATGGAAATGTGGAAACTGCGGATATATACATGAAGGACCTAATGCTCCTGATATATGTCCTGCTTGTATTCACCCACAAGGACATTTTGAAGTTTTTGTAGAAACTTATTAAATTATTTATTAAAAAATGCCATATTTCTTAAAAAGAAATATGGCGTTTTTTGTTAAAAATCTTATCTTTAAATTGTTCAAATCCATAAAAATTGATATACTATATATAAATATAATAATATTATATTTATATATAGTGTTTAAGATATAGATCCATAATAATTTATTTAATAGAAGGAGTTATTTATGAAAAAAAGAGTAATATTAGGTATGAGTGGTGGAGTAGACTCATCTGTATCTGGGTTATTGCTTAAAGAAGCTGGCTATGATGTTATAGCCCTTTTTATGAAAAACTGGAGTGAAAAAGATGAGGATGGAGTATGTACAGCAACTGAAGATGCTGAAGATGCAAGAAGTGTAGCTAATCAATTAGGTATCCCCTTTTATACCATAAATTTTGAAAAGGAATATTGGGATAGAGTATTCACTTATTTTTTAGATGAGTATAAAAAAGGAAGAACTCCCAATCCCGATGTTATGTGTAATCAAGAAATAAAATTTAATGCTTTCTTAGACTATGCATTAAGCCTAGAAGCTGATTATATAGCCATGGGCCATTATGCTCAAGTAAAAGAGTCTCAAGGTAAATATTATCTTTTAAGAGGTAATGATAAAAACAAAGATCAAAGTTACTTTTTATCTAGAATAGGACAAAAAGCACTTTCAAAGACATTATTTCCAATAGGTCATTTAGATAAAAAACAAGTTAGAAAATTAGCAGAAGAAAATAATCTTTATACTGCTAGAAAGAAGGATTCAACTGGAATATGTTTTATTGGAGAAAGAGACTTTGATGAATTCCTTGATAAATATCTTCTTACTAAAGAAGGAGATATATTAGATGTAGATGGTGATATCATCGGAAAACATACTGGACTTATCCACTATACATTGGGACAAAGACGAGGAATTGGAATAGGTGGTATAGGATCAGGAGAACCTTGGTTTGTAGTTGGTAAAAATTTAAAGGAAAATTTACTTTATGTAGCCCAAGGAGAAAAACATCCTGCCCTTTATTCTAAATCTCTAATTGGAGAAAATCCTAAATGGATATTGGAAAAATCTCCAAATATGCCATTAAAGTGCACAGCAAAATTTCGGTATAGACAAAGTGATATTCCAGTAACTGTAGACTTATTAGAGGATGGAAATCTATATATAAAATATGATAATCCTGTTAAAGCTGTAACACCAGGACAAGTAGCTGTACTATATGATTCCGATATATGTTTAGGTAGTTGTATTATAAAATCTATAGAGCCCTTAAATAAAAAATATTCCCATCTCAATATAACACTATAAAAATACAATGACTTAGGATTAATCCTAAGTCATTGTATTTTTATTCCAATTATTATATTCCTACATTTTTAAACGTGCTTCCACTTACTTCTACTACATCGTTAATTATTAAAAAAGCAGCAGGATCTATATCATCTACTATACGCTTTAACTTTGCTACTTCTTTTGATACTACAATACAATAAATTATTTTTTTATTTTCCTTTTTATATCCTCCCATTCCTTCCAATAGAGTAACTCCTCTATTAAAACCTTTCATGATTTCATCAGCAATTTCACTGGATTTATCTGATACTACGAAAACATTTTTCTTCATATTAAATCCAATCTGAACTTTATCAACTATATTATAACTTATATACATTGATATTAGTGTATATACTGCTGGTCTTATACCAAATAAAAAGGATGATAATGAAATTATTACTGAATTGATTACCATTAAACCAGTTCCCATGTTCATATTATACTTTTTCTTTAATATTGCAGCTATAATATCTAATCCACCAGAATTAGTCCTATGTCTAAACATTAAACCCATACCTAATCCTGTTAATGCACCTCCTACTGCTGCTGCAACTAGTATATCGTCCACATTTATATATCTATCTATTCCAGCAGTAAAGGTCAATAAGGCAGAAAATATAAACATCGATATAAATCCATAGATAACAAATTCCCTATCTACCATCTTTGCTCCTACTAAGAATATAGGTATATTTATAACAAATACTGCTATCCCAGAAGGAATTCCCGTAAGATATTGAGTCATTAATGCAATTCCACCTACTCCGCCACTTAATAATTTATTAGGAATAAAAAAACCATTGAAGGCTAACACTATTAAAATATTTCCAATAATAATAGAAATTAATTTAAATAGTATTTCTTCTTTACTTCTACTTTTTTGTTCTTGATTTGCCATTTAATTTATCATTTCCTTTCTTTGATTCTAAAGATATATTATACCCAAAATCATTTGTATGCAACACAAAAAATAATTATTGAAAATTTACAGTATTCCGTTTATATCCATGATTTAAAAGTAAAAAACCGAGGTTATTTTATCCTCGGTTTTTATAATTACATTTAACTATAGAATTCAATATGAAATTCTTATTTTAAATAAATTGTTTTAATCTTTGCCATGCTAGCTATTCTTTCTTCTGCCATTCTGTCAGCTGCTTTATAAGTAGGTATATTATCTCTCTTAGAGATTTCGATTATTTTTTTAACACTGTCATATATTGCTCCAGCTCTCGCCATTGCTCTCTCTGCATTGTAGCCTTGCATTTCTTCATATACATTTATTACTCCACCACTATTTATTACATAGTCTGGAACATATAATATACCTTTTTCCATCAATATATCTCCGTGCTTCTCATCTGCTAACTGATTATTAGCAGAACCTGCTACGATCTTACATTTTAATTGTTCAATTGTGAAATCGTTGATTATTGCACCCATAGCACATGGAGTAAATATATCACACTCTACACCGTAAATTTCATCTGGATCTACTGCAGTAGCTCCAAAGTCATTAACAGCTCTTTCAATACTTTCTTTTCTAATATCTGTTACGTATAATTTAGCTCCTGCTTCATGAAGATGTTTACATACTCCATATCCTACTGCTCCTAATCCTTGAACTGCAACTACTTTTCCATTTAAGTCTTGACTTCCATATACTTCATCAGCTGCTGCTAAGATTCCCCTAAATACTCCATAGGATGTTACTGGGGATGGGTTGCCACTTTTGCCTTCTAGCCCTACTACATGATCAGTTTCTTCATTTATGTATGCCATATCTTGAGTACCAGCGTTCATATCCTCTGCTGTAATATATCTGCCATTTAAACCTTCTATAAATCTTCCAAAAGCTCTAAATAATTGCTCGCTCTTAATTTTTTTAGGATCTCCCATAATTACAGCCTTTCCACCACCGATATTTAGGCCTGCTGCTGCATTTTTATATGTCATTCCTCTTGATAATCTAAGAACGTCTATAATAGCTTCTTCTTCAGACTCATAATCCCAGATCCTTGTACCACCTAAGGCTGGTCCTAAAGTAGTATCATGGATTCCTATAATTGCTTTAAGGCCAGTTTCACGATCTTGACAAAATACTAATTGTTCATAATCAAACTCTTCTAAGTAATCAAAAATATTCATAGTGCTTCCCCCTTCTTTTTTGTTTTACATCTTAGAGCAAAATATAAAGCAAGATGTAAACGTTTGCAATTTTCCCTTATAAAATACATATTTATTATAAAAAATAATATGCATCTATAAGTATATATATATTATATCCTTTTTTACCAATTAGTTCAATCCCCTTAGTTTTTGATTTTTTAAAAAAATCTTTATTATTGAATATTTCTTTCATTATCTTTCATTAGTTCCACTTACATATATTAATATATCTACATTAATGTATGTAAATATATTAAAAATCTACATTCATAAAATTATGAATGTAGATTTTTTAGTCTTAATCATCTGCAATTTCTTTTATTGAAGAGATAAGTCCAGCCATATTTTGAATTTCTGATGGAATTATAATCTTAGTAGCTTTACCATCTGCTACTTTTGCAAAAGTTTCTAAACTCTTTAAGGATACTACCTTATCGTCTATGCCTGCATTCTTTAACATTTTAAGACCTTCTGCTGTTGCGTCTTGTACTTTCAATATTGCTTCTGCTTGACCTTCTGCTTCTCTTATGGCAGCTTCTCTTTTAGCTTCTGCCCTAAGAATAGCTGCTTCTTTTTCAGCCTCAGCATTTAATATAGCTGATTCTTTATTTCCTTCTGCTATTAATACAGCAGATTTCTTTTCTCCTTCTGCCCTAAGAATCTTTTCTCTTCTTTCTCTTTCTGCTTTCATTTGTTTTTCCATTGCATCTTGAATCTCTGCTGGAGGTATTATATTCTTTAATTCTACTCTACTAATTCTAATTCCCCATGGATCAGTTGCTTCATCTAATACAGATCTTAACTCTGTATTTATTACATCTCTTGATGTTAGTGTTTCGTCTAATTCTAAATCCCCTATTATATTTCTTAGTGTTGTGGCAGTTAAGTTTTCTATAGCCATTAAAGGATTGTTAACTCCGTAAGTATATAATTTAGGATCTGTAATACTATAATATACTACTGTATCAATTTGCATAGTTACATTATCTTTTGTAATAACTGGTTGAGGTGGAAAATCCACTACTTGTTCCTTTAAACTAACTTGACAAGCTACCCTTTCTATAAATGGTACCTTAACATGTAAACCTACATTCCACGTAGTTTTATATGCTCCTAGCCTTTCTATTACAAAGGCCCTTGCCTGTGGTACTACTCTAATATTTGTTACTATTGCTGCCAATATGATTATAAAAACTATTAAAAAGAACCATGGCATTGTACATTCCCCCTTTCACTTTCTACAACTATTAATTTTACACCTTCTATATCAACAACTTCTATTATGGTGCCTTCCTTAATGTATACCCCATCTTTAGACTTACCAGTCCAAATTTGCCCATTTATATTTACCTGACCAAAGGATAATGGACCTATTTCCTTAATGACCCTTCCAGTTTTTCCAATATATCTATCCATATTAGTTCTAACTTTAGGAGATTTTACATGTTTTATTAGCACTGGTCTAAATATAAAAAAGGTCAATAAAGAGGTTACAATAAAACCAACTATCTGTCCTGTCATTAAAACCCCTATAATATCTAATACAATGGCAACTAGTGCACCTGCAGAAAACCATATGCTTACTAAGGATAGGGATATTATCTCAATAATAAATGTTAATATAAATACAGTTATCCAAAACATAAACAGCACCTCCCCTTATATTAATTATATCATGTATAACCATATTTTGTGTAATATTTATATAATAGTTACTCTACTATTTATTATCTTAAATATCCCATCGTATTTCTCCTTGGTATCTTCAAAGATTATATGACTAACATTTATAACTGTAATATCTTCTAAGTCCAAAAGTGTTTCTTCTATCTCCTTAGCCACTTTTGTATCTAAGCTTGCAAAAGCCTCATCTAAAAATATAATATTAGATTTCGATAACAACCCTCTGGCTATGGCTACTCTACTTCTTTCACCGCCAGATATATTTTTCCCATTATCATAAATCATAGTATCCAAGCCTTTAGGCAATCCTTCTACAAATTCCTTTAATCCAGATTTATCTATCACATCATTTATCTCTTCCTCTGTATATTCTTTATATAAAGTTATATTATTTCTTAATGTATCTTCAAATAAAAAAACTTGCTGCTCTACATTAGAAATATTTTTAAAATAACTCTCCTTAGTAATATCCATTAAATTATTATCATCTATATATATAGCTCCCTTATTTGGGTTGAAATACTTTCTTAATAGTTTTAGTAGTGTAGACTTACCTCCTCCACTAGGACCTATAATCAAATATTTTTCTCCCTTTTTAAGTTCTAAACTTATATTATTTAATACATTATTATCTTCATAACTAAAGGATAAGTCTTTAATTTTTATACTATTGTTAAAGTTTTCTAACTCTAAAGTTTCTTTATAATCACCCTGATTTAGTAATGTATCCTCTAACTTAATAAATATTGTCTTAACAGAAAAAATTTTGGGTATCCATTCTACAAATTCCATTATAGGAAATATTAACTTTTCCAGATTGTTTACTATTAAAACTACACCACCAAAGGTAACCTTTCCTATTAATGACATATATATAACTATAGCTGTTATTCCTAAAAAAGATGTACTAATAAGAAAGTTTTCTGCAGCTGAAAAATAAGTATATATTTTATCAATCAAATATCCTTTCTCTTGAATATCCTTACTTTTTCCATAAAAATCTTTATAAACCTTATTACTTAAATCGTTAGATTTAATTATATGAAATGCTCCAAGTACTTCTTTAATATATGATGTATATCCTTCAAAGAGTTCTGATCTTTGATTATGATGTTTTTGTAACGGCTTTCCTAAAAAAACAGCTAATAAAGTACTAAGTATAGAGATTCCTAAACCTATTGCCAAAGCCCACGGACTTATAAATGCTATTATTGCAACTGCTAAAATAAATCTAATAATATTTCTTCCTGCTTCTAATATTCCATTTATATAATTTATCTCTATAGTATTCATATCATTAGTTATTGCCGATAGATACTTTGCATTATTGTCTCTTTGAAACTCGTTGATGTTTTTATCAAATACTTCTTTTATATAATCACCTTTTATGGCCACTAGAGCCTTCTTTTTATACAACCCTAAGGTATAGGATGATAAAATACTAGTAGGTAGTAATAATGCAGCTATGATTAACAATGTCTTTGCTTGGTCTTTAAATAAATCCTTGTTTCCTCCTATTGTTGAATCTACTATCTTCATCATATAAATTGATAAATATCCTTCTAAAATCGCTGAGCACACTATTACTCCAAAGGCTAATAACAAATATGGAAATGCCTTTTTGATAGATTTCCTCATATAATAGCCACCTCCTGAAAATACTCTTCTATAGAATACTGAACTATATTGCCATCTATTAATTCTAGTATATAATCATACCCTTCTGTTATACCTTCATAATATCTATGAGATATGGCAATTACAGTGTTATCAAGTCCCAGTATAGTACTTTCTATATGTCTTCCTAACTCCTCATCTAAACTTGAAGTGGCCTCATCTATAAATAGAATTTCTGAATCTTTAATTATTGCCCTTGCAATAGATATTCTTTGTCTTTCACCACCAGATAAATTTTTACCATTTTCCCATAATATTTCTTCTAATCCTCTCTCTTTATTCCTTATCAATTTATTTAAACCTGCTTCATTTATAGCCTTACTTATTTGTTCATGGCTATAGGATTTATATAAGGTAATATTGTTTAAAATACTATCTTCAAATAAAAATACATCCTGATATATAAATGCTAATTTCCTATTTAAACTATTTTCATCTATATCCTTATAATCAACTCCATCTACTCTTATATGTCCACTATAACCATCATATGTTTTAGATAATAATTTTATTAAAGTAGATTTTCCTGAACCACTAGCCCCTTTTAGTAAATACTTTTTACCTCTTTCTATTTTAAAAGATATATCTTTAAATATTTTCCTTTCATCATATTTAAAGGATAAATTTCTAACTTCTATCTCCTTATTAAAAGAAAATGCCTTATTACCTTTATTTATACTTAAACTTTCATCAGTTGATTTTGTTATCTTTTTATATATATTTGACGAGGATTTCAACTGATTAAGTAAAGGTGGGATATTGACCATACTCCATACTGAACTATTAGATAGTTGAAACATAAATATAATAGTAGCATAGGTCTTTCCCTTTTCAATTAGTGTTAATAGATAGATTAATATACCTACAAGAATAAAATATCCTATTAACATAGTAGTACCTGATTGAATATCAGTAAATATTGTGAATTGAAACTTTTTTCTTTCCAGTCGATTAATAGAATCTAATGATTTATTTAGAAATTTATCCTCTAAATTATTTAATTTCAATATTTCTAATCCATTGAAGGTATTGGATACTTCTATGGAAAATTCTTCATTATAATTAGATACTTCTTCCTGTAAATCTATGGTCTTTTTTTCGAATATTTTGTTAATTAAAAGTAAAATTATAGATATGACAAATATACATAGAGCAAACTTAAAATCTATAAAAAATAAAATTACTAACGATGTAATATATACGCCTACTCTAAATATAAGATTTATTAGCATAAGAAAAAAGTTGTTTTCAAATATGTTAATATCATTGATTAGATTTGATATATAAGCTTCCCTAGATTTTTTATTAAAGTTTTTATAAGATGTATTTAATATATTTTGAAAGGCTTCAACTCTTATATCCAATAAAGTATCCCTCATATATGAAATCCTCATAAACCTTGATACTATATATAGCACTGCCCCTAAAACAGCAAATCCTAATAGAATCCATAAAATTTTTATAAAATAATCCATGGTACCAACTTCTAAGCTTCCCAATAATAGAGCAATCCCGTAATTCATTAGTATCTGATCAATTACTGGTATAAAGCAAGCAATTATATACAATATAAATCTAGACTTTCGTTTTAAAAGTAAATCTTTAATTATAAGCCCCCCTTTATTATTTCTATCCCTGCTTTTATTTACCCCTAATACCTTTTATATTCTTTGTTACTTAACTTCTATATCTGTTCCTTCACATCCTATACCTCCCCTAGACAATATTCTATACTCACTATATTACTATAATTCATTTTAATATTCTACTACTTTATATATTTAATTAGATAAATTCAAGAAACAGATGACTATATTAAATAAAGCCAATTCATTGTGAACTGGCTTTATTTATCTATAGCTGTAGAAATTTTAATATTTTCTTTAAATCTAATAATATCTATTTATAATTTTCAGTGATTTAGTAGCTATTCATTGACCTTATATTTGATTTTTTATATTGGATTAAGTTATATATTGGATTAAGTTATGTACTAATCATCACTTCTTAAAATATTTATATCTTTACCTTCCATTATTCTATTCATATTTCTCATGGAACACATTTTACCACACATAGTACAACTATCTTCATGTTCTGGACTAGATTCTTTTCTATAGCGTCTAGCTTTTTCATCATCTATGCTCAATCTAAACATCTCTTCCCAGTTCAAATCTTGTCTAGCCTTACTCATTTGTAAATCCCATTGTTCTGCTCCCTTTATTCCCTTAGCCAAATCTCCTGCATGGGCTGCAATCTTTGATGCTATAATACCTTCTTTCATATCTTCTAAGGTAGGTAATCTTAAATGTTCAGCAGGAGTTACATAACATAGAAAATCTACTCCATGGCTTGCTGCAATCGCTCCACCAATTGCCGATGTTATATGATCGTATCCTGGTGCCACATCTGTAACTATAGGCCCAAGCACATAAAAAGGTGCACCATGACATAGTTTCTTCTCTAATATAACATTAGCTTCGATCTCATTTAATTTCATATGTCCAGGTCCCTCTATTATTATCTGAACATTTTTTTCCCATGCTCTTTTGGTCAACTCTCCTAATGCCATAAGTTCAGCGATTTGGGAGGCATCAGTAGCATCTGCTATACTCCCTGGCCTTAATGCATCTCCTAAACTAATAGTTATATCATATTCAGCACATATCTCTAGTAATTCATCATAATATTCATAAAACGGATTTTCTTGATTATTTAGTTCCATCCATGCATATAATAATGATCCTCCCCTAGATACTATATTAGTAATCCTTTTATTCTTTTTAAATACTTTAGCAGTATCACGGTTTATCCCTGCATGAACAGTTACAAAATCAACACCATCTTCCCCATGTTTTCTAACAACGTCTAGAAACTCTTTTGCTGTAATATCCTTTAACTCCTTATCATAAAAACCAACTGCATCATATACTGGAACCGTACCAATCATTGCAGTAGACATATTCACCAATCTTTTTCTAAACTCTTCTGTTTTACCAAAGGAGCTTAAGTCCATGATGGCATCTGCCTTCATATCTATTGCCCATTTTACCTTCTCTAATTCTTTATCTACATTTGGACAATCCCTTGATATACCTAGATTCACATTGATTTTAGTTTTTAACCCATTACCTACTCCCTCTGGATCTAAGGATTTGTGGTTTTTATTTGCAGGGATAACTACTTGTCCTGTAGCTATCTTCTCCCTTAATACTTCCACATCAATACTTTCTTTTTTACTTACTATCTCCATCTCTTTTGTAATAATACCTTTTTTGGCAGCATCCATCTGAGTTGTATAACTCATAATTTATCCTCTCCTTTTACAAAAATAAAAAAACTGTATACCAAAAAAGTATACAGCTAAATACAAAAATCCCTAGCTAAATCCCTTCGTTGGCATTATCCAAATCAGGTTCTTAGGGTCAGAAATAACATTTCTATCTCAGCTTATCGATATAAGCCCCCCCTTAACTTTCTATTAAATTTTATTGATACAATTGCAAATATATCATATATTATAATTTATTACAAGTTTATTTTATCTACTCTTTAAATCAATTATTTATTAACTTTGCTCTACAAATTGAATTTTTACTCCATTTGGATCTAATACGTAGAAAAACCTTACATTATCATTAGGTGCAAATGGACCACTATGAATATTTATTCCTTTTTCTGTTATAAAATTCATTTTCTCCTCTAAATTCTTGGCTTCAAATCCTAATGAAATATCTTGACCAATATTTATTTCCTTTAATTCTTTATTATATATTAATTCAACCTTTGTATCTCCTTCTCCTAAGAAAACTATTTCTTGATCTGGCCCAGCTTTAAACCTACTATGGACTTTTAATCCAACTATTTCTTGATAAAATTGCAAGGATTTTTCTATATCCCTAACCTTTATTGTAGTCCAATAAAATCTCATACATTTCCTCCTTTTTTCTAGTAATTCCATGTGTTAAAATTTATATATGTCTATTCATTCATATATTCTCTGAATATTATTTATCTTGAAAAATAGACAATTTTATTATATTTCTATACTATTATCCAAGTCTTTTCCATCCAATATATTATAGAGTCTTGCAGAAGTAGCTTCTTTATAAGGCGTTACAAAAATACCACCTATTCCAAATAAAATCATACCTAAAATTTCCCATCCTATGAAAGACCAGTCCAATACAAACATATCCCATTTATGACCATCAGTCATTATACTACTTCTTTTTAAAGCTTCACTAGTGGACAAGTTTGGGTCTTCAGCTAAGATATATGGTACCATCCTATATTCATAGGATTTTACTATTCCAGGTACTATTAATAATAAAGACCACAATAAAATATATAAAACACTTACAAACATAGTTTTTAAGATTGAAAAATATTCCTTTAAATTAAAGGTGGAAAATAAATATTTTATACAAACATCACCTTCAAATCCTTTGAGAAAAAATCTGCTTTTCCCTACATTTAGCACTAATCCTATGGTTATATAAAGAATGACCAGCACTATGACTATTGTTATAAATATATCTCTAGCTACATAAAAAATGGATTCCCCTATTATATGTTTTGCCCAAAAATTAAAACTACTATTTTTAACTCTCAGTGCTATGTCGTGATTTTCTTCATTAACAATATAATCTTGATTATAATCCCTATATCTTTCTACTTGGCTATTGGCAGTGATTCCAGCATTGCCTACAATTGCAACTATAAGGCACACTAAAAAAGCTTTCCAATAATGTTTTCTTAAAAAATCCTTTGCATATGTTTTAATAGATACCCTTGACCACATAGAATACCCCCTTTAACAATTCCCATTTAATATTAATTAAATCATACCTATCTATATATTATATGATTTCATATAATATATTTGCCTAAGAAAACTCCTGTGAAATTTACTATATCTAGGTTAACTTTTAAGTTGAAAGGAGTTTTGCTACTTCTACATTTATTTTTATTTTACACCCATCATACAATCTTTCTATTATTCTATAAATACATTTTCGTAATTGATTATGCCTTGTGGGCTCATTCTCACTCCCGAAACTCCTTTTCTTGATATTAGGGCCATTTTAGGATGATAAATAGATATCCATGGACTATCTTCTATAAGAATGTTTTGTATTTGTTTGTATATATCCATTTTTTTATTTGGATTAACTATTTCCTTAGCTTCATCCATTAGTTTCATAATCTGAGGGCTATTATATCTTGTAAAATTAGTAGCATTATTATAATTAAACATAGGTTGTAGATAATTATCAGGATCACCTGTATCTGCTATCCACCTGCCTATAAATAAATCAGCCTTTCCTAAAATAGAAGGATTATAATAATCCTCAGGTGCTATTTTTTCTACATCTAGTTTGATTCCTAATTCTCTTAAATCCCTTATTACATACTGAGATATCTTAGAAAACAATGAGTCCTCTGGTTCATCTCTGACAATGATTTTTATGACATTTCTTGAATTATTAATGCCTTCTCTGCTTAATATCTCTCTAGCTCTAGAAGGATTGTAAGAAACACTAGGTAAATAAGAATTATCTACAATCTTAGGAGGTATTGGTCCTTTGGCTTCTTCCCCTAAGCCTCCTAAGACATCATCAATGATCCTACTTCTATCAATCCCTAAATTTAAAGCTTGTCTTACTTCCTTGCTCTTTGCAAATATGGATTTCCCCTCTAAATTAAATCCTATATAATATGTTCCTATTACATCAACTAAATTAATATTTACATTTGGATTATCCTTTAATAGCTGAAATCCTTCCTTATTTCCTATGGCAGCAAAATCATATTTTCCCTCCATAAGTCCTTCAGCTATATTATCATTTTTATAATTGACTATTATTTTATCTATATATGCAACGCCTCCATAATAGTCTTTAAATGCTTTTAGCTCACAATATTCATCTTCTACATTTTCAATAATATATGGTCCACAACCTGTTAATTTTCCTTGTTCCACATCTTCCTTAGCTAAAATACCTGCACTAAATTGGCCAAGATTTAATAAAAATCCACTATAAGGACTTTTTAATTTAATAGAGATTCTATATTTATCAAGTACTTTTAACCCTATGATCTCATTGGCATTACCATTTATATATTCTTCTGCTCCTTCAATATGTTCAAGAAACCATGTATTTGGAGATTTTAATTTAGGACTCATCATTCGTTCATAAGAGTATTTTACATCTTCAGCAATCACTTCTCTACCATTATGAAATTTCACACCTGGTCTTATACTAAAAATCCAAGTTACTCCATCATCTTCTACATACCAATTCTTCGCAACTCCTGGAGAGACTTCACCTGCGGATCCAATATATAGTAGTCTTCCATATATATTAAATAAAATTTGAGCACTTTCCTGATCGTGAGCCATTTGGGGATTTAAATTTAAAGGTTTAGAATTTAAAGCTATGTTAATAATAGTTTCTTCAGTATTATTTGATTTAATTTCAGCCAATATATTATCAGAGATTCCCTTTAAATCTCTTGATGCTTCAGATAACATGTTTAGAGATGTATTAGTGTATTGAGTGTTTAAAGATGCAATATCTACTAATGATATAACCTTATTAGAGTTTTCACTCATATCTGTAGTATGATTTATTACATTTTCAAGACTACTGGTTTGCTTTGATACAGCTTCGTTAATATCTTCCGTTACATTAGTTGTTGTATTTACAGCTTCTATTATTTGATTAAATACTACTTTTGTATTATTTGCTATTTCTCTACCTTCTTTTATTTTTCCCATACTTTCATCCATAGCCTTAACAGTGTTTGATATTTCATTATCTATTTCTTTGATTACTTGAAATATTTCTTCTGAAGATTCTGCACTACTCTCTGCTAGCTTTTTTACTTCATTTGCTACAACTGCAAACCCTTTGCCTGCCTCCCCTGCTCTTGCAGCTTCTATGGAAGCATTTAAAGCTAGTAAATTTGTATTATAGGAAATGTTTTTGATTACTTTTAACATATCATTGATACGCTTGGATTTTTCATTTAAATTATTGACCACTTCCCCTACATATTCCATTGATTTTTCTATTTCTAACATAGCCCCTATAGAGTTATTTACAGCTTCATTTCCAGTGCGAGCAATAGATAAGGTATTTGAAGCAATTTCCTTTGAGTTTTCAGTACTTGCATATACTTCTTCTGCCAAAGCAGAATAATTACTAATTTCATTGACTACCCTGTTTATGGAGTCCATCTGAACTTCAACATGATCTGCTAATTCATATGTAATCTTTATTAGGTTATCTGTAGCAAATGCTGTTTCATCAATCTTCATGGTTATTCTATCTACTATATTTTTTTGATTTTTCTTCATGATTCCTATGTTTTCCGAAGTTTGTCCTGTATGTAAAGACTTTTCTTCATATAAAACAGTTTCTTCTTCCTTTTTGCTTGTACTTTTTAGAAAACTAAACATATTCTCCCCCCTATATAATTACCTTATAATGTAAATTACCCTTATTATATACAAAAAATAATAATTTGTCACCAAAGTTTAAAAATTCCATCAATTTTACCCTAGTCCCAATTTAATATTATTGTTATACTTATGGAAATATTTTCATTTATCTAATATTTATAGTATATTATATATAGAGATTAGATATAAAGGAGTGATTTTTTTGTTAAAAACTAATAGAAAAAACTTAGTAATTCAATCAGTACAGGGAAAAATTCATAGTCCTATGATGGGTCCAAGCCCGTATAGAATTAGTCACGATGGTATTCCAATGATTTTACACGGTACAGGTGGTATTACTTACAATTATCAAATTGGCGATCCATGTATGGATTTAATAGGAGATCACGTAGAACCAGGAGTTAGTATTAGAAATGAAGAAGTTCCTGAAAATAGAGCCTTAATGGTATTATCCTGTGTTGGCAATGAAGCAAAGGTTATATCAGGAGATGCAAAGGGTGCAAAGGGATATGTAACAGGTATGCATGGTGGTATTGAACATGTAATGGTATATTTCCCAAAGGACGATTTAGAAAATATGGCCATTGATGACAAGATTTTGATAAAAGCCCATGGCCAAGGTCTAAAAATTGAAGGTCACGAGGATGTACTAGTAATGAATATAGACCCAAATCTATTTGAAAAACTAGGAATTAGAGAAAATGATAATGGAGAATTGGAAGTTCCTGTAGTAACTGAAATACCTGCACACTTAATGGGCTCTGGAATTGGTAGCGCCACAAGTCTTTCTGGAGATTATGATATAACTACTGGGGACAAAGAAGAATTAAAAAAATATGGTATCCATAATCTACGTTTTGGAGATATAGTATTGCTTAAGGATTGTGACAATACCTATGGCCGTCAGTTTTTAGAAGGGGCTGTCACTATTGGAATAATCGTCCATAGTAATTGTATATTAGCAGGACATGGCCCTGGAGTTACAGGATTACTAAGTTGTAAAACTTCTAAAATCAAAGGTATAAAAGATGAAAATGCTAATATAGCAAACTACCTTGGTATAAAGTAGTCTAATCAATATGGAAAATAAAGATGTATTTTCCATCGGATATTGAAAACAATATTATTAGTAATATATAATATCTTATATAAAGAAAGGGTGTGAATGAGTCCATAGATGGGATTAATATATGAATATAAAAGCAGATTTTCATAGCCATACTACTTCTTCCGATGGAAAACTAGATCCAAAATTTTTAGTACAATTAGCAAAAAAAGAAGGTTTAAACTTTTTAAGTATTACAGACCATGATACTACAGCCGGTATAGAACCTGCTATTTTAGAATCTAAAAATCTTAATATTAGATTTATTCCTGGAATAGAACTATCTACTATATACAATGATGAAAGCATACACATACTTGGATATTTTAGGGATGATTCTTATAAAAATAGGAATTTCCAAAATTTCTTAGTGGAAATGCAAAATTTTAGAATATATAGAGCTAAAAAATTTATAATCAATCTAGAAAAGTTTTTTAATATAAAAATTGATTATAAGGAAGTATCTAAAAATACAAAGGGAGTAATAGCAAGACCACACTTAGCTAAGGCCATAATAGATAAGGGCTACAACTATAGTTGGGATTATATCTTTGATAAAATAATAGGCAAAGATAGTCCTGCCTATGTTCACAATAAAAAAATTCTTCTGGAAGATGGTATAGCCTTGCTTAAAGATTTAAATGCAGTAGTGGTTCTTGCTCACCCAAAACTTATTAAAAAAACACCTGTAGAGGAATTTATGAAGTTTAACTTTGATGGTATAGAAACTATTTATTATCTAAACTCTAAAGAAGAAGAGAGAAAATTTATAAACCTAGCTAAAACCTATAACAAAGTTATAACTTGTGGCTCTGATTTCCACGGTAATGGAAAAGAAGATACAAAGCATGGTTTTATAGGTAGTGTGGAAAGTCCTTATAATTTAATAAAACCTTTTTTAGATCTTATTAATTTATAAATACTTTATGGTTAACAAATTCCCTTAAGTTTAAACTTAAGGGAATTTGTTGTCTATTTCTTATACTACTTTTTTATTTTATTTGTTAATAGTTCCTTTTCTAAAGCTTTCCATTACTGGTACTAATATTGCTGCCACTATACCACCAGCAAATCCATTATTATATAGATTCATGCCTCCATGAAGATATCCTGTATTTGAAACAATAGAAACATGAAGGAATCCTGCTAATATTCCAGCCTTCCAACCAAAAGTGCCTGAAATAGGAGCTAGGGTAGTTCCAAATAATGCTGCTAAAAGGATACCTGCTGAATTTATCTTCCAAACCTTAAATATGGAAGCAATATATACCCCTACTACTATTGGTATGGTGTTTTTAGGATGTTTACCAAATGCTCCAAATCCGACTACTGTAAAGACTCCTCCTATTACCAGTCCACTTAATTGTCCCTTTACTAATAATATATAAGATATGGATAATATACCTAATATCCCCATATTAATTAAACTTATACTAAAACCATATTGGCTGATAAAATCGGATGTAGCTCTTCCTGAATCCTTCAATAGAGCTTTATATCCTTTGAAATTTTGTCCATTTATTAGCCATCCTACTAGTATCATAGAAACAAAATATATGAAAAAATATATACTTAGTATTAGATTTTTTCCTTCTAATACTATTAGAGTGCTATTGTTTTCAAATCCAAACCCTCTTAGTAAGGACATAAATAAAGTCCCTACAATTCCTGCTGTAAATCCTAAATTGTATAGATTATAGCCTTTGTGAAATCCAAAAAAATGACTAGCTAATGGTGGCAATATAATTCCCACTATCAATCCCCCTAGATTACCTAAAAGAATTCCAGCAAAAGGCTTAAGTCCCAACCCAAAACTAATCTGACTCACCAATGGTCCTAAGGCTGTTCCAAAAAAAGCTGTTATGATATATTTATTAAACTTATCCCCTTGGATAAAACTATATAAATATACTCCTAAAAATATAGCCCATATATTATATATATTTTTACCAAATAGTCCAAAGCCTCCTATAGTAAATATAGCTGCTATGACTGGACCTTTCATAGATATTTTATTTATCCTAGCAATAATAAGTGAAATAAGCATTAACAGACTACTATTAAATAAAGCCGATCCTATATTTGCAAGTTTCATATAATCTGTTAATAGTATACTTGGAGATAATATAATCTTTTTCATTCCCATGATTATATCTCTAGGCGTATTAAATAAGAATGAGGATAATAATATAAACATTATATATGCAAATATTATTAGATATTTGGTATTTTCGACTATTATTATTTCTTTTGATTTTTGTTTTTTGTTTCCCATATAGATAGAAGATATATTTGTTCCTACCTTCAACACTTCCTCTCCCAATATTTTAATTATAATCTATTTAGTTCTAAGGTTAAATTTACTTCATAAGTATAATATCCTATTATATACTACTATATATCTACTTGGATTCCAATACTATAATTTATACTTAGTTAAAGTTATGATTTATGTCACTATATCCATATAAACCAAATCATAAGATAACCAACTGTAACTGCTGATAAAGTAAATGGTATACCTATTTTCATAAATTCTGATGCTTTAACTTCATATCCATCTTTCTGCAATATACCAATAGCAGTAATATTGGCTGAGGCACCTATGGGTGTAAGATTTCCTCCCAATGTTGCTCCTGTAAGTAGGCCAAAATATAAAATATAGGGTTCTATACTTAAAGTATTTGCAATACTAGCCACTACTGGCAACATAGTGGCAACATAAGGAATATTATCAATAAATGCTGAAAACAATACAGAAGCCCAAACAATAATAGTATATATAACAAATATATTATCGTTGCTAAATCTAATAAATAATTTACTAATATCATCTACTACTCCAACCTCTGTTAAGCCACCAACTATAATAAATAATCCTGCCAATAGTAAAATAGTGAAATAGTCTATTTCTCCTAATGCTTTTAAAACAAGCTGAAAATCTTTTGTTTCTAAATATCTTTTTACTACACCAATTATAAATAAAGTTACACAAATAATTCCATTAATTGTAGCTGGTGTATTGGGTATAAATGAAGCTATTATTAAAAGAATTATCATTCCAACTAAAAGAATTGTAGGAAAAAAATCCTTAACCACTGTCCTTTCTATGGCATTTATAGCTTGTTTATAGTCTCTTAATATATACATTAAAACTAAAATAGAGGCTAATGCTCCAGCCTGAACAACCCAAAATATTCCAATTCTTCCTTGGAAATAGAAGAAATCTAAAAAGTTAAGATTTGCATACCCACTTAAAAGGATAGAAGTTGTATCACCTACCAATGTGGCTGCTCCTTGAAGATTTGAGGAAACTGCAATGGCAATTATACTTGTCACTGGAGAAATCTTTAGTTTTTTAGCAATATTTAAAGCTACAGGTGCGATCATCAATACAGTTGCTACATTGTCTACAAAAGCAGAAATAAATCCTGCAAATAATGATAGGCAAATAATGGCCCATTTAATATTGGGGGTCTTTTCAAGAATAAGATCAGCAAGTAAGGATGGCATTTTTGATTCAATAAATAGAGAAACGATACCCATGGTACCTGCAATCATCAAAATTACATTCCAATCCACCGTGTCTACTACCTTTTCTATAGGCAAAATTCCAAGTAATACAAAGATTGATGCTGAAATAAGAGCTATATAAGCTCTGATTTTAGGTAAAATTAATAATAATACATATGTTAAAATAAAAATAACTATTGCAATGTTTTTCATCTTTTCCTCCTATGTTAAATTATTTCTTGTATATAATTAAACCAATTATCTTTGAATCTACTATAATTGTACAGTAGATAATCTAATCATTATTTTCAACTTAATACTTATATATGTATTTATCTAATCCATTTCTATATTTGGCACAAAAAAACATGCTATACTCATTAAAGTATAACATGTTTTAAGATTGTTATTAAGAGTTTTATTTATGAAAATACTAGACTATATCTTTGTTATTAGTTTAGTTTTTCAATTATCTTCTTAAGGAATGCTGGTAGGTCCTTAGGTGTCCTAGAGGTAATTAGATTGCCATCTACTACTACTTCTTCATCTAAATATTCTGCCCCTGCATTTATTAGATCATCCTTTATAGAATAAAATGAGGTAGCCCTCTTTCCTTTAAGATCACAACAGGATGCCATCATCCATGGTCCATGACAAATTGCTGCTATTAATTTATTTTCCTTATCCATTTCCTTTACAAAATCAACTGTAGCTTTGCATCTTCTCATATTATCTGGAGAAAATCCACCTGGTATTATTACTCCATCATAGTCCTTTGCTGACACTTCTTTAGATGCATGTGTACTTTTTTCAGATACACCTGCTTTTGAAGTATAGTTAACATCCTTTTCAGTACCTATTAGGTGAACCTCATATCCCTCTTCTAAAAGTCTAAAATATGGATATATAAGCTCCCTTTCATCAAATAAGTTTTCTATTAATATAGCTACTTTTTTCATCTATATCTCCTTTCATTAATAGTACTTGCTTTTATTATAGATACCCTTTTTAATATTATTTTAACTTTAAGAATATAATCTATTATAAAAAATCCTATATCGTTAATTATACATGATTATCTAACCACTGAAGTATATCAGATGTGACTTCATCCCTATTTATTTCATTAAGCATTTCATGTCTTCCATCCTTATAAAGCTTATAGTTGATATCTTTTACTCCTATACTTTTATATCTATTAAAAAGATTTCTAACTCCTTTACCAAATTTTCCCACAGGATCTTTGTCTCCTGAGAAAATATAAATTGGCAAATCCTTTGGAATTAGATTAAAGTTTTTCTTGTCTTCAATATCCTTAAGTCCAGTTAAAAAATCATAGAAAAATCCTGTAGTAAATATAGTACCACAATAAGGATTGTTTATATATTTATCTACTTCCTCATTATCTCTACTTAGCCAGTCAAACTCAGTCCTACTAGGATTAAATGCTTTGTTAAATGCACCAAAGATCAATTTATTTAACTTTGGACTCTGACTTTTACGGCCATGTTTTTTTATTTCTCTCTTTGCAAATGCAGCTCCAATATTAAGGACTATTCCTTGTTTGCCATTGGATCCTGAAAGAATAACCCCCTTTAATTCACTTCCATGAAGCATAATATATTTTTGTGCCGCAAAGGAACCCATACTATGACCAAATAAGAAGATTGGTAGAGAAGGATTTTCTTTTTTTATGATATTGGTTAAAGAATAAAGATCACGTACTAACCAATTAAATCCATCTTCATCTGCAAGGTATCCAAGATTTTCAATAGTTCCAGCTGTTTTACCATGTCCTCTATGATCATTGGCATATACTATATATCCCCTATTTGTTAGGGATCTTGCAAATCTTTCATATCTATGGGCTGTTTCTGCCATACCGTGGGATATTTGAACTATCCCTTTAACTTTTATATTTTCTGGAACCCAATTGTAAACAAATATATCTGTTCCATCCCCAGACTTAAAAATAAAACTTTTACTAATCATCTATTATCCCCTCTTTAAAAATATTTTAAAATACTTCTTTACAATATAATATCATTTAAAATATAAATTTGAAGATTGGAAATAACTAAACTAAATAAACTTAAAGGAAGATTATTATGAATAAGAGTAAATATAGAGCAATCTTAATAATATTGTCCCTTATAATCTTTATAAGTGGAACTTATATAAGTCTTGACTGGGCAAGACTTTTTGTAATCAAAGAAGAACTTAAACACAATAATCTATTGTATACATATATAGCAAAGTCCTTGATTGTCATACTTTCTACCATTCTAGTATTTATAATTGGAAAAGACGGACTAAATCCTAAGGATACTAAAAGACTTAAATTTATTTATATATTCATTATACTTGCTGATATATCATTAGTCATTTTTGAAAAACCTTATATAGGTATATTTTTATTTGCTGTAGCCCAATTAGGCTTAATATTTAGAAATGGAAAAGGAATATTTGAAAAATACAAAGTTGATAATCTATGCATTCTAAAGGAAAATTTATTTGTTAATATCCTTTTATTTATAATCTTGTTTATACTTATTATGGTAATAATAATGAAAGATCTATTAAGGAATAAGAACTTATTTTATGTATTTCTATTTTATGCAATTTTACTTTCTATATCCTTATTAACTGCAATTGCTAATCTATTATTAAAAGTATTTCCAAGGCCAAATTCCATATTGATTACTATAGGTATGTTGTCCTTTCTTTTATGTGATTTAAATGTAGGATTCACTATGGCTTTGGAAACAAGTACTATTAGTCTAATTACTGATAGTATTATTTGGATTTTTTATGCCCCTGCCTTAACTTTAATTGCGTTAAGCGGCTTTAATTTTTCTAAACTTAAAGCATAACAATACCTACATATAGTAGAAAAAGTGAAATAGGGCAAAGTAATATTCTACAATTGATCACATATTTAAAAAATTCTAGGTAAATATAATAAATATATAAATATTACAGAGGTGTTATTTTTGGTTGAAAAATATAAAGATTTTGATAAAAAACGAATGGACATATTCCAGGAACTAATTAAAGCCTTTTGGAATGAAAAAATTAAAGTTGCTTCAGATTTAGAAGATTTAGCTTATTATATAAAAGATAAGTATCAACTAGAAGATACAGATATTCCTTTTATAAGGGATCATATAAGAGTTGCTATGGGTCTTAATCCAAAGGGTGATGTGAAATTTGATACTGAGTTAAAGGAAATAAAATCAGAAAAAATAACTCATCCAATTGTTACTAATATTGAGGGTCCTTGCAAGTTTTGTAATGAACATGGAGATAAATGTGTTATTGAATGCAAGTATGAGGATCCTATTTATAGAAGAAATGATAAGCCCCTAATAGTAAACAATAAATGTTTAAGCTGTGGGTATTGTGTATCCCAATGTGACTTTGGTGCTATCGCTGATAAGGTTGAATTTATACCTTTAATAGATATATTAAAAGATGAAAAAACTCCTGTTTATGCTACCATTGCCCCAGCTGCAGTAGGTCAATTTGGAAACAAAGTTAGTATGGGACAATTAAGAACAGCTTTAAAGTTAATAGGCTTTAAAGATATGATAGAAGTAGCTCTATTTGCTGATATGCTAACTATAAAGGAAGCCTTTGAGTTTAATAAATTAGTTAAAACTGAAGAAGACTTTTTCTTAACTAGCTGCTGTTGTCCTGTCTGGTTTAATATGGTAAAAAAGAATTATCCAGATCTTTATAACAAAATGTCTCCATCTGTATCTCCTGCAGTAGCCTCTGGAAGAATTTTAAAGAAGCTATATAAAGAAGACCCTAAAGTCGTATTTATTGCACCTTGTATAGCTAAAAAAGCTGAAGCAAAAGAACCTTATTTAGAAGGTGCTATAGATTTTGTATTAAACTTTAGAGAGCTAAAGGAGATATTTGAAGCTTTAAAAATAAATTTAGAAGAACTTCAACCAGATGATGTTGATCAAGCATCATTAGGTGGTAGGCTATATGCTAGAACTGGTGGTGTAAGCTTTTCAGTAAAAACTGTAGTTAATCGACTTGAACCTACAAGGGTCATAAAACTAAAGTCTATAAAAGTAAATGGAGTCAAGGAATGTAAAGCTGTATTAGAAGATCTTCGCAATGGTAAAGATATAGATGCTAATTTTATAGAAGGTATGGGCTGTATTGGTGGTTGTGTTGGCGGGCCCAGAACAAATATTGATGTAGATACGGGAACTAAAAATGTTAATGATTTTGGAGAAGAATCTTTTATATTGACTCCTTTTGATAATAAAAATATTAATAAAATACTTAGATCATTTAATATATTTAGTCTAGAAGATATGGTTGAAGATAAAAAAATGATAGAGATACTTAAAAGAGAATAATTTATAGAATCTAGCTGTAAATTAGCAGATATTGAAGATGAAGTATTCATTACAAAAAATTCATACTCATCCTTATATAGATTCTTAGATGAAAGGGTTCAAGACTTTAATTTTGAAAAAAAACTTATAATAAGCAATCAAGAAGCAATCAAACATGCAGTAATCGAAGGTATTGGCATATCTATTATGTCAAAAGTATCTGTGGAAGTAGAAATAAAAGCAGGGCTTATAAAAGCTTTAGAAATTGAAGACTATAATCTAACAAGAGATATAAATTTAGTATATGATCGAAGAAAATATATAACTCCAGCAGGACATGAGTTTTTCCAATTGCTGGAGCTAGAAATATAAAAGTATTATGCAATTTTACTTTTAGATACTGAATCGGCTAACTCCTCAAATTTCTCACTTAAATGGGGAGGGCTCCATTCAGGACTTCTACACATAAATATATAATCAAACTTGTCACTAAAAACTGACTTAATATCTATAGTATGCTCATAAGGAAATTTTCCTTCTAAACTATAAATCTGTGAATCTTTTCTTCTAACCCATTTGACTTCTGTATCAGGTCTATCTTCTATTAGCCTTCTTAGCCAATTTCCACAATTATATTTATCACCATCAGTGAAATAATGATAGAAATCATGATGAAAATCCACATTTACTATCCTTAATGGTAAGTTCCATGGTATTTTATCTATTAACTTTTTTATATATTTATGTGTATCTGCCTTATAAAATTTATTTTTATGTATATCTAATAAAACTAAAAAATTCTTCAAGGCATAATATTCATCTATTACTCCTACTTCTTTAAGTTTTGGATACTTTAAATATCTTTCTTCCCACATAGATTTAAGCTTATTGTCAGGAACTTGATCACTTCCCTTAGGAAAATATATATCCCGTTCTTTAGAAGAAACATCAATAAAATAATCAAAATCAATACTTAATATCCCAACCATACTACCGCCTCCTTCAGCTATAAAAAATTATACTATGTTGGTGATAATTAATAATGATATATACCTATTTTATTTCCATGGATTTTATCTTCTCTATATTAATCTTTGACAATTATATTATATATTATTTCATATATATTGTCAGATATCTTATAAATTTTTATTTCAACTTATTAATTTTTATAAAGTATTAATAAATATTTATTTTTAGTCTTTACAAAATAAATCCTGCAACTAAAGTAACTAATACTATTAATGGAGCTGGAACTGATTTTGTAAATAAAAGTATTACAGTAACGATCATAACAATAATATTGTCAATCCTAAATCCACTATTTTGCATTAAAATTATTGCAGACACCATAATTAATCCACCAGCAACAGAAGTAATACCTTTTAAAGAAATTTTTATGCCCTTTATCTTCTTCAAATTTTCCCATATTGGATAAATGAAATAAATTAAAAGAAGTCCTGGCAAAAATATTCCAACACCACTAACCATGGCACCTAATAACTGAGTCAACACACCCCCTCCCTGGGTAGATACACCACCTGCATAAGCACTAAAGCTAAACATTGGTCCTGGCAATCCCTGTACAAGTCCAAATCCAGTTAAAAACTCTTGGTTTGTCATATATTGGCTTACTTCTACTAATTCAGTATACATAAGTGGTACCACCACCTGTCCACCACCTATAACTAAATAACCATAACGATAAAAACTTTCAAATAGATGTACAATCCTATTATCCCATATAAGACTCAGAAGGAAGCTTCCTATTGCAAAAATTGCAAAAACAATTAAATATTTCCACGGTGGATTTATATTCACAGGATTCCAAAGTTCTTTTTCTTTTGAAGTAATAATACTAATGATTCCACCTATAACTAAAACTAATGGATAGATCCAAGGTTCTCGAATATAATAAGTGGTAATACCACCCAGTAATAATAATATTAAAGTAATTTTATCTGTTACTACTTTACTTCCTATACGATATGCTCCTACAATTATAAATCCTACAGCCATTGGCCCAATATATCGTAGTCCCTCCTGAGATAAGCTTATATTGCCTAGAAATTGACTTAAAAATGATAGTAATGTCATCACCACAAGTACAGGCAAAGCCCATACCAACATACTTAGAAGTGCTAACAACGGGCCTCCAAATTTATACCCAATAGCTACAATAGTTTGTGTACTACTTGGACCCGGCAAAATCCCAGTTAAAGCAATAAGTTCAACTAACTCTTCTTCAGATAAATATTTTTTCTTTACAACCATTTGGTCTGTAAAAATACCATAATGTGCTTCAGGCCCTCCATATGCACCTAAAGAACAAATGAATACATCTTTTAAAAAAGCTCTCCATGAAACTTTATTTTTAGTCTTTAATTCCTTTTCCTTTTTCATAAAAACATCCTTTCATCCTGGAATTTAGAGTTATTATATTTCAAGTCATAGTTATGATTATAACTAATGCTTTACCAGTCCTTAATTAAACATATATTTAATTTTTTAAAAATTTAAGCTTATATTAACTATTAAAGTTATTTTTATTATTGTTCCATTAAATTTAAGATACCCTAATCTATCTATGACTATATAAATAATTATCACAAAATAATAAATATCCAGGTAGATTCCAATTTCTTCCGTATTTTGAAAATTATATAATCTAGATAGCTTAAAATTCAATTTTAAATCAATTTTGCTTTTATTAGTACAACACTAGAAATTAGTAGGTTTTGTCTAAACATTTCAATATCACTATTTTCATTACTCTTATTCTCAGTACCTTTATTCAAAAACATATAATTTATATTCTAGGATCATGTCTATAGCTATATTACAGTTTTATAAATTACATGTTTATTTTTTAAATAAATAGGAGATATTAAAACTATAGAAATATTTATAAATTAATAAGATTGAAAGGAGAAATAGAATGGATACACTAAGCTTAGTTTTAGTAATAATAGGAGCATTAAACTGGGGATTAATTGCATTATTCAAATTTGATTTAGTTGCTTCAATTTTCGGGGGACAGGATGCATTCCTTAGTAGAATCGTATATGGACTAGTAGGATTAGCAGGATTATATTGTATAAAATTCTTATTGGAAAGAGATAAAAATAGGCCAGTTATAAAAGAATAAAAACCCTTAATTAGTTCTACTAAAAAACATTCTAATTAAAACAATTAATTAAGAGCTTGAAATGCCAGCCTTTAACTGACATCTCAAGCTCTTTTTGATATAATTAAAATACTATATTTAGTTATAATGTTGTGGGACAAATAAAAATTTCCTTTGTAAAATATATTTACTTTATTCCATAAAAACCTCTTGAATCCATAAATAATGGTAGATGCAATGGATAAAAGGTAAAAAACATAAAACTTAATCCTAGAAGTGTAAACATTACTAAACCAAAACTGTCTGATAATCTTATACTCTTTTTCATAATATTGTAACTTATTGTTTGGCAAAGTAATGCACCTAATATAAAAGAACCTATATCTACTATTACATTATGACTACCTGTTATAGCTTTGTAACTATAAAATACAATTATGATAAAAATAAACATAGATATTATTCCTATAAACTTAGATATAAAGAAATTTTTTGTCTTGTTCTTAATAAAAAAATACTCTATTATCATAAAAAATGTCAATGAAAAATATCCCAATTTTAAATGTTCCCACACGCTCTCATTTACCGGACTAAATAAACCAACTAGCTTAGACCCTCCTGAAAATTCAAAAGTAAAATGTAATAGAGAACCCAATATTATAATCCAGAAAAAGCCAACAACTTCCCACTTTTTTAAAGATAGATATTTTAACATTATCCACACCTCATATATAGTATGCCCAAGTAAAATATACTACACTTATGTATTTTAATTATGTTCAAATATAATGACATCTTCATAATTACATTCTTGATTAAATACAAGTTTTGATAATGATATATTTTTATTATGAATATTTTTTAAACAATTTTCTTTTTCATTTTTAATAAAAAATCAACTAATTTTTTTATTTATGAAAAGCTCCCTTTTTTTAACCCCCTAATTTAGCTAATAATATATTCCTAAATTTTATATACTCCTAATAAATCTTAAATAGCTTTTACATAGTTTTTATACATATAAACTAATACAATAAGTTAATAATAAATACAGATTGAAACCATCATTGAATTTTTTCCAATTACATCCTTCTGTATCCTAAACACCATCTATTCTTCTGTTTCTAGAAGTAAGTATTGTTCCATCAATTGTTTTAGTCCATTTTCTGATGTTAGCTTTTCAAGATTATTAAATATTTTCTCTTGATCCCAGTTCCACCATTGAAGCTTTAGCAAGAATTTAATCTTTTCGTCACTAAAGCGTTTTTTGATAAACTTAGCTGGATTCCCACCATAAATTGTATAAGGTTCAACATCTTTTACCACTGTTGAGTTAGCAGCAATAATCGCTCCATCACCAATCTTAACACCTGGCATAATGATTGCATTTTGCCCTATCCAAACATCATTACCTATTACTGTGTCCCCCTTGAAGGGCAATTGTTCTACTGTTGGAGTGACCTTTTCCCAGCCACTACCAAAGATATTAAATGGATAGGTAGTAATCCCATCCATTCTGTGATTTGCTCCATTCATAATAAACTTAACACCCTCTGCAATTGCACAGAACTTCCCTATTATCAGTTTGTCTCCTAGGAACTCGTAGTGATGCTCTATATTATCATAAAATTTCTCTGGAGACTTTTTATTATCACTATAATAAGTATATTCTCCAATCTCAACATTTGATCTTTTAGGCAGATTACTTATATAACAAACTGTCTTTATATTTTCATTTGGATAAAGCTTGTTCTTATCTGGTCCAATCATAACCATTCACTCCTTTCAACTTAATTAAACTACAGATAAAGATATAAATCAAATATAGAGATAAACCTTTATGTTTATTAATCTCTTAAGATGGAATGGCAACCCCTTTTTAGACAAAATCCTACTTAACATAGATTTTATTTAAAAAGAGCAGGTAAAGTTTTCTAATATTTATTAATATTGTCTATTTGATCCAACTCAATATGTCTAAAGCCATTCTCTTTACAAATATTCCTACTTTCATTGCATATTACAAGTGCACATTTAATATATATATTAATAATCTTTTTGATATATGCTTTTATATAAATGCATTCTATTACAGCAAATCTATTCATACTATATACATAAGCCATAACTCCTGCTTCATAGCATTCTGCACATTCATATTTACCTTCCCGTATACCATACTGTAGTAGTATAGTTTTTATTAATCTATCCCCATATTCTTCAAAGGGATATTTCTCGTATAAAGCTTTCACTTCTCTTGAATAAACCTTTTGTATCTTTTCTATACTCCTATCACAGTATATTCCTATTGTCTTTTTACATATTTCAATTCTATTTTTTTGATAGTATTGTTTCCTCTTTTCTTTTATTTCATCTACCTCATCTGCAGGCATTCACGACTTTTTTGTATTCTTGTTTCTAGCACCACTATTAGGATTATAATAATGTAATTCTCCTAAGCCCATACCAGTTTCCTCTTCCCAATTAATAACATAATAAGCAGGAAATTTAATCTTATTTTTTTCTAATTCTTGAATGATTTCATAATTCTTGATTCTTCCATTTTTATTCAATTTAATAATTACCGTTCCTTTATCCGAAATTAGTATTTTCCTTGCATCATAATGAATCTTTATTTCTACTTCTCTCATGGGAAATTTCTCCATCAATCTTGTGTTGAAGTTTACTGAGCCATCTTTTAGTACACTAATTACCATTAATTGTTGTTTACGTGAAGTTGGATGTATTACTTTGAAGTCTTCTAAATTAATATCCATAACTTTTGTACCTCCCAAAATATTTATTATTATTTATATATTTTAAAGTCTTATCCGCTTATTTCACATATAATAAGTATTCAAATTATAGCATATCAAATAAACTATTGTAAATATTTATCATCTTTTCCGCCCCTAAAGTTATAAATATTTAAGTAATATTTGATAGATTACAATAAACTAGACAACTAAAATAAGATTATGTAAGTTAATAAAGACTTATATTCAAATTAAATATACTTAAATTTAATAGGTATATTTAAAGTAAATTGTCATATTTTTATTTTCCATATAAAACACGCATAATAATAATTTGTTTCTTTTCTTCCTCATTTAAATAAGACACTCATAGGAGATTATGATTCATAACTTTTATAAAACATCTCGTCATAGAATGTTAAAAAATAACACTTAAGAATAATCTACTACACTTAAGCATAAATAGCTATTGGAATAACAATTGCAGCCGGTGACTCAATAGTAAATCGAACTTCCGGAAGATTAAATTGATCTAAGTCAGGCTCTTTCAATATTGTCATAAAATCAGCTAAGCTATCCTTATCCAATATATTCAAGATAGCCTTACGTAACAAATCAATCCCTTCCCTGTTATTTTTACATACTTTTATTACTTTTCCTAATATTTTAAATGTACCTCCTAATATCTCAGAAATATTATCATTTAACAAATATTGTTCCTGTGCAGAAACCACTGTTGTTTCTAGACCGATATATTTGCTCTTATCTGTTAACCTTGAAATTACTTATGATGGTCCTAAATCTCTATGTTCAGGGCCATTAACTACTTTTAATATTTCTTTTCTTTATTCATCTGATAAATCTATTATTGTTACTTTGCTCTATGACAAGCACCTCACGACATAGGGATATAGAAACTAGCTATTACTTAATCCTTAAATTGGTCATAAATTAAAGTATAAAATTCATAAGCAATACCTTCTAACATAAATTTTGATATCTGGTTATCAGATAAATTTAATAAACTTTTACAGATATACTCAAACATAATTCTGATCAATTGATAGTATGTATCGTAAAATGTAAAGTTAAATAGTTTTATAAATAAATCTGATCCATGTATGTAATCACACATTCTTTGATAATCTTTGTAAATATTTCTAATGTTTTTTCCTTAGACTCTACTATATCACAAACATCTCTAAAAGATATTATCTTATTTTTATTTTTAGGTACTACACCTCGTAGCCACTCATTGTCGACCTTTCTCTAGTTGTGGCTTTTAAGTTGGCCGAAAATTTTTTTAATAGATTCTTTCTCCACCTTATTTGGAAGTTTATCTAACTTTTTATTTATGTCATGACTAATCCAGCTTTCCCATAACTTTTCTTCCTTAAAGTGTTTTATACAGTAACTATATACATAACATTCAATGATGGTTCTATTTAAGAAAGCCAATGAAAAAAGTTTCCGATAATTATACTGTTCATTGCCTACTTCGAAAGTTCTATAATATGTATTCTCCAAAGGTTAATTGTCCACTTATAGCTATAAATTAAGTCCTTAAAAGATGGTTTAAAGTCCTTATCTGCTTTATCAATGTAAATGATAAACTGAAAATGCTATCCTATTAATTTCGGTTTGCTTATCTAATTCTTGTTCATGTTGCTTCACCATTATATCAATAGTTTCATGATGCTCATTTCGCTGATTTTCAGTTTGAATTTTAAATTGTTTTTTATCATGTTTCAATGTTAAAAATAAAACAATAAAAGAAATAATAGGACTTATTATTATGGCAATCAAGTCTAAAATACCACTGTCACTCAATTGCTTTATCACAACCATAATACTTTGGATTATAATTTCCCCCTTTCCTTTAGCATTGCATTATCAAATTACATTTTCTAAATCTAATTCAATAGAATTTTATATTATATTCTCATACAATATCCCTCTATGATTTTTTCTGTAAAATACTATGTCATCTATATTTTTGCTATTTTTCGAGGCTCAAAAACGGCACTTTTTTGCCTATTTTTAAGCCTCAAATTTGCTCAAGATCCACAGCATATTGTGGCTGAATCGTCTTATTCCTCCCTCGAACCACAATACGTCATCAACATTATACTCTCCACATACCCTGAGAGGTCAATAATGATGTCGTAGGTTGATATTACCCCCTTGGTGGCAATTTTCTGATGAAATCTTTCATTAGTACATAGTTATTAGTTGCAGATGATTTGATTCGTTAAGATATTTTAAAGAAACGATAACCCTTCTAATACCTCCACTCAGCATATTTAGTCCTAACGATACGTTAAATTTAGGAACATTATACTCTTCTAGATATTCCAGGTTATAAAGATAGCCCTGACTTATTCTATTAACAATAACTTGTCTCAACTCATCTGTTGTGTAATCAACAAGCCCTAATGATTCAAAAATATTTCCTTTTTCTGTCTTCAAATATTTCCATTTGGTTTCAGGAATAAACAGCGGAAGCGCTAATACTGATTGGTATGAAGGATATATTGCATTAAGTGAAAAGGATAAATCCTCATCATCAGTATAAAGCGACTCTATCTTATATGAAAGCAGAAGGCTGAAATAATCACCATTTATACTTCTGATGATAAATCCACTATCCTCATACGGATAAGACAATATATTTATATTATCATCATCGTGCCTATCTGTTTCGTGAGGCTGAAGTATTATATTCTTATACTTGATAGCGTGTGGCACAAGACAATTCGCTAAAATAGTTTTTAAAAAACTTCCGAAAGTCATATCTACATAACTAATAAAATAATCTTCGTTGGCTAAAGTGTTCAGTATTTTATTAATCTGATTTTTTGTTAGACTATTTATATATACAACAAAATATTGAGTGCTGTGCCTATAAATAGTTTCATGATATTTTTCAAGATTAATAAACAGTAAATACCGTATCGTATCTTGGTCAAGCGAATCAGCGATTATGTCTCCTACCAAAATGCTATAAGTACTTTCTTTATTAAATGCCGGTATAAGAGCTGAAAAAACTGTATACCCATACCAGCTGCTTTCTATCTTTGAGCTATCAAATATGAACGCTATTAATAAGTTATACTCATTGCAAAGTTCACAGCAGAGTATATACTTTGACGTACTTTTTGTTACTTCATTTCTAGTTTCCTAATATAAACTATTTCATTTAGGTCTCCTTGTGCAGTGTCTAAAAGAAAAGCAACACCTTTTAATTTTTTAGGAGTTGGGGAGCTATTTTGGTTTCCAGAGTAATAGCTTCTATAAAATTTTCAGGATTGCATTTCTCTTGGGAAGCATTCATCCTTTGCATTAACCCCATATGAAAAGAGTTAAGCTCATTTGCAGAAAAATAATATGCACTCTGAGGATACAAGTTCATTGGAATTGTATTCCCTTCTGCAACTCACCAATCTCCATCAGTATCAGTTCTAACATTCCAAACAGATACAACTACTCCGAAATCATCAAATTAATGTTCTAGCTTAACACTCATCATCTTACATTTATCTTGATTCTGCTACTCGACATATTTTTATATCTTCAAATGTTCTCTTTTCCATGTTTTTTACCTCCTCAAATCTTCTATATCATCTATCATTCGTAATAATTTATGCCATTTTCTACTTTTGGCTGTTTAATATATCCATTTCCCTCAAGTATTACACCATTGCCTGAAAGTACACCACCAAAACCCCCTCTAACAATTACAGTTCCCCGATTGTTTAGTGTTCCCACCAGCTTACCAGTATTTTCAACTTCAATAGTCCCGTTGTAAGAAACACTGGTTGTCCCATGTAGTTTACCACTCACTATAACAAGGGCATTATCATTAACATTGACGGTTCCGTGTTGTTCCCCAGTAATTACTACTTTAGTATCACTCTGGGCGTCTAATGTTCCGTAAAGCTTTCCACTTATCGTTAACACTCCTCGCTCTACATGAACAGTTCCATGGTGAACACCACTAATTATTGTATCTTCGCTTATTACCATTTGAGGGACTTTTCTGCCGTTTATATAGTCATAATCGTAACTCATGCAATTCCTCCTAACTCACATTATTTTCATTTTACATCAAGTTCAATTCTTATGAGTGCTTTGCAATGCAAGCATTCCCCATCACTACTATCAGTTACTTTTATTCCACTTTTTCCGCATTTTGGACAAGCAGCGTCAATAGTTTTCCCAATGTTTTGTTTTAGCACTGCTCCTAGATTATTTTCAATTTGTTTCTTAATTTGCTTTTCTAAATCCCTACTATTAAAACTGAAATTTTTACTCACAATATCCCCCCGATTTTTTAATACTATTATATCACGATCATTCTACCAAATATAGGATAAAAGTAGCAAGATCCATAATCCTTAACTAATCGATTTTAAACCTATGATTTAACATCTTATTTTGTTTTTAAAAAATTAGCTACTAACTTGACCCCAGTTTGTTCTGACAGCTTAATACTAACCCTCTCATCATTTCTATAATATATCTCTAAGTTCTAATAAAAAACAAAAATCTTCTCAACATTATTTCTAACAATTCCCTCATCATATCTCCCATTTCCACTAATAACTTCTTCCAAAATTCCCTTTATCCGCTCTTCATTTAATGTAGGCGAATTAGCACACAAGCAAAAATCCAGTCTAAATTCTTTCCTATCATATTTGTATAATGTTCTACTTGCCATTGTAAGCTATATCTTAGAATTTTATTTAGAATACTTACCCTGCAATATGATGCAACTCTTATTTTTTTATATTCTTGTGGCTTGGATGGTATAAAATAACTTTTTTCATAACATAATTCTCTAATATCTATATAAATTGTTTCATATCATTTTCTTTGACTAAAAAAGGATATGAAAAATCTTCTCTCACATCCTTTATTTTACCTCATTATAATGATTTCTTCTTATAATCTAGTTGTTTTGCTTTTGAAGCAGGATTATAGATTCCACATGCCTTGAGAGGATAATAAAGATGTCGTAGGTTGATATTAATCCCTTGGTAGGGCTGTATATTTTTAAAAACATTATTTTGAAATATTTTCAAAATATAAATCTTTCAATTTAATTTACAAATTATATCTTAATCAGCTATTGAATAAATTTAAGAAACATTAAATTTGAAAAAACGAAAAGCCAATGAATGTCATATACACATTTAATAGTTTAAATTATTGATATAACTTGTCTTTTATCCCACTTTAAAAGAAATTTTTTCCCCTTTCTCCCCCTAATATCAATATAACTCTATCAATCTAACTAATATCTATATAGTTAGGTTGTCTTTTTGACAAGTCTAGACTTTTCCTTTTCGCCATTCTTGAATTATCAAAATCGCCATTCTTGACTTGTTCTTTTGACAAGTCTGAACCCTTAAATGCAAAAATCAGCAAGTATTTAATCCTTGCTGATTCTTAACTTTCCTTATTTTCTTGTGTCTCCACTAACTAGGTCTACAACCACTGAAACATTGAAATACTTTTTCAGCACTTTTTTCTTGAAATTATGCTCATCTTCTATAAACTCAAAATAGTCGTGAAACTGCTTGAATCTCAGGATTTCTATATAGTTTCCTTTTGTATCAACGCTATGCACTCAGCCGTAGAATGTTTCCAATCAGCCTTCACTATCGCTCGTCTTCTTGGACATTCCTGACATGAGACGTACATCTACTTACAACTCACTTCGCTCCTTGTAAGCAGTGTTACGGCTTCAACGTGCCTTGAGGTGACAATAAAGATGTCATAGATTTATATTAATCCCTTGGTGGAATTTTAGACTTCAATATATTTTCATAATCAAAAAATTTATTTTCACATGTTTTTCTCTACTAAAATTTTACTAATATCATAAAGTAATGAATATTTTGTATTATTACATATATTTATAAATATTATAAACACCTTTAAAAATATATTTTTTACTAAAAAGTAAATATTATATCCCTTTTTCTTTAGCTGATGAAATCAAATGTCCAAATGGAACTAATATATTATTAGCAAAATTATAAATTTCTTCAACATTTAGAATTGGTACTGGATTATGTGTAACATAATTAAATGTATTTGAAGTTGATTTAGCATTATCTTTCCAATGATTCAATAAATTTTTCAAGGCATCCCTTCCTCTAAATTCTTTATGTAGTTCTTCAATATCTGTTTTTTTAGGGTCATTCCTTCTAATTTCAATTCTATCTATAAAGCTATCCATTACATTCTCAAAATTTTCGGCTAAATTACCTGTCAACATTAATCCAGTATATCTACACTCCTTTTTTACTAAATCTTCCAGTACTACTCTCAATGATATTGCTGATAATAATGGATAACATTTATAGTCAATATTTGCTACTTCCATTGCAATACTATGTAATTCATCCAAATAAAGATCACCTACTACAACATCCGTGTCATTAAATATTTCCCCTTTTTTCTTATGAACTTTTTTTCTTTTCGCAACTATAATACTCAACTCTTCTTTTCGTGAACGTTCTAAAGCTCTGAAATAAGAAATAACAAATTTACCAGGTTCATCTGCCTCAAAAATATGATTATTTATGTTGCAAGCCTTACTAACTGTATACAAAGTATTTTTAGGGGTAACACCATCATGAACTACTTTAGAGTCATAGATATTCCATGTTTGTCCATATTTTAGAGTTTTTTGTTTTTGTTTTAAAATTTTTTCTTCTGAGTTTTCCCCTTGGTCACCTAATATACCTTCTTCTGTGCCTTCCTCTGATCCGCCTGATATACCTTCTTCTGAACCTTCCTCTTCTATTAGTTTTCCTTCGTATCTATTAGCTTACTTTTTCTTTTGTACGAGCCTTAATTTTGCCTTTTAAAGCTGATTTATCTTTTCTGATATACTCTTTTAATCCTTTGTCCCTTACTTCAGTTAGACTCACCAGTCATCACCATTAATTTATAAATCCAGTAGATATGTTCCCACAAATAAAAAAACATTGAATGTAATCTACACATCCAATGGCTTAAACTATTGCTATTACTATATTTTATTGTCTTTCAAGCTTAACTACACACTCCACACGCCTTTAGAGTACAATAATGATGTCATGTGAATCCATCTGGACCTTGTCGGATGTTTCAAACACTATAGTATTAAAAGTTAAACGGGCTTATTACCTCGTCATTAAATGCCATCAACTTACTTCGACTTAAAAGGAAAAACTTAATTATTATCTTTAGAAAAAGTTCATTTAAAAACTGCTTATCGCAAAAAGTACCTTTAGCTTTATTAAATACTTTTGTTATTCTCTGTTATTTTGGATAACTCAAGTTCTATCATATCTTCAATAATAGCTGTATGGGTTGCTAATCGTAATATAGGTATACTATATTTTTTAAATATGCCGTCCTTCTTTTTATCTCTTTCTAGCTGTTCTGGATTATTTAAATGAAATTCAGTACCATCTACTTCAATAGCAAGAACAGGGTTAGCATTAAATTTGTTAAATATAATAAAGTCCACACTGCTTCTTGATTGTTTTATGAATTTCTTTTCGACTTCTGTACATATATCCTGATTTAAAAAGATATCTGAAAGCTTAACCTCATAAGCAAATGAGTAACAATTAAAAATTTCTTTCCTAAGTAATTCTGATATAACTGAATATATAATCTTCTCACTATCAAATCTTATATTCTTTTTAACATTGTTCATTGCCTCCTTTCTTGCCAATAACCTTTCAGAATAATCCCTATATAGTAAATCAAATACAGAAATTACTCGTCCCTCTTCAATATTCTTCTCATCATGATATTCTATATACTTTATTAAATCACCAATGTCATTTCCATTTTTATAAAATGCATCCGTATTAGTAATTAAAATCAACTGATTTTCTGCACGTGATACAGCTACATTAACCATTTGTGGATTATTTACAAATGGCATCTTCCTTTTTGATTTTGCTGATTGATCAAGTACTGTCGAAAAAACTATGACCGACTTTTCCCTACCTTGATACTTGTGAATTGTATCCTTCTCAATTTCTTCCGAATTTATCTCTTTTGAATATTCTATTTGTAATCTATAAGGCGAAAGTAATCCAATATCATTTAGATTCTTTGAGTAGAGTTCAATTCTGTACTCACTTTCATTTTTAATTAAATAACTTAACTCTTCTAATTCTCTCTGGTTAAAGACTCCTTTCCTTCCTCTAGTAAGTTCACGCATATGGTTTCCAGCAGCAGTTTTTATAACACTTATTGCATTGTTATTCGAGCAATTGCTGTAGACGATTAAATTTCCGTCATAATATTTCATATTACAAAATCTAATTATATCAGGATGACATCTATAGTGTTCTTGAAGTAAAGTTCTTTCTATAGTATCACCGTATAAGCAATCAAAAGAATCCATTATATTTTTGGTTCTATAATCATAGGCCTCATTTTCAAAGCTCATTTCAATTTTTTCCGGTATATGTGGTAATTGTTTTTGATCTCCTACAATAACAATTTTTTTAGCACAGGATAATGGTAGCACTGCTTTAACAAGATCTAATGTGGAAGCTTCATCAATGATAACATAATCAAACATAAAGCCCTTTGATACCGAGTATGTCACTGAATATGCAGTGCTTAGAATCACTGGATAATCTTTGATAAAAGAATCAAAGTCCTTTTTATACGAATCTATCGTATGTTTTTCCTTTTTCTTGAACCTTTGACTTAAATAATGATTAAGTATTTCTTGTGATACTTGATAATGCTTATCAGCTAGTTTATCAAATCTTTGAGTCTGCAGTGTTTTTTGACATTCAGACAACTTGTCTTCCAGCTCTTTAATCTTTAGATCATAATAAATCTGTTGGAAACGTGTAATAACCTCATAATCCTTTTCTTGAAGATACTTAAACCTATATATACCATACTTTACTAAAAGCTTAAACTTATTTTTAAGGGTCAACTTCTCACTTTCTGTTATCATGATTTGATGATCGACCAAAAAATTAATTACCTTTTCATAACCCAAAGTAATAAAACTAATATGTCTGTTATCCAAATCTTTTATATCGTGTGCATTATTATAATACTTTTTCTCTAACCTTAATGCGTTCAATTGCTCAGTAATTATTCTCTTTTGCCTATCTTTTTCCATTAATTGCTCTAATTGATTGCTAGACTTTATTAACTCACTTTTAAGTTTTTCAAGATTTTCTTCGTCAAGTTCTTTGTCATGAAAATCTGATGATTCTTGAACTTGATTTTTAAAAAAATCCTCTTGATTCTTTTTACTGCCTAATAAAGCAAAAACAAAATCATAGCCATCTTTTATAAGTTTATCTTTTATATTATCTACTGCTGCATTATTATTAGATACAATCGCAACATTCTCACCTCTAACCAGAATATTGGCAATAATATTTAGTATGGTTTGTGTTTTACCTGTTCCAGGAGGGCCTTGAATAATACTTAATTCATTTTTGAAAACTTTTCTTGTTGCATTCAGTTGGCTCTTATTAAATCTAAATGGAAAAACTAAAGGATTTTCATCAATAAACGTTTCAAAGGGAGTACCATTTAAGTACTTATGTAATAGTGAATTCTCCTCTATAGTAACATTCTCATAGTATTTACTAAGTGCTGAAAAATCATCGACAACCTTAATACTATCGGCAATTTTAGCAAATTCCATAAAAGGTCCAATAGATTTCTTTTTAATAACAACTCTATTTTTTTCTTTACTAAATGGATAGATGGTATCACTGCCTTTATACCTTATTAAATATTCATCCTCTCTAACTTCATAATCTGCTATTTCTTTTGTCTTATTAATTCCATCAATAAAAATTTCTTCTATAACCATATTAAATCTCTCTCATTTCTTCTATTTATATCTTCACCACAATAAATACTTATCTCTATCATATTTCTCTTAAAAAGGATTGTTATTTAGATAATAATCTAAAATGAATTATCCTTAAGATTTAGCTAACACTTTTAGAATCAATCTTTCGATATTATAAATCTTATTATTCATAACTGTTTCTTTTTATTGTTTTATCTACAAAATAGCACGCAACATTCCACATGCTTTAAGGTGACAAAAAAGATGCCCTGGGAAGCTAATATCTCCTTGATAACAGGGCGAATCTCATAATTTATTACCTTAATCAAGTTAGAGTTTGTTTGTGCTTTACAATCAAGTAAATTATGAACAATAAAATTTTCAAAGACGTGTAAATCCCTGAAGGCTTTATTTGTTGCAATTTTATTATACATTTTTATAAATGCTGTTGGTACAATCATGAATCATCAATGTTCTTTTAGAGCAATTGTCAATTACAAGAACGGAGTATGATGGCCAACAATTAGCTACATCCATTATTCTTATCAAGAATACTTTTTTCCTTATATACCTTGCAATACTATCATAATCACCATATATGAATTTTTCATTAATACCCATAAAATCTAACTCTTGTAATACCTTTTCCTTATTCTCAATAACGATTACAACATCAGGCCACACCCTCTATTGGGAAAGGATATGCGTATTATATGTTCTTTCATCAAAAGAAAGATATGCCTGATAGACAAATAAACCTTGCTGATTTCGTCCTCTTTCAAAGGACAATATTGGCGTATATAGAAAATTGGGAATACAGTTAAGCCACCAAACTGTTGCTTCAAAATTCAGGGTTTGTTTTAAAAATGACTGCAGTTTTAATGTGTATTCTAGTACAACCAATTCTATGGAATCATATCGATGCTTTATTTCAGTAATCAATTCTCTACTGTCTTTTACATATTCATAGTGTAACTTATTTTTATATTTTCCATTGTCATATAAGGGAAAATCAGATTCTTTAAAGGTATACGGCTGCATATCAACAAAGTAATACTGCCAATCATCAGCTAACTGCTTGAAATAATAGTAGAATTTTTCAGGATGTTGTTTGTAAAAATCATCAAATCCCTTATATAAATCCAAAATAATATCATTTTCATTTCGTATAAAAAGATCAAGGAAATTCTTGTCCAGAACATTCATCTGAACTACGAGATGGTTGACACGCAAAAAATAATGCAACTAAAGGTGACCTTGTAAAATCAATAAGGTTCGTTGGTATTCCGTGATGTTGAGCAAAAGCCAAAAAATTATTGTGTTCATCAGGCGTAAGCCTATGGAAGATCTCTCTTCTTAACTCATTCTTCATTTTAATAAAGGGATACTCCCTATTTCTAAGTGCAGACGAAATTGTATCATTGTAATTCGCTGGTTCTCCACGAAATATGTAACTTTCAAATTCATTATTTGAAAACAAGTTTATATACTCTGCTAAATTCCTAACGACTATCTCTTTTGGAATTGGCAGACCTTTCAACTCTTTTTTTGAGAATCTCATTTCATATCCCCCATATCTTCAGCAAAAGGTTCTAACTTGAAGAGACTTTGATTTACTGCATCCATCCAACGTTCTTTATCCCTTACTTGTCCTGTTGCAGCAAGCACATAGGATACAAGTTCAGCAAGCACATTCCTCTTATAGGGCTCTATATCCAGAGTTCTTTGCATAAAATCTAAGCGGTTTATAAAAGATTCAGCTGATTTTTTATTGTTGGCACTTACAGCTTTATCAGCTAACATTTTGATTTCTTCAAATTCTTTACCTGTAAGGTGTCCTATATTTTTCATGGTTTCCTCCTTGAATTTGTAATCTTAGTTCTTCGGAACTGGAAAATTGTATAATTTATTTTCAAAATTCAGAATCATCTTATAAATACTTACTCAACTCTTGCTTTCATCTATTATTGCGTAATGTTTTGCTTTTACAAACATTGTTCCTAAGTTTAGCGGTAGTTTTTCTAAAATAGTGAACAAGGTAATTTGACCTAAAGTTTTAGAACCCATTCTATTACTAAATTGTTCTATCGTTGAATTCCGTGCAAAATATCTAAATAGTTTTTCAAAAAAGCTGTTAACAGAAGATATTGTTTTATCCTGTAACATCGCATCCAAATGAAATACAAGTATTTTAGAATAGTCAAGCCTCTTGTTGTGATAATCCAATAGTATAAGCTCACTCTCACCTGAATACTTCCACTTGAACTCCTTCTCTAAATCCTCAATAAACTTGACATACATTGAATGGCTAAATGACCACATGGTACCCTCAATAGTTACAATATGTTTTTCATCAGGATATGCATTATGCCAGTAAGCTCCATATCCAGGCAAATAGAAATTGATATTTTTACCAGAGCGGTGATGATAATATGGAAGGCTGTCAATAATGCTTCTACCAACATCAGACTTAGGTCGTGCTAATAAAATACCTATAGTATCATTCAATATATCACTTTTTCGATATCAGCTAAAATATCTTTATATTTAAGTGCTTGTAACATAATATCACTCCTACCGATTTGAATTTTGTATCTATTGCCAATCGTCTCCACATATGTTGGGACAAAAGTCTGATATTAATATGCAAAAATATAGGGTTTTTAATAAAGGCAGATCCCCTTTACACCCCTATTAAGGTGATTAATTAAAATATTTCATGCAAAATAATAAAATAAATTATCAAATATTAAAATAACCTTTAAGGAATTAACTTCCGTTCCATATTCTGTATCTGCCCCATGTAGTATCGCATGCCTACCTATAGGTGATTGCATACTTTTACCATGCTCAAAACTACAATATAATCTTTCATTAAAGAAGTTCTTGTATGCATATCCGAAACTGTATGTTTCAGTCTCAGTAACTCTCTTTTCTAAATATCCTCTTATTTTGGTCCCCCCATATGCCAATATGATTTTCTGAATCTGCTATGACTCCTTCTAGTTGAGAGATGAAAATGCAAGTTGATAGAAAATAATCTCCTCTTTTATGTGCATTAATTGCTTGTTTTAATATTGGGATTCGTTTTTTAAGAGTCTTGCTTTTTTCCCAATTATTTGAGAAACAATCTATCGCTTCTATATTATGCTTTTTTGTATAGTAATCATTAATCATTACTTCTAATTCATCTTCTCCAGAAGTAGCAGATACTTCTACAATCTTTCTCGCTTCTTCAACATTCATTTCAAGATGAGGTGACCATCCCAAATTGTACATTAAGTTATAGAATCTTTCCATACGCTCAAGTAATTGTTTTTAAGTTCATTATTACTTTCTTCAGCTTCTTTCCTAAATCTATCTAGTGTTTCATTTCTGTGTCTTTCTGATTCCTCTTTGATTCTAGCAAAATATTCTTTTTTCTGTTTTTTTATAGCCCTCGTTTTAAGTTCTCTCCACTCCTCTTCGATTAATCTGTTATCATTATTTCCCTTCTCTATAAGCTTAATTAAATATTCACAATTTTGTTTTAATATGCTATCATTATAATCTATCATATAAGTAACAAAACCTCCTCAGCAAAAATTAAGTCTTTAATTTATCCCAAAGTAATACTAATATTTAAGATAATTATACCACATATCCTATATTTTCCACTTTTAAAACAATAAAAAAGCCAGTTAGGATTACAACTGTCTCTAACCTTAGTGCTATTGTTATTCAATTATGCACTTAACATCCGTTCAATCTAGAAAACTTACAACTATCCTCTCATTTCCAAACACCGTCATCTTCTTAATACATTTAAAGACAAACACATGAAATTCTTTTATCGTTACTATATATTTAATAACCTAAATAAACTCCCTAGCTTTATACCTCCTTAACTCATCCTCATCTGTATTCTTCCACTTTTTTATAAAACTGCTCTCATTTTTACCAAATCATTAAAGCTACTTGCAAATGAACTGCTTACTCAGATATTCCTATTACTCACTAGTCAAATTAGTATTTAAGCTATCTATTCAATGTTGCTTCATCTGTAAAATGAGCCTTTGTAATTTTATTTCTTATGCAGTAGTAGCTAAATCATACAACGCTAAATTCCATATAAAAGATTCCAAGGATATTCTGCACCATAAGTTTTATCATCTTTACCTAAAACAAAATTCTGTAAATGGAATCCTGACTTTATCCTTATTTTTACTGCATATCTCTAAGTACTCATTAAAAATCAAAATCTTTTAACCCCTATTCCTAACTATTTCTTCATCATAACTCCCATTCCCACAAACAGTATCTCCTAAAATTTCCTTTACCCACTCTTCATTCAATGTAGGAGAATCAGCACACCTTTCTTTCCCCTTTTCAATCCTTGTCGCACATCTCCAAACTACCTTATCCCTTTCAGTTCTTCTTCTATAAGAAGCCCCACAATACCCACATATTAATAAGTTACCAAGAAGATATTTACCATTATACTTTCTAATACTGGACTCCACCGTACCATCTTCTTTATAGACTAATCTTGCTCGTCTATTCATTTCTTCCTGAACTCTATCATATACTTCATCAGAAATAATGGCTGGATGACTATCCGTTACATAGTAGCGATTCTTTTGCCCATCGTTCTTGCTTTTTCTTCCCGTCATAAAATCTTCTGTATAAGTCTTTTGGAACATGGTATCACCTTTATACTTTTCATTTTTGAGTATCTTTTGAATAACTGCTGTAGCCCATATTTCTTTTCCCGTAGCTGTTTTAATCTGTTTTTGTTCCAAATACTCTTTAATTTGCTGCAAGGTACTTCCTTCCAAATATAATTGATAGATTTTCCTTATGATATCAGATTCCTCTGGTACTATTATCAATTTATCATTTTTACATCTGTATCCCATAGGACTTTTACCAGCAAAGTTATCTCCTCTTTCAAATTTACGTTGATATCCCCACCGAATGTTTTCACTCAAATTCCGACTTTCTTCCTGAGCTAAAGCTCCATTAAATGCAATATCAATTTCTTTTTCCTCTTCAAGAGAATTTAAGTCTTCCTTTTCAAAATAGATATTGATACCTCTCGCTTTTAATCCTCGTATAATTGTTAATATGTCTAATACATTTCGAGATAATCTACTGATGGACTTAGTAATAATATAATCAATTTCCCCTTTATACGCTTTCTTCAACATTGCATCTAAACCATTACGTTCATCTTTTCTAAGCCCACTTTCATAGTCATAAAACACACCAGCAAAATCCCATTCTGGATTATTTTGAATTAACTTTGTATACTGTCTAATTTGAAGGTCGATACTGCCTTGCTGGCTTTCACGCTCTGTACTCACTCTACAATATGCCGCTACATTTAATTTACCCTCACTCTCCAAAGAATTTTTCGCAGGAATAATCATAATCTTTTTCATAAATAAATCCTACTTATTCTAATCCTTAAATTAATCAACAAAAAAGACGTAAAAGCTCAATAGCTCTTACGCCCCTAAAATTTTACTCTTTACTCATTTTCAATTATTGATAGTTCTATATAACTATCTTCTTTTACTAACCGACGTAAATATTCTTTGCCTCCATCTAAACTACATCTGCCACAAAAACACGTTACAAAATCGTGTACAATTTTAGATTCAATAATATCACCACAGTATTTACATTGGATACTATTTTTCAATATCTTTCCCCATTTTATCTCCTTAGAATTGCTCATATTTATCTCCTTATCGATGCAACAGGACTACAACTTCTGTATGCCTTGAGGTGACAATAAAGATGTCGTAGGTTGATAGTAACCCCTTGGCGTGAATAATATCTTCATAATATACTATGTGTTTTCATGAAGATAACTTACATACCCCCATTTTGCAATTTAATATTCTTAAAACCATTAAATTGCAAACAATAAAACCCTCAAAAAAATATATGTTTCTACCCTTGAAGGTTTTATTCACTACAATTTATTTCGATAATTTCTATTAATGTTCCTATACTCTTTCGAACCTATTCCTTATGAGTTATATTATCTAATTTTGTTCACAAGAGTTTACTTTAAATATCACAATTATATTGTTTGAGTAGTCAATCCTATTTTTTCCAACATCTATAAGACTATAGGGATATGCTAAAATAAATTGTTTTTGATAATCTATAATTGTTGTTGCACCAAAAATTTCAAATACCAAATTAAAATTGTCATATAATATGAATTTAACCCTAACAGATTGATTATCATCTATTGAGATTAAGTTTTCTATGGCTGATTCTATCGTTTTATTCTATTACCTAGACCATTCTAAAAAATATATATTAGGAATTAATTCACCTCTAGTTGCTAATATTTCATCTATATCTGATAAAATATTCTTTATATTTCTATATTATGTACTATATCAAATAAAAACCAATGGGTGTTTAGCAAAATAAATAAGTAATTTTACACTTAAATATTTCTTTTTATTTTGAAATTCTTCACAATCCTCTGGTAATCCATCCTTTGCATTAAACATATCGCATAATAATAACTTTAGCATAAGTTTTATACTCTTGAAAATCCTTCCTTATATCATTGAGTTTCAAGTTTTTACATCCACTATTTTGTTACAAAATTCATTGATTCCTTTTTATCTAAATTTTATTTTAATTTAGATCTAAGAAACTAAAATTATTATATTTAATATTAAATGGTATAGACAACTACATAATTTATTTTAATCATCAATATTACACTGCTGTTTAAGATATTCTGGAACTAGTTTAAAATATTCATTAACACTATTTTCCCAGGTATCCTGGCTAACTTTTATCATTTCATTGTCTATAGTTATATTATTAGAAAAACAATTTGGACAAAATATTGGCTTATATATATTCTCTTTTAGCATCTTATCTAGGTCTAATAAGTTATCTGGTATAAGTTTTTTTTCTTCACTACAAGGACAATTAATTTTTAAAAGAAAATATTCATCTCTAATAGATGATTTTTTCGTAGGAACTAAATCCTGTTTCAACAATGTATGAGTTAGGGTTAATGCATTTTTTATATCATCCAAACCATTATCCATTAAAGATCCTAATGAACCATGATTTATTTTATTCTCACTTAAATTGGCGAAAGTAATCATATAATCATCACCCCTGATATCTAGTGGGTACGATATTTGTCCTAAAAATTTATAATGTATCACCTCATTCCTAAGCTTTCTCATCTGTTTCCAATGATCAGCATTTGATAAACTTAAGATAGTTCTTAAAGTGCTATCATTTCTGTACTTTTTCTTTACTTTTTTTATAAAGTTTTGCCCATCTAGATAGTTCTGATAGCCTCTAAGATATTTCTGCTCTTTATTTAATTTTAAAGAAAATATAATTCTATTTATCCAAGTGTTATTAATTTCAATTATTTCTCTTTTAGGAGTCATGAATATACCTAAATAGGTATTGAGTATCTGAAATAAATGTTCCCAAAATGAAATTAATCTTATGACCCCATTCTCTGCATGAAGGGCAAGAGATTTATAATTTGTAGGTTCTTCTCTTACCAAAGCTTTATAATAATAGACTGGTGTAATAATTCTATTTAGCACATTTTGATTAAATTCTCTTAATAGCTCTAGATGAATTAACATCTCAAAATTTAATACACCTTCAGTGAATTGTCCTTTATCAATATTGTAATTTTTTAATTCCTCGTTAACTTCTTTGATTATTTCTTGATTCATAGGATATAAATCATCCAGCATCATATCACATCCTTAATTTTGCTATACTTATAACTATACATAATACCATCTGTTTCAGTATTCTTTTTTCTTTCAAAGTATCTCATTTAATTATTCTGTCCATGTTTTAATTCCTACTTCTTTATACTTTTATTTATATTTAAGTTCTACAACATCACTATTATTTTAATTCAATAATCTCTAGATTTTTTATCCATTATCTAATAAATATGCTTGCATTTATCCCACACCCTCAAATTTAGATTCTAGCTTTATTTACTTCTATTTATAGTTATATCTGTAGACGATTTTAATTTTATACTCTTTAATTTATTCTCCATCATATGAAGGGTTTTCCTTTGTATTATTTCTTCTTATAATCTAGTTATTTTTCTTGTACAACAGGATTATAGATTTCACATGTCTTGAGGTGATAATGAAAATATAATAGAAAGATAACACTGCCTTGGCAACACAGTATATTTCTAGTAACTATATTACTTATCATATTTAGGCTAGAATTATCCTATAACTTGATACTTAATGTTTGTTAATACATTCTAATAATTTTTATATCAAAATTGTAAATTATAAAACTTTCAAATAATTATATTTTGCATCTAATGACAATTTGTTTATTTCCAAAATAAAATATATTATTATACTCTTAGTTGCAGAATATTTGCATTCTTGCTCTGCTCTTAATCTTGGCAGGCAATTTATAAAATGTTATTATAATTACGTTTTTATTTCCATTCTTTTCGTTTGTCTAAATATAGCATTATTAGTGTATAAATAGTCAAGACATTTATTGTATCACTTTTATATGTCTCAAAATCCCTCAATAACTCTTTAGGCATTATTTCTAAAACTATCACTACAAAAAATAAAATTAGGATAGCTAGCTGAACCTTTCTTAAAGTGTTTTTCAAATAAGTAATATCATAACTTATCTCATCTTTTAACTTGTCTTCTTCTATTTTTAGAGTATCACTTTTCTTTTGTATATGATTTTTAATATCAAAGTTTGAATAACTTATATTTTTATCTAAAACATTCACTCGCATCTTTAATATTTTATTTATTGATTTAGATTATTTTCTTTGTTTTATAAATAATAATCCTCTATAAAAGGCATCTACCTCCAATTTAAGTAAACTTATAAATATAAATAAGCCCATACTATATACTCCTAAATTTAAATTATATTTAATTGTAAATAGATTTTCTAAGAATTTTGAAATAGAATATGCTAAAATATAATTAGGATATATAAATACACCAATGACAATTATAGTAATTAATAAGTAAAAGATAAAACTCATTAAATTATCCATTTTTTTCGCTCTAAAACCAAGTATCTTAGCTATAACACCTGATAATATTGTAAATGGTATTCCAACTATTAGGGTTACTACTGATAACATGATTAAAGGTATTAAAAAGTATTTCGCATAACTCTTAAAGATTTTTATATTATTATATACATAGAAGTAGATTACGAAAAAATTTATTGCTACACAAAACATAAATAAAGCAAAATATCGAAAAGTATATTTTGCTATGCTAGTGATAATGAGACTTTCATTCATTAAAACGTACGATAAAAACAGGCAAATAGCTCCAAATATAGAAAAAAGCATCCCACCAATCTTCATATTTTTGTATTTTTGATTACTGCTTTGCCATAGTTCAGTTCCTTTTTTCAATAATTGTTTAATTCTATTTTTCATTTTTCAAATTTAACCCCCATGTAATGTATATATTTATTAATGCTTAAAATATCCCGTTAATGCTTGCCATATTTATATAAACAAGCAAATTGCTACAACCATACATGGCACATATATTTCCAGAATTAGCATTTTGTTCAGTACTAGTATTAAAATCAATTATACTCCTGATTGGCATAGTGTTGTTCTTAAAACAGCTAGTTCCTTTAAAATACTACCTTTTCTTCTTTATGTCGATTATTCTTATATAGTATTCCATCATAATTATCAATCCTATATACAATAATATACTCTAGAGATTCATTCCTTTTCATAGCCTTATCAATCAGTTCTACTAACCACTTAGTAAAATCATCAACAAAAATTTCTACCCTACTTCTTAAATGACTATTAATTCGAATATAACAACTACATGTATATGCATATACAGCTTACCTAATATTTATATTATTAGTTAAGATTTCACTATACCCATCTTATAAAATTCTTAAAAATAGATATTTGTCCATGAATTTATTTCATTTTCAAACTTAAATATTTTGTATCCATTCTTATTATTCACAACTGCTAAATTATTTACATGTTCAATACATCTTTGTTTAAAGTTTTTCTTTTTAAAATATCTAATCAATTTTTATTAATCCTTTAAGTTCATATTCTTCACAAATTTTTTAATATAATTTTTATATTTATAATTAATTTTTAATACTTCACCAAAAGTGTCGTATCACTACACCTGTCCCAAGAATCACGATAATTAAAGAAATAATTGGAAATAAATAGCTTCTTGTTTTCATTACTTTATCCCATTCTTTAGTATCCATTAATAATTGTACACCATATATATCCTTTAATTTGTGTTTATATTTTTGAAATGATATTATATCAATAACAAAAGAGCAACTTATGAAAATTTCTCCAATCAAAAAAACAATAAATAATATTGCCATATTTCTATTTTTATTTGCCCAATCAAAAACTTTACCATCTACAAAAATTACTCCATAAATACCAGCAGCAATAATAGCAATAAGAGATAAAATTCTCTTTACTATATCAGAGTATAATTCATCACTTTTAGAAAACAATCCTACAAATTCTTCTTTCATCATTTTTTTATTATCAAAGTATTCTTTTGTTCTATTTTCAATTACCATTTTTAGAATATCATCAAAATGACTTACCATATCATTAACTTGACCTTCACTTAAAGTTGTAAGCATTTCTAGATTCTCCATATTATTCAGGTAATTATTTATGATACTTCTCTTTACATCGATACCTATTCCCTTATTTTTATCTGATATTATCCATGAGTAAGATTTATAAAAAAATGTATTTGAAAATTTTTCATATTCTTTCCATTTTAATTCAATAGATGACTTTTTATCTTTCTTTGAATCCATGAATATAAATGAATATATTTTAGTATCTTTATCATAACAAACTTTATCCGCAATAGGTATCATACTTAAAAACTGAATAACAAAATCAAGCTCTTTACCTATGTTAATATTATTTTCTCTTAATTTATCTTGAATACAATCAAAAATTAGTGGCGAAAAGTTTAATAATGATTTATTTACATTTGGAACATCTATAATAATTGAAGATACCATCTCTTTATAAATAGAATTCATATCTGAATAATTATCTAATTTTTCAATAATACATCGTTCTTCTCTCATTATAAGCAAATAATTATCTGTACCCAAATTTTGTTTCGAAGAATAGTATTCTAAATATTCACTAAGATTAGTAGATGAGTCTATTCTTCCAGAATCATCAATATAAATACTCGTTTTAATTGGATATAATTTCAAACCTTCTTCTCCAAATTCATGTTCACTTTCTAATAAACATTTTTTTATTAACTCTTTACAATGTAAATCTTCAAAATACCCATTAGGTATATCATTAATATTCAATTCAGAAGTATTCCATTTTAATTTCATATTAATCACCCTTAGCTATATTCTTTAAATATTTCTTCAATCTCACCTTCATAATCATTATCTATTCTTACTTTAAGATATGTATCATCTTTAACTAAATGTTGTGCTTTTATAGCAGTATAAATATTCTTAGAATCAATAGTAATGTTGTCATTTACCTTCATTCGTTTTTTATATGAATCTCCTACAATTTTTTTATCAATTAGAAAATCACTATCTATCTTACTCAATTCAGATAATACAAAAATATCTTCTTTTGATAATTCATCACATTCTATTTTATTCATTATTAAATTATACATATCATCACTGTCAAATCTTGACTCAGTAAAAATATAGTCTTGAGCAGATTTATATATATCAACTCCTAAGTCTGATTCCATAATTTCTCTATTAAATAATCTTTTGTCCTTTATTACTGATACTAAATCTTTAGTATTACTAGCATCATCACGTAATGGATTAATATTTAAAAATTTATCTACCCAATAATTAGCTACTGCTTTATTTTTATCAACTACATTAACTTCATCTCCACAATAAATTGCTGCTTTATAATACTTCCTATCAATGCCAAATGAATCAGTTATCTCAAATGTTTCTTTATCAATACTTGGTATTTCTTCTAATTTAAGAAATATGATCTTTGATGACAACATTTTTATGAACAACATTCCTTGTGTTATTCTTTTATGTCTCCTCATTTCTCCACCATCTTTTACTAATTCTGCTTTAAGAAGATCTTCAGCAAACGAATCTAATAATTCTACTAAATCATCAGTACTATCTTTATTAAAAAAATCATTTTTAATTTTTAATAGCTTATGGTTAGTATTTTCTTCAGAATCTACAACAAATCGTCTTACCTCTCCTGGTATTCCTGACTCATTCTCACCTAATAACTTAATAAATATTTCTCCAATATTTCTTTTCTGTTCCTCACTAATATTGTCTCTTTTTGAAACCACATCATCAATATTATAAATATGAATTGACTCCATCTTCAAATCCTCCTAAATAGCTCTATGATATATTTTAATAACTAAATTCAAAAATAAAAATACAATTTTATTTCCCGTTAATTTCCTTATGATTTTAGTATTTTATCTTTGACTAAATTTCTAATTCTAATTTATATGTAATATTCTAAACTATATTTATATTTCCTTTTTTATAAAATAATCTATAGACTTATCATAACTATAAGTTTATAGTATATTATAGCATTTCTCAACCTGCAATTCCAAAATTCACCAAATATATACACTATTCAAAGATCTATAATTTTTATTATATCTTTGTCACTTTTCTATTTATTCTTAATTATAATAATTCACTACCTGTTCCATCACTATACCTGATCCAAACTGTATCTCTAACCTTTCTCCTTTATTTACTTTAATAGTCTTTATTAATCTTCTTACCAGTTCCTCATCAAATTCTCTTACCTGTGGTTGAAGAGTTTTTAAAGTGGTATCCAGTTCAGTTAGCTTTTCCTTATATCTATTCGTCTGTTTTTTCTCTTGTACAAGCCTTAGCTTTGCTTCTTTAAGCTCATTTATCTCTTCTGATATCCTTTTATACTCACCATCAAAATCTTCTGCTACTGCTCCTTGTTTTGCATTTTCTTCAATTAAACTTAGCATTTTTTCTTGTAAAAATTCTATTTTATCATCATATTTTGTATGTATATTTTTTGTTGAGTATTTTCCAATTACTCTTATAACATTCTCTCTAAATGCTCCTATGAAATCTCCATTGTTTTCTACTACTCTATTTATAGCTAACATTATAGCATTATGTAATGGTTCTTCTTTTAAAGTAGGTGAGTTTTTTTAAGTTACCTCTATTAATTAAATTTCAATAAACATATTTCAATATACAAAAAAGCCATCAAGTATCATATACTTAATGACTTAAATTATTACTCTTACTATGTTCTATTCCTTTTCTAATTTACATACAACCTCACAGTGCGCCGTATGTGGAAACATATCTACTGGTTGAACTTCTTCTATCTTATATCCATTATCTACCAGATACTTTGCATCCCTTGCCATAGTTGTAGGATTACAGGATACATATACTACCTTTTCTGGATTTAATTTTACTATTGCTTCTAATACTTCTTTTTCACAGCCTTTTCTCGGCGGATCAACTACTATCTTATTGCCTTTTATTTCTTTATCCATTAATCTAGGAAATATATCTTCTACCTTTCCCACTTCAAACTCCACATTATCTATACTATTTAATTTAGCATTATCTCTTGCATCTTCTATAGCCTTTTTAATTATTTCTATTCCATAGACCTTTTTAGCTTGATTTCCAATGTATAATGAAATAGTTCCTATACCACAATACAAATCATATACTATATCCTTTTTATTTAAATCTAGATACTGTATCGTCTTATTATATAAAACCTCTGCTTGAGTCCTATTAACCTGAAAAAATGAGTTAGGTGATATATTAAATCTAAAATCGCCTATATAATCTAGTAGCCAATCTACTCCATATAGTTTCTTATATTCTCTTCCATAGGTTATAGATGAGTTAGACTTATTAATATTTTGATAAATACTGATTACCTTTTTTCCCTTTAACATGTCTATTAATTCTTTGTAATATGGTAATCTATTGCCATTGGTTACTAAAATAACCATAGATTCATTATTCCTATTGGTCCTGATACCTATATGCCTTAGTATTCCTTTTCTAGTTTTTTTATCATAAGGTTTTATTTTATATTGATTTATCCATTTTCTAATAGTTCCTAGGATTTCATCGGCTACTTCCGGTTGTAATATACTTTTTGTCATATCTACAATATCATTACTTCCTATTTCATAAAATCCAGTTACAACTCTACCTTCTTCACATCCAACAGGTATTTGTACATGGTTACGATATCTATAGGGATGATCCATTCCTATAACTTCCTTTACTTCTATATCTTTAAAACCTGCTATTTTTTCTAAATCTTTTTTTATTTTATTTTTTTTCCATTCTAATTGTTTTGAGTATTTATATTCAATTAAAGGTATCCCTCCCTTAGATTCTTCTATTTCAAATTCTAAATCTACTCGTTCCTCAGATGGTTTAACAATTTCACTAATAGTGGCTGTAGCGTAACTCTTCTTAATATTATCTATTTTAGCCTTAAGCTTATCTCCTATTAGACCGCCTTTTACAAATATGGTAAACTTATCTACCTTCAATACTCCACTTCCTTCATGGGTGAAGTCTATTATTTCACCTTCAACTATATCTCCTATATTAAACATAATTTCCTCCTATACCTACATTTATAATAATTGGTACTATATTTTATATTTTATCATATTTTCTATGGTTTATATTCATATTAACTATATACAATCTAAATATAAGGCTAAATGAATATTAAAAAATACACCTCATTCATTAGAATTAATCTAATAATTGAGGTGTATCCTATTATGGGAGGGTTTATATTAATATTATTTTATACTTGCTTGAGCTGCTGCTAATTTTGCTATTGGAACTCTAAAAGGTGAACAAGATACATAATCTAAACCTATTGAGTGACAAAACTCTACTGAACTTGGTTCTCCACCATGTTCTCCACATATTCCTAGTTTGATATCCGGTCTAGTCTTTTTACCTAATTCTATGGATATTTCCATAAGCTTTCCTATTCCCTTTCTATCTATAGCTTCAAATGGACTTTCTTTAAATATTCCTTTATTCATATATTCATCTAAAAACTTTGATGCGTCATCTCTAGAATATCCAAATCCCATTTGTGTTAGATCATTGGTTCCAAAACTAAAGAATTCTGCCTCTGTAGCTATTTCATCGGAGGTAATTGCCGCTCTTGGTACTTCTAGCATAGTACCTATCATATAGTTAACTTTATTACCTCTTTCTTCAAATACTAGGTTTATTTCTTCTAATAATTGATTTTTTACATATTTTAGTTCTTCTATATGTCCTACTAGAGGTATCATTATTTCAGGATATATTTCTTCAAAGCCTTCTTCTTTAATATCTATAGCTGCCTCTATGATTGCTCTAACTTGCATTCTATAGATTTCTGGATAGGTAACGGCTAATCTACATCCCCTATGTCCCAGCATTGGGTTGAACTCTTTTAATTCTTCAATTCTATCTACTAAATCTTGATATTCTATACTCATAGATTCTGCAAGATTTTTAATATCTTCTTCCTTATTTGGAATAAATTCATGTAGTGGTGGATCAAGTAATCTTACAGTTACAGGTCTTCCTTCCATTACCTTATATATTTCATAAAAATCCTTTCTTTGGACTGGAAGTAATTCATCTAAGGCTGATTTTCTCTCTCTAAGACTATTTGCTACTATCATTCTCCTTACAGATCCAATTCTTTCTGAATCAAAAAACATATGCTCCGTTCTACACAAGCCTATTCCCTCTGCTCCAAATTCTAAGGCTTGAGCTGCATCCTTTGGAGTATCTGCATTTGTTCTAACCTTCATAGTCCTTATTTCATCTACCCAAGACATAAATTCCCCAAAACTTCCACTTAAGCTTGGTTGTACCTTTTCTATTTCACCTAAATATACTATTCCTGTACTACCATCAAGGGAAATATAGTCTCCTTCTTTTATTGTTAAGTCTTGAGTTCTAATTATCTTGTTTTCTTCATCTACTCTTATTTCACTACATCCTGCTACACAACACTTACCCATTCCCCTTGCTACTACTGCTGCATGGGATGTCATACCACCTCGTGCTGTAAGTATACCCTCTGATAATACCATACCTTCTATATCTTCTGGAGATGTTTCTAATCTCACTAAGATAGATTTTTCTCCCCTTTGGCTTGCTTCTACTATATCCTGGGCATTAAAGTATACTTTTCCAGATGCAGCTCCTGGTGATGCCGCTAATCCTTTTGCTATTACTTGTGAAGATTCTAATTTTTTTTGGTCGAAGTTTGGATGAAGTAATTGATTTAGATCATTTGGATTTACCCTTAAAATAGCTTCTTCCTTTCCAATCAATCCTTCCTTTACTAAATCAGTAGCTATCTTTATAGCTGCTTGAGTTGTTCTCTTTCCATTTCTAGTTTGAAGTATATATAATTTTTTATTTTCGATTGTAAATTCAATATCTTGCATATCTTTATAATGCTCTTCTAAAATATGGGTGTATTTAATAAATTCATCATATATTTCTGGCATCATATCCTTTAGTTCTGATATATGATTTGGAGTTCTAATTCCTGCTACTACGTCTTCTCCCTGTGCGTTTATAAGGTATTCTCCAAATATTTTATTTTCTCCTGTTGCTGGATTTCTTGTAAATGCAACTCCTGTTCCAGAAGTTTCACCCATATTTCCATATACCATAGATTGAACATTAACGGCTGTACCTAGACTATCTGGAATATTATGAAGCTTTCTATAGATTACTGCTCTAGGATTACTCCAGGATTTAAATACTGCCTTAATAGCCAACTCTAATTGTTTCATAGGATCCTGTGGGAATTCTTCCTTCATTTCTTCTAAGTATACTTCTTTGTATTTATTTACTAATACTTTTAAATCTTTTCCGTCTAATTCTGTATCTAGTTCTACTCCCTTTTCTTCCTTCATCTTTTCCAATAAATGATCAAATCTTACCTTAGGTATTTCCATAGCTACATCAGAAAACATTTGAATAAATCTTCTATAGCTATCATAGGCAAATCTTTCGTTTCCTGTAGACTTTGCTAGTCCTTCTACTGAGATATCGTTTAGTCCTAAATTAAGTATTGTATCCATCATTCCTGGCATTGATATTACTGCTCCTGAACGAACTGATACCAATAAGGGGTTTTCTTCGCTGGAAAAACTTTTTCCTAACTCTTCTTCTAATTTTTTTAGATAAGTCTTAACTTGATCAAGTAGGTTTTCCCAAAGATCTTTATTGCCTTCATAGAATTCTATACAAGCACTTGTTGTAATAGTAAATCCTGGTGGCACTGGTAGCCCAATATTAGTCATTTCTGCTAAATTTGCTCCCTTTCCTCCTAGTAAATCTTTCATTTCTTTTTTTCCTTCTTTAAAACTATATACATACTTATTTTCCATTTTAAGAACCTCCGTAGTTGTTATTTATTATTGCCCAAAACTTATACCATTTTTTCTAAGTAATGATAAAATTATCTCTGTTGTCTCTTCTATTGCTTTATTTGATACATCTATAATTGGACATCCAATCCTTTTCATTATTTTATCTGCAAAATCTAGTTCATCTAAAATTCTCTCCATATCTGCATAACTGGCAGTACTACCTAAGCCTAATGCTTTAAGCCTTTCTGTTCTGATTTCATTTAACTTTTCTGGAGAATTAGTAAGCCCTATTATTTTAGTTGCTGGTATTTCAAATATGGCTTGGGGTGGTTCTACCTCCATTACCAATGGAACATTGGCTACCTTAATATTTCTATTGGCTAAATACATAGATAAAGGAGTTTTTGAAGTCCTTGATATACCTATTAATACAATATCAGCCTTTTTTATACCTCTAGGATCTTTTCCATCATCATATCTTACTGCAAACTCAATGGCTTCTACTTTTTTAAAATAAGCTTCATCTAATTTACGTATGATTCCTGGTTCAGAGATAGGTTCTATTCCTAGTTTGGAGCTTAATCCATCTATTAATGGACTCATAAGGTCTATAGCTAGTAATTTTGTTTTTGTTGTATATTCCTTAATATATCTTACTAACTTTATATCTACCAATGTATATATGACTATTGAATTTTCTATGCTAACAGCCTCGTCTAAAATTTCTTTTAGTCTTTCTATTTCATATATGTAGGGAAATCTTTTGATTTCATATTTTTGTGTTCTAAATTGGGATATAGCTGCCCTAGCAACTAAAGCTCCCGTTTCTCCTAAAGAATCTGATATAATATATATATTTAAGACATCCAATATTGCATCTCCTCTCTATTAGTATCACACTATATTTATATAGTATGACATATTACACTTTTTTGCAATAATTATTTTTATAAATTTAGTAATTAAATAACTGTTTTTATAACAAAAAAAGCTTACATAGAATAGATAAATATCTTTTTCTATATAAGCTTTAATTATTTAATAATCTGTTATATTTTTGATCCATTTTTTAGATATTATTCGTGGAATAGAGATGGAAAATTTAACCAGCTCCTCCATAGTTACTAATAATAAAACAAAATGAACAGGTAATTTAAAAACCAAGGCCCCTAAAAATGCTAAAGGAACACCTATTAACCATACTGATCCCATCTCCAATAGCATAGAAAATCTTGTATCTCCTCCACCTCTTAAGACTCCAACTATGGCAGTTGAGTTATATGTCCTTATAAAAAACGTTAGACCCATTATAATTAGAAGTTTTCTTGCTAACATATGCAAATTTGGTTCTAGTTCGCCAAATACTTTAAGGGTTAAATCTGGCGTCAATGCCATAACTACTCCTAAAATAAGTCCCGATAAGGTAGACATTACTAAAAATTGTTTTGCATATTCAAATGCTCCCTCTTCATCACCAGCACCTATTTTATTTCCAACCATTACTGCACAGGCATTTGCAAGTCCTCTTACTAATACAAAAAATATATTCTGAATAGTATTGGTTAATTGTACGGCTGCTGTGGCCTCTTTTCCTATTCTTGCATATGCTATGGAATACATTATTTGTCCTAAAGACCAGAAGGTTTCATTGAGTATAACTGGTGAGATTGTTACTATATATTTATTTATAAAGGCTTTATTCCAATCCAATAGTTCACTTATGGTAGCTGTCAATGGACCTATATCTCTATATACTACATAAAATATAAATATTATTTCTACAACCCTAGCTATTACAGTTCCCCAAGCTGCTCCTTTGACTCCTAGTGCAGGAAATCCAAACTTACCAAATATTAGTGCATAGTTGAATACTGTATTTACTACAAAGGATATTGCAGAAACTAACATAGGAACTTTAGGCCTACCTGTACTTCTTAAGGCTATACTATATGCAAATCCAATCCCTGTTATTATATAGGATAGAGAAACTATTCTTAAATAATCACTTCCAAGTTTAATTACTTCTAAATCCTTGATTAAAATTCCCATAATGAATTCAGGAAAGAAAAGAGCTACTACTGTAAATACGACTCCTAGTACAATACTTAGTGACAATGCAAATCCTAATACTCTTTTTATACTAGGTATATCTTCTCTACCCCAATATTGGGATATAAATATAGAAGATCCACTATGTATTCCGAAATTTATTAGGGCATAAAAAAAGAATACCTGATTGGCTAAACCTACTGCAGCTATACTTGCTTCTCCAAGACTGGTAATCATCAATGTATCGACCATGTTTAAAGAAGAGGTTATTAAGTTTTGTAGTGCTATTGGAATAGCAATTGCCATCATTGATTTTAAAAATGCTTTATCCTTCCAAAATTTCATATGATTCCCCCTTTAACCCATTTAATGTGTAATTATAATATAATATCATAATAAAATGGTTTTGTATAGATATTGTTAATTAAAATAAAGACTAGATTAACTAGCCTTTATTTCTTGTTATTTTAATTTATTATTTTAATTTATTCTTTTAATTTTATTCCATTATGTGTAAACTCAATCATCTCTTCTTTTAATAGCTTACCTAAAGCCCTTTTAAATGCTGCTTTACTCATTTGTAATTCTTTTCTTATTAGTTCTGGGGAACTTTTATCATTTAAATCAAGTCTACCTCTATTGTCTTTAAGCTTCCTAGTTATGATTTTGGCATCTGTATCCATTTGAATATATGATCTATCTCTTAAGCTTAAATCCAACTTTCCGTCTTCTAGAACCCTACTTATTCTTACTTCTACTATTTGTCCTACTTCATATGCACCTATAAGCTCTTTTTTAGGAATTAATCCATCATATTTATCATCTACAGCTACAAAGGCTCCTATATCTCTATTGATGCTATATATAGTTCCTGTAGTTAAATTGTTTTCTTTATAGGGAGAGTCTGTACTAAGCATATCCTTGATTTTCATTGTAGCACATAATCTACCAGATTTGTCAATATACATTCCTACTAGATACTCTTTTCCCTTTACTACTGAGCCTATAGTTTCTGCAAAGGGTAAAAACAAGTCCCTTTCCAATCCCCAGTCTAAAAATGAACCTATCTTAGTAGTCGATACTACTGTTAGATGGGCCAGTTTTCCCAGGGTAATCTTAGGTATATTTATAGTGGATATGATTCTATCTTTTGAATCATTATAAATAAAAACTTCAAGTTTATCTCCTATCTTAGCATCTTTTGGAATCTGTGCCTTTGGTAATAGTACATCTTCATCTTCTTCTATTTCTTCATTAAGAAAAGCTCCCACTGATGTAAATCTTTTAATTATTAGTTCTTGTATTTCACCTAATTTTATCATATTGCACCTACTTTTATATTTTTCTAGGTATATTCTACCAAATTAATTTATAATTTACAATTAACCATTCATTAATCGTATTTATTCAGTTACTTCTAGTTGTATTTATTACTATTTACAATTTCAATTTTGATAATGCATCTGCCAGTCCTGTATTTAATGGTTCATCATCTTTTTTTTGCTCCCTTAAATATCTGGCTACTTCTTTTTTATTTAGTTTGCCCTTTTCTCTTTTTTTTCTTTCATTAAATGTAGAAAGCTTTTCTCTATATCCACATATACAAGCAAATATCTGTCCCTGGCCTTCGCCTCTTAGTTCTAATCTTTTTCTACAATTTGGACATCTAGCATTAGTTGTTTGAGAAATATTGATTCTATGACCACATTCTCTGTCTTGACATACATACATCCTTCCCTTTTTAGTCTTTACTTCTAACATATATTTGCCACAGTCAGGACATTTTGTTCTAGTTAAATTGTCATGTTTAAAGGTCTCCTCACTATTTTTTATTTCCTTTACAATGGACTTTGAATATTCCTTCATTTCTCCTAGAAATGTTTCTTTGTTTAATTTACCATTTTCAATTAAACTTAATTTTTTCTCCCAGCTGGCTGTAAGGGTAGGAGACTTTAAATCTTCTGGTACTAAATCTAATAATTGTTTTCCCTTGCTAGTAATGAATATATCCTTACCTCTATTCTCAATTAAAAATGTTTTATATAGTTTTTCTATAATATCTGCCCTTGTGGCAACAGTACCTATACCACCTGTTTCATCTAATATTTTGGCTAATTCTGTATTTTTGTTTTCCATATACTTAGTTGGATTTTCCATAGCTACTAATAGAGTTCCTTCATTAAAATATGGTGGAGGACTAGTTTTACCTGATGTCTTTTCTATGGCTAAAATTTTTAGAGTATCTCCTTTGTTTATTACTGGAAGAGTCTGGTCCTTTATATCTTCTTCTACTTCTTCATTATAAATATTTGAATATATTTCTTTCCATCCTTCTTTAATCACTACTTTTCCCTTTGCAACAAAGTACTCTTCTCCTACTTTCACTTTTATCCTAGTCTGCTCATATTCAAATTTAGGATATAGGACAGCTAAAAATCTCTTAACTACTAAATCATATATTTTTCTTTCATTATTATTTAACTCTGACAATATAACCCTTTCTTCCGTTGGGATTATGGCATGATGATCAGTTACCTTTTTATTATCTATAAAGGATTTATTAGTCTTTATATTTTGATTAAGTATTTGGGATGCAAACTTTTTATAGGGTTCTATATTTATAGCTTTTACCCTATCCTTTAAAGTATCTATCATATCTTCTGATAAATATTTAGAGTCTGTCCTTGGATACGTGAGTATTTTGTGCCGTTCATATAAATTTTGCATAATAGACAGGGTCTCTTTAGGAGAAAAGTTAAATATCCTATTGGCATCTCTTTGTAGCTCTGTCAAATCATATAGTCCTGGTGCATAAGTCTTTTTATAAGACTTATTGACTTCTACTACTTTTCCATCTTTATCTTTAATTTTTTCTATTATCTTATTTATATTATTCTCATTAAAACTTCTAGTATTATTGTTTTTATCCTGCCACATTAACTTTAAGTCTTTTGTATTTAACCTTATTCCATAATAATCCTTTGACCTAAAGTTTCGTATTTCTTCTTCCCTTTGAGCTATCATTGCCAATGTAGGAGTTTGGACTCTACCACAGGATAGTTGAGAGTTATATTTTACAGTTAGTGCCCTAGTAGCATTGATACCTACTATCCAGTCTGCTTCTGCCCTTGCTTGAGCCGCTCTATATAGATTTTCATATTTTTTTCCATCTTTTAAATTATTGAATCCATCTTTAATGGCCTTATCTGTCACTGAAGATATCCATAATCTTTGGATTGGCTTTTTAATATTAGTTTTTTCTAAAATCCAGCGAGCTACTAGCTCCCCTTCTCTACCAGCATCTGTGGCTATTATTATCTTGTCTACATCTTTTCTTTTCAATTGGGTTTCAACTGTGTTAAATTGCTTTCCTGTCTGTCTTATAACTACAAGTTTTCCTTCCTTTGGAAGAATAGGAAGATCTTCTAAACTCCAATTTTTATACTTCTTATTATATTGCTCTGGATCTGCTAAAGTCACTAAATGGCCTAAGGCCCAAGTAACTATATATTTATTTCCTTCTATATATCCATTACCTTTTTTATTACATTTTAACACCCTAGCTATATCCCTACCTACTGAAGGTTTTTCTGCTAAAACTAAAGCTTTGCTCATATAAACATCCTTTCAAACTACTTTAATAATATGATTATATCATATTTATGTTTAAAAAATACCTTCCTTGTGTAATCTTATAAATATAAAAAACAGTCTATATACTTATATAAATATATAGACTGCATATGTTTTTTATAAAATTGAAATAACCTTAGATTTTAATTCTGTTGCTGCTTTTTCAGTATCCTCAGCCTTCATTATGGCAGAAACTACAGCAATTCCATCAATTGGACTATCCTTTAATATATCACAATTATCCTTATTTAACCCTCCTATTCCTATAACAGGAATATCTACAGCATTGCAAATATCATTTAAAGTAGAAACTTCTGTAATAATTGTCTTTACCTTTGTAGTAGTAGGATAAATTGCTCCAACTCCCAAGTAATCAGCACCATCTTCAACAGCTTTTTTGGCCTGAGATACAGTTTTAGTAGTAGCTCCAATGATTTTATCTTTCCCCATTAATTTCCTTGCTATATTAATAGGTATATCATTTTGTCCAAGATGAACACCTGCAGCGTTGGATGCCATTGCAATATCTATTCTATCGTCTATTATTAATGGAATATTATATTTATCAGTAATCTTTTTAACTTTAATTGCAAGATTAAGATATTCCCAATCAGATCTTTCCTTTTCCCTTAATTGTAGTAAAGTTACTCCACCTTTACAGGCCTTATCAACTTTAGAAAGAAAAACATCTTCCTTAAGATTAGTACTATCTGTTACTAAATACAGTGTAATATCAAAATCCATTATCTATCATCCTTTTTATATTAATTTATATTTAATTTTTTCTTTTATTGTATCAGGAGAGATACTATACATATTATCTAAAAGTTCAGTTCTAAAGCTTCCAGTTCCCTTTGCATCTTTAGAAAGTTCGCCACATATGCCCATAAGAACCACTGCAAGTATAGTCCCTTCTAGTATACTGCCTGAAGAAATATAGCTTGCTATAAGTACATTAAGCATACATCCTGTTCCAGTTATCATAGAAAGCATCTCACACCCGTTAGATACTAAGTATGTTTTGACTCCATCTGTTATTATATCTATCTTTCCCGTAGCAACTATTATAGCATTTGTTTTCAAAGATAGACTTTTTAAAATCTCTATATTTTCTTTATAATTTTCTTTTGTTATAATATCGGATGCCCCAACATCTATTCCCTTTGCATTATTTTCTATACCCCATAGAGCCTTTATTTCAGACACATTCCCTTTAATTACATTTGGTCTACACTGGGTGATAAATTCCCTTGCATAATTTAAACGAAGTTTACTACATCCAACTCCTACAATATCTATTGCCTGGGGAATCTTATTTTCATATGCAGTTTTACCTGAAATCATCATAGACTCCATTCTAATATCTGTTATATTTCCTAAGTTCACTCCAAGAGCTTTAGAAGTTCTAGTTATTTCACCAACTTCTAAAGGATGCTGAGCCATAATAGGTTTTCCACCAGTAGCAAGTACCATATTGGCACAATCATTTATAGATATGGGGTTTGTAATACAGTGTATAAGTGGTTTCTCAACTTTAATTTTTCTTCTTATTTCAAGTAATTTATCTGTTATTAACCCTTGTTTTGTCATATACCTTTGCCCCCAAGCTTTGTTGAATTTTTACAAGCATACCCGTTCTACTTAATGCTACTAAAAATACAAATGCAATTATTCCTCCAATAATAGTCCCCATGGTAAAGGAAGGGACATAGAACATCCAAGTAAGTCCAGTTCTTCCCCATATAAGTGTCATTACAGGATAGGAGATTATGGCTCCTATAACTCCAGTTCCTATTATTTCACCTATGACTGCAAAAAATAGATTCCCTTTAGACGCTCTATAAAAAACTCCAGATAAAAAAGCTCCAAATATAGCCCCTGTTAAGGCTAAAGGTGGTATCCCCATGAAGGACATCCTTATTATTCCAATTAATGTAGCACAAAGTAATGAATACCAAGGTCCAAGGAATACTGAACATACAATATTAATAAGATGTGCCATGGGACACATTCCCTCAATACGTAGAATTGGTGAGATCACAACTCCCATTGCAACCATCATAGCTAACATAAGTTGCCTTAATAACTTTGAATTTCTTTCCATAATAAAATACCTCCATAATAATATTTATATTTGCCCTATATCATATAGAAAATAAATATTATCACGAGGATATATTTTGGGTATAACCAAATAGCGATTTCCTATATGACATAAGCCATAATAGTCGGTCGAAACTCAAAAGTTTCCTCTCATCTTGAAACACAAGCTCCCTCGCTATTTAGTTGTATTTTTGCCTATAAGACCAGGGCGCTCCCCCTAATCCTGCTGAAATAATAATTTCAAGGCATTTAAAAAACAGGACATACCTAATAGGGTATATCCTGTTTATACTTTCAAAAATGTATAAATCTCATATCTCCCTACGCCGGTATTATCCGTATCAGGTTATGGGTCGAAGTATATACTTCCTCTCAGCCTATAATACAAGCTCCCCTTTTTTTAAATTATATCATATCTAAAATATAAAAAAAAGCCCTTATTATCACTGGGATAAATAAGAGCTGTTTTACAATTATTTATTTTTCTATTTTACTTATATGTTTTAATTATATTTGAATCATAATCCTTTAAAATTTCCACTGCTTGTGGCGCTAAAATAATAAGACCTATTAAGTTTGGAATTACCATAATTCCATTGAACATATCTGCCATATCCCATACTAATTGAACTTTTAATACAGATCCTAATATTATAAATAGAAGTACTAATACCCTATATGTATTGACTCCTTTTTGTCCAAATAGATATTTTATATTTGCTTCACCAAAAAAATACCAACCTATTATTGTAGTAAAAGCAAAGAAGGATAGACTTATGGCTATAAATATAACCCCAGTCCTACCAAGTCCTATTTCAAAAGCTTTTTGTGTCATGGCTGCCCCTGTTAATCCTGAGGTATGTACTCCAGTTACTAGATTAATCATAGCTGTTGCAGTACAAACTATTACAGTATCGATTATTACTCCAACCATAGCTACCATACCCTGTTGAGCTGGATGATCAACCTTTGCTATAGCATGAGCATGAGGAGTTGATCCCATACCGGCTTCATTGGAAAACAATCCCCTTGATATACCTAGTTTTACAGCTTGCTTTACTGATACACCTACCGCTCCTCCTACTGCTGCCTTTGTTGTAAATGCCATAGTAAATATATCTTTAAATGATGGTATAATCTGAGATGAATTTTTACCTAGAATTATTATACTGCCTATAATATAAAGTACTGCCATAAATGGTACTACTAATTCTGTAAAGGAAGCAATTCTAGTTATTCCTCCTATTAATATTAATGCTGCACATATGGCTATAAAAATACCTATTATAATTTTATTAATTCCAAAGGCTTCATTAACTGCAACTGATATAGAATTAGACTGTACCATATTACCTACGAATCCTAAGGCAAAAATAATAGAAACAGAAAAGAAAGCAGCTAAAAATTTGCTCTTAACTCCCTTGGATAAGTAGTATGATGGTCCCCCTGTAACTTCTCCATCAACACGTTCTACGTATTTTTGAGCTAATACAGCTTCTCCAAATATGGTTGCCATTCCTAAAATAGCAGATGCCCACATCCAAAAAATTGCTCCTGGTCCTCCTGCTGCTAAAGCCGTAGCCACACCTGCTATATTTCCTGTTCCTACCTGTGCTGCTATTGATGTTGCTAAGGCTTGAAATGAAGACATTCCATCTCTATCTGCCTTATCCCTATTACTAAATACTCCTCCAAAAGCTTGTTTAAATCCAGGCTTTATCTTGCTTATTTGCGGAAACCCTAGACGTATTGTGTAGTAAATACCAGTACCTAATAATGCAAATATAAGTACCTTATCCCACAATAATCCATTTACAGTGTTTACCACTTTTTCTAAGTACCCTACAACATTTTCCTTCATAATGTCTCCCCCTCCTGTGACTTTTTTAACAATCATTGTTATTAAAAATACTTCATCTATTGAATATGAAGTATTTTCAGTAATAAATATATTTCTTAAAGTAAATTAGAATATATTTATATCAATTATCTAATATAATAACAACAAGATTACTAAATGTCAATATTATTAAAATTATCTAATTATTGACCTGATGTGGTGATACTTTTATAACCTTTTCTTTCCAAACATCCTTTTTATAGATTATATATCCATAAACACATACTAATATATTACTAAAACTCATGGAAATCCAAATCCCTGTAGAACCAATATTTGTAAAATACTTAAAAATTAATATCATAGGTATCCTTACAAACCAAAGTCTGCCTATTTCCATAGACATAGAATACTTAGTATTCCCTGATCCTTGGAATATCCCTTGGAATACACTAAACAGTCCTAAAAAAGGCATAGATAAAGAAATATATTTTAAATAATGTATACCTTTGGTAATTACTTCTGGATCATCCTTTGATTGAATAAAAAAGTTTACTATTGGCCCATCAAATACTAAAAGTAAGATACATCCTATAATCCCTACTATGGAAGTTATTTTTGATGCTTTGTGGAAGGATTCTTGAGCCCTATCCAATTGATTTGCTCCCATGTTTTGCCCTACTATTGTAGTTAGTGCTGCTCCAATTCCCATGGCAGGTTGCATTATTAAAGATGTAATCCTATTTACCATACCAAAAGCTGCTACAGTAGCTGTTCCATAGGATACTATAAATCCATTTAGCACTATAAATCCAACTGCTGCTCCTGCCTGCCCAATTGATGATGGAAATCCAACTTTAAAAACATCTTTTAAAATATCTTTGTTAAATTTAAATCCTTTAAAGTCTGGTCTTATTTTATTATTGGGTCCAAATAATATCTTTAATCCTACTATGGCTAGGATTGCTCTAGATGCTAAAGTAGCCCATGCTGCTCCTGCAATTCCCCAGTTAAACGTAAAGATAAATATTGGATCTAATATTACATTTAATAATGCAGATATAGCACTTAAAATTGTTGGAGTTACAGTATTTCCTTGGGCATTCATTATAGAATTAATATTAAAAAACAGAAATAAAAATATAGTATCTAGAAATGTGATTCTTAAATATGTATTACCATATCTTGCCAAATCCCCAGTAGCTCCCATGGCCTTTATAATAAGAGGACTTAAGATGATTCCCAATAATGTCAAACCAATAGCCAATAATACTGATATACCTATTATTTGATTTGCATATTCTTTAGCCTTTTCTTTTTTATCTGCTCCTATTAATTGAGATAAAATAGATGTTCCTGCTATAGATATTCCCATTCCTATTGAAATAAATAAAAAATTAATTGGCCATACAAAGGATGCTGCTGCAAAATGTACTGATGATATCTTACCAACCCAAATTCCATCTACTAAATTATACAATGTTTGTATTAAGTTATTAATTATTATTGGTATTGATAATGTAATTAAGGCTGTGGATATATTTCCCTTTAATATTAATTCGGTTTTATTATTTTTATCAATTGAATCCATTTCATCACCTATTATATTTATTTCGAGTACCTAAGTATATTATAGCAAGGAATATTTCAATTATCAATCAATTAGTTGTCTAATAATTTAAAATTTTTTATATTCTATTTTAAAATGTAAAGAAGGATGAGCAAAACGCCCATCCTTCTTTAGAAAATTTAATTTAAATTTATTAAATTACTCTTGCTTCACCTTTATAAATTTGTCCACTGGAGCTATCTACTGTAATAATATCTCCATCTTTTAATATAGTTGTTGCATTTTCTGCCCCTACTATTGTTGGTTTGCCCAAATTTAAACCTACTATTGCTCCATGAGATGTAAGTCCACCATGCTCCGTTATAATTGCAGATGCTTTTTCCATAAAGCTTACCATATCTCTATCTGTGTTTATAGATACTAAAATATCTCCATACTCAAACTTAGACAATAGTTCTGCTTCATTATTAGCTATACATACTCTACCTGATACTGATAGACTTCCTATCCCAGTACCTTTTAATAAAACCTTACCTATTGTATGAACTTTTATCAAGTTTGTTGTTCCTGACATACCAGCTGGGACTCCAGCTGTAATTACAACTAAATCTCCTTCTTTTGCATATCCACTATCTATTGTAGCTTCAACAGAATTGGATATGACCTCATCTGTTGATTTGCTTTCTGGAGCTAATACAGGGTATACTCCCCAATCTAAAGCAAGCTTTCTCATTACTTCTTGTGTAGTTGTAACAGCTATAATTGGTGCCTTTGGCCTAAACTTAGATATAGCCTTAGACGTATGTCCTGAAGATGTAGCTGTTATTATAGCAGTAGCTTCCAGGTCTTGTGCCGTATAGCAAGTTGCTCTTCCTATTGCATTTGTAGTAGTAAGTCTAGAGCTATTGGATTTTGCCTTTAACAACTCTGCATAGTCTAATGATTCCTCTGTTTTTATAGCTATATTATACATAGTCCTTACTGATTCTACTGGATATTTTCCTGCTGCTGTTTCTCCTGATAACATTATGGCACTAGTTCCATCTAAGATTGCATTGGCAACATCCGTAACTTCTGCCCTAGTTGGTCTTGGATTTCTCATCATAGAGTCTAACATTTGTGTAGCTGTAATAACAGGTTTTCCTAAAAGACTACATCTTTTTATTAAATCTTTTTGAACTAAAGGCATTATTTCTGTTTCAATTTCTACTCCTAAATCTCCCCTTGCCACCATAATACCATCGGAAACCATGAGTATTTCATCAATATTATCAACACCTTGTTGATTTTCAATCTTGGATATTATTTGAATATGATGTCCATTATTTTCTTCTAATACCCTTCTAATTTCAGTTACATCTTCAGCTCTTCTAATAAAGGAAGCAGCTATAAAATCTACATCATTTTCTATACCAAATATAATATCCTTTATATCTTTTTCAGTAATAGCTGGAAGGTTTATTTCCACATTGGGAACATTAACACCTTTATGATTTTTTAGAGTTCCACCGTTTAATGCTACACATTTAATATCTGTATTATTGATTATTTCTAATACTTCTAGCTCTACTAATCCATCGTCTATTAATATTCTATTTCCTACTTTGACATCTTTTGGTAAACCTTCATAAGACATATTAACTATTGTTTCATCACCTAAAACATCCCTAGATGTTAGAGTAAATATATCATCTTGACTAAGATCTATTGTTCCTTCTTTAAAGTTTCCTAATCTAATTTCAGGTCCCTTAGTATCTAGCATAATTGCCACTGGTAATTTTAATTCTTCTCTTACTTTTTTAATAGTATCAATTCTAACTTTGTGTTCATCATGGCTTCCATGGGAAAAATTTAATCTACATACATTTAATCCACTTATAAATAATTTTCTCAATATATCTTCTGATTCTGAAGCAGGCCCAATGGTCCCAACAATTTTAGTCTTTTTCATAGTATTCCTCCTAAATAGATAGCAATATTGTAGTCTCAAACATTTCTTTGTTGAATTCTTTTTTTATATCTAAAGCTTGGATTATGTCTAAATCAATTATTTCATTACATTTTATACCTAAGGTTCTTCCACCCTCTCCCTTTATCAATAATTCTACAGCTCTTCTACCCATCTCACTTGCAGTTATCCTATCAAATACAGTAGGAGATCCACCTCTTTGTATATGTCCCAAAATAGTTACTCTAGTATCTATCCCTGTTTGTTCAATCAATGACTCTGATATATCATAAACATTTCCAACACCTTCTGCTAAAACTATTATATGATGAAGTTTTCCCCTGTTTCTACCTTGTATAGCCTTTCTACTAACTTGTTCTATATCAAAAGGCATTTCTGGAACGATAATACTTTCAGCTCCTCCTGCCAATCCTGCATATAGAGCAATATCACCACAATGTCTACCCATAACTTCAATAATATTTGCTCTTCCATGGGATGTAGATGTGTCTCTAATCTTTCCTATGGCATCTACTACAGTTTCTACTGCTGTCATAAATCCTATGGTGTAGTCTGTATATCCTAAGTCGTTGTCTATAGTACATGGAATTCCAATAGTAGGTATTCCCGCTTCTGATAAGGCCTTTGCTCCTCTTAGAGTTCCATCTCCCCCTAATACTACTAATCCATCAATTCCGAATACTTTCAAAACATTGATTGCTTTTTGAAATCCTTCTTTTGTTAAGAATTCGTCTGATCTACTACTTCTCAACATAGTACCACCACGATGAATAATATCAGCCACAGAGGATAAATTCATCTCTTCTATTAGACCATTTACCAAGCCATTATATCCTTGTTTAATACCCATAACCCTTATATTATTATAAATACCAGTTCTCACTACTGCTCTAATAGCAGCATTCATACCTGGTGCATCTCCTCCACTAGTTAATATTCCAATAGTTTTCATTTTAGAGTCCTCCTTAATGTTCATATTTAATGATTACATGATGCCAGATTCTGCCATAAAGGTTTGGATATCCTCAGCTTCAAAACTTGGAGCTAAAATCTCATAAAACTCTTCATTACCTTCCCGTGAGAAGTATTTTATTTTCACAATAAAGCCTTCAGCTTTTAGTTTTTCTTTTATTTCAGTAGCTAACTCTAAGCCAATGGCCACATGTATAGTTGTCCACATGGGAATCCTCCCTTCCATAAGTTGTTTTTCCATTATACCACATAGTATCTATCAATAATATTATATTAAAGTGTTTTGACAGAATCTTTACCCAATAAATTCTCTAATTTTTTTATAAGTGCCTGATCTTCAATATTAACCCATAGTGATTTATCTGCCATAAAAGTCTTGTTTTGGCTTTCTAAATACATATATACTGGTGTGTTTCCTTTATGTTTTTCAAGAATTGATTTTACCTTACCAAAGGATTTATTAAAGTCTTTATTGGCAAATTTTATATATATTCTACTTAATTTATAATTGTTTAGTGGATAAATCCTTGCACATATTATCTTTGGTTCCTCAATTTCTGAAACACTTAATCTTCCCTCTACTACTATTAATTCATCTTCATTTAAGATATTATTATAATTCTCATAAGTCTTTGGAAATACTATACATTCTATTACTCCATACATATCTTCAAGACTTATAAAGGCCATCATATTGTTATTTCTTGTAATTTTATTTTTCTTTTCTACTATAATTCCACCTATTTTTATTCTTTGGCCATCCTTTGCTTGTATTATATTGTTTGATCCTTCGTCTAAATTTCCAAAGATTTCTGGTGTAGTTATATTAGATACCATAGCAAGTTCTTTTTTATATGGTTCTAAAGGATGCCCGGATACATATATACCCAAAATATCTTTTTCCATAGATAATAATATTTTTTGAGGAAATTCCTTTAAACTTGGTAAATTATCTTCATTGTCTTTATTATCTATTGTATCAAAAATAGAAAATTGTCCTTCTATATTCCTCTTTCTATCTGCATGTACACCATCTATTATCTTTTCAAATATTGCTAATAGTTGAGCTCTATTAGCTCCTAAACTATCCATAGCACCACATTTTATTAGACTTTCTATTGCTCTTTTGTTAATAGCAGAAGAGTCTACTTTTTCTACCTTTTCTACAAAGTCTGTAAAGCTGGTAAATTCACCTATTTCTCTACCTTTTACTATAGCTCGTATTAAATTTATTCCCACATTTTTAACTGCTGTTAATCCAAATCTTATTTTGCCATCTAATACAGTAAATTTACCATAGGATTTGTTTATATCTGGTGGCAAAATTTCTATTCCCAGTCTTTTACATTCTTGGATATATAGAGAAACAGAGTTAGTATCTCCCATAATTGATGATATTTGTGCTGCCATAAATTCTACTGGATAATAATACTTTAGCCAGCCTGTTCTATAGGCTATAACTGCATAAGCTGCCGAGTGAGATTTATTGAAAGCATAGTTGGCAAAGTCGATCATCAAGTCATATATTTTATTAGCTGATTTTTCATCTACTCCATTTTTTATAGCACCAGGAATAATTGTATCTCCCTTTTCATCTACTTGACCATATATGAAGTTTTGCCTTTCTTCTTCCATAACATCCATCTTTTTTTTACCCATGGCTCTTCGTACTAAATCTGCCCTTCCCATGGAATAGCCACCAATATCCCGTACTATTTGCATAACTTGCTCTTGATATACTATACATCCATATGTCACGTCTAATATATGCTCTAATTTAGGATGAATATATGTTATTTTACTGGGATCATGCTTACACTCTACAAAGGTGGGAATTTGATTCATAGGCCCTGGTCTAAACAAGGAGTTTGCTGCTATAAGATTCTCAAATACATTTGGTTTTAGCTCTTTTAGAAATGCCCTCATTCCTGGACTTTCAAATTGAAATATTCCAAGAGTCTCTGCTTTTGCAAACATCTCTAGTACCTTAGGATCATCATAATTGAAATTGTCAAAATCTATTTTTATACCATGATTTTCTTCTATTAAATTTACTGCATCTCTGATAACCGTAAGTGTTCTAAGTCCCAAAAAGTCCATCTTCAATAATCCTAATTCTTCCAATTCTATCATATTAAACTGAGTACTTATGATATCTCCATTTCTTAATAAAGGGACATAATTTGTAATAGGTTCTTTAGAAATCACTACTCCTGCTGCGTGGGTAGAAGTATGTCTTGGCAACCCTTCAACAGCCATGGCAAAATCTATCAATCTCTTTGTATCAGGATTATTATCATATTCCTTTTTTAATGTATTGTTTACTTCTAAAGCTTTATTTATGGTCATTCCCAACTCTGTAGGTATTTGTTTTGCTATATAGTCTACATCCCCATAGGGCATGTTAATTGCCCTTCCAACATCTCTAATTGCTCCCCTAGCTGCCATAGTACCAAAGGTTACTATTTGAGATACCCTATCAGCTCCATATTTTTTTACTACATATTCTATTACTTCTTCCCGTCTTTCGTAGCAAAAATCTATATCAATATCTGGCATTGTTACTCTTTCTGGATTTAAAAACCTTTCAAATATTAGGCCATATTTAAGTGGATCAATATCTATAATTCCCAAGCCATAGGAAATAATACTGCCTGCTGCAGAACCTCTACCTGGCCCAACCATTATTCTATTATCCTTAGCAAATTTAATAAAATCCCATACTATGAGAAAATAGTCAATATAACCCATATCTACAATAGTCTTAAATTCATATTCAAATCTATTCATTATTTCATCTGTAAGTTCATTATATCTAGACTTAAGGCCATTTAAACTTAATTCTCTTAAATAGGATTCATTTGTATAGCCTTCAGGTACTTCATATTCTGGAAGATGTAATGTGTCAAAATCAAGGTCTACATTACATCTATCTCCTATCCATACTGTATTTTCTATGGCATTTTTATAATTACCAAATATACTTTCCATCTCTTCAGGTGACTTTAAATAAAATTGATTGGTTGGGAACTTCATCCTATCTGTATCCTGTACAGTTTTTCCTGTTTGAATACATAGTAGTATATCATGGACTGCTGCATCAGATTTATCTAAATAATGAACATCATTTGTAGCCACTAAGGGTATATCTAAATCTTCACTAATTTGAACTAATTGCTTATTTACCTTTAACTGTTCTTCAACACCATGATTTTGTAGCTCTAAAAAAAAATTATTTTCTCCAAATATTTTTTTATAATCATTGGCTACTTTTTTCGCCCTATCGTAGTTATTATCTAAAAGATGTTGTTGAATTTCCCCTCCAAGGCAGGCAGATAAAGCTATAATACCCTTGTTGTATTTACGCAATATATCATGGTCTATCCTAGGTTTATAGTAAAAACCATTGACATATCCTTCTGAAACAATCTTCATTAAGTTTTCATATCCTTCGTTGTTTTCTGCCAATAAAACTAAGTGATATTGACTTTTATCTTTTGGTTCCCTTTCAGTATATTTATTTATTGCCACATATACTTCTGATCCTAATATTGGCTTTATTCCATATGTCTTCGCTTGTTTATAGAATTGTACAACTCCAAACATAGAACCATGATCAGTAATGGCAATTGTATCCATACCTAGTTCCTTGGTCCTTTTCATTAAGTCTTTTATTTTTATAGAGCCATCTAATAGACTATACTCTGTATGGACATGTAGATGTACAAACTTATTTGTAGCATTCATATTTTTCCCTCTCTATGTTGATATATAATATATTTTATCATATTTAAAAAAATATAAAGGCTACTAGAAAGCCTTTATATAATTACCCTAACTTTTTAATTACATTTTCTATAAGGGACAAATCTATAACCCTAAAGTCATCTAATACCTTTTCAGTCCAATTTGGTGTTATTTTATCTTCTTGAAACTTTCTGGCAGTAAGTATACTTTCTTCTATGATCTTTAAACCTTCCATGTCCAATTCCTTTTTATCTTTAGATATTAGAATAGTTTTATATGGTGTTTCATTTGGTTTTATACTTCCTGAAAGTGGATGGGTCAAGAGCTTATGTCCCTCATGAATCTTATCCCTTACAAAACTTAATATTTCCATATAACTAAATTTTTCATTATATATTATATCCATTGTATCTTTATATTTTTCATATACATATTGATTATTGGTTATTATTATATTAGACATAGCTCCCTCCATTAAATTATACTCCTTCAAATCCATTATTAATCAATTCTTCTAAAGCCTTTATAGCTTCTTTTTCATCCTTGCCCTTTGCTATAATAGTTATTTCTTCACCGTGAAAGGCTCCAAGGGACATTATACCAATTATACTCTTTCCATTTACATTATTTTCTTCAAGTTCAATTTCTATATCACTTTCATATTTATTAGCCTCTTGTACAAACATGGCTGCTGGTCTTGCATGTAGTCCATCTGAATTGTTTAATACTACTGTTGTTTTCTCCATTGTTTTCCTCCCTTCAAATCCTCTGCTATTTCTTCTATTTTCCTAAATCTATGGTTTACACCTGACTTTCCAACTGGTGGGTTTAACATAGTTCCTAATTCTTTTAATGAGGCATCACGGTTTCCTAATCTTAGTTCTGCCAATTGTCGTAAATTATCTGGAAGTTTATTTATACCCATATGTTTTTCTATTGTTTGAATATCCTCTATTTGTCGCATAGATGCGTTAATTGTTTTGCTTAAATTTGCAGTTTCACAATTAACTATTCTATTTATATTGTTTCTTACATCTTTAAGTACCCTTATATCTTCTAATTTTAAAAGAGCTTGATGGGCACCCATTATATTTAAAAGATCAACTATTTGTTCTCCTTCTTTTAAATATACAACATAGTTTTCTTTTCTTGTAACTATCTTAGAATTTAACCCAAAGGAATTAATTATATTAGACAAATTATGACTATGTCCTTTATTATTAGTTACCATTTCTAAATGATATGTCTTCTCTGGATTGCTAATAGAACCACCACCTAAGAAAGCTCCTCGGACATAGGACCTTTTGCAACATCTTTTTTCTATAAGACTTTCTTTAACTTTATAATAAGGATTAAATATATTTCCATTATTACCATCTATAAATCCTATATCTACTAAGATTTTCTTAGCAATTTCTTCATCATTTACTACTATAAGATAATTGTTATTTTTTTTTAACTGTTTATTTTTTCTTACCATAACTCTTACTTCCGAATCATACATGTCCTTTAAAAAAGTAAAAAACCTTCTAGCTATGGCTGCATTTTCGGTGGAAAGTTTTAAATTAAATCTTTCCATACCTAGAATTTGTATTGTACCACCCATTCGAATAAATCCAGCTAATTCTGCCAATATACAACATTCATCTGTAACAGGGATTCGTGCTAGTTCATTTTTTGTAGCTACAGAAAATGACATATTATCACCTCTATAAATTACTCCTTATTAACTTTAAACTTTTAGTTATAATCTTTTTTTCATCCTCATATTTTAAAATCTTTGTGACTTTGTCCATATGAACATATTTAGCATCAATAAAACCTTCTTTTTTTTGTGGTGTACATTGCATATTATGTGAACTCATAAGATACCAATGTACAGTTTTAGAAACGATTTCATCATACTGTATGTTCTTATACTTATAATTAATATCTCCTAAATATTGTATTATTTCTGCTTTTACTCCTGTTTCTTCCATTACTTCTCTCAAGGCTGTAGTGTGTAGTTCTTCATTATCTTCTACTCTTCCTTTGGGTAAAACCCAATCTCCATTATATTTCCTTAGCAATAGGATTGTATTGCCAAATGCTACTACACCTCCAGCACTAGTTTCATTTATCATACTACCAACTCCTGATACTTACATATTACTACTATATATAAGATTATATCAATTATACTATATTTATCCCATATTTGTTAAGTATTTTCCTTTTTATATATATTTATTGTTAATTTATATTATAATAGAGACATACAGCTTAAATATTTAGTGAATATACTTAAATTACAATTTTAATCAAAATAATTTTTAATTGTAGTTCTTAGTATTTTATTAAATATAGGGATAGTCATCTATGGTATATAAAAAAGGAGGTATATGTTATGGATATTAGGTATATCAACGAAAAATTAGAAAAGTTATTAAACATTCCAAGCCCTACAGGAAATACGGAAAAAGCACTAAGATTTGTGGAGGATGAATTTAAATCTTTAGGGATCAAAACAAGACGAAACAATAAGGGAGCTCTAATTGGAACTATACATGGCAAAAATACAGACAAAGAAGTTACTTTATCTGCCCATGTAGACACTTTAGGTGGTATGGTTAAGGAGATAAAATCTAATGGAAGACTTAAAATTACTAAATTAGGTGGTTATGTCTGGAGCACAGTTGAAGGAGAGTATGTAACCATAGAAACCTTAGAAGGCAAAACATATACTGGTACATTAATGACTACAAAAGCTTCATCCCATGTCCATGGTGATGATACTAGAACTATTGAGCGAAACCAAGATAATATGGAAATCAGAATTGATGAAAGGGTAAATTCTGAAGAGGATGTACTAAAGCTGGGAATTAATATAGGAGATTTCGTATATTTTGATCCTAGAACTACACTTACACCATCTGGATTTATTAAATCTAGACACTTAGATGATAAAGCTGGAGTAATTGCTTTATTAGCCATAGCTAAATACTTGATCAAAAATAATATTATTCCAAATTATACTACTAATTTCTTCATTAGTAATTATGAAGAAGTTGGACATGGTGCCAGTGCTTCTATTCCTGAGAAGACCTTTGAATTTATTGCTATAGACATGGCTGCACCTGGTGAAGGACAAGCCTCTGACGAATTTAGTGTAACTATTTGTGCAAAGGATAGCTCTGGTCCTTATGACTATGAGTTAAGAAAACATCTAATCAATTTAGCTAAAAAGGAAGGTCTAAGCTATAAAATCGATATATATCCATATTATGGATCTGATGGTTCTGCAGCCTTAAGTGCAGGAAATGATATCAAAGTGGGACTTATTGGCCCCGGTGTTGACGCATCCCACTCCTTTGAAAGAACACATATTGAGGCTATACTAAATACAGTTAAATTAGGTGTGTTATATTTAACAAATTAAATCTATCCATACCATTTAAAACCTTAATAAAAATCTATAACTAAAAGGCCATTTGGGTATCATACAAATATGAGGTGAAAACTATGCTTAATGAAAAGTTTTTAATAAATTTACAAGGAAAAAATTATGTAACCTATGAGGGTCTACTTGATTTAGCTCATCAAAAGGGACTATTATCTATAGAGGTAGATATTATTCAAATTCCTAATAAAGAGAATAATATGACTGCCATATGTAAGGCAATAGCTACTACGGAAAAAGAAACATATATAGATATAGGAGATGCTAGCCCTAATTCTGTTAATCATGCTTTAGTGCCTCATATTATTAGAATGGCCTCTACACGGGCAAAGGCTCGTGCTTTAAGAGATTTAACTAATGTTGGTATGACTGCTATCGAGGAATTATCTTTAGAAGAAAATATCATGGAAGATGAAGAAGTTTACCAAGGTGATTTACCTACAAAGCGCCAAATAGAAACTATTAAAAAGCTAGCTGAGGAGTTAAATTATCAAGTTAATTATGATAATCTTACTAAAAAAACTGCAGGCAATCTAATTGCTAAACTATTAGATGATAAAAAAAGCAAACCTTAAGGTTTGCTTTTTTTGGCTATATCTATTAACAATTTACTTAAAACCATATTATCATGTCTGATATAATGCTTTTGAATATCTATTAAGCTTTCTGCTATAAGATGTATACCCTTCTCTTCTAGTAATTTTCTATCTATATCTTTTACTAAAACAGGTGATGAGCCATCTCCAATATATTTATCTAATACTACAGTTGGTATTTCTTCTATATTTGCAATTACATAGTCCAGAAAATCTTCCCTACTATGGTTTAAAATACTCTGTACATGATCAAATACACTATATCCATCAGTTTCTCCTGGTTGAGTCATTATATTTGAAATATAAACCTTTGGAGCTTTTGCATTATATATCTTTTCTACTATATTATTAATTAGAAGATTTGGGATTATAGATGTATATAAACTTCCCGGACCTAGAACTATTAAATCTGCCTGATTAATGGCCTCTATTCCTTCCTCTAAAGGATTAGATATTGCTGGATTTATAAACACTCTTTGAATTTTACTTTTATTCTTTTTAACTTGAAATGGAATATTGGATTCACCTTCTATAATTTTCCCATTTTCCAACTCTGCAAATAATTTTACCTTTTCTAAAGTCATAGGAATTACTTTACCTGTTATGGCTAATACATCACTTGCTTCCTTTATTGCCATTTCAAAGCTTCCATATATACCATTCATAGCGGCTAAAAATAGATTCCCAAAACTTTGTCCCTTTAGACTACCATTGTCAAATCTATATTGAAACAATTTTTCCATTTTAGGCTCGGTGTTAGCTAAGGCCAACATACATGCTCTAATATCTCCAGGAGGCAGCATCCCTAAGTCCTCCCTAAGAATTCCAGAACCTCCTCCATCATCAGCTACAGTTACTATTGCCGTTATATTGTGAGTAAATTTTTTTAATCCTCTTAGTAGTATGGATAAGCCTGTACCACCACCAATTACTACTATTTTTGGATCATCATAAAATACTTTACTGTAATATTTCATTTTCATATAAAATTCCCCTTATTCTTATCTTAACTCCCTATGGTTTATAATAGTCCTATGACCATTTTCCTTAAGGATTTTTCCAATTTCATTGGTTATGGCAACAGATCTATGAAAGCCACCAGTACATCCTATTCCAACTACAAGTTGTGTTTTCCCTTCTTCAATATAAAAGGGAATTAAAAACTCAAGCATTTCAATTACCTTTGTAATAAATATATTCGTTTGAGGCCATTTAAATACATAATCTTTTGTTTCTTTATTTTCTCCTGACACCTTTTTAAGTTCTGGTATATAATATGGATTCGGCAAAAATCTAACATCAAATATAAGATCACCATCCATTAATATTCCATGCTTAAATCCAAAGGAGGTAATTAAGATGGATAGTTTTCTGCTTTCTCCTCCTTCTAAAAATATATTATATAATTCATCTTTTAACATTCCTATAGTTAATCTTGATGTATCTATTATATAATATGACCTATTTTTTAATTCTTCAAGAAGTTTTCTTTCTTCTGCTATACCATCTATAATACTACCTTCTTGATTCAATGGGTGAGGTCGTCTTAATTCTTTATATCTTTTAATCAAGGTCTTATCTGATGCATCTAAAAATAGTATCTTATATCCTAAACCCTTATCTGTCAATCCTTCCAAGGATTTAAATAAACTATAAAAGAACTCTCCTCCACGTATATCTACTACTACTGCAACTTTATCTATTGTTCTTTTGGATTCATAGCAAAGTTCTGCAAATTTAGGTAGTAGTGCTGGAGGTAAGTTATCCATACAGTAATATCCCATATCTTCCATTACTTTCATAGCTTGGGATTTTCCTGCTCCTGACATTCCTGTGATTACTAAAAATTCCATCATTACACCTCCTATTTTATAATAAAATATTTCTTATTCTTTCCATTGGAAGCCCTGCTTCCTTTACTCTTTCCAAAGACTTACCTACCTGTCCTACATCTTCTGGAGTATGAGCATCACTATTTACTACAAATTCCACATCTTCTTCCATGGCAATTTTTATACTTTCCACAGATAGTTGACTATGTTTTGAATTTATTTCAAGAGCAGTTCCTACCTTACCTGCTTCCCTAGCTAATTCCTTTATATCTACCTTGGCCTTGGAACCTGGATGAGTAATAAAATTTATAGGATAGTTGTTTATAGCTTTTATAAATGCCTTTGTATTTTTTTCTATGGCTGACCTTCTTCCTATTGGTAAAACTTTTACTAAAGGATTTCTTATATATAATCCTACTCCATCTGATATTGAATTGGGAATTACTCCGTAGTGATATCCAAGAAGAAGTATATCTGTTAATTTAATTAATTTATCATCCATATCTATGGTTCCTTCAAATCCTGTAAGATTTGCCTCTACTCCCAATAGTATCTTAATACCGGTTTCACTGTATTTATCATTTAATCTATCTATTTCTTCCCTCATTAAGGGTAGGTTTTTTTTCTTTACCCCATATAAATAATGTCCTGGTCCATGATCACATATAGCTATTTCTTTTAACCCTTTATTTATTGCGGCCTTTACATTATCTTCTATAGTTCCACTACCATGACTATATATAGTATGGGTATGATAATCACCATATAAATTCATCTAATTATCTTCTCCTATAATCTTTATCTCTGGTTCTAGATCAACGTCATAATTATCTCTTACTGTTTTTTGAATTACAGATATTAAACTTAATACATCTTTACAAGTAGCATTATCTACATTTACTACAAAACCACAGTGTTTTTCAGATACTTGAGCCCCACCATATCTTAATCCTCGAAGACCTGAATCCATAATTAGTTTTCCTGCATAATATCCTGTTGGTCTTTTAAACGTACTACCTCCACTTGGTAGTTCTAAAGGTTGTTTTGATGTTCTTTGATGAGTCAAGTCTTTCATTTTTTCTCTTATTTTCTCAAAATCTCCTACTTTTAACTGGATTTCAACTCCTAGGACAATTAAACCTTCATCTACAACTCTGCTGCCTCTATATCTAAAATTCATTTCTTCATTTGTATATTCTTTTATATTATTATTTCTATCTAAAATTCTAACTTTAGTTATTACATCTTTCATCTCACCACCATAGGCTCCAGCGTTCATGGTCACTGCTCCCCCTATGGTTCCTGGTATACCATTTGCAAACTCCATTCCTGTTAAAGATTTTTCAGCTGCTCTTCTACTTACTGCTGTTAATAAGGCTCCTGATTGGCAGATTATTCTATCTCCATTTATCTCTATATCTTTAAAACCTTCATTTATCTTGATTACAGCTGATCTCATGCCACCATCTCTAACTAATAAATTACTTCCATTTCCCATTATGTAGTGATCTATATTGTTTTCTCTACATAGTTTAACTGCTTTTACAATTTGATTTTCATTATGTGGGACTATCATAACATCTGCTGGTCCCCCTATTTTAAAGGATGTATGATTCTTCATGGGTTCATTAAAGAATACTTCACCTATATCTTCCTTATTAAATATTTGGATTAATTGATTTTTATCCAAACTATCACCCCTTATGTATATTCTTCTACATATTTTATCATATACCATAATTTTATTCCATATTCATGTTTTAAGATTAGATATCAATATTATTTTAATAAAAAATAAAGGGTTATCATCAAAGATGATAACCCTTTACTATTATTTAATATTCTATATTAGCCATTCTCTTGTAGTTTTCGTATCTTAATTTGGCATTTTCTTCTGCCGCTGTAAATAACTCTTCAGCTATTTCTGGGAATTTCTTTTGTAGTGAAGTGTATCTAACTTCTGATGTTATGAAATCCCTAAATGATTCAGTTGGCTCTTTAGAATCTAATATAAATGGATTCTTACCTTGTTCTTGTAATCTTGGGTCGAATCTATATAGATGCCAGTATCCAGCATCTACTGCTCTCTTTTCTTGTCTTACACTAGTACCCATTCCAGTTCTAATACCATGGTTTATACATGGTGCATAGGCTATAACTAATGCTGGACCATCATAGGATTCTGCTTCATTTATAGCTTTGATAGTTTGATTCATATTAGAACCTAATGCTACTTGAGCTACATATACATATCCATATGAAGACATCATTAATCCTAAGTCTTTCTTTCTAATCTTCTTACCTGATGCAGCAAATTTAGCTACAGCAGCTGTTGGAGTTGCCTTTGATGATTGACCTCCTGTATTTGAGTATACTTCTGTATCAAATACTAGTACATTGATATCTTCTCCAGATGCTAGAACATGGTCTAAACCACCAAATCCAATATCATAAGCCCATCCATCTCCACCAAATATCCAAATGGATTTTTTGATTAGATAATCTTTTCTATCTTCAATTTCTTTAAGGATATTATTTGCTTCTTCATTGCCTGTATCATTACCAAGTCTTGGAACGATCATTCCAGCAGCAGCCTTAGAAGCTTTAGAATCCATCATTCCTTCAATCCAATCATTGAAGTGAGTATTTAATTCTGAATCTATATTTAATGCTATAAATTCTTCCATTAATAGCTTAATTTTATCTCTAATTTGTCTAACTGCTATTGCCATACCTAGACCGAACTCAGCATTATCTTCGAATAAGGAGTTTGCCCATGCTGGTCCTTTACCTTCATGATTTGTACAATATGGAGTTGAAGGTGCAGATCCTCCCCAGATTGATGAACAACCTGTTGCATTTGCTATATACATTCTATCTCCAAATAATTGAGTAACTAATTTAGCATATGCAGTTTCACCACATCCAGCACAAGCACCAGAGAATTCTAATAATGGTTGTCTAAATTGACTACCTTTTATAGTATTTGCATTCATTAGATCTTCTTTTGGTTCAACTGCCATAGCAAAGTCCCAATTAGGTGTTTGGTCTTCGTATTCTTCTTCAAATGGTTTCATTACCAATGCTTTTTCTTTAGCTGGACATACTTCAGCACAGTTTCCACAGCCTGTACAGTCTAATACTGATACTTGCATACGATATTGTAATCCTTCTAGACCTTTACCCATAGCTTTTATTGTTTCAAAAGATTCAGGAGCATTTTTTGCTTCTTCTTCATTTACTAAAATAGGTCTAATTACTGCATGAGGACATACAAATGAACATTGGTTACATTGGATACAATTTTCTTTAATCCAGTGTGGAGCTTCTACTGCTATTGCACGTTTTTCATGGGCAGCTGTTCCATGTGGGAATGTACCATCTTCTCTACCAACAAAAGCACTTACTGGAAGATTATCTCCCTCTTGTCTATTCATTGGCTCTACTATTTCCTTAATGAATTCAGGTACATCTTTAGCTTCCTCATCTTCTTCTACAGCATTCTTCCATGACTCTGGAACATCTATCTTAACTAAAGCTTCGATACCTTTATCTACTGCTTGATAGTTCATGTTTACAATGTGTTCACCTTTATTGCCATAAGCATCAACTATGGATTTCTTTAGGTGTTCAATTGCTTCTTCTAGTGGTAATACTTCTGATAACTTAAAGAATGCAGATTGCATTACCATATTAGTTCTACCACCTAAACCTATTTCACTAGCTATTTTTGTAGCGTTTATAGTGTAGAAGTTTATATTATGGTCAGCTATATATTTCTTAATACTTGCTGGTAAATGTGACTCTAATTCATCTTCATCCCAAATACAGTTAAGAAGGAATGTACCTCCATCTTTTAATCCCTTTAGTAGATCATATTGATATACATAGGATTGTTTTGAACATGAGATAAAGTCAGCATCTGATATTAAGTATGTTGATTTTATTGGTTCATGGCCAAATCTTAAGTGGGAAATAGTAACTCCACCTGATTTTTTACTGTCATATGCAAAATATCCTTGAGCATACATATCTGTATCGTCACCGATGATTTTTATAGCTTGTTTATTTGCACCAACAGTTCCGTCAGAACCGAATCCCCAGAACTTACACTTAATAGTTCCTTCAGGCTCTGTTTTAATTCTTTCTTTTATATCTAATGATAGATTAGTTACATCGTCTTCTATACCTATTGTAAATCTATCTTTTGGTTCTTCTAATTTTAAGTTTTCATATACTGCTAAGATTTGTGAAGGAGTAGTATCCTTTGAACCTAAACCATATCTTCCTCCTACAATAATTGGTCTATCTTGTTTATTGTAGAATATAGTGTTTACATCTAAATGTAGTGGTTCAGCAATTGCTCCCTTTTCTTTTGTTCTATCTAATACTGCAATCTTCTTAACTGTACTTGGTAATACATCAAAGAAGTATTCAGAAACAAATGGTCTGTATAGGTGAACTTTAATTACACCAACTTTTTCACCCTTTGCTACAAGATAGTCAATAGTTTCTTCTATAGTTTGTGTTACTGATCCCATAGCAACTATTATTCTTTCAGCTTCTGGATGTCCATAGTAGTTAAATGGTTTATAATCTCTTCCAGTAATCTTGCTTATTTCCTTCATGTAATCATAAGCTACGCCACCAATTTTTTCATAGTATGGATTGGAAGCTTCTGCAGCTTGGAAGTAAATGTCTGGATTTTGAGCTGTACCCCTAGTAACTGGGTTTTCTGGATTTAATGCTCTTTCTCTAAACTCTTGTACTGCTTCTTTATCTAATAATTTCTCTAAATCAGCATACTCCATTACTTCAACTTTTTGAATTTCGTGACTTGTTCTAAATCCATCAAAGAAATGTACAAAAGGTACTCTACCCTTAATAGATGCTAAGTGAGCTACACCTGCTAAATCCATTACTTCTTGAACACTTCCTGAAGCTAACATTGCAAATCCTGTTTGTCTTGCAGCCATTACGTCTTGATGATCTCCAAATATACTTAAAGCATGGGAAGCTAAAGCCCTTGCTGAAACGTGAAATACACATGGTAATAATTCACCAGCAATCTTATACATATTCGGTATCATAAGTAATAGCCCTTGTGATGCTGTATATGTTGTAGTTAAAGCTCCAGCTTGTAATGAACCATGCACTGCACCTGCGGCTCCTGCCTCAGATTGCATTTCTTTTACTAGAACTTCTTGACCGAAAATATTCTTTTTACCTTCTGCAGACCAAGCATCTACGTGTTCTGCCATGTCTGATGATGGTGTTATTGGATAGATGGCAGCAACATCAGTAAATGCGTAGGATATATATGATGCAGCTGTATTACCATCCATAGTTTTCATAACTTTGGCCATAATATAAACCCTCCTCTTTAATTGTAAATATTTAATATATAATCTGTAGTTAATTAGTCTACAAACCCATATATATATTTATAAATTGTTAAAATTTATTACATTAATAAGTATAATAAACATTAAATATAATGTCAACCAACCATAGGTATTTTTTAGGTTAATTATCTAATCTTCTATGCACTTATCTATTATCTTCCTTTAGCCTTATCTTCCTTAGACTTAATATGATTTTTAATCCTCTCATTTAATTCAAAAGCTGCATTATATCCTAACCTTTTTTGTCTATAATTTCTCACTGCAACTTCTATGATCATAGCCACATTTCGTCCAGGTCTTACAGGAACTGTAGCAGTAGATACTTCAATACCTAATATCTCCTTGAAACTTTCATCTAATCCTATTCGATCATATTCTTTTGATTCATCCCAAATCTCTAACTCTATTACTAATTCAATAAATTCATCATTTTTAACAGATCCAACACCATAAAGCCTTTCAATATCTAATATACCAAGGCCTCTAATTTCCATAAAATGTCTTGTTAGTTTGGGAGATTTTCCCATTAATCTATCTTCTACTTTTTTTATTATAACTGTATCATCTGATATGAGTCTATGACCTCTAATAACTAAATCTAAGGCAGTTTCTGATTTACCTACTCCCGATTTTCCTGTGATTAAAACACCTACTCCATATACTTCTACAAGCACTCCATGAACTCTAGTTTCTGGTGCTAATTGTAAGTCTATATAGCTAATTAACTTATTTATTACTTTAGAAGTACTTTCTTGAGATCTTAAAATAGTCTTATTATGTTTCTTTGCCAACTCTATGGTTTCTGGAAATATTGGCAAATCTCTAGATATAATAAGGGCAGGAATTGGATATGCAAATAGTTTATCTAAACTATCATATCTAAGGGTATCTGGTAGTTCTTCATAGTAATGCCATTCAGCACTTCCTAATATCTGAATCCTTTCTGGAACAAACTTTTCAAAATATCCAACTATTTGTAAACCAGGCCTGTTGATTTCACTTGAGTATATTTTTATATTATCTATATCACTGGATGCATATATAATATCTAAGTCTATATCTTCAATTATTTGTCTTAAGGTTACATAATCCATATTATAGCCTCCTAATATTTCACTGGGATTATAATCATAGCAATTATATATGCAAATACAGCTCCAAATATAGCTGTAGGTATGGATAAAATTGCCCATATCAGCCTAATAATGGTAGGATCTATATTAAAATATTCTCCTATTCCTCCACATACTCCTGCTATCATCCTATTTTCGTTGGATCTATATAGTTTCTTTTCCATAAATTAATTCCCCTTTCCTTTACCTCGAAAATGATTATATAATTCTTCTGCAGCAGATTTATTCATAGATTCTACACTGGCTAGTTCATCTATACTTGCATTTTTTATCTTTTCCATACTTTGAAAATGTTTCATAAGTGCTATCTTTCTTTTTTCTCCTATTCCTTTTATATCATCTAATTGGGATTTAAACATATCTTTTGTTCTCAAACTTCTATGATAGCTAATTGCAAAACGATGGGCCTCTTCTTGAATCTTATATATCATTTTAAATCCAAGAGAATCTAAAGACAAGTTATATTCTCTGTTTTCATATATTATACCCCTTGTTTTATGAAAATCATCTTTTACAAGTCCACATATTGGAATATTTATACCTAGTTCATATAAAACTCTTTGAACTACATTTACTTGACCCTTTCCTCCATCTATCATTATTAAATCTGGAAAACTAGAAAAACCCTTTGATTCTGGTATAGTTTCTTTTAGCACCTTTTTCTCCTCTAGTCCCCTTGTAAATCTTCTCCTTAGAACTTCTTCCATACTTCCATAATCATTAGGCCTATCTAAAGTTTTTATTTTAAACCTTCTATAATCAGACTTTTTTGCTTCCCCCTTCTCAAACACAACCATGGAACCAACTGACTGCACTCCACTAATGTTAGAAATATCGTAAGCTTCAATCCTATTGGGGATTTCTTCTAAATCTAAAATATGTTGTATTTCTTCTAGGGCCTTCATGTTTTCTCTATGTTTTTTTAAAAATTTATCCCCATATTTATTTAGCATATCTCTGGCATTTTTTCTTACCATTTCAATTAATTGAGATTTTTCTCCTCGTTTAGGTATAAGTATACTTACCTTAGCTCCTCTTTTTTCCTCTAACCATTTCTCTATAGTATCTAAATCATCTATTTCCTCTTCTATTAATATTTCCCTAGGTACATAGGCAGAGCCAATATAAAATTGTTTTATAAATGAACTAAGAACTTCTTTTCTTTCACTACTAAAATTATCTTCTAAGAGATAATGTTCTCTTCCTATTATTTTCCCAGATCTTATAAAGAAAATTTGAATACATACTTCTTCTATTCCCCTAGCCATAGCTATAATATCTTGATCTATTAAACTTGAAGATACTATTTTTTGTTTTTCTAGTAATAGAAGTAAAGAATTTAGCTGATCTCTATATATTCCTGCCTTTTCAAACTCCAAGTTTTTAGAGGCATCAAGCATCTTTTTCTCTATTATATCTATAAGACCATCTCCCTTTCCACTAAGAAATTGAGTTATTTCCTTTATCATATCCATATAATAAGATTCATCTATATTCCCTAAACATGGACCATTGCATTTACCTATATAGTAATTGAGACATGGTCTAAAGTTTTCCATCTTCTTTTCCAAGTTTAATTTACAAGTCCTAATAGGATACACATCATGTAATACATCTATTGCATCATTTACAGCAGTAGCACTTGGATAAGGTCCAAAATATTTAGCTCCATCCTTAATTACTTGTCTAGTCTTAATTACCCTTGGATACTTTTCATTTGTTATTTTTATATATGGATACTGTTTATCATCTCTTAGAAGTATATTGTATTTAGGTCTATGTTTTTTTATTAAATTGGACTCTAAAATCAAGGCCTCTACTTCATTGTCTACTATAATATATTCAAATTCATTAATATGGCTTACCATAGCCTTAACTTTTAATGGATGATTTTTTGATGATTGAAAATATTGTCTTACTCTCTTCTTTAAGGATATAGCCTTGCCTACATATATTATTTCTTCATTTTTATCTTTCATTATATATACACCTGGTTTATCAGGTAGCTTTTTTAACTCATCTTCTATATTAAACATTTAATCACCTTTAATATTTTGATAATATTATTATAACATAATATTATTATTCCAGATTTTCTTATTATTTTCTTTTAAACCTAAATAAGACTATAAAAGCTGTTATCATGTATAGGGGTCTACTATTTCTATTTAATAAGGGTAATCCAATATTTTTAAATCTATAACCAGATTTTCAATTTGAATTATCTAAGAATTGTACCTATATTTTATAAATATGATTTCTTAGTATACCTTATTAAATATTTAGATTATGTGCCTATACATAATAACAGCTTCTCTATTTATTTAGTATCTGTGAACTTTCCTATTTTATTTACAGGGATTGAAAAATTATTTTTGAATTCTTCATATCTATTTTCTTCCATTGAAACAATAGCACAGGTTGCAGGGCCTGCAGATTTGTTTAAATCTAAGTTTATAGTATCTTCTAAAACATATCCTAACCCATTGGTAGTTGCCATTTGTTTTAATTCATATAGTATTCCCTTTGAACCTACAGGTAGTATTTCCCTTATATATTCTTTTTTCTTAAGTTCCAATAGTTCAGGAATACCTATTATAGTATTATTGTCTTCTAATACTTCATTTCCTACCTTAGGAAGCCCTACCACAACAGCTAGTAGTCCTGATTTAGTATATGGTTTTCTCCATTTCTCTTTTTCAATAATCCCTATAATAGTCATACCTAATCCTGTAACAGTTACTGGGAAATTTTCCTCTGTACTCCCCGTTAATATATTTTCTATATCCAAGTCTAAGGGTTCTAAAGCCTTTTTAATACCTTCAATTACCCTTTTTCCAGTATCATCCATCTCCACCGACAATGTATCTACTACTGTAATAGGCTTAGCTCCAAAGGAAAGCATCTCCATTATGGAAACTTGGGTAGTAAAATATCCTACAATTTCCGGGTCTGTTTTTACCACGTCATTTTCTTTATTCCCTATACCTCCAGAAGAATCACAAGATATGACTAATATTTGTTCTTGATTTATATCTATTAGTGTAAGGTCTCTATGTTTTCTAATTTCCATATAATCACCTAATTAAGTTTGTCTTATTTATAGTTCTATAAATTATATAGGCCATTATAATATTAACAACAGAAGCTAAAGTTAAAGGTCCAACCATTGTAAAGAAAAATGCCTTTCCACTTAGGGGTAACCCTACCATTGTAGTAATAGGAGCTATTGCCAATGCAGATCCTATACCATTTAAAACTATTCCTATTATACAAGCAATTATCCCATTTGATTTTTTATAGGTTACTCCAAAGATATATACAACCAGTCCCATAATTATAGTTATGACCATATGAATGAGAATAGTCAACGGAAATCCACTAGTAGTTGCAGTCAATAAATGCCCTAAGCTAGCAACTAAAGCTCCAGAAATAGGATCTAAAAATAGTGCTGCAAAGAATCCAGGCATAGAATCCAGAGCTATTGTTCCTTGTATCTTGATTAAAGATCCAATAAATGAAAGTGCCACTAATAATGCTATATATACTAGCTTAGTGGTAGTTATTCTTGATTCTTGATACTTGTTCATAGTACAAATCCTCCCTTGTTATTTAAGAATTGTTATAATTTAATCAGTCTAAAATATCCATTCTTAATATATCACCTTTATTTTATTTAATCAATGGTTCAGCCGTTTATGGTATTCTTTAAATTATAAGTTCTAAAACAATTTAACTCCCCTTAACTAATATAAGGGGAGTTTTAAACTTAAGTTAATAATATTAAATTTTAGCAAGAATCTCTGTTGCCTATTATAACATTTGGGGTTTTTCTATTATTAAAACTTGGCGCCTCAGGTCTATTATTAACTGGTGGTTTTTCACATCCAATGAAGCTGTTACACATTTTAGATTTTACCATGATTTCTATTGGGATTTTAACCTGTATATCTTGTGTTAAAATATATTTCCCCCATGATATTGGTGTTAAAACTGGATCTCCAACACTAGTGGTTGCTCCAAATTCCACTGGAACTTTGACACAAATGTCTTGACTAATTGTAAATTTAACATCACCATTTCTTTCCCCTGGACAAGTTGCTGGCTCTGGTGTTACTATAGGCCCACCACAACAGAAGGTAGTTGGTGGAAGTTCATTTGCAAATGGTGTTACTGTTACATCTGTACATACTGTCATTGGTACAAATGCTTCAGCAGGATATGTTTCCTCCACTGGTTCTCCATTACATACTGGACCACAAATACTTAGTACAAAATGACTTAGGTCAGCAAAGTCACTTATATTTTCTCCAACACCCGTTACATTGTAACAAAATCTTTGGTTTTGTCCTGGACAAGGTGTTAAGTTTGAAGCTGCAAGATCAAGCGCAAATACAAATGGTAATATTCTATTTCCAGTTGTTACATTACTATAATCAACTGTAAGTTCACATACTTGTTGTGCTATATTAAAGCTAGATAAGCTAATTCCTCCCTAATATTTATTTTATAAACAACAATTTAGTAAGTCGTATTTTTTATTTTCACTTATATTTTATAAATTTCAAACTTAGAGGCTTAGCTAAATTTGTTGTCTAATATATTATATGAGACAGGCCTATATGTGTTACTTATTAATTAATAAATTAAGATAAAAGTATTTTCTAAAAAAATCTTTAAATTAGGAAGTATACTGGAAAATGTTTAAGATGATACCCTAAATATAGAAGATAGTCCATTGCAAGTATAAGTTATGGTGCGAAATCAAATTATTCCTATTAACATAATGTTGACTAAAGTTTTATTTCATAAAAGTAAAAACCATCAGGCTCATACCTGATGGTTTTTTGTATTCAATTAATTATTAATGATATGTCTTATATACTTCTAGTCTTTTCCTTTAACCATTCTTTTTCTTCTTCATCTAAGTATGGTGATATTTTATTATATACATCCTTATGATACTCATTTAGCCATTGTTTTTCTCTTTCTGTTAATAAGCTAATGTCAATACAATTTAAGTCTATGGCTACAAAGGATAAAGTCTCAAACTTCATAAACTGACCAAATTCAGTTTCTACATCTTTATCTACTACTACTATATTTTCTATTCTTATTCCATGCTTTCCTGCTTTATATACTCCAGGTTCTATGGATACTACCATTCCTTTTTCTAAAACTATATCATTGGGAACAGATGCTATTCTATGGGGCCCTTCATGGACATTTAATAAATATCCAACTCCATGACCTGTACCATGTTTGTAATCTATACCTTCTTGCCATAGTGGGTATCTACATATTATATCAAGCTGATATCCTGTTGTTCCTTCTAAGAATTTTGTATCTGATAAATTTATATGTCCCTTTAATGTTAAAGTAAAGTCCTTTTTTTCTTCTGTAGTTATAGGTCCTAGAGCTACGGTCCTAGTAATATCAGTAGTACCATCTAAATATTGTCCACCTGAATCAACTAAATATAGTCCTTTAGGCTCTAGTACTGAATAAGAATCTTCTGTCGCTGAATAGTGGGCCATTGCTGCATTGGGTCCATATGCTGATATAGTTCCAAAACTAGACTCTATATATAAATCTTGTTCTTTCCTAAATTCTTCTAATTTTTTACTAGCAGAGACCTCTGTTATCTCTATTTTTCCTATGTTTTTATCTAGCCAATGGAAAAACTTAGTTAGAGCAACTCCATCTTTTATATATGCATTTTTTTGATTCATTATTTCCGTTTCATTTTTATTACCCTTTAATCTTGTAGTTATATCCATTTCACTTATTATATTACACTCTTTAGGTATTCCATTATATAACCATCTGTTTATTCTAGATTTATCTAGTATTATGGTAGAATCCTTTTCAATAACTTTTACAAAATCTAATACTTCATTGTATCCCCTGGTTTCAATACCATTTTCCTTTAAAAAACTTCTGACTTCATCACTGATTTTGTTTTCATCTACAAATAGATAAGCTTTATCCTTTGACACTAGACCATAGGAAATTACTACAGGATTGTTTGTCACATCTCTACCTCTAATATTATATAACCAAGCTATATCATCTAAACTTCCAATTAAAAAGTAATCTGCATCTTTTTCTTTCATATATTTTCTTACTTCTTCTATCTTCTCTTTTCCTGTTAAGCCTGTATATTTTATTTCGTGAATAAATGCATCACTTTTTGGTTCTTCTGGTCTATCAGTCCAAATTTCACCTATTAAATCATATTCATCTATAAATTTAATATCTTTATTTGTAAATGACCCTTGGATATTTTCAACAATGGATTCTGCAAATACCTTTCCATTAAATCCTAGAGTATCTCCATCTTTTAGATTATCTTTTAGCCATTGAACATATGTAGGACACCCTGGTGTCCCCATTTTCATTAGGGTAAATTGGGAATTTTGTAACTCTTTTTCAGCTTGAATAAAGTATCTACCATCAGTCCATAAAAGTGCCTTATCAGCTGTAATTACAACTGTACCTGCTGAACCTGTAAATCCTGATATCCATGTTCTGCCTTTATAGTAGTCTGCAACATACTCAGATTGATGTGGATCTGCTGTTGGAACTATATAAGCATCAATACCTTTATCTTTCATTATTTTTCTTAATTTATTAACTCTTTCTTTTACCTTCAAAGATACTCCCTCCCATTGCTTTTGTATATAATTATACTATATAGAATAAGAAAATACTATATAATATAGAAAATCTGGTAGACTTATCCACCAGACTTCAAATGAAAAGTTGAATATTTGATTCTAAAGCATCCCTTAAATAATCTTCTGCTGTTACTACAGTAACCTCATCTAATAATTCTTCCTCACTAAATCCCATTACTTCACAGGATAATTTACAGGCTTTCATATTGACACCTTTATTTAATGCTCCCTTCATAAAGGCACTTAAAGGTGGAGTATCACTATCTTCCATCATTCCTACTAGCATTTTCTTTCCTATTCCTGCAAAATTCATCTTTGATAAAGGTAGGTCTTCTATATGCTTTGGTGTCATATTTGCAAACATCTTTTCTGCTGCCGTCTTATCTTCATCAGATAACTTATTAGAATCTCTGATCAACATAAGTCCCCAAAATGCAAAGAATATAGTTACATCTACATCTATCTCTCTAGCTGTATTAGCTAATATCAGGGCAGCTAGAGCCTTATCATAGTCTCCACTAAACATAAGTATACTCATTTTTTTATTCATGAAAAAACCTCCTTTTCACTAGGCTTTGTAAAAAGAAGGCTTTATATACTTTCCAGTATTTACAACTTTATATTTATATATTTATATATTTAGTATTTTTTCTATAATACTCTATATTATTTCCTATTTGATTTAGTAAATAATATAATAAATATATTTCATCATAGGTATTGTATAGCCCAAAGCTTATTCTAACCAATCCTGGTCTAGCCAAGTCTTGGTCTACTTTATACTTTTCCATATCATCATCAGATATATTTAATAATCTTTGTACATAGGGTTGTGCACAAAAACATCCATTTCTAACTCCTATACCCCCTTCTCTTCCTAGTATAGTAGCCAAATCCTCATGGTCTAGTCCTTTCATATTAAAGGATATAATGGACACCTTGTTATCTATATCAAAATCATCATAAAGTATAAGATTTGGTATATTCTTTAGCTTTTCTATTGCATATCTAGTTAAGTCCCTTTCATACTCTTCGATATTTTCCATACCTATATCTTCTAATTTCTTTATACTACTACTTAATGCTACTACTCCCATTAGGTTTGGAGTTCCTGCTTCTTCTTTTTCAGGTGGTTCTGCCCATATTACATCTTCCATAGATACAAAATCAATAGTTCCTCCACCAATATGTTCAGAGTGCCCTTCCTTAAATATTTCCTTCGGTGCCACTAATGCTCCTACTCCAAAAGGAGCATACATTTTATGTCCTGAAAAAGCTAAGTAATCAATATGTTCAGGATGGCCTACTGGTTTCATATCAAAGTTACTATGGGGAATTAATTGAGCTCCATCTACTAAAATCTTTGCTCCATATTTATGGCATATCTTTGCCATATCATGGATAGGATTTATATATCCCGTTACATTTGATGCTCCTGTTACTGTTACTAGACCTACCTTACCATCATATTTCTTTAATTTATCTTCTAAATCTTCCATGGACAGTCTACCATATTTATCTACATCTATATAGTCTGTATCAAATCTATACTTCCAAGGCAGTAAATTTGAATGATGCTCCATATATGTAGATAAAACCAATTTGTCTTCTAAGCTATCTTTTAATCTATAGGATAGTTTATTTATACATTCTGTTGTGTTTTTTAAAAATATGACTGTGTGATAATTCTTATTTCCCTTTACAAAATCCAATACCATATTTCTTCCCTCATCATAAACCTTAGATGATATTACTGATTTGTATCCTGAACCCCTATGGACCGAAGAATAATTAGGGGAAAAATCTACTATATCTTTTATTACAGTTTTAAATGGAGGAGTTGTGGCTGCATTGTCAAAATTTATATAGTGTACTTCACTTCCATTATCTAGCTTTATTGTATCTTTACTACCTATTACTTGACTGCTATACATTCTTATCACCTCTATTTCAATACTAATAATATTGTATTAATTACTTTTTGTTTAGTGATAGTCATAATTAGTAATTTTATATGTTTTTGTGTAATTGTAACACTTTCTATATCATCTACATATTTTAGTGTATGTATGCTTTTTTAAGGAGGTGCTTTTTGGTGAATAATGCTATTCCTCTTAACCAACTGCCCATTGGCGAAAGATGTAGGGTAGTAAATCTAGAAGCTAAGGGTGTAATAAGAAGACGACTACTAGATCTTGGACTCATATATGGTACAGAAGTAGAGGCTTTAAAACAAAGCCCTTCTGGTGATCCAGTAGCTTATTTTATTAGAGGTGCAGTAATTGCTCTACGTTCTGATACATCATCTACAATTTTAGTAGAAAAATTGTAGACTAAATGGAGGTGTATGTTTTGGATATATTAGAAAAAGAATTACAAATAAAAAAAACTTCTCCTGAAGATAAAATAATTGCCCTAGCCGGAAATCCTAATGTTGGAAAAAGTACTGTATTTAATAATCTTACTGGCTTAAAACAACATACTGGTAACTGGCCTGGAAAAACTGTTACTAATGCCCATGGTAATTATATTTATAAGGATAAAAACTATATATTAGTTGATCTTCCTGGTACTTATTCTTTAATGGCAAACTCTATTGAAGAAGAGGTAGCTCGAGATTTTATCTGTTTTGGTAATCCTAATGCTACTGTTGTAGTAGTGGATGCCACTTGTTTAGAAAGAAATCTTAATCTTGTACTTCAAACTATTGAGATGACCTCTAATGTTGTAGTATGCGTCAATCTAATGGACGAAGCCCATAAAAAAGGTATATCTATAAATTTAGAAAGATTATCTAATTGTTTAGGTGTTCCAGTAGTAGGTACTACTGCACTTAAAAATAAGGGTTTAGATACTTTAATGGAATCAGTCCATGAGCTAGCTTACAATAAAGTTGTTCCAAAGCCTATATCCATTATCTATGATGATACTATAGAGAAGGCCATAGATATTGTAAAATCAGCTTTATCTCCTATACTTCCCCATAATATGAACTCTAGATGGGTAGCAATAAAGCTTTTAGATGGAGAAAACACCCTTCTAAATTCTATTAATAAATATCTAGGCTTTGATCTATATAAAGACTTAAAACTAATGGATAAACTATCTCAAGCTAAAGAATTGTTAAGAAAAGAAGGTATTGATTCCCTTACTTTTAGAGATAGAACCATAACCCATTTAGTAACTATGGCAGAGGATATAAGTAGAGATGTGATTTCCTTTGAACATGGAAATTATAATAATTTTGATAGAAAACTAGATAAATATATTACCTCTAAGAAATTTGGCATACCTCTTATGGTATTACTTTTAGGTATTGTCTTTTGGATTACTATTACTGGGGCAAACTACCCCTCTGAAATGTTGGCTACTGGTCTTTTCTGGATTCAAGATAGACTTACTGACTTTTTTATAAAAATAGGTGCTCCTTCTTGGGTTCATGGAGTACTAGTTTCAGGGATTTATGGCACTCTTGCTTGGGTAGTATCTGTTATGCTTCCTCCTATGGCTATATTTTTCCCCATGTTTACATTCCTAGAAGATCTAGGATATTTGCCCAGAGTTGCATTTAATTTAGATAATTATTTTAAAAAATCATCAGCCTGTGGAAAGCAAGCTTTGACCATGTGTATGGGCTTCGGATGTAATGCTGCTGGAGTTATTGGATGTAGGATTATAGATTCTCCTAGAGAAAGGCTTATAGCTATTATTACCAATAGTTTTGTACCTTGCAACGGAAGATTCCCTATCCTTATAGCTGTTATTACCATGTTCTTTACTGGATACTTTACTGGTCCTTTTCAATCTTTTATGTCTACCCTAGTATTAACTGGTGTAATTGTATTATCAGTTATGATGACATTATTCATATCTAAAGTATTGTCAAAGACCATATTGAAGGGAATGCCTTCTACATTTACTCTAGAGCTTCCTCCATATAGAAAGCCACAACTAGGTAAGGTCATAGTACATTCTATATTTGATAGAACATTATTTGTGCTAGGTAGAGCTGTAGTTGTAGCAGCTCCTGCTGGACTGGTAATATGGATAATGGCAAATATCAATATTGGTAACACTAGTATACTAAGCCACTGTGCAAACTTCTTTGATCCCTTTGCCAAGCTTATTGGTATGGATGGATATATAATTATGGCATTTATTTTAGGTTTTCCTGCCAATGAAATAGTTATCCCAATTCTAATTATGAGCTATATGGCTACAGGTTCCATGTTGGAACTAGATAGCTTAAACCAACTGAAATCCCTACTTATTGACAATGGTTGGACCTGGGTAACTGCAATATCTGTTATGTTGTTTACTTTATTTCACTGGCCTTGTGCCACTACTTGCCTTACTATAAGGAAGGAAACCCAGAGTAAAAAATGGACCCTTATATCTCTTTTTGCCCCAACTATTGTTGGAATTGTAGTATGTTTCATCTTTGTAAGTACAATTAAAATAATAGGATTGGTATAAATATACCAATCCTATTATTTTAATATTTTATTATATTTTCAGGTTTACCTTCTAACCAGGTTTCTATATTTCTAAATACTATATTTGCTCTCCTTATCATGGCTTCTTGACTTGCAAATCCTATGTGCGGAGTAATAACTGTGCCTTTTTCTTTTATTAAGGAATAGTCATGTGGAATAGGTGGTTCCATATCAAATACATCAATACCAGCCCCTGCAATTTTACCCTCTTGTAATATTTTAGCTAGCCCTTTATTATCTATTATAGGTCCCCTTGCTGTATTTATTAATATAGAATCTTTTTTCATTAGTCTTAGTTTATCTTCACTTATGATACCTTTTGTTTCTTCTGTTAAGGGTAGATGGATAGTAACTATATCACTTTCTTTAAGGACATCTTCTAAGCTTTTATATTCTATACCCTTCGACACTAATTCTTGGTTTTCACTTCTATTATAAGCAATAACCTTACATCCAAAAGCCAGTGCAACTTTTGCTACAGCACTTCCTATGGCTCCTGTTCCTACTATGCCTAAAGTTTTTCCATAAAGTTCTCTTTGACTATAACCTGACATGGTGCCTCCTTCTCGAGTCACCTTATCTAATGGCACTATATTTCTAAATAATGAAATCATAAGTCCAAAGGCCAACTCTACAACTGCAGGAGTACTATATCCTGCAGCATTGGACACTAATATATTTCTTTCCTTACAAGCATTTAAATCCACATGATCTACTCCTGTGAATGCTACAGAAATCATCTTTAGATTTTCTGCTGACTTTATAACTTCACCCTTTAGTGGAGAGTTAGCTATTACTAATATATCAGTGTCTTTAACTCTGTTTTTTAATTCTTCTATATCAGAAGACTTTTCGTTATAAATTACTAATTCATGTCCTTTATCTGTAACTGGCTTTCCAATTTTTCTTATTTCTTCTTCAAAGACCCCCAATGGTTCCAATACAGTTATTTTCAATTTTATTCCCCCTTACTTTCTATTCCTTTAGCATCTTTTTCAAAAATTTACCTGTGTAAGACTCTTTTACTTTTACTACTTCTTCTGGTGTGCCTGTAGCTACTATGCTACCACCTTTGTCTCCACCTTCTGGTCCTAAATCTATTATATAATCTGCAGTCTTTATTACATCTAAATTATGTTCTATAACTATTACAGAATTTCCTCCTTCTACCAATTGGTTAAGAACCTTCACAAGTTTGTGAATGTCTGCTGAATGTAATCCTGTAGTTGGCTCATCTAGTATATATATTGTTTTGCCTGTTGCCCTTTTAGATAGTTCTGTGGCAAGCTTTACCCTTTGTGCTTCTCCACCTGATAACTCTGTAGATGATTGGCCTATCTTTATATAACCTAAACCTACATCAAATAGAGTCTGTAATTTTCTTTTAATCCTAGGAATATTTTCAAAGAAGTTTAAGCCTTCTTCTACTGTCATCTCTAATACATCAGATATTGTCTTTCCTTTATACTTAACTTGAAGAGTCTCTCTATTGTATCTTTTGCCTTTACAAACTTCACAAGGTACATATACATCTGGTAGAAAATGCATCTCTACTTTTAGAATTCCATCTCCTTTACATGCCTCACATCTTCCACCCTTAACATTGAAGCTAAACCTTCCCTTCTTATAGCCTCTCATCTTGGACTCATTTGTCATAGCAAATACATCTCTAATATCATCAAATACTCCTGTATATGTTGCTGGATTGGATCTTGGAGTCCTACCAATTGGACTTTGATCTATGGCAATTATTTTATCTAGATGCTCTAATCCTTTTATCTCTTTATGTTTTCCTGGCCTAGTTTTAGCTCCATTTAATTTTTGTGCTAGAGATTTATATAGTATTTCATTTACCATGGAACTTTTCCCTGATCCTGATACTCCTGTTACTGCTGTAAATACTCCAAGAGGAATTTTTACATTTATATTTTTTAGATTATTTTCTTTTGCTCCTTGAATCTCTACCCATTTACCATTTGGCTTTCTTCTTTCCTTAGGAACTTCTATTTTTAGCCTATGGGATAGGTATTGACCTGTAATAGAATCAGGACTATTCTTTATGTCTTCAACAGTACCTTCCGCTACTAAATATCCGCCATGAATACCTGCTCCCGGTCCTATATCTACTATATGGTCTGCCATATACATAGTATCTTCATCATGTTCCACAACTATTAAAGTATTTCCTAAATCTGTTAAGTTTCTTAAAGTTTTTAATAGTTTCTCGTTATCTCTTTGGTGAAGTCCTATACTAGGCTCATCTAATACATATACTACCCCTACTAAACTAGAACCAATCTGTGTAGCCAATCTTATCCTTTGGGATTCTCCTCCTGATAGTGTACCTGCCATTCTAGAAAGTGTTAAATATCCTAATCCTACATCTTCTAAGAAAATTAACCTTTCTTTAATCTCCTTTAAAACTTGTTCTCCTATAATCATTTCTTTTTCTGTCAATTGTAAATTAGCAAAAAATTCTATAGCATTTGTAATAGATAAATCTGTTACCTCTATTATATTTAATCCATTTATCTTTACGGCTAATACTTCATCCTTTAGTCTATTACCTTTACAAGCTGGACAAGAGTTTTCCGACATATATTCATCTATTTTATCTCTCATATAATTTGAGTTTGTTGAGTTATATCTTCTTTCTAAGTTTGGAATAATACCTTCAAATTTCCCCTTGTAATCCCTCGTTCCATCTTCGTCAAAATGACTTAAAAATTTAAAGCGTATTAACCTATCTGTACCATACAGTAATTCATCTATGAACTTCTTTGGAGCATCCTTTAATGGCTTATCTGTACTGAAACCATTATCTTCTGCCAAAGTCTTAAACATTTGATAATAATAGGTGGATTCACTAGAATTTGAAAAAGGTGCTATTCCTCCTTCGTCTATACTTAGGTCTTTATTTGGTATTACTAGTTCTGGATCTATTTCCTTATGAAATCCTATTCCATTACAAGTAGGGCACATACCAAAAGGACTATTGAAGGAAAACATCCTTGGTTCCAAATCCTCTATGGCTATATTGCAATCTGGGCAGGATAGTTTTTGGCTAAACATTATCCTTTCTTCTCCTATTACATCTATTATGACTAAACCATCAGCTAAATTTAGGGCAGTTTCTATAGAATCTGCTAACCTTCCTTCTATTCCTTCTTTTACAATTATCCTATCTACTACTATTTCTATTGTATGTTTTTTGTTTTTTTCCAAGTTTATTTCATCAGATATTTCATGAATTTCTCCATCAATAATTAGCCTTATAAATCCTTCTTTTTTAATATTTTCCAAAACCTTTACATGTTGTCCCTTTTTTCCTCTAATTACTGGTGCTAGTATTTGTATTTTAGCCCTATCTTCCAATGCCATGATCTTGTCTACCATTTGATCAACAGTTTGACTTGTTATCTCCTTACCGCATTTGGGACAATATGGAATTCCTATTCTAGCATATAGAAGTCTTAAATAATCATATATTTCTGTAACTGTTCCCACTGTAGAACGGGGATTTTTACTTGTTGTCTTTTGATCTATAGATATGGAAGGAGATAAACCTTCTATATATTCTACATTTGGTTTATCCATTTGTCCTAAAAATTGTCTGGCATAACTAGATAGTGATTCCACATATCTTCTTTGTCCTTCTGCATATATAGTATCAAAGGCTAAAGAAGATTTCCCAGATCCACTTAATCCTGTTACTACTATAAATTTATCCCTTGGAAGTTCAAGGTCTATATTTTTTAGATTATTTTCCTTAGCACCTCTGATTATTATCTTGTCTTTTATCATTAAATTCTTCACCTCAATGTTTTAGCATCTTCTTCAGTTCAAAGAGTTTATCTCTTAACTCTGTAGCTTTTTCAAAGTCTAATTCTTCTGCAGCCTTTAACATGGCACCTTCTAATCCTATTATCATAGATTCTATTTCATCATTGGTAAAGGAATCCTCGTATTTTACTTCTTCCTCTGCCACTATTGTGGCTTCAATGATATCTCTAACACCTTTAGATATAGTCTTTGGAGTAATACCATGTGACTTATTATATTCATCTTGTATTTGTCTTCTTCTATTAGTTTCAGATATAGCCTTTTCCATGGATTTAGTAATTCTATCAGCATACATAATTACTTTACCATCTACATTTCTAGCAGCCCTACCAGTAGTCTGTATCAAAGAAGTTTCTGATCTTAGGAATCCTTCCTTATCTGCATCTAATATTGCAACCAAGGATACTTCAGGTAAATCTAATCCTTCCCTCAATAGGTTAATACCCACTAACACATCATACTTACCAAGTCTTAAATCCCTAATGATTTCCATTCTTTCTATGGTATCAATATCCGAGTGTAAATAAGTAACCTTAATTCCTATTTCCTTAAAGTATTTAGTCAAATCTTCTGCCATCTTCTTAGTTAATGTAGTCACCAATACCCTTTCCTCTTTGTCAGTCACTTTTTTAATCTCTGATACTAAATCATCTATTTGATGTTTTGTAGGTCTTACTTCTATAACTGGATCTAATAGTCCTGTAGGCCTTATTATCTGTTCTACAGTGTTTTGACTATGCTCATACTCATATGAACCTGGAGTTGCGGACACATATATTATTTGATTTATCATAGATTCGAATTCACTAAATTTAAGAGGTCTATTATCTAAAGCTGATGGTAATCTGAAGCCATACTCTACTAAATTTGTTTTTCTTGATCTATCACCCTGATACATAGCTCCTATTTGAGGAACAGTCACATGGGATTCATCTACTATAATAAGAAAGTCCTTTGGAAAATAATCTATTAAAGTAAAGGGTCTACTTCCTGGTGGTCTATTACTTAAATGTCTTGAATAGTTTTCTATACCAGAACAGAATCCCATCTCTTCTAACATTTCCATATCGTATCTCGTTCTTTGTTCTAGTCTTTGAGCCTCTACTAATTTATCTTTATCTCTAAGTTCTTTTAACCTTTGATTTAGTTCCTCTTCTATGGTTACTAGAGCTTTCTTTACTTTATCCTCTGTTGTTGCATAGTGAGATGCAGGAAATATGGATACATGATTTCTCATGCCTATAACTTCTCCTGTCAAATGATTTACTTCAACAATTCTATCTATCTCATCTCCAAAAAATTCTACTCTAATGGTGTTTTCACTAGAAGCAGCAGGAAATATTTCCAGTATATCTCCTCTAACTCTAAATGTGCCCCTAACAAAATTAATATCATTTCTCATGTATTGTATATCTATTAATTTTTTCATCACTTCGTCCCTATCCTTAATCATTCCCGGTCTAAGGGATACTACTAGATTTTCATAGTCAATAGGGTCTCCTAATCCATATATACAAGAAACAGATGCAACTATGATTACATCTTTTCTCTCAAAAAGTGCAGCAGTTGCTGAGTGACGTAGTTTATCAATCTCATCATTTATAGAAGAATCCTTTTCTATATAAGTATCTGAATGTGGTACATAGGCCTCCGGTTGATAATAGTCATAATAGCTAACAAAATATTCTACTGCATTATTTGGGAAAAACTCCTTAAATTCACTGGCCAATTGATAGGCTAGGGTCTTATTATGAGCAATAACTAAAGTTGGCTTTTGAACTCTTTCTATCACATTCGCCATGGTAAAAGTCTTTCCAGAACCTGTAACTCCTAATAGAATTTGATCTCTCAAGTTTCCATTTATACCTTTTACTAGATTTTCAATTGCCTTAGGCTGATCACCTGTTGGCTTAAAATTTGATTCTATTTTAAATTTATCCAATTAATTCACCTCTTTTGAACATTTGTTCATTGATACTATTATACACTATATCTTTCTAGTGGTCAAAGTCTATTATATACTTAAATCTACTTGTAGAAAATTACTATATATTGTAAAATATAGCTTATAGGAGAGTGAGGTTATGAAACGTATTATTATGTCATTTATATTATTAACTACCATAGTAATAGCTAATGGTTGCGCAAATAAAAAAATAGATCCTATTATTATTAATAAATCTTCAGATTCTGATATAGGTGAAGATATCAAATATAAAATAGATAAAGTTAATCTTTCTAAGAGCTTTCAAAATATTGAACCCAGTATTGAGTTAGTAAAAAAAGGATTAGAATATAAACTATTTATTTCCTTAGGACTTATTGAATCATCTGGTGTTGAAATCAACAATGTTAAGCAAGTTGGCCACGAAGTAAATATTTACGTTGAAAATCAAAGTGATCCAAAGAATAGTAGCTTAGTAGTTCCTCAGGTAGTTATAAGTCTAAAGGGTTCAAAATCGGATAAAATTGAAGACTATAGATTTAATGTAGTTAATGAAAACTACAGCCCTATTCAAGTAAAATTTGATATCAATGAAGCTATTAATAAAATAAATTCAGAATTTAATATCTCCACTACTACATTTCCTAATATTAATATATTAAGTGAAAATGATAAAATCCTTTGGGATCTTACTTATTATAGTATATTCGATAAATCAAATATACAAACTCCTATAATGAATTTATCCGTGAGAATAGATGCAAATAATGGAGATATTATCGAATCCAATAAAGATTTTATATCAAACTTTATTGATAAAGGCAATATATTAGATCATGTACTTGGCAAGTATATTTTATATCGAAAAGTTGACAATCTTGATCAAAATCATAATTCTAGAGAATCCCTTTGGTATTATAATATTGAAAGTAAAGAAAAGGCTTTACTTTATTCCTCTAATGCTAAAATAGTAAGCGCAAAATTTAATCCTAATAGTAAACAAATCGCAATATTAGAATCCAAAGATGGGAACAATGAGATTTATATAATCCAAGATCTTGATAAAAAGGCTTTTAAAGTAGTTTTTGAGGATCCAATAAATCCTCAGATTGTTCGATGGAATGGTAGAAATAATCTATATATAGTTGAAACCAATGAAAAAGAGTCTAATGTTTATAAACATGATATTAAGAAAGATAAAACTTTAAAGATTGAGAGTTTAGGTAAGAATATTACTGATTTACAGATTTTGGGAAATAACTTCCTTATTACTGAGGGAGATGAAAATAATACTAAGATACATCTGACCACAAATTGGAAAGAATCTTTATTCTATGATTTTGGGTCTAAGGCTATATTTGTTAATGATCATCAAATTGCATATCTAAAACATCAGAATAAAGAAAATATAAATATGTTATATATCTATGATATAAATAAATCCATAAGGAATAATCCAATTGATGCAAATGTAGTAAACTGCTTCCCAATATGGGAGGATAATATTGCAGTAGTACAAAAAAATCAAAAGAATAACAATCTTTCCTTAAATATTTATAATACTGTGGAAGATAAATTTACTGCAATAACTGATGTTTTATCAGATAATATATCTATTTTTATGGATAAAGATAATATATATATAGATCTTATACTTCCATTTAATGAAGAAAACATACAAATGATTTATTCTATTGATATGAATAAAATAGCTAATCTAGAACCTTAGGAAATGTAACAATTCCTAAGGTCTTTTTTTGTCCCTTATATGTTTTTTTCACTATTCCCTTTGTAATATTAAAATATTTAATAGTAAGCTTTTGGGGATTTGTATATATAATATCTTTTATATCCTTTTCACTATTAACTGTAACTCCATTGATACTTAAAATAATATCTCCCCTTTTAATACCTAATTTACTTGCTATAGTTCCTGAATATATATCTAAAACTCTAACTCCTCTTAAGGGATCTGAATATAGGGGATATTTGTTTATTTCCCTGTATTTATTTAATAACATAATGGCTTCATGGCCCAACAACGCAAATAATGGTGGTATAAATTTGTTCTTATTAATGAAAGTTATTATTAATAAAAAACTACTATATAATAAAAGAATTATTGATGTTTCTATAGTTTTTCTCTTTGGATAATTAGATATGGTAAAATCTCCGTAACTTAGGATAGCTATTAGAGTAATTGGCCTTATCATAGTATCTCCAATAAATATAACAAATGGTATAGGCCAAAACCTATTAAATACAAATCCACCTACCATATCTTCTTTTATATAAAAATAACTAATCATTTTTTGACTTCCACCATTTAATAAGATTAAAAGGCTTTCTATCATATGTAATACAGCCACTACTACCATTATCTCATAGGAATCTATTTGGGGGTAACCAAATATTAGATTGGAAAAGACCACTATACTTCCACCATAAGCAAAACATATAAATCTTAAATCTATTAAAGACAAAAGTATGGCAACTATGAAAATATATATGAAATCTTTAGGTATTACTTGTACCTCTAAATAGATAAAAGATACTGTGGCTATGATTCCACCTAAAACTCCATATACAATTGAAGTTATAGTTGCCTTTATAGGGAATTGGACAGTTCTATTGTATTGAAAGTATAAAATTATTGTGATCAATAAAAAAAAGGGAGAATATAGTGTTTTAAGTATATCTATAATTGTAAAATATACAATTTGATATAGCCCGTACATATAAGATTCCCCTTTTTTATTCTTAATTTTTATTTAATTTTTGATTTAATCACTTCTAAAGCTTTTTGTAGTTGGATATCTCCACTTATATTTTCTACTCCTATAACATCTACATCATCAGGTAGCTCTACTACAATATCTGGTTCTATTCCTTTTCCATGAATATTTATACCATTTGGTGTAAAATATTCGGATATGGTTAATTTAAGTCCAGATCCATCTTTCAAAGGCTTAATTCTCTGAACTACTCCTTTTCCAAAAGTTGTAGTGCCTATTAATACGCCTCTATTGTGATCTTTAACAGCTCCAGCCAAAATTTCTGATGCACTGGCACTTCCATTATTAACTAATAGTGTTAAAGGCAAATCTGTGTGTCCCTTATCTGATCTTAAATATTCCTTTGTTCCATCCTTTGTTTGAGTATATACTATATCTCCTTCTCCTAATAATTGGTCAGCTATGTCTGCACATACATCTAATAGCCCACCAGGATTGTTTCGTAAATCGATTATAAGTCCTTCCACCGCTGTTTTTTCTAGTTTGTTTAATTCTTTTTTAAAGTCTTTTGCTGTTAGCTCATCAAAGGAAGTAATTTTTATATATCCAATATTATCATCTATAATATTAGATTTTACAGTTACTAATCTAATTTTCTCCCTTATAATATCTACGTCTATCATTTCGTTTAAGCCATCTTTATTTTTTCTCATTATTGTTAATGTTACTTTTGTATTAGGCTTTCCCTTCATTACCTTTACTGCTTCGTCCATAGTATCAGCTGTAAATTCTTCACCATCTACTTTTATTATTCTGTCTCCAGATTTTAGTCCAGCCCTTTCTCCAGGAGTATCTTCTATAGGAGATACTACTGTGATAAAGTTATCTTCCCCTGGAGTAACAACTACTCCAATTCCTCCATAAATACCTGATGTTTCCTCTGTAAAGCTTTTATACTCATCAGCTGTAAGATATTGTGAGTAAGGGTCTCCTAAAGATTGAACTACTCCCTTAAGCTGCCCATCTAAAAATTTATCTTCATCTACCTCTCTAAGATAACTTTCTTTTATTAAAGATTCTATATATAATACCTTTGAAAAATTTTGATAAGTAGCAGCTAGTTCTTCATACTCTGCCCTTGGAACTACTACCTTTTCACCTGATTTTAATGTCATCATATTAGTCAATCCAAAAGTTATTATATTAGTTACTATTAGTAATATTACTAATATAGGTACGACTATAGGTACCCTTCTTTTATTATTCATTTACTCCACCCCATTTTATTTAGCCTATTATAATATTTTATTATACTGTCATTAACATTATACCATTCTATTATTTACAGTAAAGGAAAGTTTATTCTACAAACTAAGGCTTAGCTCCCTGGGAGTTATAACTCCAACTGATAAAATAAAAAAGGGGAATTTTAATTCCCCTTTACCCATGGCAACGGATCTACATATCCGCCATTTCTTCTAACTTCAAAGTGACAATGTGGTCCTGTTGAATTTCCTGTACTTCCTGCCCTAGCTACAGTTTGTCCTCTTTGTACGGTTTGTCCATTGGAAACAGTAACACTAGAATTATGAGCATATAAGGTTACTATACCTCCACCATGATCCACCATTACTGTATTTCCATACCCACCTAGCCATCCAGTATATATTACAACACCTTCTGAAGCAGCTGATATTGGCGTCCCTGTAGGTGCAGGAATATCTATTCCTGTATGTAGCTTTTTCGTATTGAAAATAGGATGTATTCTATATCCAAAGTAGGAGCTTATTCTAGAATATCCTGGTACTGGCCATGACATCTTACCACCTGAATATGGATTTGGATTTCTTTGTAATCCAATGATTTTTGATTCAATGCTCTTAGCTAAACTATTTAACTTATCATATTCTTTTTCATATGATTTTATATCAGATTGCAGTCGACTCATTAAATTTTGTTTCTGTCTAGTAGCCGTATCTAACTCTCTTCTTCTTGATTCTAGTTTTGTTTTTGCTGCTTCCACTGACGCTCTTTGAGCTTCTAGTTGGACCTTTTTCTCATTAATTATATCTCTTTGCTCTTTCATATATTTAATTAATTCTTTATCATGCTCTGCTATGGATTGAACTACCTCTTTTCTAGATAGAAAATCTTTAATGTCTGTTGAGGTTAATAACAGTTCTAAATAGCCTACATTACCATTCATATACATTACTCTTAATCTGGAATTGAAGGTTTCCTTTCTTTCTTTTAGCCTTTTTTCTGCCTTTTCTAATTCTATTTTGCTTTTTTCAATGTTTTTACCTAATGCAGAAAGCTCTGATTCTACCTTGTCTAATTCAATACTTGCATTATTCATTTTTTTATCTAAATCTATGATTTGTTTAGATACATCATTAGCTTGATTTTGAATGTTTTTAATCTGATCCTTTGTATCTTTAATTTGCTCTTTAATATTGTTTTGTTGATTCTTAAGGTTTTCAATTTTATCTGCACTAGCTTGTACTATACTCAAAGACAAAATAAGTGCTACGATTAAAAATATAATCTTTCTCTTCTTTTGCACTCCACTACCTCCTAAACATTAAGATATTTTTTCATTGAAACTAAGCTTCCTAAAGCCCCTATACCTGCTCCTATTGCTGTGAAGATAATTACTATATCATTGATTATTAATTCCGGTGGAACAAGTATTACTGAAATCCAAGCATATACTTTTTCACTTACTGATTCAAAGAAATAGTCATATCCATAATAAACTAATCCTATTGAAAGTAACGCTCCTATCAATCCAAATAATATACCTTCCATTATAAATGGACCTTTAATATATCCATTTGTAGCACCTACATACTTCATAATTCCAATTTCTCGCTTTCTGGATGCCACTGTTAACTTTATTGTATTTGAAATGATAAATATAGATACTAAAATCAATGCAGCTATTATGGCAATACCGCCTAGTCTTACATAGTTAGCAAATGTCATAAGCTTGTCTATTATTTCTTTATGATAATTTATCTTTTCTACTCCATTCATTCCACTTATGGCTTTTACAATATCATCTGCATATTCTATATCTTTTAGTTTTATAACATAAGAATTTGGTAAGACATCCTCCTCAAGGCCTTCAAGTAAATATGCCTCTTCTCCCCACTCTTCTTGCATTATTTTTAAAGCTTCATCCCTTGATTTAAATTCTACTTTTTTAACTCCATTTTCGCTATTGATTGCTTCTTCCAAAGCTGTTATATCTTCTTCAGTTGCATCATTAAGTAAAAATACTTCTATTTCATCAAATTTAGATTGTGTATCAACTACTAAGGAGTTGATACTTAATATTAAAATCAATATTAGACCTAATATCATAAGTACTGCTGAGATAGATGTTACTGAAGCTAGTCCCATTCCTCTGTTTCTCCACATACCTTGAAATCCTTGTTTAGTAATATTTTTGAACATCTGGAATTTCATCTCCATAACCACCTTTCTCCTCATCCCTTACAATTACACCTTCCTGTATTGCTATGACCCTTTTTCTCATGGTATTTACTATTTCTCTGGCATGGGTAGCCATGAGAATTGTAGTTCCACCACCATTGATATCACTTAGAAGTTTCATAATTTCCCAAGCTGTATCAGGGTCTAAATTTCCAGTAGGCTCATCTGCTAGTAATATAGGTGGATTATTGGCTATGGCCCTAGCTATTGCTACTCTTTGTTGTTCTCCTCCTGATAATTGATCAGGAAAACTAGATGATTTTCTACTTAAGTCCACCAAACTCAATATTGATGGAACCTTTCTTCTTATTTCTTTTGAAGGTACCCCTACTATTTCCATAGCAAAAGCTATATTTTCATATACTGTCTTATTGGGTAATAGTCTAAAGTCTTGAAATACTACTCCTATATTTCTTCTGATATAAGGTACTTTTCTATTTCTTACCTTTGTTATATCCATTTGATTCAAGTAAATTTGTCCTTCAGTAGGTTCTTCTTCCTTTAATAATAGTTTCACCAAAGTAGATTTTCCAGCACCACTAGATCCTACTAAATAGACAAACTCTCCTTTTTTAATATTTAAATCTATATTGGATAGCGCCTTAACGCCATTTTTATATTCTTTGCTTACATTAATAAGCTTTATCAAATTCCACACCTCATTATTTTAGTTTGTGATATGTTTGTTATGTCTATTATATTTTAAAATTTTTAATCGTTTCTTTAATAATATATCATAATATATGTTACCATATATTAAAGGATAAATAAACTATTTGAGGTGATTTATTTGGAAAAAAAATTACTGAGAAGGGAAATTTTAGACAAAAGAGGAAAACTAAGTAAGAATGAGCATTATATCAACAGTAAGAAGATAATTGAAAAGATATTTAACTCTTCTTTTTATAAGTCTGCAGATACTATTATGTGCTTTATTAGTTTCGGTGATGAAGTAAACACCCATGAATTTATTAAAAAAAGTATTGATGAAAGTAAAAAGATCCTGGTACCTATTACTATCCCAGAAACTAGAGAGCTTAAGCTATCACATTTAAAAGATTTTAATGAATTGGAAATTGGACATTATAATATACTAACACCTAAAAAAGAGTTTACACGATATACTTCTCCTGAAGAAATTGACCTTATTATTGTACCTGGAGTTGTATTTGATACTGAAGGTTATCGTATAGGATATGGTGGTGGTTATTATGATAGATTTTTATCCGACTTAATGGATAAGCCTAAAATAAGCATTGCCTTTGATTTGCAAATAGTAGAAAGGGTTCCTAGAGAAGATTTTGATATACCAGTGGATTATATTTATACTGAAAAAGAGATAATAAATTGTAAATAATAAAACTTATTATCTCGCAACTACAATCCTTATGGTATAATATAGAAGGTATTTTAATATTGTTACATGGGAGGCAAAAATAATGAGTAGAGCTATCGGTACTACAGTAAGAGGTATTAGAACCCCTATAGTCAAGGAAGGAGACGACTTAATCAATATTGTAGTAGATTCCGTTTTAGAAGCTGCTAGTATTGAAAATTTTCAGCTACAGGATAAAGATGTAATTGGAATAACTGAATCATTAGTAGCTAGAGCACAGGGTAATTATGCTACTGTAGATCATATTGCTAAAGATATTGAAACAAAATTTGATAATGAAATAGGTATTGTTTTCCCTATATTGAGTAGAAATAGATTTTCTATTCTTCTAAAAGGTATTGCCAATAGTAATAAAAAAATTCACTTACTACTAAGTTATCCTTCTGATGAAGTTGGGAATCATCTAATGGACATAGATAAAATGGATGAGTTAAAAATCAATCCCTATTCAGATGTATTAACTGAAGAAGATTATAGAAGATTATTTGGAGAAAAGGTTAAACATCCTTTTACAGGTATAGATTATGTAGACTTATATAAAAAGATGGCAAATGGAAATATTGATATTTATTTTTCCAATGATCCTAGAACTATACTTAATTATACTAAGGATGTTTTAGTAGCAAATGTCCATGAGAGAAAAAGAACGAAGAGGATATTAAAAGAAGCTGGAGCAAATATTGTACTAGGTATAGATGATATATTGTCACATTCCATAGATGGCAGTGGATATAATCCAGAATATGGTCTATTAGGATCAAATTTAGCATCAGATAATGAAGTAAAGCTATTCCCTAGAAATAGCCAATACTATGTAGAGGAAATTCAAAAAATACTTAAGGAAAAGACTGGCAAAAACATTGAAGTTATGGTATATGGAGATGGTGCCTTTAAAGATCCTGTAGGCAAAATTTGGGAACTAGCTGACCCAGTAGTATCACCTGGATTTACAGAAGGCTTAAAGGGAACGCCAAATGAACTAAAATTAAAGTACATTGTAGACACTGAACTAGATGAGCTTGATAAAAGTGAAATATTAAGTGCTGTGAAACAAAAAATTTATAGTAAAGATATAGATCTTTTAGGTCAAGCTGAATCTTTAGGGACTACTCCTAGACAAATTACTGATTTATTAGGTAGTTTATGTGATTTAACTAGCGGTAGTGGTGATAAAGGTACTCCTGTAGTCCTTGTACAAGGATACTTTGACAATTTTGCAAGTGAATAAAATAATTTAAATGGTAAACTTTAATATAAAAAAGGTGTCTTATGTTAATTGACTCTTGTCAATAAGACACCTTTTTTGTTATGCTATTTTTTAACTATATCTGTATTATTTATCTTACTTAAATTGTTTTTATTTTTATATTTCTTCAAATCTTGCTGTAAAGAATCTTAATTGTTTTGGCTCATAAACAAATCTTAATCCCTTAATATCTTCTTTATGCTTATATAGATTTATAACAGCATCTGCTACTAAGTCCATATGTCTATAAGTATAAACTCTTCTTGGAATAGTAAGTCTTACTGTCTCTAGTTTTGGTTTGTGATTTTCTCCAGTATTTATATCTCTACCTGCTGATACTATACCTCTCTCCATAGATCTAACCCCAGATTCTACATATAGATTTGCTGCTAAGGCTTGTGCTGGGAACTCCTCTTGATCTAGATGTGGACAGAATCTTCTAGCATCTAAGAATACTGCGTGACCTCCAACAGGTTCAATTATAGGAACTCCTGCTTCTTTAAGTTTTTCTCCTAAATATCTTACTTGTAAAATTCTATGTTGGATATATTCAAATTGCATGGATTCCTTTAGTCCTATTGCTAAAGCTTCCATATCACGACCAGTCATTCCACCATAGGATGGCATTCCTTCAAATACTACTACTAATTCTTTTGCCTCTAAAAATAAATCTTCATCTCTTAATGCTAAGAATCCACCAATATTTACTATACCATCTTTCTTACCACTCATTGTAGCTCCATCAGAATAGCTAAACATTTCTTTTACTATTTCTTGAATAGATTTATCTTTATAGCCTTCTTCTTGCTCTTTGATAAAGTATGCATTTTCAACACATCTTGTTGCATCATAGAATACTTTTATGCCATGTTTTTTAGTTAGCTCTCTTACTGCTTTCATGTTAGCCATAGAAACTGGTTGGCCTCCTGCTAAGTTAACTGTTACTGCTAAGCATACATAAGCTATATTTTCTGCACCTTTTTCTTCTATTAATTTTTCTAGTTTATTAAGATCTATATCTCCCTTAAATGGTATATCTAAACCTGCATCGTGGGCCTCATCTCTAATTATATCTACAAATATACCTCCATTGGCTTCTTGGTGATATCTTGTAGTTGTAAAGTACATATTTCCTGGTACATACTGACCAGGCTTAATAGCTATCTTTGATAATAGGTTTTCAGCTCCACGTCCTTGATGAGTTGGAACTAAATATGGAAATCCAAATACTTCTCTTACTGTTTCTTCTAAGTGTTTAAAGTTTTTACTTCCTGCATAGGCCTCATCTCCTTGCATCATGCCAGCCCATTGCTTATCACTCATTGCATTGGTTCCACTATCAGTTAATAAGTCAATATAAACATCTTCAGAATCTATTAGGAATGTATTGTATCCTGCCTCTTTAATAACCTTTTCTCTTTCTTCTTTGCTGATCATCTTAACCGTTTCAACACTTTTAATTCTAAATGGTTCTGCTGGGTACTTGCTTATATCCATTATATATTCCTCCCTTTATTTATAATAATATTTATATATAATATAGATTTAAAACATAATTTTAAAATCTATATTATGATGACAATATTACAATCTCCATTCTATACATATAGTGTGGAAAAAGTTATCTAAAGTAAGTTTATATGGTGCTTATTTATAGATTAATTATATCTAAAATAAGCCTATCTCAACTACGGGACTAAATATATTTAATGCAATATCCATGCCAATAGCTTAAATTGTTGAAAAATACAGATTTATCGATTTTATTAATACTTAATACCTTTCTTTTGTAAATATTTTTTACAGCAATTGTAAATAAAACTTACAGTTGTAAAATTTATTTACAGCCGCAAACCATAATTTTTTAATTTATTTATAACTGTTGTATGAGAAATACCTAATGCTTTGGCCATTTCTCTAGAGGAATTAAACTCTTTCATAGCCTCTGTAATATATTGATATTCTAGAGTTTCTATTATCCTTGGTAATTCGATAGGAAATTGTATATCTTCTTGATCCCTAAAAACTTTGTTATTTCCATAGAGTTCTTGTGACTTAGTTTGGATCATTAAATGCTCAACGTCTATTTTATCCTCTGCAAATATTACTGCTCTCTCAATTACGTTTTGCAATTCCCTTACATTTCCAGGCCAAGAATAATTAGATAAATATTTCAATGCTTCATCTGTGATTTTTATATTATTTTTATTCATGCTTTTTCCTAAATCTCTTATAAATTTTTTAGATAAGATTTCAATATCCTCTTTTCTTTCTCTTAGGGGCGCAATTTGTACTGGAATAACATTTAATCTATAATAGAGATCTTCCCTAAATGTTCCTTCTCTAACCATATGCCTTAGATCCCTATGGGTAGCTGATATTATCCTAGCATCTACAGAAATTTCTTTTTGTCCTCCTATTCTTCTAATCTTCTTTTCTTGAATTACTCTCAATATCTTAGCTTGAAGATGTATGGGTAATTCTCCTATTTCATCTAAAAAAATACTTCCACCCTTAGCTAATTCAAATAATCCCTGCTTACCAGAATTATTGGCTCCAGTAAATGCTCCTTTTTCATATCCAAAAAACTCACTTTCAATCAAATTTTCTGGCACAGCAGAACAATTTACTGCTACAAAAGGCCCTTTATTTCTATTACTACTAAGATGAATAGCTCTTGCAAATAACTCTTTTCCCGTTCCACTTTCTCCTAATATTAAGATATTTGATTCTGTTTTAGACACTGCTTCTGCTAAGATCTTTGTATCTTGTATGGCTTTGGAAATACCAATTATATCGTCAAAATTATTCATTGATGGTCTAGATATGGAATGTACTAGTTTCCTAACTTCATCCATTTCTCTTGAGATTAGTAAGGCACCTATTTTCTTTTCTCGTTCTCCTTTTACTAATCTTATATCAAGTATTACATTTACCTCTTTATTCCTTATACTTTGAGAGAATTCTATACCTGTTTCATCATGTATATTTACTTCAGGATCATAAATATTTGATGGAATTATACAATTTATGTGTTTATGTATATCTTCTTTTTTTATACTAAAAAGCTCTATGGCCTTACTATTATAATATAATATTTCTCCTTTAGATCCTACTGCTATTACTCCATCGGTCATACTATCTATTATTGTTTGTAACTCCTTAGCTTGCCTTTCAAAGTCTAGCATGTCCAATTCTACGATTGATAGGATTTCATTGATTTCCTCTTTAATCCAGGATTCAAATCCATCCCAACTTTTATTATTTCCTTGTAATTGAACAGATATATATGGTGGATTGATTTCCATCTTTATTATATTCATATTTCTTTGAGCTAAAATATCTACTATTTTTTTAGCCATGCCCACCTTATTTTCTACAACTAAAAATCTTAATCTTTTACTTATCATTTGTACCTCCTGTTCAACAGTTTTATCAATCTACATATTCTACATCTAAATGAATCTGTTCTGGCATTGACTTTAGCTTTGTCTTTACAATAATATATGGATAATCATACTCCTGTGGTTGTATTTCATCTGGATTAGGATCAGTAAATTTAGCATATACCACTATATCAAATTTATCCTTTCCATAGGATTCCTTTAGGATTTTATCTATGTCTACAGAGTAACCAAGAGATTTCTTTTCTCCCCTAGTTACTACTATATAAATATCGTCTCTATACTTACAAGTCAATGCTCTCTCTTCCATAATGTATTTAGGTAACATCTCAACTATTTGTTCTGGTATTTCATCATCTTCTACTACTTTAAATTTCACTAAACCTTTGTTGCCCTTTATTATCTTAGGCGCTATTAAACTACCTATAATGATTATTAGTGCTAATCCAAAAATTAAGTATCTTTTCACCATAATCCCCCCAATTATCTTATTTATAATATTGATATTCTTGTGGCCAAGGGATTATGTGAAAATCTTATATATAAATTTATTCTATACTCAACAGCTTGTCCTTTTGATTATTAGTCCTACTATTTTATGGAATTTTTATTAAATAGTATGTGAAATAAGAACTTAGGTATGGCTACTTGTCTTATTATTCTTGATGGTTCTTTTATAAGACGATATAACCATTCAAGTCCTAGCCTTTGATAGACTTCTGGTGCCCTTTCCATATTACCAGATAGAATATCCATAACTCCTCCATTACCTATTATAACTTTTACTTTTAAATTATTCTTATTATTATGTATCCATAATTCTTGCCTTGGAAATCCAAGACCTACAAATACAATATCTGGTCTCAAACAATTTATTTCATTAATTATTTCTTTTTCTTCTTTTTCACCCTTAAGTCCTAAATGACTTCCCTTAAAAAAACCATGATGAAATCCTACTATATTTATATTTGGATATTCTTTTTTTATGTTTTTAGCAGCAGCCTTTGCAACACCATCTTTTCCTCCCAGTAGGTATAAGCTATATCTGTTTTTATTTGCAATCTCTAGTAATCTTAATGATGTATCAAACCCTGTAACTCTTTCTCTTAAGGGTTTCTTTCTTATTTTAGATCCATAAACTAATCCTATACCATCTGGGATAATCAGATCTCCTTCATTAATTATAGCCTTAAGACTTTCATCTTCCTTTGCTGCCATAACTATTTCTGTATTTGGAGTATAGATTGTCCTTAACTGATCTTGTTTCAAGAATTCTTCTAATAGTCTAGTGGTTTCATAAAGTGTAATATTGTATACTTTTACTCCAAATATGCTTATGGTTTCCATCTTCTCACCTATTATTCTATACCTTAAGATTATTAATCTAAATATAGTATTAATCTAAATATAGTCTGTATATTTTTTCGTAATTATCTACCATTCTTTTTATAGAATAGTTTTCTTTTATATATTCCCTTTCCCAGGTAGTATTTAAATTTTTTTCTTTAAGTAATATATCCAAATCTCTCTTCAAGTTTTTGTATTGAATAACATCTGTATCCCTAGCAGTAAAGTTGTTAAATTCAGCCAAATTCAATTTATCTTTATGAAGGATTCCCATATATCCATAATTTCCTCCTAGGATAATTGGTAAATTATAGGCCATAGCTTCTAGGGCTGCTCTACTGATACCTACAAATATCTTTGCCTTGTTTAATTCTTTAGTTATATCTATGGATTTTCCAGTGAATATAAGATTATCTAATCCTTTAGCTTTTTCCTTAAGTCTAGATAGTTCTTTACCATCTCCTACTATTAGGATATTCCACGATGGATTATCCTTAGCATATTGTATTAAATATTCAGCTACTAAGCTGGTAGTATCCTCTAATCGACTAATATGGACTATATATTTATTATCTATATTATTACCCATAGGTTTAAATCTATTTAAATTAATCCCATTAACAGTTAAATGTATCATATCTTCAGATATATGGTAATTATCTATTAAATATTCTCTAATATCAGGACTGACGGCAAATACTTCATCTCCCCAATTAGTCATTAATTTGAGAATTGGATTTACCTTAAAGGTTCCATGGGCTGTAGTTATCATAGTAAACCCTATGTATCTTTGCAAGATGGATAATAAAAATGCAGGTATACGTCCATGGGCATGAACCAATTTTATATCTTCAGATTTTATAATATTCCATAGAAGCTTCATTGATTTGAGAGCAGATATTGGATTTTTTGTATGGAGTGGTGTATTTTGTATTTCTATATTATTTTCCTTTAATAATGATTCATATACGCCTCCATTTGATACTACTATAACTCTATATCCTCTTTTTTTAAGCTCAATGCACAGTTCAACCACATGAGTTTCAGCTCCTCCTATATCCAATCCCATTAAAGCCTGTAATACTATCTTTTTATTTCTAGCCATAGTTACTCCCCTATTCTATAGGTTAATCCATCAAATACTGCTCCTATAGTCTTATAAGTATTAAATGAATTAATATTTACTTCTGTAAGTCCTTCAGCTAAATAACTATTATCCTGCTCTACCATATTACATTCTATGGTCAATATAATATCATACTTTATAGGAGATTTTACACTTACTATATCTCCATTGTTTTTTACTAATGTAATCTCAGCATTATTAGCCTCTATGTCTTTAATCTTTCCAAAATAGTTGTCCGTTTCATCTAAATATACATTGTCTCCTATATTTAATGCATCTATATAGTATTTTCTCACATTCTCCATCTTTAGCACCACATCTTTTTTGGTAAAATCACCTTTTATGAAAGACTTAGAATTGTTTATATTATAAATCTTTGTTCCTAGTATAAATATTATAAACAAGATCACTGATATAATTATATAATCTATCCAATTTAGTTTTTTTATCATACTAATCCTCTTTCTCAATATGTGTTATATAACCAGTACATGTCATGGCTTTTCCTTTTATTCTAAGCTTTGATCCTACCTTTATTTCTTGTTGCCCAACCAATATGGTATCATCTTTAATTGAACTGTTGGCCTTTATATCTAGTAACGCTGTGTACTTATCAGAATACCTTATTATTTTTAATTCTCCAGTATCTAAGTCTTCATGCTCCTTTTCATAGGCTATTATTTGAAAATCTTTAACTTTTCCTATGGAAGTATTTTGTTCTGCTATAAAGATTTCCTTATCTAATTCTAGTTGTTCTATAAGCTGCCTTTGGGCACCTTCTATTTCAAATCTGTAAACAATTGGAACCATGTTATTTAATTCATCTTTCTTGAAAATTTGATCTTTTATCAACAAGAAAGATACTATAGTCACAAATATAATAATAAATACATCTATTATCCCAATCTTTTTTATATTTTTCATATTATATCACCGTAAATATTTTCTATCTTTTTTACCATATTTTTTGCAGTAAATTTTTTACTTACTTTATCATATCCTGCTTCTCCAAATTTTTTTCTTAAATTTACATCTTCCATTAATCTGATTAATTTATAAACAAATTCATCATAATCCTTAAACTTAACAAGATATCCATCTATGTTATTATTTATTACCTCATTTATGCCTGGATTATTAAAGGCCACTACTGGTTTTTTATGTGAAAATCCCTCTAAAGCTGCAAAAGATAAAGCCTCTGAATTAGATGTGTTTACTATTATATCTGACAAATAATATATTTGGTCTACATCTTCTATATGTCCTAAAAGCCTAACTGGCAAATTTTTTTCCCCTATATTAGTCTCTAATATTGATCTACTTGAACCTTCTCCTACCAATAAGATTTGAAAGTTATCCTTTTGAGCTTTAAGTTTTTCTCCAATATTTAAAATATGATCTTGACCCTTTACTGGCTCTAGTCTCCCTACTAATGTAATAATTATATCTTTATTTGATAAGCCATATTTAGATTTTAAGGATTGTATATCATAGCTCTTTTCTGGCAACTCTATACCATTGTAAACTAAGTACATATTTTTTGTTTTTACACCTTCTTCTATTAAATTATTATATACAGCCTTAGATACTGCTATTACTTTATCATTTAATATCTTGTTAACAAAAACCTTGATTAATTGCTTTAACCCATTGCTTTTGTCTGTTAAGCTATGTCTTGTATATATAGTTGATTTTATTCCTATGATATTGGCAGCTACTCTAGCTGAAAGACATCCATGGGTATGGACTATATCTGGTCTTATCCTCTTCATTATTTGTAAAAGATTTCTAACTCCTTTTGGATGAAAAGACTTTTCTTCTATTCCATGGGTTCCTATAATCTCTATCTCCTGAATTTTTTCAATATGTCTTATGATTATACTTTCCTTAGGTAATACAACAAATAATTGAAATTTATTTTTATCTATATATTTGCATATTTCTAATAAATATTTGCCTGCACCACCAAAGTTTGAATCTGATATTATATGCATTATTTTTATTTTATTCATAGATATCACCTGATTCTTCTCCAATTAAACAAGTAGTGGCACATCCTAGTCCTAAAAATATAAAATACATAAGAAATATATCATAATTATGCCAGATATGATCTACTATACCTTGGATAGAACAAGATATGATTCCTGCAAATATGCATATGGCAATTAATCCTATTTCCCTATCCTTAGATTTAAGAGTTGAAAAGATAAGTCTAGACCAAGATATAAACATAAATAAAAAAGAAAAAAAGCCTAAAATTCCCAATTCGATAAATATCATTAAATAAGTATTATGTCCATGGAAGGATTTAGCTATTCCTAGTGAATAGAATTTATATACTTCTTGAAATTGTCCTAATCCAATTCCTGTTAAATAGTTATCTTTAAGTATATCTATTGAAATCCTATAAATTGTTCTTCTATAATTAGTAGAAGTATCTTTAGGACTAAATATTGATAAAATTCTTTTCAACATAGAGTCTGATAAGAAAAAAGGACTAATAATTCCCATTATAATTAACAGTGGTAGATATTCTCGTGCTTTTAATAAGACTACAATAAGGATTCCAATTATTAATCCAACTAAGCTACCTCTGGAAAATGTCATGAATACATTAGATATTGCTAATAGCATGGTTAAAAAATATATGATTTTATATGTTTTACTTTTAGTTGTTTTAAATAGAAAAAAAATAATTGGTATAATTAAAATTAAATATTCACCAAATACATTTGGGTTTCCAAATACACTATAAACTCTTATTATATTTGATCCAAAGGTAGTATCTATCCAATTTTTATCCATAGGTGCCCCATAAATAAACTGATATAATCCATATATACATATAAATATAGATGTAAATGCTATTGATTTTAGGGAAACTTTAAGTTTATATTTACTATTTACAATATAGGGTATCATTAGTCCCAAAATTATATATACAATATAAATTATAAAGATTTTAGGACTTGAGTTTAATCTATAATTAAATATAGAACCAATTATGACAGATAATAAAAACAAACTTAAAAAAAATAAATACAGTTTTGGATATTTAATACTATTTCCTTTAGTTAATATACTAAAAAAGCTTAATATAACAGCTATAGATCCTAGGATTACTGTAATAGATGTAGATATAAATGGACTTAATACTAAAACAGATATAAATACATAAAACTGTATATCTCTATTTATTAAAAAACTAAGTATAATACTATTTTCTATTATTTTCTTTAACTTTAAATTAGATATCTTTGAATTATTACTTATGGCAAAAAATATACTATTATCTATATGTCTATTTACATCTATATTTGAAATCATAAACTGTACTAGTAGGCTATTTTTAAATAATATTGAAATCCATTGACCTACTATTTGTAAAATATGTTTAAAGTAAGATTCATTATAGGAGTCTTCTATTGATTTATATATTTTATTCACATTGGACACCTCAAGGTTTAGATTAAATACATGATTCTACCTTTAATATTGTCCTTATTTAACAATAAAATTCATAAAAAATAAGCATTCCCCTAAATGCTTATTTTTTTAATATGTATTATTTTGTTATTTAAGAGATACAAGACCTATACTTATCTTTAGTGCATCATCTATATATCTCATCATCTCATCGTCAAACCTGCCTACTTTTTCCCGTAATCTCTTTTTATCTATTGTTCTGATTTGTTCCAGTAATACAACAGAATCTTTGGGTAATCCATATTCCTGACCTAATATCTCTACATGGGTTGGTAATTTTGCCTTGTTGATTTGGGATGTAATAGCCGCTATGATTATTGTTGGACTATATTTGTTACCTATGTCATTTTGAACTACTAAAACCGGTCTTACCCCTCCTTGTTCTGATCCTATGACAGGGCTTAAATCTGCATAGAAAATATCTCCCCTTTTAACCATCACGAGCCCTCACGCCCTAATAGCATTGACTCATAGCTATATAAATCAATAATATCTTGTTCTAATCCCACTTCAGAAAGACTCAAATTTATTTGACCCATTTCCTTATATCCATCCCTAAGATTTTCATGAATATCCTTAAGCCACTTTTCCTTAAAGTAAAATTTTAAGTATTCAATGGCTAAGTCAGTTTGACCTCTATATTTCATCGGCACTGCCTGATTATATTCAATCATAAACACCCACCCCCATTTCCTTATAAGAGCTATATTACGAGAAAAGAGCATATTTTAATTATATCTTGAGATTTAGTTTCATGTCAACAGATTACTTTGCTAAATTCCTAAATTAATCTAAAACATAATCAACTATGTGACTAAGCTTTGAATTCTTTGTATATACTCTAGGTACCCTTCTACTAGCCATACAAATCACTTCATAACTTACTGTTCCCAATAATCTTGCTATTTCTTCTACAGTTGGATAGGTATTATTTCCATATCCAAATAATACTACCTCATCACCTATTTTAACATCTTCTATATCTGTAATATCTATCATCAGCTGATCCATACATATACTTCCAACTACTGGTACTCTTTTATTCATTACAGATACCTGGCTTTTTCCTGTTAACATTCTTGAATAACCATCTGCATAGCCTACAGGTAAAGTAGCTATAGTAGATTCTTTTTTAGTGGTATAGTCTTGGTTGTAACTGATACCTGTTCCCTTTGGTACAATCTTTATATTAGATATACTAGATTTCATTTTCATAGCTGGCTTTATTGTGATTTTGTTTTTGTTTACATATTCTGAAGGATAGTACCCATATAATATTATTCCTGGCCTTACCATATCTAGATTATATTCTGGCATATCTAATATGGCTGCAGAATTAGAAACATGTTTAATAGGTATATTTAATCCATTTTTCTCTAATTGTCTAAGTGTCCAAATAAACCTATCATATTGGCCTTTGGTATAAGTCTTATCTTTTTCATCTGATCTTGCAAAGTGGGTAAATATTCCTTCTATTTTTATATTAGGTAATTGGGAAATTTTGATTATATCCTTTATAGATTCTTCATTTGGTAGAAATCCTATTCTAGACATTCCTGTATCTATTTTAATATGAATTATCCCTTCCTTTTTTTGTTCTACGGCTTTTCGTGATAATAGACTTGCATCTTCGTAACTATAAATATTTTGAGTAAGATTGTTTTCTAATATTTTATCATATTGGCTAGGAGGAGTATAATTTAATATTAAAATTGGAGCCTTGATTCCTGCTTTTCTTAACTCTATTCCTTCTGGTAATATAGAAACTGCAAGTCTATCTGCTCCATTTTCTAAAAAAACCTTTGATACACTTACAGCCCCATGTCCATAGGCATTAGCTTTTACTACTGCCATAATAATAGTATCATCTTTTACATATCTTCTCACTTCACTTATATTATGGGATAAATTATCCATGTTTATCTCTAAACCAACTGGTCGTGTTTCCTCTAAATACTTCATCTTCATTTCTCCTTCAATAACTACTACTTAATATATTTGAACTTTTTATATCTTATGGTGGCCCTAGTATTATTGTTTTTGTCTATTACTTTCATCATATAAGGTTTAAGAGCCCTTTTTTCTAAATAGATTATTTTTTCTTTATTATATTTATTTCTAGATTTCGAAGTATAGTTGATGACATAATATTCCCTGTTTCCTATTTTCTCTTTGTTAATCCCCCTAATAGATTGCATATCCTCAAAAAATTCTTCTAATAAAATTCCTTTATCTAGCTTTTTTATAGTTCTTAAAGATATGGACTGCTTAATTGATGCATGATTTAGAAAGATTTTATCCTTCTCATATTCTATTGTAATGCCTTTACTTGTATTAGGTTTTATAAATTCTAGTTTCGATTTATCACCTTTGATATGTTTTTCTTTTACTCTATATTGAGATTCTTTACTATCTGTATTAATACTTATTTCTGCTTCAGTTTCATATCCAATAGATTTATCATAATTATTCTTTATTTTATTTATAATTCTTGTATTATCTTGCATACATCCAGTTAGAAAAACAAAACAAGTCAATATTAATAAAAGGATTCTTTTCAAATATATTCCACTCCTTATACACATATACAAATATTATATATACCATATTATATTTATATTTATATTTAGTGTATTTAGAATAAGAATTTTTCTTCTAGACTTTAAAATTATTTTATATTTAAATCATAATATGCTATAACAAAAGCAATAGCATATTCATCTTCATGAGATATGGATATATCGAATTTATTTATCTTTAAATCATTTAATATATCGTTTACGTTATCTGAAAGTCTAATATAGGGTTTTCCATTGGAATCATGTAATACTTTTATGTCCTTCCATTTTACCTTACCTATACCTGTCCCCAGAGCTTTGGATACTGCTTCCTTTGATGCAAATAAACCAGCTACTGTCCTAGGATTATAACTTTTACCTTTGATGTATTCAATCTCTTCTTTATTAAATATCTTTTTATAAAAAGACTGACTATTTTTATTTAGTATATCTTTAATCCTACTTATTTTTACTATATCTACACCTGTAGTTATCATTTTATTATAACACTTCCATTCATCACTTTAAATACTATATTTTTATATATAAATTGAATATTAAAAATATTTGTCTCTATAATAAGAGTATAAACTCTTTATTACATAATAGCAATAATGTCTTAAATAAAAAAACCCTTAAGAAAATTATTTCTTAAGGGTTTTTTGCTATTTCATTGTGTTTTGATTTGAAGTTCCCATTGATGATGTTAAAGTGCTTTTTATTTGTTGTATATCATTCTGGCTTGCTGTAGGTGCTGGAGTATAATATCCTTTTTGTTCAGCCATTTGATATATTTGATATTGCATTTGTTCTGCTTCATTTCTCAGTGTTTGTAGTGTAGATCTTAATTGTTGACTTGAGCATTCAGTAATAGCAGTAGTATATGAACTTATGCTAGCCTTAGTACCTGCAAGTATATCGTTAATTATGTCTTGATCTCTCATTTTTTACCCTCCTATAGTGAGTTAGTTAGATTCATAGCAGTAGTTTCAGCATCTTTACTTGACTGTTTAAGCAATTGTTTAAACTGAGGATCTTGAACTTGGTTTGAGTATTGTTCCAATTTTTTACTCATGGTTACATGATTTGATGCAATTTCTTTAACACAGTTTAATTCTTGCTGTGTAATATTATTTAAATTAATTGTATTCTTAAGTGCCATTTAAAACCCTCCATAAGTTTATTTAATACAATACTATTTTCTCATAATATTGTTTTTTTATACTGGCAAGTATTGCTTTAATATTAATGAAAATCAAGATAATAATATTATTATAAATATGAATCCATAAACAAATAAAAAGTAAAATAATTTTGATATCTTTGAATAATCTTCCATTAATTTCATGAAAATCTTAAAGATTTCTGATATACTGAATATACAATATTTAGAAAGACGAGGTGTTTTTATGGAATTTATTTTAGGTCAAGGTGGAAATATTGAGATTGTTTTTGTTAAAAAAGACTCAGAAAACATTGAAAAAGGAAATGAATTATATTCATTTTTAAAAGAAAGGGAATTGTTTGAAGGTAAATTAGGAGAAGTATATCTTGATTTGTCACCTAAGGGAGAGAATATTCTTCTACTTGGATTAGGAGAAGAAGAAAAATTGGATTTTGACTCCTTAAGAAAGGCTTTCCATAAAGCAGGAAAAGAGCTAATGAAATCAAAAGTTAAAAGTGTAGGAGTTAAAGTACCTAAATTTAAGGACCTTTGCTACAAAAAAACTATATCATCAATAACAGAAGGTTTAATTCAATCAGAGTATGCTTTTGAAAAATACTTAACTGAAAAGAAAACAAATCCATCCTTAGAAAAAGTATATTTTGACGTATTAGAAGATAAAGAAGATAAGGTATTAGATTCAATTGAAGAAACTAAGAATCTTATGGATGGTATTTTCTTAGCTAGAGACTTAGTAAATGAAAGAGCTATGAATATGTATCCTGAAATATTAGCAAATGTTTCAAAAGAGAATTTAGAGAACCTTGGAGTTACTGTGGATATATTTGGAAGAAAAGAAATTGAAGATATGAATATGGAGGCCTTTTTAGCAGTTGCTGAAGGTTCTAGCAAAGAACCTAAATTTATAGTTATGAACTATAATGGGGATCCTGAATCTGAAGAGAAGATTGCCCTTGTAGGTAAAGGACTGACTTATGATTCTGGTGGATATTCATTGAAACCTTCTACAAGTATGGATACTATGTTTTCAGACATGGGAGGCGCTGGAACTGTTGTTGGAGCCATGAAAGCAATTGCTAAATCTAAATTAAAGAAGAATGTAATAGGTATAGTTGCAGCTTGTGAAAACTTAATCTCTGGAGGAGCATACAAACCTGGTGATATCATAGGTTCCATGTCTGGTAAAACTATTGAAGTGTTAAATACCGATGCAGAAGGTAGGCTAACTTTAGCAGATGCCCTATGGTATGCAGCCACTGTAGTAAAAGCAGATAAGATTATAGATTTAGCTACTCTTACTGGAGCTTGTATTGTAGCTTTAGGCGATACTGTTACTGCAGCTATAACCAATGATGATGAATTAATGAATGATGTTAAAGAAGCCTCTGAATTTTCAGGAGAACCAGTATGGCAACTACCATCTCATCCTAACTTTAAAAAGTTGATTAAAGGAGATTTTGGTGACTTGAAAAATACTGGCGGTAGAGGTGCTGGTACTATAACTGCTGGATTATTCTTAGAGGAGTTTGTAAATGAAGTTCCTTGGGTTCATTTGGATATTGCAGGAACTGCATACCTTGGAAAACCTAATGGCTACTTACCAAAAGGTGCAACTGGAGTCCACGTAAAAACACTATATCATTTAGTTAAAGGTGAATAATAAAAAAGGAAGATTAAATCTTCCTTTTTTATATTATACCATATCTTCCATATTTGATATCATATTTGTAATAGGTGGCACTACTTGTTTCTTTCTTGATAATACTCCAGGAGCATAGAATGAATTATTCACTAAATTAGTGCCAAATGCTCTAGCTACCTGCTCCCTATTTGGACCTACTGTTATCATTTCAGAAGCTTGATTAAATATATCTGTTAGCATAAGTATAAACATAGAATATCCATACTCTTCAGCCCTTTCATCCATTAATTTTATTAAATCTTCCTTCATATCTTTTAAACTTTCTGGGTCCATTGTATAGACTTGAGCTATACCAATCTTTTGATCATTTATCGTAAATGCTTTAAAATCTTGACTAAGCAACTCTTGAGGAGTTCGTCCCACTAGTGATGTACCAGCCTTAAACATTTCCATTGCAAATTTTTCTACATCTAAATCAGCAATTTTAGCCAATCTTTCCAGCATAAGTTTGTCTGTATTTGTAGAAGTTGGAGATTCGAACAATAAGGTATCAGAAATGATTCCTGCTGCTAAAATCCCTGCTATTTTCTTAGAAGGACGTCTACCATTTTCAAATAATATGGAAGAGATTATTGTTGATGTACTTCCTACTGGTTCATTCCTAAAGTATATCGGACTTCCTGTAAATACATCTGCCACCCTGTGATGGTCAATAATTTCAAGAATTTCTGCCTCTTCTAATCCATCTATTGATTGACTTCTTTCATTGTGATCTACTAAGATAACCTTTTTCTTCATACTTGAGATTAAATGATATCTTGATATTAAACCTACCACTTTATTTTCATGGTCTATTACAGGATAGCTTCTATATCTGGTTTGTGACATCTGAGGTTTTACTTCATCCACTAAATCATCAAGGGTAAATACTACTAATTTTTCCTTAGTCATAACATTTTCTACAGGGATACTTTGGGATATTAATCTTGAGGCTGTAAAAGTATCATGGGGTGTAGAAACAACTGAAATTCCTTTCTCCGTAGCAATATTGATTAAATTTTCATCAAGCTCTCCATTTCCAGTGAGTATCATAAGGGAAATACCACTATCAATAGCAACCTCCTGTATATCTATCCTATCTCCACAAATTGCTATGTCATTTTCCTCAATATATTTTCTTAAAGTATCTGGTTCCATAGCCAAAACAAGAATCTTTCCATTGAATGGCTTAGGTCTATCAGGTACTGTAATTGCCCTGGCAGATAGAGTATCCAATATATTGTCTATAGATGTTTTTGATTTTCCTAAAATAGCATTGTCCCATACGTCTATGTAGCTTTGCATTATATCTGATACAGTTACTATTCCTACCAACTGCTCATTGGAATCTATTACAGGAAGACTATTTAATCTATTTTTGTTCATTAAATTTAATGCCATTCTCAAAGATATCTCTGGGCTTACAGAAGCTACGTTATCAAAGTCTAAGTCTTCAACACTTAATCTTACAGTTTCCATAAGTGAAGGTTCTTCTACTCCAAAATAATCTAAGATAAACCTAGTTTCTCTATTAATATCCCCTAATCTTACAGGAATAGCATTTACATCTCCATTACTATTTTTGTAATCTGCATATGCAATGGCAGAACATATTGAATCTGAATCTGGATTTTTATGACCTATTATATATATTGTATCTTTCATTTTATTCCTCCTATAAAACTTGTACGTTTAAAAACTACTGTAAATTGCTTATTTTATTCTATTATACTTCTTTACTTTTTACAATTAAAATAACATATTATTTTTTAAAATGTACACACTATAGGTTGGGGGTATAAATATGATAATTCTCAAAACTACTTTAGCCTTTTTTATATTGTTAATCTTAACTAGATTACTTGGCAAAAAACAAATGGGTCAAATGACATATTTTAATTATATAACAGGTATAACTATGGGAACTTTAACTGCTAATATTATTAGTACTAATCCTAAATCTATTTTAGATGAAATTATAGGTCTATTATGGTGGACAATTTTAACCTTAACAGTTTCTTATATTACATTAAAATCTTCAAATTTAAGAGTCCTTATTGATGGCCAACCAACAATATTGATTAAAAATGGTAAGTTATTAAAAGATGCTCTTAGAACTACTAAAATGAACTTAGATGATCTATCTATGCTACTTAGAAATCAAAATATCTTTTCTATTGAAGAAGTAGACTATGCCATTTTCGAGCCTAATGGTAAAATTAGTGTACTAAAAAAACAAGCCCAGTTAAATATAAATAAATCTGACATAAATATTTCTACTGTTGACCCACCATATTTACCATCTAAAATAATTGTTGATGGTAAGATTATTATGAAAAATTTAGAAGAACTCGGCATAACCCGTCAATGGCTAGAAGATGAACTTAAACTCCAAAATATAGATAAAGTAGAAGATGTCTTTTATGCAGAAATTAGAGGAGATGGAACCCTATATATAAATAAAAATTAAGAGGGTGTTCTCTAGTCAACACCCTCTCTTTCTACTATACTTAACTTTGCTTACTATAATCATTAAATATTATATAGATGATTTAGTGGCCCCCTGCCCTTTCCTAAATCTAGATTTGATTTTATAGCTCCAGTTAAATATTCTTTAGCTTTTATAAAAGCATCTACAGCTGTCATACCCTTTGCAAGATTTGATGCTATGGCTGATGATAATGTGCATCCAGTTCCATGAGTATTGGGATTGTTAATCCTTTGTCCCTTTATCCATCGGATTCTTCCATCTATATACAGCACATCATCTGCCGTATCTTCCAAATGTCCACCTTTAACTAGGACTATACCTTTTATAGATTTTCCAATTATTTCAGCAGATTTTTCCATATCATCCCTATTTCTTACCTCTATACCACTTAATATTGATGCCTCAGACATATTAGGAGTGATCATATCTGCCAATGGTAATAAATCTTCTATTAGGGCTCTAGTAGCAGTTGATTCCATTAAATTACTTCCACTAGTGGCAACCATAACTGGATCTACTACTATATTTTTAGCATCATATTCCTTTAATTTTTTAGCAATCATTTTAATTATATTTTCATTAGACACCATACCAATCTTTATGGCATCTGGATATATATCAGTAAATACTGCATCCAATTGTTCTCCCACAAAATCAGCAGATAAATCTACCACTCCTGTTACCCCTGTAGTATTTTGGGCTGTTATAGCAGTAATAACACTCATTCCATATAGTTTGTGAGCTGCAAAAGTCTTTAAATCTGCTTGGATACCTGCCCCACCACTTGAATCTGAGCCAGCAATAGTTAATACTTTTTTCATAGACTCTCTACCTCCAATTGACTAAAATCTTTAATATATATATCTACAAGTTCTTTTATACTGTCCATATCTTCAATAGCAGAATCATCATAGATTCCTACAACATTTAATCCACATTTTTTAGCTGATATTATACAATGTAAGGCATCTTCAAATACCCATATATCCTCTGGATCTATCTGTAATCTATCAATAGCTAGTTGAAAAAATTCTTTTTGCCACTTACCTAAACCTGTGTTGTTACAGGTTTGAATAAACTCAAAATAATCCCTTATCTCCAATCTATCTAAAGCCAACAATACAAGTCTATCTTCAGTAGCAGTTGCTAAACACATTCTAATATTTTTTTCCTTTAGCTTCCTTAGAGTATCCAGCACATAAGGTTTTAGCTGAAATTCCTTGGCATAGTAATTACTTAGTATATCTTCCATTTCAGAATTTATTTTTTTAGCTGTTTTTTGAATTTTAAATCTGTCCTTCATGTAGTTGCATGCTTCTAAAAGACTAAGTTCCTTTAATGATTCTCTTAAGTCTTCTGGTGGTGTTATTCCTATGGATAATAGGTATTTATTTGCAAGTTCCTTCCAAAGCCACATAGAATCTATAAGAGTCCCATCTAAATCAAAGATTGCTGCCTTCACAAAACCCCTCCTAATAAAAAAGACTTGCCGTAGCAAGTCATACTATAAAATTTCGTATAATTCCCTACGTTGGCATTACCCAAATCAGGTATATGGTCGAGCTGAATTACAGCTCCTCTCAGCAAGGTTTATCCAAGCTCCCATTTTTATGTTCATTATATATAGTAAATACTAGTTTGTCAAACGAGTATTTACTATAATATTATTGTTTTTGTTTTGCTTTTGAAAAATATAAACCAACCAATAAAAAAGCCATGGCAAATAATATTTGCATAAATAATTCATATTTTACATCTAAAAATGATTTAATATTAGTTTCATTTATTTTTACAAAATAATATGTTGGAAAAAACTTAGCTATAGTCAGCACCTTTTCACCTAAAATTTCTTGTGGCACCAATACTCCAGATATAAATGAAGTTCCAAGGGATAATACTGTGCTTATTCCGCTTATAACAAATCTATTACTAGTTATATTATTAACTAGGAAAACAAAACATAAAGCAGAAAAAGAAAATACTATTGTATTAAATACATACTTAAAAAAGTCTACTTCTCCAATATATTTTCCTTTTAAAATAATACTTCCTAATATAAATACTAATGTTTGAAAACCTGCTATAGTCAGTTGACCTAAATACATCTGCTGATTAAATTTCAAAAATTTTATGGAAGATATTTTTCGTCTTTTTTCAATTTCTTCATCTGTAAACTCAATCATGACAAATCCTATTACAGAAATATATATGGCCAATATTATATAACTAGTAAAGTTAAAGTATGTTTTAAACCAATTATTTATCCTTTGATTTATATTATTATCAGATATTACTAAATTTACATCTACTTTTTCATCTAAGGCATCATTCACATTCCATAGTTTAAACTTGCCATCTTCATAAGTAGCATTTGCAAACAATATAAATTTGTTAATCTGATTTTGTATCTGATAGGTTTCAATCTTTCTATCATCTTTATAAATTTCAACAGCTTTTTCTTTATTGATAACTTTATCTTCAAAATTCTCTGGTATAACAATAACTCCATCTGCTATTTGTAAAAAAATCTGTTCCTTGATATACTTCTCATCTGATTTTGTACTAATTATATTATTATTCTTCTCAAGATAATTTACTAGACCTCTTGATAATTGACTATTACTATTATCTATTATTCCAATATCTAGCTTACTTTCTGTAAAATTGGTCTCTCTCTGAGTATTGGTACTACCATTTATTACAGATAAAATAAAAAAAAGAATCGTATATGAAAGTATAACTCCTTTATTTTTTAATGCCACTTTAATAAAATATTTATATACTGTCATAGCTCTTCCTCCTTAGGACTCCATAGGAAATAAGGCTTAAAACCATACAATAAATACATAAAATAATAATTCCTTCTAATGTATTTTGAGTGTTTCCCAATAGATTTACTTTATATAAATTGTTTGTTATTATTGAAATAGGATTTAATTTTCCCATTATAGGAAGCTTTTGATCCATCATAATCTTTATATCTGGAGACATCATCCCAGAAAAAAAAGATAAAATTAGTACTGTAACAATACCTAAAATTGTCTTTACATTTTCATTTTGCTTACTAGAAACTCCAATGAAGATGCCCAGAGCTATACCAAATAAATTTCCAATTAATATGAAAATTAAACTATATTTTATTTCTGTAAATAAATCTAATTTTAGGACATATTTCATAAATCCTATGAGTAGACCATTGGCAAGAAGATTTAGTACTAATGATACAATGGTTCCTGATAATAAAAAATCTATTTTCTTTAAAGGTGTTATATTTACTCGCTGACCTATATTACTTAGATTTGCTTGAATAAAACTAGTCACTTCAATACCTGGAAAAATTCCATAAGCTGAAACCATAGCAATTAATGAATAAAATACAATAATTATTGTATCTGCTTTTTGATTTTTATCTAATATATAATCTACATCAAAGTCAAAATTTTCAATAGGTACATTTAAACTGTCCATTTGTTTAATCTGATCCAAAATCTCTTTAATAATTGTTTGACGTATTCCTGATTTTTTCACAAATAGATTCAAATCATCATCAATAAAACCTTCAATTTCTTCATTTTGTAATCTTTCTTTTACTTCATGTTCAGGTAATTTATAAATATTTAAAAATTCCACTTCCTTTAATACAAATTCAATGGAGCTTTCAGATGATATTCCCACATCTATATTCTTTAATTCCATATCCATAACCCCACTAAAAGCAATATAAAAAAACATAGCCAGTATTAATGGATAGATTAAGACCCAAAATAAAAAGCTTTTATCCCTATAAGAATTCCGCCCAATATATAGACAATTTCTAAATAGATTTTTCATATTAATCCCTAAGCTCCTTTCCTGTTAATTCTAAAAATACATCATTTAGAGTAGGTAATTGGCTATATAATTTCGTATAAGTTAAATTATTTTCTTTTATAAAGTCTAATAAATTTGATAAATTATTAAGTCCATTTTCAAACTTTATAATATAATCATCTTGCCTTTTTTCTATATCTATTACCTGGGGTATGTCTTCAAGCTTTTTAACCTTATTATTATCAATTTCTGAAAAACCAACTACTATCTTCTCAGTAGTTGTTATCATAGCTTTTAATTCCTCATTGGTTCCTGAAACTAGATTTTTACCATTATCCATTATTATGATTCTCTTACATAACATTTCTGCTTCTTCTAAATAGTGAGTAGTGTATATAATAGTGCTACCTTCCTGATTTAATTTTTTTATTCCATCTAATATAAAATTTCTACTTTGAGCGTCCACTGCAACAGTTGGTTCATCTAAAAAAATCAGTCTAGGTTTATGGGCTATTCCACATGCAATATTTAATCTTCTTTTAAGTCCTCCACTTAATTTCTTAGGATAGAATTTTATATAATCCTTTAAACCTACAAATTCTATGGCTTCTTCCACATATTGTTTTCTCAGATTCTTATCTTCTATATAAAGTCCACAAAAATAATCAATATTTTCCTTTACAGTTAAATTATGAAGGACTGAAACCTCTTGAGGTACTAATCCTATATCTCTCTTTATATTGTAGGAGTTTGGAGTCATCTTTTCTCCAAATATTTCTATCTCTCCTTTATCAAAATTTAGTAATGAAAGAATACAGTTAATCGCCGTAGTTTTGCCACAACCATTAGGTCCTAGGAGCCCCAGTATCTCTCCTTCTTTTACTTCCATATTAAAATGGTCTAATGCTATTAATTCTTTATATCTTTTAACTAAATTATTTACTTTTACTATCATAAAAATCACTCCTATATTTCATCTTAATTTAATTATATGAATTTATTAGTTTTGCTTGTAGTGTAGGAAATCACATTATAAGATGACATTTGTCATATTATTCCTGAGACTCTGTTTAGGGTCAGTATTACAATTTTATTCTATGGAATAAATTGTATAATAGACATAATACTAGTATAATTAAAACATAGAATTTTTTGATATTTAATCACCATACGTATTTAATAAATTTTATTAGGAGATTTTTATGAGAAGATTTATAGAGAAGTCCTTCATAATTCTTTTTTGTTTATACAATACATATAAGATGAATCTAAAGGGAGATTTAGTTTTTTATTTTCTTATAGGTTTAATTGTATCATCGGCTTTAGATTTATTTAATTCTAAGGGAATAAAAACTTTGATTTATTTTATTTTCTTGATGTTATGTTTTTATGACCATATATTTATCTACTACTTGCCTTTGATATTATATAATATGTATTTTGATTTTAGTGTATATGCCTTTTTGGTTATAATCCTAATTTTCAATGAGTTTTCCCTATTAAATTTATTTGTTTCTTTGCTATCTATATATTTTTCAATTACTAGTAAAAAGTTCGAAGAGTTTTTAAAGACAAATCAAATAGTAAGGGATGAACTAAAGGAAGATACTATCTATTTAAAGAAATATAACAAACAGCTGAAAATCGATAGAGAAAAAAATATTCATATTGCCATACTTACAGAGAGAAATAGGATCGCAAGAGAACTTCACGATTCTATAGGTCATGCTATAAGTAGTAGTATTTTACAAGTGGAAGCCCTAAAAGTCATATCCAATGAAAATGTATTAGACAGTTTAAATCTGCTTCAGAGTACTTTAGATAATGGCATGGATGATATTAGAAAAAGTATTCATAATCTATATAATGAATCCCTTGATTTAGAATCTAGAATACAAGCTCTCTTCAGTGAAATACCAACTATAGATTCCACACTTATCTATACTCTCGGCAAGGGACTTCCTTATGATTTGAAATTTGATATATTATCTATTATAAAGGAAGCAATTACAAACTGTGTTAAGCATTCTAATGCTACTGAACTCAAAATTCATCTTTTAAATCAACCTAAATTTTATTCTATTATTATAAAAGATAACGGTAGTAAATTTAATAAAAATAATACTCTTTCAAATAAAGGAATCGGACTTCTTTCCATGGAGGAGATAGCTAGTAAATACAAGGGTATTTTAAATTATAGTTTTAATAATGGTTTTAAAATACATATAACCCTAATGAAAGGATGATATATATGAAGCTTGTAATCATAGATGATGATCACTTAGTGGTAAATTCTTTAAAGACTATTATAACAGCTAATGGAATAGATGTATTGGCCATAGGATATGATGGTCTTCAGGCAGTTAAACTTTATAATAAGTATAATCCTGATTTAATCCTTATGGATATAAGAATGGACAAGATGAATGGTATAGATGCTACTAAAAAAATCTTAGAATTAGACCCTAAGGCTAAAATACTTTTAATCACTACTTTCCAAGATGATGAATATATATCATCTGCACTGTCTTTAGGCTGTAAAGGTTATATATTAAAACAAAATATTAAGGGTATTATTCCTGCAATCAATGCTGTCCACTCTGGTAACCTTGTTTTTGATTCAAAGATTGTATCTAACATTACCAAGCTGCATAAAAAAGATGTTGATATAGACCTATCTCCTAGAGAACTTGATATTTTACTTTTAGTATCTGATGGATTAAATAATAAAGAAATTGCAAAACAATTATTTCTTAGTGAAGGAACTGTAAGAAACTATATTTCTACTATGTTGGAAAAATTATCTCTTAGGGATAGAACCCAACTAGCAATATACTATTATAAGACAAAATATGATGTTGAAGATTAGAAAATTTTCCTATATAAATATTTATCTATTTTTTTAGGTTGTCAAATAATTTATTCCATAATCTTAGCAAAAGAAAAATTCCTACTGGAATATTTATTACTTGTAGGAATTATCTATTATAGAAATTGTATATATTTCTAATTGTTTATATTATATTGCACCCTAAAGTAGTCTTTAGCTCTTTTAGTGCAAATTTATGTGCTTCTATATCAAAGGATGCTACTCCATCTTTATATACATTGACTTTATAAGATATATTTCTTCCGTCTGCTGCTGTATAAAGTACACATATATTGGTACATACCCCTACTAAAGATATTTCATCTACTCCCTTTTCCCTTAGATATAAGTCTAAATCTGTACCATAAAATGCACTATACCGCCTTTTTTTAATAATTTTATCTTCTTCTAGAACTTCCAGTTCTCTTATTATTTCACTACCATCAGTATTCCTAATACAATGAGGTGGAAACATATCAAATTCCTTGTCATCTATTTCATGACTATCACATATGTAAATTATTGGATAGCCCTTTGATCTGTATTCTATAATCTTTTCTTTTATAAAATTAACTATAGCTCTACCTGGCTCTCCCGTTTCTAATGCTCCATCTACTTCTATAAAATCCTTCAACATATCTACTACTAATAAAGCCTTCATTTTTATCCTCCCCCTTTAATTTTATCTATTTTAAAAGTTAGGCATATTAATCTGAAAAATTTCCAAAATATCTTTAATACCACTTTCTATCTCTTTTCTTGTAAAGTTTCCCTTTTCTAATTCTTCATCACTTAATTTATTTATTCTATCATAAAAATCAATTGCTACATTTAAATAATTTAAATTTTTAACTTCTATGTTATCAAATAATAAATTTTCAGCTTCATCAATTTTTAGAGAATTTAATAATTTTAAAATTTCCTCATGTAAAAAATCAGTCTTAGTATATTTATATTGATTTATTATTTGATAATTTATATCATCCTTTTTAAATATAATTTTAGCTATTATTTTTACGATATTTTCTATCTTCCGCATTAGCCAATCTTGATGATACATCTATAACACCATCCCCATAATAATTGTTGGCTTTTATTATACCATATTATTTATTTTGGTTCTAAAGGTATTATAATAGTCTACTTATTTTTTCTTGAAAAGGATAATCCCCCAAATCCACTTATTATAGCCATATAAAATCCAAAATCATACCAAAATCCAGTATTTATTGTCTCATATATCCTAATATTATTTTTGCCTATTGAAAAGATTAATGATATTGGCGCTATCCAACCATGCCATACTCCTGATAAAAAATTAGCAGGTTTCTTCAACGTATAAGAGCCATCCCCTGGCATACATCCAGTCAATAAAAATATGGTCATCATAATTAAAATAATCAACTTTAGCTTTCTATTTAAAAAATTATTCATCACAACACCCCCTTGTTTTACCTATATAAATTAATATTTTAAAATTATAATTTTCTAATGATCTTTGAAATTATTATATCATATTATATTATTCTAGGAATATTAATTATATCCTTTAAAATCAGTCTATTCTTCCAATAATTTTTCTGCTGAAAAGTTTATTCCTATGGCTCCTAAGGGTGCTGTAATAAGTATAGAAAGTACTGCCATAGCTAAAATTATATCTCCTGATTGTACACCTAGTGACAGGGGAATCCCCCCAATAGCTGCCTGTACTGTAGCTTTTGGCATATATGAAATAACACAAAACATTCTTTCTTTCCAATTTAAATTTGTACCTAATAATGAAATCATCACTCCTATACTTCTTCCCAGAAGACCTATAAACAATATAATAGCTCCTATTTTACCTGCATTAATAGCAACATATATATTTACTTCTGCTCCTACTAACACGAAAAGTAAAATTTCTGCAAATATCCATATCCTATTAAAGGTTACAGACATCTTTCGCCCCACCTTTGGAATTTTTTCAGCAATAACAAATCCCATAGTCATGACTCCTAACATACATCTTCCTCCTTAAGGTATTTAAAAATAAAAAACTCCTACAGAAATATTTATAAATATTTCTGTAGGAGTCATTAGCATTAAGCGATTTTGGTGAACTCCATCACCATCATGTTATTTTCTAAAGATATTATATTTGATTTAAATTATAAAGTCAAGAAATATCATTCCTTTTTAGAATAATAGTCATATTTACAAAATGGGCATTTTGGATAGTCTATATCATGGCTCTTTCCACAACTTGGACATTTTATCTGTTCTATTTGATCTTCTAATGGCTTAAAAATATCATGATCTATCCATTTCTCATATTCATGTCCATCATCTTCATAATTATCATCCTCTATCTCTTCTTCTAGAGATTTACAGTAAGCATTATATTTTTTTATATTCCATTCATGCCATAAATAATTTATAAATAACCAAATAATAAACAGCAATGTACCATGAAGGATAAAACCTAAATAACTATTATCCATTTCAAATAATAACCCTTCTGCCCCTTTCAATTTATAGTTAAAAAAGGTCATTATAACTGTAAAGCTCAAAGAATCTCTTATATAATAAAACATCCTAGAGTTTTTATCTTCTTTAGTATTCCCTGTAGGTAATTGTCTACCACCTATAGTTGTTGGTATATCATAGTCTTTATTTGCCATACGGTATACAAATATGGTTATTGTCATCATTACTACCAATCCGAACTCAAAATATACATTTTTAAAATCCTTTGTTCTTATTAATTTAGCAATGAACATAAAAATCCCATAAAAATATGCTACAAATCCTGCTACCGCCATGGATTGTGTGGACAATTTCTTCTGTCTCTCATCCATATTCTTATTAGTATTCACATTCCTCACCCTCCCAAAATAAATCATTCAAAGTTTTCCCTGTTGCCTTGCAAATTGCTATGCATAATTTCAATGAAGGATTATACTTTCCTGATTCGATGAGTCCAATAGTCTGTCTACTAACCCCTACAATATTAGCCAATTGCTCTTGAGATAAATCCTTTTCAACTCTAGCCATTCTCAACCGTTTATTTCTCAAATGAAACACCTCTATTAAACCTATTGTAATATATTATATTCTTATTGTATTGTATTTTATGCATAATGTCAAATATATGTTGCATTTAGTTATGTATAAAATCCTTATTCACATAAAAAATGAGGTCTATTATGACCTCATCTTACTAATTTTTATTATTTCATATTCTTCTACTCGATTATTTGAATTTTCATAGATTTCTTTAGGATATCCTAGATATTTTAAAATCGCAATTGCATTCCTGCTAGTTGCAGGACCATGACGTAAAATATAATCAAACTTTATATCATTCTCTTCAATAGTTTCTCTAAAGTGATAATTGTTAAATTTATCATTTACAATACTTGTTAGTTCCAAGTCGTGGGTAGCCGCCACTACTAAAGAATTATTATCAATCATATAATTTAATACTTCTGTAGCTGCACTGATTCTTTCTGCAGTATTTGTTCCTCTAAATATTTCATCTAAAATACATAGTACTGGCTGACTAGTATCTAATATATCTATAATTCTTTTTAAGGATTTAGCTTCAGCCATAAAGTAGCTATCCCCCTCAACAATACTATCTGTTGTCCCAATAGATGTTAGTAATTTAAAATAATTAGCAGAGTAGTTTTTTGCTAAGGCTATAGAGAATGTTTGTGCAAATAAAGCATTTATTCCTATTGTCCTTAGATATGTTGATTTTCCTGAAGCATTGGAACCTGTAATTAAAGCACCTCTATTATTGAATTCAAAGGAATAGGGTACTGGTTTGTCCAATAAAGGATGATATATCTCTTCAGTCTTTAAATAGAATCTAGTATTATCCTTTATAAGACTAGGCTCAGTATAGTATTTTAATCCATCTTTATAAGATGCTATTGAAATATATGCATCTATCATGCCTATATGATTATATATTGCAAATAGTTCACTCTTATGTTTATTAATTAGATTTATAGTTTTATAAAATATTATTGCTTCTCTTAAGGTAATCATATTGATATAGTCTACTATTATTTGAGTTTCTGTACTCCCAGATGAATTAGTATTTAATGCGGAAACATTTTTATATATTTGTTTTGTTTGTTTTAGTAAACTTACTAATCTTTCCTTATTTATATCGATTTCACCAGTATCAATTTTAACTATTCTTTCAGCACATTTAACTAAACTAGATATGTATCTAAAAGTCTCTATTTCTTCTTCAATCTTATACTTATTGCTTTGATAGATACTGGCATTTACGGCTATTACTCCCATCAGTATAGCAAACCCCAATTGACGATTTATCAATAATAAAACTATTGATATATAGGAAAAACAAGACAGTAATCTATATAATATTAGGGGGTTAGTTTTTATTTTAAATCCATCTTTAAAATATAAAAGTATTTCCTTTGTCTGCTTTTTTCCCAACATTGAAAGGGGATATTGTATTTCTTGAGCTATATCTTTCTTCCTTAGCAATAAATTTATTGTATCGTTTCTTTCTTTTAGTATATTTTCATTAAATATTGGATTCCTTAAAATATTATATAGATACTGCATTCCTGGAAATGATTTTGTATGATCTATTTTACAAAAAACTGAATCCATATTTAAATCTCTCCAAGTAATATCATCTATGGTAAAATTATCATACTCCTCTTTATGAAATAAATCATAGAGTTTTCTAATGTTTAAAAAATCTCTTTTTTCTTTATGGTCTTTTCCCCATTGGTCTTTAAGTGTTTTTATATATAATTGATGAAAAATTTTCTTTTTCCTTTTATTAGTGATAATTAAGACTAACAAGGATAGTGCTGAGATTAAGAAATATACATATCCTAATTGTATCCCTAAGATAATTCCTCCAATTATTATAAAAGTACATATAGGTTCTATAATTGATCTTTGAATATTCATCATCTGATTCCCCCTAATTATAGGTTAACTTCTTTCTATATCCATCATATCCTATAATGGTATTATTGAAAATAGTTTTAGCATTTAATTTATATATATTTGGATCCTCTATAGATGGACTAAAATGAGTAAGTAAAAGTTCCTTTACATTACTTTTATAAGCTAATTCTGCTGCCTCTTCAAAGGTCATGTGTTTATTTTTTATAGCTTTTTCTATATCAAGATTATCTCCATAGGTGCCTTCACACACAAACAAATCAGACTCAGCTATAAAATTTAATAATGTATCCATGGGTCTCGTGTCTGTAATATAACTTAATTTAATTCCTTTTCTTCTTCCTCCTAAAACCTTATCTGAATTATAAATTTTATTTTCATATTGAATTTTTTCCCCAATTTGAAGCCTAGACCAAAATTCCTTAGGTATGCCTAGCTCTATTGCTTTTTCCGGATAAAATTTAGGTTTTCTTGGTACATAGATACTATATCCTAAACAGTGAGAAGAATGATCTAATTCTATTGTAGATAATATCAAATTACTTTTATTCAACTTTTTCTCTTTAGTTACTTCTAAGATATTATCAGAAACATTAATACCTAAACTCTCTTTAGTACACTCTATTAATTTAAGATCATAAGGTAAATAAGGAATCATCACTAAGATCCCTTCCATTATCTCTTTTAACCCTATTGGCCCAATTATAGTAATAGATTCTGTTCTATGACTATTTCCAATAGTAGCAAGTAATCCTGGTAAACCAAATATATGGTCTCCGTGATAATGGGTTATACATATAATATCTATAGACTTAAATCCACTATGGACCTTTCTCATAGCAACTTGAGTCCCTTCTCCACAATCTATTAATATTTTTCTTCCTTTATAATTAATAATCATTGAAGATAGATGCCTATTTACCCTAGGCATTCCGCCTCCACTTCCCAATAAAGTCAGATCAAGCAATTGAATCATCCCTTTTATAATTATATTTTATACTCTTATATATTATATAATGTCCATACTAAATTAATAAATTTAAAAAGGACGTGTTTTACGTCCTTTAAATTTAACTATATTTTAAAAATATAAATTCTATTTTGCTTATTTCTTAGCTTTTATATAAGTATATATTAGTAATTTTTATACAACATCAACTATAAAGTTAAATCTATACTCCTAAATTATAATTAACCTTATTTATAATTTTTTTTATGACTAAATTAATGTCACCAGAATTTATAATTTCTATATCTGAGTATCTTTTATAGAGAGGATATCTTTCTTCATACAGTTTATATATCCTAGTGCTATCATTACTAAATATTGGCCTATTTATATCTATTTCATCTTTTATTTCTTCTATAGGTCTATTTATAAATAAAATCAATCTATCTTTCTTTAGTAGGGTCATACTAGAATCTGATTTAACAGTACCCCCACCAGTTGATATAATTCTAGGTGATAGATTAATAATCTCTTTAATTGCTATTTTCTCTATTACTCTAAAATTTTCTTCACTTTCCTTATATATTTCACTTACTTTTTTCTGGTGCTTTTTTTCTATATATCTATCTATATCATAAAAACTCACTTTAAATCTTTGCCCTAATAATTTACCTATAGTAGACTTACCACTTCCAGGCATCCCTATTAAACAAATATCTTGCTCCAATCTAGTCATACTTCTTCACATCCATCATAAGATCTAACAAAGCTAATGCTGCTACAGACTCTACTACTGGTACTGCCCTAGGTACTATACAAGGATCATGTCTACCTTCTATCTTTAAAGATGTATTTTTTCTTTTGCTAATATTTATAGTCCTTTGTTCTTTTCCAATGGAAGGTGTAGGCTTAAATGCCGTTCTAAATATTATAGGCATACCACTGCTAATTCCCCCAAGTATTCCTCCATTATTATTTGTATATGATTGGATTTTTTCTCCTAGGAAATACATTTGATCATTTCCTTGTGATCCTTTCATTTTAGATATTTGGAATCCCTTACCAAACTCTACTCCTTTAACTCCTGGAACTGAAAACAATAAGCTTGCTATGGTACTTTCTATGGAATCAAAGAAAGGAGAACCAATTCCAGATGGAGAGTTTAGGATTACAGTCTCTACCACTCCCCCTACAGAATCCCCATCTTTTTTTACACTTAGAATCAATTCTTTCATCCTCTGTCCTATATCATTATCTAGTACTGGAAAATCACTTTCCTGTAAACTTACTAGTTTTTCTTTTTCAATATCTATATAATCAAAGCCTTTATCTTTCATTTCTCCTATACTATATATATGACTACCTATTATGATTTTATCTTTAGCTAATATTTGTTTAGCTATGGATCCTGCAAAGACTAAAGGAGCTGTTATCCTTCCAGAAAAATGTCCTCCTCCTCTATAATCATTGTATCCCTTGTATCTAATATTTCCTGTATAATCTCCATGGGATGGTCTCATTATATCTTTTATTAAATCATAGTCCTTTGACTTCTTATCTGTATTCCAAATAATGGCACATAGAGGTGTTCCTGTTGTTTTGTTATTAAAATATCCACTTAATATCTCTACTTGGTCCACCTCTTGTCTTTTTGTGTTTATAGAATTTCTACCTGGTGAACGCCTTTTCATTTCTCTTTTTATGAAACTGAAATCTAATTCTACACCTGGTGGAAGTCCATCTATATTTACTCCTATGGCTCTACCATGAGATTCTCCAAAAATCGATAGTTTGATATTTTTCCCCCATACTGAACTCATTTTTTATAACCTGCCTATGGAAAAAATACAGACTAAAGATTTTACTATGCCTGTTCCAAAATAATATTTCGTAAAAAATCCATTCAATTTTATGTCTCTCCTCTATTATTAACTTTATAAAGAAAACTTATATAGATGGGTCTTTATACCCTATCTAATACATAATTATAACTATACAAGAGTTGGATAATCCTTAAGCCTAATCTGATTTGTAGGAATATAATATTAAGTCCTTCCAGTACTACTTGAGTCTGAAAAAGCTAAATCAGTAAATTAGTACAAAATATAATTATCTATCCTTGATTTACTTCCATTCCTCCAAATATTGAGGTACATCGTATTTTTAATAATGGAGAATTTAAATCAGTATTATGCCTTGTATTGTTACTCCAACCTCCAAATATAGGCGTTCCCGTAACTTCTACTCTCCAATTATCTGGAACATGTATTTCTACTCCTCCCATAATCGTAATTACTTCTACTACTGCTCCATTATTATCCAGTTTAGCACCCTTTAAATCTATCTCTATACCTCCCATTATTGCAGTAGCCGTTCCACCTCTAAATTGTTGGGATCTATTATTTGTTCCTATTCCCCCCATTAAGGCAAATTCATTTATTGTATCCTTCATTGATACATTTTCACTAAACTTCTTGCCTTTATGATTAGACTTTGTATTTACAACTATACTCTCTTTAGAAAATATAATATTTAATCCTAAAAGTATCAAAATAATTGGTCCAAATAATTTATATACATTTATATTTACTAAATCTAATCTATCAATTTGAATCAAGCTTCCTAAAACTATTAATACCATGTTTCCAAACTTAGATGACTTTTTATTAAAAAGTCCTATTAAACCTATTAAGATTAGTATACTAGGCCAATAAATATTAAAGGCCTCACTAAAAGTTATGATTGCAAATTGTTCAAGTAAAAATCCTACACCTATAACTAATAACATAGTTCCAATTAAAACTCTTTTACCCATTTTAAAACCTCCTTATTTTATATATTAAAGTTATAATAAATCCTTTAGCGAATATACTATCTTACCCCTTCTATCAACTGTGCTACTAGAACAAATCAATGAATTTAGTATGGCTTCTTCAGTTGCTTCTACAGTTGCCTTAAAAATCTTATCTATTTTATTTTCATTTATTATTTTAATGTCTATTATATCATTTCTTTCATAGTGTTTAATTCTATTGGCAGTAGAAAATCCTATAACAACTTCTCCACTACCGTTACCTGTATAACTTCCAGTCCTAGATATCCCTGGATAAACTCTTTTAATTATTCTTTTAAGCTGTCTAGATTCCAAGGGGATATCTGTAGCCACTATTAATATTATTGAGCCCTTATCTTCTATTGTATTTATATCCTGTATCTCTTTAAATAATCTTTGTCCTATAGGATTTCCATTTAATACAAAATCTTCTAAAGAACCAAAGTTGCTTAGAACTAACACTCCTACTGTGTATTTGATACCATCAAACTCAATAATTCTAGAGGATGAACCTATACCACCCTTTAAGCCATAACACATCATACCTGTGCCAGCCCCAACATTTCCTTCATCAAAGTCTATATTACATTTTTCTATGGCTTCGACAATATGTTCTGGTTTTATGTGGAGTCCCCTTATATCATTTATCCTTCCATCATTACACTCACATATAATAGGGTTTATAGTTCCTGTTGTATCTCCTATATCTTTATTTTGTCTAAGCATATATTTTATCAAAGTTTCATAGGCAATACCTACACTTAGTGTATTTGTAAGTATAATAGGTGTTTCTACAGTTCCCATTTCCTCAATCTGAATAATTCCTGTTGATTTTCCAAATCCATTTATAACGTGACTAGCTGCCACCAATTTTTCCTTAAAAATATTATCTTCATGGGGGAGTATTGCTGTTACTCCTGTTTTTATTTTTCCTTCATCTAAAGTTGTATGTCCTACTTTTACTCCTTTTACATCGGTGATTGAATTGTTACTTCCTGTTGGCATAGTACCTATACTGATTCCGTAGTCCCTTATTTTTCTATTCATCATGCCACCTCCTATTAAATATATAATTCATATGTCTATAATTATATCTTATGCTTGTTTATATTCTACCATTTTTAGTAAATTTTTTAAAAAATCTTAAATAAACTGTTTATAATAGGAAAATCCAATATAATGAAGTGTTTATACAAGGTAGTTTCTAAATTTATGGATTAGAAAAATTTTTCTTCTTCACTATTTATCTGCTAATAACAGTATTATAGATTTTAGGTTTGATTTTTCTGGTATATTCCAATTCTATATTAAGATCTAAATCATTGTCTCCTGCTACCATAATCCAAAAATTATTATTTCCTAAATTTATTGCTTGAACTCTGTTATCCATTATATTTATAGACTTACTAGATATTTCATTGTTATTTGATGTTATTATATTAAGTTCATGACAATCCTTTGCGAGAATCAAATATATTTTTTCTACTGTCTCTTCTTCTACTTTTTTAGTTATAGGTCTTCCTAGTATATTTGCAAGATAGTTCTGAGACTTATATAAAATATTTGTATGATTTCCTTTTATTGTAATATTATTGCCTTCTAGATTCCCTAGGGTACTAAAAGTTGTTACAGTTCCATCTCCATAATTTGTTTTATATGCCATCATAGGCTTTCCGTCTAACCATTTTGTTTTTCTAATATTCTTTATATCAACTTCAAACTGTTTATTTGTATAGCTACCTTTACCACTTATAATATATAAATTTTCTTGTCCCATAGTTTCTTTATTTAACATATTCAAAAATAAATTATTTATGGTCATATTTTCAATTGGAATCTCTCTTTGTATTCCATTTTCTTTAAAGTATAAATAATTTCCATATCCATAACTAGGTAACAAATCTCTGGCAACAGGAAATATATTTCTCAAGACTTTCAGATAATTTAGATTATGGAAAAAACGATAGTATAGTATAAATCCTAGCTTTATTCCATTATAAAGTATATTATCCTCTATTTTTGAATAGGGAAGTTTACCGCCACTCCAAAAGTAATAGGCATTTATAGATCCTAGGTTTGGTGTACCTATCATAATCAATTTATCTACATTTGATGGACTAAAATAAGTCATATATGCCCTACCTAAAAGTCCTCCCAAGCTATGGCCAATGATTATTACCTTATTAGTCCCTGTTTGTTTTTTTATTTTCTCTATATTTGGGTGTAAGTATCTTTCCACAGATTCTAATACTGATCTTTTCCAATCATAGTAAGAAATAAATAAACTTTCACCTTCAACATAATCTAGAGATTTTAATACTTCTATAAAAGGTTTATATATCTTTTCTGCAAATCCAAAAGAAAATTCCCCAGTTCCTTTTATTACATCATCTCCTAAAGAACCAAAAAGTCCTGGTATAAAAATTACTGGATAACTCATTATAATCTCCTCCTTTATCTTTATACTAATGTATGCAGGTTCTTCATATGAAGATATTGTAATATGATAATCTAGCAAACCACTAATATAGTAAAATATGTATATATATTCTTTGAAATATATATCCTATAATGGTACAATTGTTAGCATAGCAAATACAACTTATTTAAAAGGTGAAAAAATGAAATATACAAATATAGTAGAAGGTAAGTTTTTAAAAAGACCAAATAGATTTATTGCCCATGTAATAGTTCATGGAAAAGAAGAGATAGTCCATGTTAAAAATACAGGTAGATGTAAGGAGTTGCTTGTTCCTGGGGCTAAAGTTATATTAGAAGATTGTAGCCATAATCCAAATAGAAAAACTAAGTACTCTCTTATAGCAGTTTGGAAAAACCATATATTAATAAATATGGACTCACAGGTTCCAAATAAAGTGGTCTATGATGCTCTTTATTATAATAAAATAGAAGAGTTTGAAAATTTAACCCTTCTAAAAAGAGAAGTTACTTTCGAAAATTCTAGATATGATATATATTTTGAAGATAATAATAAAAAGGGATTTGTGGAAGTAAAGGGTGTTACTTTAGAAGATTGCGGAATCTCTATGTTTCCAGATGCTCCTACTGAGAGGGGTACTAAACATGTACTAGAAATGATAAAAGCAGTACAACAAGGTTATATAGGAGTAATATTTTTTCTTATCCAAATGGAAGGCCCTAAGGTTTTCAAATTAAATTGGAAAATGGACAGTAAATTTTCCAATGCTGTAAAATCGGCCTGGGAAAATGGTGTAAAAGTGTTAGCCTATGATTCTATTGTAAATCAAAATGGTATTGAAATAGGAAAGCCTATTAAAATTGATTTTTCCACACCTTAATCTAAAACACTAATGATTAAAAATAATGATAAAAATTGTATCTAGCCAAACACTAATAAATTTCAAGTTTTACTTGACTCCAAAATTGTAATAATCAGTATTTATACTCCAGTGTTCAAACCATTAAGAGCTGAAACACTGGAGTATAATTTATGGTACAAATATAATCGTTCTATTTAATATCCCTTATCTCTTTTAATCTTAGTCTATTATTTATGGACTCCTTTAGCAAAGTATATATTACAGAAAATATAGGTATAAATAATATAATACCTAATATTCCCATCATACTACCTCCCAATGTAACAGCTACAAATATCCATATAGATGGTAAACCTGAAGCCTTTCCTACTATATGGGGATATATCAGATTTCCTTCCAATTGTTGTATTATAATAAACAATAATAAAAACCAAAGAGACATTTTGAAATCTACCACCATAATTAGAAATACCCCTACTATACAACCTATAAATGCCCCCACAATAGGAATTAAAGCTGTTATAAAGATAATCAGACTTATCATAAGTGCATAAGGAAATCTAAATATAAGCATTGTAATAAAAAATAGTATGCCTATAATAAAAGCCTCAAATAATTGTCCAGATAAAAAATTGGAAAATGCTCGATTTGATAATTTAGCAATATAAAAAATTTTATGATAGGCCTTTTTAGGAAAATATGCCAAAACAAACTTTTTTGTTTGTCTTATTAATTCTTCTTTTTGTAGCAAAATATATACGGAAAATACAAAGGCTAATAAAATATTTATAATACCACTTAGTACAGATGAGGCAAAAGTAAATGTGGCACCAGCCCAATCTAATGCACTATTTTTAAGGAACTCTATTAACTTTGTCTCCATGTTTTCCCAATCAACGTTCTTTATCCATTGTCCGATTTCTGGATTACTTTTAAGATTTTCCTCTGCAAATAACTCTACCCTATCTACATAAGCAGGAATTTTATTGCCTAAATCTTGAACTGTATTCACCAATTCTGGCACTACAATAAATAAAATAGTAAATATGGTAGTTATAAATAAAATAAGAGTTAGTAAATAACTTATTGTTCTTTTATATTTCCTTTTAACTTTCTTGAACTTCCACTTATCTCCAAATACCTTTTTTTCTATAAAATTCATCGGTCCATTAAATATAAAAGCAATTGCAAATCCAATTATAAATGGAGAAATAATTTTTAAAAGTTTACCTAATATATTCCATGTATAAGATATATTGTCTAATATCCACATAAGTATAATTGCAAAGGAAATTAAAAATAAGCTATTTTTCATTTGTTTTGATTTAAGATTCATTAGAACCCTCCATTCTATTAAATAATAATTGATAAAGCCTTGTAGCTATCTAATTATTTGTCAAGAAAGTTATATTAGACAAAATTTCATATTCCTTCCAGTATAACTCACTATCTAAGCCACTAACAGAAAATCTAAGATTTCAATTGATTAATAATATAATTATACCAGTAATATTGATATAATTATAGAGAAAAGCTAGTATATAATAGGTTTTATTTTCTATTTCAAATAATCCTAACTGATGGAAATAAAAATAATCTATAAATATATTAATAGAATTAAAAAGGACCAATTAAGTAGTTCTATCTTAATTGATCCTTTTATTTAAGTGAGAGTGTAGCTAAATGAACTATGGTATCTAATTTTTATTGAATATCGATTTTCTTCTTGTTTTCATCATCTTTTGTTAATTTTTGAAGAACTATTTTCAAAACACCATCTTCAAATTTAGCTTCTATATGATCTTCATCTACATTATCTATATAAAAGTTTCTTGTAAACTCTCCATGGTGTCTTTCACGTCTAACATAATTTTCTTTATTATCTTCTATTGATTCATCTCTTTTGGCGGAGATAGTTAAATTATTATTATGAAATTCTATATCTATATCTCCCTTTTTAACTCCAGGTAAATCTGCTACTACTAAATAACTATCTTTAGTTTCCTTAAGATCTGCCCTAAATTGACCTCTATTCATCACAGAATTAAAGAAATCATTGTCAAGAAAATTATTTAAAAAAGGTGTAATATAGTCATCTTTTTTATTGAAATTATTTTTTCTAAATGGTGTCATATCAAACATTATATAATCCTCCCTATATAAAGTAATGTATTATAAGTTTGCCTATAATCTACGGATTATATTCTAATAATATTTTTATCTTTATTTCTAAGTAGGATTTATATTAAATTTACCTTTATGTTCTACAGTATCATGGATTACTTTTACATCACCATCATTTAACCTAAGGACTTGCTTAGTTCTATCTCCATCTACTACAGAGTTTAGATAAACTATTTCATCAGGTTCTACTTTTATAACTTTCAAGTTATCCTTTTCTTTATCTAAAATATAATTATCCTCATACTGATTCTTTGCCTCTTCAAAAATACTATTATCTTTTAAACTAGTAGTAGCCTTACCAAATACTTGTACTCCTTTTATCTTTCTATGATTTATATAATCAGTATTAACAAGTAAGCATACATTTGGATTTTCATCTATGGCCTTAAACTTTTCTCCACCGGCTGAAAGTATATATATATCCATATTTTTACCTACAAAGTATTGTACAGGACTACTTCTTGGAATATTACCTATTGAAGTTGCAAGTGAACCTTCCTTATGTTCCAGTAAAAAGTCATTAACTTCATTTCTCAACTCACCAATATCCATTTGTTTGTTAATCATCTTATCACCTCTCAGATAATAATTTACACATACATAGTATCCTATTTTATTTAATTATTTATTCAACTTTTCAATTTCAGAAAACAGGAGCAGTCTAAAATCCAACTTTAAATATCTAGACTTATTTCTAATTTTTAAAAACTTGTGATCAAAATACTACTTATAATCTTCCATATATTTTTCTGCATCTTTAGGATCCCATTTTCTATCTACTAAGGAAGGTCCTTCTCTTAAATAGTCTATTTTATCTATATAGGTTTCTTTATTTTCTTTATATATTATACCTATTGGAATACCATCATCTCCCCATTCCATAGCCTTTTTCATTGCCTGTATTTTATCTGTAGGATCATAGTCTGTAGAACCTAAATCATATACCCTTTCTTTATACCAGCTAAATGTATTTATATGATTAAAAACTACACAAGGTTGTAGCACATCAACTAAAGCATATCCCTTATACTTTATTGCTTGTTTCAAAGTCTTTACAAGATGTTCCTTATTTCCAGAAAAAGATCTAGCCACAAAACCACAACCTGATGCTATGGCAAATAGTAAGGTTTGTAAAGGTTCATTTTTACTACCATCAAATTGCATAGTGGTTTTATGACCCCTTGCCGTTGTAGGTGATGCTTGACCTTTGGTTAAACCATATATTTGATTGAAATGCACAACATGAGTAATATCTACATTTCTTCTTATTCCATGAAGAAGATGATTTCCTCCTTCTCCATAAGAATCTCCATCACCGGAGTGTATAATTACTTTTAAATCTTTATTAGCTATTTTTATTCCCTGGGCTGGTGGAACTGCCCTTCCATGAAGACCGTTAAATCCATTTGTATTTATATAATGAGGTGTTTTAGCAGCTTGCCCTATACCTGAAGCTATAACTACCTCATGGGGCTTAAGGTTCATTTCTGCTAATGTTTGTTTTAATGCCTCTAATATACTAAAATTTCCACAACCGGGGCACCATGCTATTTCATCTTTTGAATCATATATTTTTGTATCCACCATTTATAACACCTCCTCTTTTATTCTTGAATATATAGTATAAGAATCCATTTGTCTGCCGTTATAATTTAATATACTTTGATCTGTAAAAATCCCTGTTTCCTGTCGAATAAGCCTAGCTAGCTGTCCTGTGAAATTCATCTCTACGTTTATTAATTTCTTCGCTAACTGAGAATACTTTTTTAACAATCTAGTTGGGAATGGATATAAATCTCCAAAGATAAGTGCTCCTACTGAAATCTCATCTTTGTTAAGCATATCTACTGCTTCTTTTATTGGACCATACATAGATCCCCAACCTAATAACAAGATCTCTGGATTTTCAGCTCCAAAATAATCTGGTTCCTGGATTTCAGATACTAAACCCTCCATTTTTCTCATTCGTTTATTCATCATTGCAGTTCGCACTTCTGCAGATTCAGTAATATGTCCATATTCATTATGTTCGTCACTATCTATCATAACTACTGCCCCCTCAATCTTACCAGGCATAATCCTAGGAGAAACTCCATCTTCTGTAGGCTTATATCTTTTATACTCTACATCTCCTAATTCTTCTTTTGTCATAATATACCTTTCAATTCTTACCTTACTAAAATCATAAGGTGGTATTGTCTGAGTTGCATCTGCTAGATACTCATCTGTAAGTATAATAACTTGAACTTGATATTTATCTGCAATATTCAAAGCCCTAGTAGTTTGATAAAATGCATCCTCAGCATTTTTTACTGCAATAACCATCTTAGGATATTCTCCATGTCCCGAAAACAGCACAAAATCTAAATCCCCTTGTTCAGTACGAGTGGGAAATCCTGTGGCTGGTCCTGGTCGTTGAGAATCAACAACTACAATAGGTATTTCTGTTATCCCCTGAAGACTCAATGCTTCAACCATTAAGGAATATCCTCCACCAGAAGTTGCAGTCATAGATCTAACCCCTGCATAGGAAGCTCCTAATGCCATATTTATAGCTGAAATCTCATCTTCTACTTGCTCTACAACTATTTTTGCATCATCCTGTTTCATAGATAATTTTGTCATAATACTTGTAGCAGGAGTCATGGGATAGGATGCAAAAAATCCTACACCTGCCGCTAATGCTCCAAGTGCTATTGCATCATTGGAATTAATCAATATCTGATTCCGTTTTTCTGGTTTTGGAAATTCAAAATTTTTTTCCACAAATTCATAACCTTTTTTAAATGCATTAAAGTTAGAATCTGCAGTTTCTTTTTCGAATTTTTCACTAAATACCTCTTTTACAATATCAAAATCTTCACCAAATATCTTAAACATTGCTCCAGCAGCAACTGATCCTGCAGCCCTATGATTACCAAACTCTTTGGCAAACTTAACCATAGGTATGTGTATTACCCTATTATCTTCTACTTCTATAGACTCATCACATATTATTACACCATCTTCCCTAAGCCTTTCACTATGAAATTCAACTGTTTCCTTATCTAGTCCAATGATAGTATCAAGTATAGGCCAATGTGAATATACAGGTTCTAAACCAAATCTAATTTGGGTAAAATTATGACCTCCACGGATTCTTGACATATAATCCTTGTGTGAATGGATAAAATATCCCTTACGGCATAATATTTTCTCTATCAATATTCCTAGTGTATCTATTCCCTGCCCAGCGGCCCCTCCAATTAAAACATTATACTTCATATCAACACCTCAATATTTTTTTATCTATAATAGATTCTCCAAATTTGTCAAAATATATGCAATTATGTTTTCTATGGTAAATCTGAACATATGAGCATTAAATACTTATATAAAAAATATAAATATTTTATTTTAGCAGTCAGATTACGACAAAATAATACACTGCCTTTGAGTATAATTATGATTGGTTTGTTTATTTAAATATATTAGGGGGATTCAATAGTAATGGAAAGTTTAAAGTATAATTATTTAGAGTTAGAAAATAAAGGATCATTTAAGATATTTATATATCTTTTTTGTCTATTATCTTCTATATATCTTGGCAGTAAAAACTTCTTGATTTACCATATTTTTGTGGAGCTATCTAGTGTTGTTATTTCTTTTATAATATTTGCTATCTCTGTAAATGCATATAATATCCATAAAGATAAGACAAGTATATTATTAGGTATTTCTTTTGGTTTTGTGGCATGTTTTGATCTAATGCATATGTTTACATACGAAGGCATGGGGATTTTTTCAGATAATACAGGTAATATCCCTATTCAATTATGGATATGGGCAAGATTTTTAGGAAGCATATCAATATTTATTAGCTTTATATCAAATAAAAAATTTAATCTTTATTCTATATTTGCCCTTTATCTTACTATTTCAATATCAATACTAGTATCTATATTTTACTTGGATATCTTTCCAGATTGTTACATATGTGATAAAGGCTTAACTACCTTTAAGATAATAAGTGAATATATGATATGTCTTATTTTATTTGCTAATATAATTATATTTATCAAGAAAAAACATAATAATCTAAATAAAGCTGATATAGCAATAGTATATTCTTTAATAAATATGATTATATCCCAATTAATATTTGCATCCCATATATGCATATATGATATAGTAAATGTTATTGGTCACTTCTTTAAGTTTTCATCCTTTTATTTTCTTTATATTGGATTAGTTCATTCTAGCTTAAGTGAACCTCATATAAATTTAATTGAATTAAATAATACTCTTGATGAAAAAAATCAAAATCTAAAAAATTTAATACACTGTCTAGCAGTAGAATGTGATAAGAGACAAAAATTAGAAGCTGAAAACACAAGAAAAAATGAAATATTAACATCTATATTAGAAGCTTCTATAGATGGTATATTAGTTATTGATAATCACGGACATATAGTACATGCTAATAATCTACTTATGGAAATGTGGGATATTTCCATAGAACTGTTATTTAGTAGAAATTGTGGGATGCTTATTTCTAGTATGAAAAGCAAATTAAAAGATCCTAATCAACTTGATACTCTAATAGATGAAATACAAAACAATGAAAAATGTTACCATTTTAATATATACCTAAATAATGGACAAATACTAGAAACTTCCTTACTCCCATTTGTTGATAAAGGAATTTCCATAGGAAAGGTAGTTAGATTTAGAGATATAACAGAAAAAAATAAAATCATACAATTACAAAGGCAAGTAGAAATCAACAAGATATCTTTAGAAAAAGCTAAGGAATTAGATGAAATGAAAACTAATTTCCTTTCTATAATTTCTCATGAGTTTAAGACTCCTTTAAATATAATTTTAGGATCAATAGAATTACTACCAAAACTCTGTAACAAAAATAATAAGGCTATGAATGATTTGTCCATTAATAAATATATTCAAATGATGAGACAAAACTGTTATAGACTCATAAAGCTTTCCAACAATATTATTGATATAACAAAGTTTGATTCAGGTAATATGAAGCTTAATCTAAAAAATCATAATATTGTATCTATAATAGAAGATATTACTCTATCAGTAGTAGATTATAGTAATAGTAAGAATATATCATTAATATTCGATACTACAATAGAAGAACAGATTATGGCTTGTGACATGGAGCAATTAGAAAGAGTTATGCTAAACTTGCTTTCAAATGCCATTAAATTCGTAGAACCCGGTGGAAAGATCAAAGTAAGTTTAAGTAAAAAAGATGACTTTATTAATATATCTGTAAAAGATAATGGAATAGGCATACCAAAAGAAATGAAGGATATCATCTTTCATAGATTTAAACAAGTTAACAATACTTTAAGGAGACCTAAAGAAGGTATTGGAATTGGATTATCTATTGTTAAATCAATAGTAGAAGCCCATGAGGGAGATATTTTACTTAATAGTGAAATAGGAGAAGGTAGTGAATTTATTATTTCCCTTCCTATTCGTCTTGTAGAAGAAAATTCTACAAGTCATTTATATTATATAGATAACCAAATAGATGCAGATAAAATAAGCATGGAGTTTTCGGATATCTACGAATTAGATTTTATAAAATAACCTTAACAAATTTAAAAATAAATAATTATATGAAAACCCATAAAATAATTAGGTGTTACAAATATTGTAGTATTTTATAAACAAAGTAAGCATCTAAAAATTTAAATGCTTACCTTGTTCCTTATTTTTTTGGAATTAAACCTTTTTGTAATGCATCATCAAGCATATTCTCTACAAAATTCCATAGCTCATCTGAAGATTTTTTTACAGGTGAAATTCTTTTATAAATATCTGACTGTGCCACATTGTACTTTCTCCAAGTACCTCCGTTATTATAATAATTGTTTAGCATTGGTTGAAGCCTATCCATAGATGCTGCGAAAATTGCCTCAGGAGTCTTCATCTCTTCGAATTCATCCCATAGTTCTCTTATTTCCCTGCCTTTATCATCACTTATCATATTACATATTTTTTCAGCTGCAGCTACTTCCCTTTCTCTTTTGTCCTCATTAGCTGACTTATCATAGCAAAATGTATCACCTGCATATAGCTCAACTAAATCATGGGTTAAAAGCATCTTTATAACTTTACATAAATCTATTTCTTCATTAGAATACTCAGCTAATATCATAGCCATTACCGATATATGCCAAGAATGTTGGGCATCATCTTCTCTTTGTTCTTTGCCTATTAAGCTTGTTTGTCTTAAAATAGATTTCATTTTATCTAGTTCTACTATAAATTCTATATCCTTTAATAGCTTTTCATTTACCAAAAAATCATCTCCTAAATCTATATATAGAATGATTATATCATAAGTAAAAGTTTCTTCATAATCCACTTGTATTTTTTTACATACAAAACTTCGTATAATCTAAAGTAATTAGTAGAAAACTATTTAGTACTAAATAGTTTGGAGGTTTCTTATGAAAAAGCTCAAATATTTTCTATTGCTATTATGTATATTTACAACTAGTATTTCAAATGGTGATATGATTTATGCTGAAACTTTTTATAACTCACTTTCACATTTAGATAAAATTGAAGTTCTACTAAATGATGTAAATGATAATTATGATACTCCCGAAATATCTGGTGAGGTTGATAATTTACCATGGAGAAATCATGAACGCTTTCTATATGCTAAAGAAAAGTATAATACACCTATTCTTATGGCTGCATACTGTGCGGTTCTAAAAAATCCTCTTCCCGGAGAATCATATAATGTGAAAATAGCTAGCCAAGGTGTAAAAGGTATAGTTTTAAAACCTTCAGAAATATTTTCACAAAATTCAACTCTAGGACCATATAAGAAAAGTAATGGATATAAAGAAGGAGCTTCTTATAGTAATGGAAATATATTAATGACTGAAGGTGGTGGAGTATGTAAAATAGCCACAACTCTATATAATTTAGCAGTTCTTTCTGATCTGGAAATAGTAGAAAGGCATAATCATTCAATGCCTATTAATTATGTCCCATATGGTCAAGATGCAACTGTAGCCTATAGATCAAAGGATTTTAAGTTTAAAAACACTACTAATGGAAATATATTAATATGGTCTCAATTAATTGGTAATAGATTGTATATGGCCTTTTATGGTTCAGAAAAACCTCCTGAGGTTAGATGGACCCATGAGATTACAAATACCACTAAGGCTCCTGTTAAATATATTAAAAATGAAACTCTAAAAAAAGGAGAAATGAAAACAATAGTACAAGGATTAGATGGAGCAACTGTAAAATCTACAATTACAATAAAATATCCAGATGGAAGTACATCTATAAGGAATATGGGAATTAGTAATTATATACCACTACCAGAGATTATAGAAATCCATTAAATTAATGTATTATTGAATTATTGTAGTAAATTATTGGTTGGTGGGTATAAAGATATATATAAGTATATTTAAGGAGGTATAATAAAATGACTGATAAGAAAAAGGATTTAAAAGAAAATGATTTAGGATTATATTGTGTCCCTACTAATGATATGAAAAAGTTCAATGATAAAAAATTCGAACCAGTAGATGTCCCTTCCCAAGGTACCTATAAAGCTCATAAAGAACCAAAACGTGAAAATACAGCAACTGATGTATATTACAAAACTGAATGTAAACTTCCTGAATCTGAAGTAGCTATACCTACCTATGACTCGGTAGTAGAAGCTAAGGAATGGGTAGATGATGAAAATAAAAAATAGCCTTAAGGCTATTTTTTTATTTGTAAACTTTAAATTCCATATAAAAACATAATTGTATTTAGTCTAACTGTAATAATATTTATTAAAATTCTCATACTAATTGTATAAGCTTTGAAAGGATGAGTAGTATGAAAAATGAAAATGCCATATCAGAAATGATAAATCAAGCCAAAGAAATAGAACAAAATAACCAAACTAATATGGAACATACAACTAGTATGACTATGCTGGTTAATTCTAATGATTTGGCTCAACCTAAGGATAAAGAACTAGCAAACAAAATAAACAAACTTAATAGACATATTGAAGATATAAATCAATTAACTTCTGATTTATTAAATGATTTAACAAGTAGACATAATTAAAGCAAAAGCCTATACCAATGTTGATTTATGGTATAGGCTTTAAGATTTTAAATAACCGCCTTTACTAAATTAAAGATTCATAAAAATATTTAACTAATCTAATATCTTAATTTTATCACATTTTTTGATTTGGGCAGGATAAGATTCAGCAATCATTCCATCGTATGAAATTTGCACCTTTTGTCCTTCTTTAATATCCCTAATTTTAACTTTTTCATCTCTAGTATTTAATAAAGATGTTTCCTTTAATGATACTGTGATTTTATCTGAAGACTTTAATTCATCTGTTCCTTCTTCAGGTTTTACTAATAAATGTGTTTCATTGTTTTCTAGTACAGTTCCATTAAAAAAATATTGACTTTTCCCTGAGTTGTTGCAACCTATTAAACTAATGACCAAAAAAATTAAAATAATACCCCTATAGCAGATTCTCTTAATCATAGAAATCCCACCTTAAATATATTTTTATATTTAAACATCCTCTATTAGTCTTTCATATATTATTCGTCTAAACCTAAGAAAAGTTACAATGTTATTTTTCTAAAGGATAGGATTTATAAAACTCTATTCTATCTTCTAATGTAGGATGTGTGTGATACCAAATTTTATAGAGCTTGGAAGTCCTGGGAATTCCTAAACTTTGTTTATAGAGTTTTTCCATGGCTGATATTGCTGATTCCCTATCTTCTGTAAGTATTATTTCATAAGCATCTGCTTCTACTTCCATAGTTCTAGATATTTGATTCATAATTGGACTACCTATAAATGTATAAAAATTAAGCAATAATATAAATAAAGGTACAGAAGCATAATTATAGATATTTCTAAATCCAAAAACTCCATAAGAATGATTCAATATCCAATTAGCACTTAAATAAATTAGGTACATAATTAACAATGTTCCAAAACTAGATACTATTATATTTTTCCATATATGCCCCTCTACATAATGGCCTATTTCGTGGGCTGTTATGGACAATACTTCCTTTTGATTTAAGTTATTTATGGTAGTATCCCAAAGTACTATCCGCTTAGATTTAGATATACCTGTCATATATGCATTCATGGTCTTAGTATCTTTACTTTTATCTACCTTATATATTTTAGCATCAGATATACTTGCTCTTTTTAATAGGGACGATATTTCATGCCCCAAGCTTTCATTTTCTATAGAAGTATATTTATTGAATATAGGATCCACAATAAAGGGAGATATAAATACCATAAATATTATAATTGGAATTATTAGAAGTCCCATATGTATCCACCATGTTTTTGGACTTTTGAATATAATATAATAAGGAATCCACAAAAATAATGCTATAATAAAGTCATTGACTAGGAAGCCCTTTATATTTAACTCAAACCATCGAAGTAATGTTTGATTAGATAAACCATATTTATGGCCTAAGTAAAAAGATGAATAGTAATTAAGAGGTAGATTAATTAAAAACATAATACCAAAAAAGATTATACCATATGAAAATCCAGACATGATTAATCCTCTTTTATAACCTGTTTTTATACTAATGTTTTGAGAAAGTTTTGTAGTTAAAAATAATATGGGAACTGCAAATCGAAATATTAATCCAATAGCCCAAACTTTCAATATATCTTTTCTATATTCATAGGCTTTTTCTGATAAATTAGGGTATTCTTCTCTCAATTTATCTATATTTCTATACTCACTAAATATCATAATAGCTATAAAGCTTAATAAAAATACAAAAAATATAACTATCACTTTTTTTAATCTTAAATCCATAGCAATCCTCCTTTAAAACATCTATGTTCAAACTTACTATTACTTTATTTATTATAATCTTAATCTATCATAATATGCGACTATCTTTAGTATATCATATACTCTATTTTCTAAATAAAAGTGTAAATATTAAACTTTTATTTTTTTAGTATTAAAGCACTTTAAAAGTTTGTCTCATATACTATATGGAGGAGGTTTTAAAATGAATTATGATATCAATAGAGCCTATGCCCATCTAAAAGGAAGTATGTATGCTCCCAATCTATCTGGAAGTGTATACTTTTATTCTGTTAAAGGTGGTACTGAAGTCTTTGTAGAAGTATGGGGTTTGCCATTATATAAGCCTGCATCTAATGAACATGATCCTATAAGTCCTTTTGGGTTCCACATTCATGAATATGGTGTATGTGAAATATCTAATCCAGATGATCCATATACATCTGCTGGAGGCCACTATAATCCAACAAATCAGCCCCATGGAAACCATGCAGGAGATTTTCCAGTATTGTTTTCAAATAACGGATATGCCAGAATGAGCTTTTTCACAGATAAGTTCAAGCCTAGGGATATTATAGGAAAGTCGGTGATTATTCATCAAAATCCTGATGACTATAGATCTCAGCCTGCTGGAAATTCAGGAAAAAGGATAGCTTGCGGAGTTATATATAGACTTTATTAAGATATAAAAAAGGTCAGATTTTAATCTGACCTTTAGATTTCTATTATTAGCAAAGCAATAAACCTTACAAATAAAAAATATAGGTAGCTACTTTATATCACATACATAAATGTTATAATATAATCCCCTAAATTAAATTTATAAACCTAATAATATCTTTATAGTTACTCTAAATTAATAAAAAAATATTAATTATATAAAAAAGATAAAATTATTAAAAGGAGGCTATATTTTCTATAAATCTATTTTCTTTTCTATTAGATATCCTGTACCTATAAATGTGGCTATACCTATAATCAATTGTGTTAGGGTTCCAAATATATTTATATACATTCCAGAAAATACTCCTTGGCCTAGACCTAATACCATACTTCTTCCAGTTCCTGAACTAAAACTCATATGATCAAGCATGCTCAATTCTTGTATTCCAGCTAATTTAAAAGTGTTTAAATCTAAATAATATGGTAAAGCTAAATTCACCTTACTTACTATATATGCTACTATTGCACTTAATACTAAAAATAAGATAAACCATAGTCCTCCAATTTTTTTGTTCCTTATACTAACTTTACTTAATGCTATGGAGAAATATATTAGAATTAATGATGTTACAGCTGATAATAAACTAATTAAAGTAAAGGATAAAGTGTTAATATTTATTGTATTGAATATATCCTTAAAAATTTCCATCCATTGTCCACCAAATAATATAATAGCTAGAAGTATATTATACAAAAGTACTGCAGCACCTAAAACAAAATACCATAGAAATGCTACTATTAATTTAGTACCTACAATTTGATTTCCTGTAAGAGGCAGTGTAAATGTTAAATAACCCCTATCTTCATATAATTCTTTTCTAAAGGAACCTACTATATAAAAGAAGGCAGTTATAGCAGCTCCAAATATTACAAGAGTTGATACAAAAAACATAAACCTCATAAAATTGATTTCTCCATTTACTGAACTATAATCAAAGTTTTTAATTTCATTTGATATATTAAGTTGTATAATAGTTGAAGCTATAAGCAGCATAACCAATATACCTAAGATAAACTTATAAGTTCCTTTTATTTCATACTTAATAAATTTTCCCATTTTCCATCCTCCTTAACCAAATATTTCCTTATATAAATCATCTATTTGCATAGATCTTTCTTCTCTTAATTCTTCTGCATTTCCTGACAATTCCACTACGCCTTCCCTTAAAAATACTACATCATCAAATATATTTTCCATATCTCGCACTAAATGTGTTGTAATAATCATTGTACTTTCCCTATTGTAGTTCTTTATTATTGCATCTAAGATTTGATCTCTAGCTACAGGATCTACTCCTGCTATAGGCTCATCTAATATATATATTTTAGCATTTCTAGATAATACTAAAGTAAGATTTAACTTTTCATTCATACCCTTAGATAGAGATTCGACTTTTGCTTTTCTATCTAATTTCATAAATTTTAATAATTCATAAGCCTTACTTTCATCAAAGTCCTTATAAAAATCCTTATAGAATTTAATAGAATCTTCAACAGTCATCCATTTATATAGAAAATTTCTATCTGGAAGATATGATACTATTGATTTTGTATACACTCCCGGTTTGCTACCATCAATTAATATTTCTCCCTTTGATTGTCTTAGGATACCTGTTATTATTTTAATTAAAGTAGTCTTTCCACTTCCATTAGGTCCTAATATACCTACTACCTTTCCTTTTTCTATATTTAAATCTAAATTATTTAAAGCCTTTTTGTTAAGATAGGATTTTGATAAACCCTTTATTTCAATAATATTAGTCATCTATTTAACCTCCTTCACTTCATTGTTTACTAATTCTATAATATCCTGTGATGTAAATCCTAAAGATTTCATATTCTCTATAAAGTTGTTTATTATACTAGATGCCATATCTCTTTTTAGTTCTTTTATTATTTCTTTATCCTCTGTTATAAAAGTACCCATTCCCCTTTGGGTAAACACTAAATTTTCTCTTTCAAGTTCTTGATATGATCTTTGGATAGTATTTGGATTTACTTTTAATTCTGTAGAAAGTTCCCTAACTGATGGCAATTTTTCACCCTCCTTTAAATTTCCCGAGACTATTCTTTTTTTAATTATATTCATAATTTGAATATAAATTGGAAGATTGTCTTTAAAAATCATAGATTTCACCTCATTTTTATTGTTTTACTGTATTAATTACATAGTACACCAACATTGTATGATTGTCAAGAAATTTTGATGAAAATATAATCTTTAATAAAATAAATCTCCAAATATTAGGTTTTTTATCTAATATTTGGAGCGAAATCACCAATTTTCATTTAATTTTTATGTGGTTTTCTTGTCATCTCTCTACTTTTATCTGCACAAACTTTTATAGCCTTTATAATAGATTTTCTAAACCCACTATCCTCTAAACTAGAAACTGCTTCTATGGTAGTTCCTCCTGGTGAGCATACATTATCCTTTAATTGTGCTGGATGGATACCACTTTCTAATACCATTTTAGCTGATCCTAAAACTGCTTGTGCTGCCATAGTATAAGCCTGGGATCTTGGGATTCCCTCTAATACTCCTCCATCAGCCATAGCTTCTATAAGCATAAATATATAAGCTGGTGATGAACCACAAAGGCCTGTAAATCCATCCATCAAACTTTCATCTATTATTTCCGTTCTTCCAAATGAGTTAAATATCTCTAATATAGATTCTATATCTTCTTTTGTAAGTCCAGCATTAGTAGATATGGCTGTTATACCCTCTCCTACCATTGCTGGAGTATTTGGCATAGCCTTTAGGTATTTTGTACCTACTTTTAAATTATTTTTCAAATAATCAGAACTTATACCTGCCCCTATGGCTATTACTATTGCACCTTCTTTAATATCATTCTTTATTTCCTTAAGTACTATATCGTATATTTTAGGTTTTACAGCTAGGATTATATAATCAGATTGTCTAGCTAACTCTATATTGCTCTTCTCAATCTTTATATTATATTTTTGTTCTATTGCCCTTCCTGATTCTTCTGTCCTAGTAGTTCCTATAATATTTTCTGGTAATATTATTTGGGATTTTATTATACTTTCTATCATAGCTTGGGCCATATTTCCACAACCTATAAATCCAATTTTCTTTTCCAATTTTAACCCCCCTATTGTTTTGATTAATTATATCATATAGATATATAAGTTAAAATCTAATCCAAAGAAAAAAAGGAGCTTAGTAGCTCCTAATCTAAATACGTAATTGTAGCATAATATACGTTTCCATTTTCCTCATATTCTATATCTACAATTTCCAATATATTATCTCTATTTTCTTCTATCCACTCTTCTACCTTTTTCTTTAGCTGAGATCCATCTCCTTCTTGTATAAAAGCCGCATGTTTCATAAACTCACTCCCATAACTTAATATTAGATTTATACCTATCTTCTAACTTTTTGAGCCATAGGGTCAGCTATCATTTCATAACCACCCATACTAGCTATAGTTATCATCATTGAGTTTATTACTACAAGTATTATCCCTTGCAAACTATTGTCATGTTTGAAAAATATAAAAGTTAAAATTAAAGAAAGTAAAAAGGTATATATTCTCACAAAGTAGTCTCCAAATCTCTTCTTAACTACGGATTTTGTAAACTGTACTATTACTATTACAGCAGTAGTTAAACCTGCAAAAGTAGTTAACATATCTCCAGTCATAAAATCTTCAAACATATCCATCCCCCTTTTATAATACCCCTAATATGATATTATGTGCCTAACAGGAAGTTTATGAAGATTTTTATTAGATTCCGTAAATATTACCTACAGGTACTGTAAACATCATTCCAACTCCTGGTTTACTAATATCCCCTAGGATTGACTTTACAGTTTTTATAGTTTCAAATAGTATTTCTTCATCTTCAATTACTGTAAATATGGTTTTATTATAAGGTCTAGAATTTTCTAAGAAGGATCTAATAGCTCCAAAAAATGGATCACTACCTCTACCACTATTTGTTATTGCTGAGCCCATTCCTTGACTATCTAATATAGTAGCACCACTTACTCCAATATCTACAAAGCTATCTAAAATATCATCCAGATATTCGGTTTCATTTAATACTATAAACAATGCATTCATTCTATCACCTATCCCTTCATATAATTAGGCCAATTCTACCTTTTCTTTTTTCTTTCTCAGGGCACCATTTTCTTCTCCTGCTTTTTGAATTGCTATTTTAGCTAGTATAGGTCCTGCTATTTCATATATTAACACACTAAATAAAATCACAGTTGTTACAGATTCACTAAACTGTGGTAGTTCCTTAGCTATGATCATGGATAGACCTATGGATATACCACCTTGAGTAAGTAGGCTCATTCCCAAATACTTACTTACTTTTTTATCTGCCTTAACATATTTTGCACCTAATCCAGCTCCTAAAATTTTACCAGCTGCCCTTGCAATTATATATCCTATACCCAATACACCAACTTTAGTTAACACGCTTAAGTCTAAACTAGCTCCGGCTATTGTAAAGAAAAGTAAATAAATAGGTGGAGTAAAATCACTAATAAGATTAAATACCCTATTGGAATTTTGCATCAAATTAACAAGTACAGCACCTATCATCATACATGTTAATAAGGGTGATAATCCAAAAAAGTTTGCTCCTCCAGTTCCTATTAAAATAAAACCTAAAACTATGGATAATAGTTCATCTCTTCCCTTTGCTTTCGGTGCAATATAGCTTAAAAGAAAACCTAAAATACCACCTAGTGCTAAAGATCCTATTATTTCAAATAAAGGTGTCCATATTATTTCAATTATGGAAAAGTCTCCAACACCTAATGTAAGTTTTGCAATAGATAATGAAACACCAAATACCATTATTCCTATTGCATCATCAATAGCAACCACAGGTAATATGGTTTGTACTAAGGGTCCATGTGCTTTTAACTCTCTAATGACCATGAGCACACCTGCTGGAGCAGTGGCTGCAGACATACTTGCAATGACTAAGCTAAATTCAAATGACTGCTTAAATATAAAGTATGTAATGACAAAGACCAATATTACTGCACCTATTACCTCTCCTATAGTAATAATAAGTATATCTTTTCCTGTTTTTATAATATCCTTTAGTAAAAATTCACTTCCTACACTAAAGGCTATGGCAGCTAAAGCTATTTCATTTATAATATTGAAATTAGCTGCTTCTCCAGTTTTAATTAAATTAATAAAGGATGGTCCTATTAATAAACCACCAATAATGTACCCAGAAACATTTGGTAATCTAAAATAATTTGCCACCCTACCTCCAATGATTCCAACAAAAATTACAATGCTTAACTTAAAAAGCATATCCAATTGATATCAAGCCTCCATTAATATTTTGTAATCGCCTCCCCTATTATAGGACATATAGAACTAATATTCAAATTTATACTAAGATTTTGTACAAATCAATAAAAAAAGTGCCTAAAAATTATTTAGGCACTTCTCTTATACTAATCTTTTACTAATTTTTTCTACACTATGCTACTTTTTTATCTTTTTTGTGTAATCCTGTTAACATTAATGCAATAGCTCCGTCTCCTACTATATTACAAGCTGTACCAAAGCTATCTTGTAGAGCAAATACTGATAAAAGTAAAGCTACTCCTGCTTCATCAAAGCCTAATACTCCATACACAATTCCTAAGGAAGCCATTACTGTACCTCCAGGAACTCCAGGAGCGCCTACTGCAAATATTCCTAGTAATACAACAAAAAGAATCATATTGCTTAGTGCTGGTAATTCACCATATAATATTTGAGATATTACCATTACAAAGAATGTTTCTGTAAGTACTGAACCACAAAGGTGAATAGTTGAAGACATAGGTATTGCAAAGTCTACCACTTCATCATCTAATACAGATGATTTTCTAGCACATTCTAAAGCAACTGGTAATGCTGCTGCAGATGACATAGTGCCTACTGCTGTTAAGTAAGCAGGTCCATAATGCTTAAATACTTCCTTAGGATTTTTCCCTGATATTATACCGGCAATTCCATAAAGTACTGCTAACCAGATAAAATGACCTACTAAAACGATTACAATAACGCTTATAAATACTGGTAATTGTTTAGTAATTCCACCTTCATATGCAAGACATGCAAAAGTCGTAGCTATGAATGTAGGTAATATAGGAATTACCATTTTGTTAACTACTGATAACATGATGTTGTTAAATTCATTTAATATCTTTTCAATAGTCTTTGATTCTGTCCAAATTACAGTTAATCCAATCACTATTGCAAATACAAGAGCTGACATAACTGGCATGATTTGTGGTATATCTAGTTTAAATACCATTTCTGGTAATTTCTTTAAACTTGCCAAGTCAGATGAAATATTTAACCCAGGAATAATAATATATCCTGCTATAGTTGAAAATAGTGCTGCCCCCACTGATGAAAGATAAGCTATTACTAGTGCACTTCCTAACATCTTACTTGCATTGGATTTTAGTCCTGTAATAGACGGAGCTATAAATCCAATTATAATAAGTGGCACACAGAAGAAAATAAACTGTCCTACAACATGTTTAATAGATTGAATAACTCCAATAATACTTTCATTTACTACTAGGCCTATCCCTAGCCCTATTATAATTGCTAATACCAGTTTTAAAATTAAACTATCTTTAATTTTAGACATTAAATCTCTCCCTTTTTAATTTTTTAACATAATTTCAATAATTTCATGATCTGCATTTTCCATGCCACCTGTACAGAAGCTTCCCAAATTCTTTATAGTTTGTTCTGCCTCAGGATTTATGATTCCATCTAAATCATTGATGAAAATATTAGACATTGCAAGTTTGGCTTGAATAATAGCTTCTGATGATGCTGTAGATAGCTTAAATGCACATCCACCTTTTGCTCCATCACATACCATTCCTGTAAGAGTTCCTACCATGTTTTTTATAGCTCCACCAATCTGTTTGTTAGTACCACCTAAGGCCCAAGTAATAGCCGCAGAAGCACCTATACCTGCTGCAACTGCACAACCACATACTGGAGATAACCCACCTGTGAAAATCTTAATGTAAGCAGTTGTTAAATGGCTAAAGGCCAATGTTCTAGCTAACTTCTCATCATCATAACCCATATGTTCACAGATTACAGTTGGTGGAATAATTGCTGTAATTCCATGGTTGCCACTACCGGCGCTACTCATTACCGGCATATTGATACCTGCCATTCTAGCATCACATGCTGCTGATGTTAGTACCCTTGCTTCATTAATGACATCTTTTTGCATCACCCCCTCAGTCATTAAAAGATTCATTGCAGCACCTAATCCAGGACCTGGCTTTTCCTCAAGACCTACCTTTGCAATACTCATATTTAGTTTAACACCTTCTAGTAAAAACTCTATATCTGAATATGGTACTGTCTCCACAAACTCCCTAATATCCTGTAAACTAATTTCTTTTAAATATTCATTTCCTGTAGAACTAGCTGTAGTTTCTTCCTCTTTGTTAAACAAAACTTCTCCATTTGCTTCCACATATACTATGTTTATATGAGTGTTTCTAATAATACAAATACCTCTGCCTTTATCTGTTTCAATCTCAGCCTTTATGTAAAAATTACCTTCCTTATCCTCTAATTCTACACTGACTAGATTCTCTTTAATTAGTTTTTCAGCTTCTACGATGGTTTCATTGCTTACAGGTCTAAATACTTCAAATCCTAGACTTGGATCTCCACAAGTTACGCCTAATGCTGCAGCAAATACTAATCCAATTTCCTTAGTGCCAGGGATTCCTACACCCATGCCATTTTTATAGATATTTGGGCTTACTTTTACACCTATATGTTTTACTTCACCTTTTACTCCTTCATATGCCTTGGAAGTAGCTAAACCAACTGCCACTGGCTCTGTACACCCTAAGGCAGGCTTTACTCCATTTATAAGAGTTTGCAACAATCTTTTAGAATAATTATTTGTTTTTATCATTGTATCCATATTATATTCTCCTCACTTTCTAATTATATATAGTTGCAAGTTTCATGCCAATTATATTTTTATGAGAATCTTTTATAAATATGGAATTTATCCCTTTATTCAAGGGATATAATTATATTAAAAACACAAAGCATTTATTTAACATACTTTGTGTTTTCACATATGAAAAATGTTTTCCTAATTTGAAAATCAATTTTCATAATCATTTAGCTTTCTATATAGTGTAGTAAGCCCAATATTTAATTTATCTGCAACTACCTTTTTACCCTCTACATTATCGCCATATTTTTTTATTAAGTTCTGAATTACAGATTTCTCAAAGTCTAATTTTAATTCTTCTAAACTTTTATCTTCTATAATATGATTTTCAATATACTGACTTTCTTCTATAAAATATTCTGGCAGATCTTCTAATTTTATATATTGATCCATGGAAAAGCATACCCCATGTTCCAGTATATTTTCCAACTCTCTAATATTTCCTGGCCATGAATACCTTTTAAATAAATCTTTTACTTCATTAGATAAGATTTTCAACTCTTTATTTGCCTTATTACACAGATTTTTTATAATATATTCTGAACATAAAAATATATCATCATCCCTATCTTTTAAGGAAGGTAAATCAATAGGAATAACATTTAGTCTATAATATAAATCTAATCTAAATTTCCCTTCATTGACTAGTTGTCTAAGATTTTTATTGGTTGCTGATATTACTCTAATATTTATATTAATAGATTCCTCTCCACCTAATCTATCAATTGTCCTTTCCTGTAATACCCTCAATAATCTAGTTTGAAGATATAAAGGAAGATCCCCTATTTCATCTAAAAAAAGTGTACCATTATTTGCCAATTCTATCTTGCCTTTTCTACCTCCTGGATTAGCTCCAGTAAATGCCCCCTTCTCATATCCAAATAACTCTGATTCTATTAAGGTTTCTGGAATACTTGCACAGTTAACAGCTATAAACGGGCCTTCTCTTCTATGGCTTTCATTGTGTATAGATCTAGCAAATAGTTCTTTACCAGTTCCACTTTCTCCTTGAAGCAATATGGTGGAATCAGTAGATGCAGCTATTTTAGATTTATTTATTGCCCTTAATATAGCCTTGCTATTACCTATTATATCATGGAAAAATATTTGCTTTTTATTTTCATAAGTCTTAGCTATATTGATAATATCTTGCATTATATCAAAACTTATCATTAAAGAGAATTCATTATCTCCTAATACTATCTTATTTATATTATATAGAACCCTTACCTTCTTATTTTTTATATTCCAACAATCTACTATATCACTGTTTCCAGTATCTTGTAACTTTATATCCTTTATAAAATCGTTTATATCCTTGCCAATTATTCTTTGTTCAGAAAGGCTTATATCTAAGATTTGCAGGGACTTTACATTAATATGTATAATTTTATTTTTATGATTTAATATAATTATCCCCTTATTTAAACAATTGATTATTTCATTTACTTCTGTAATATCCTTATTGAGCTTATTAGTAATATTAATATTTATTATTTCTTGTTCCACTATACTAGAAGTTTCCTTTAGCATATTAAAGTATTCTTCTTTTTTTAATCTCATTATATTAGCTTGTTCTGTATCAAAGGATGCAAAACTTACAACTCCTACTACTTTCCCACCCTCTTTAATTGGATAAGACATATTAGCAAACTCTGGGCAATTATCTGCATTTGAGCAATTATGGCAATGTTCATCCCTAGTTAAATTGACTATAGGCTCTCCACTTTCTATAACCCTTGCAAATAGGGAGTCCTCTGAACAGCTTTCGTCAATTTTAGTATAAAAATCCCCTGTACCTACTATTCTAATAAGATTGTTATCTGCTATAGCTACTTCCACATCTAATACAGAGGCTACAGTTTCAGCTAAGTTTTGCATTTTATTCTGTATCAGTCGTAAATAAGACATTATACCACTCCGTCCAAATTGAATTTTAATATAATCAATATTCAAGCATATACTATTATATCAATATTGTATAGACTTATTTACAATTAAATTGTAACATAATATATAATTGATTTATATATTGTAATAATTTCCTTAAACTAAAAAATGTTAAGAAAGGTGGTCTATATGCTATTAGGTTGTCTATTTGCTTTTATTGCTCTTATTGTATCAATTGTCATAATTATAGTAGTAGGTCTTACTGTAACACTTAGTTTGCTTTTTAAATTATTAATTCCATTTATAATCATAGCTTTAGGTATAAAACTCATTATAGATAGATAGTATTTAAGATTATAGAAATATTATTCTATTACTATAATTATTCATATTGGGGTTTCCCTACTATTAAATCAATGCCAAGATATATCTTTTTTTATTATCTTTTATAAATATAAAAACTCCTATTGATACACCATAATAATTTTAATTATATTTATACCATAGTTTTACCTATTATTATTTAAGTTATTTATCTAGAATATTTCCTATTCCTTAATAACAATTTCAAACTCTGATTCATACCTTATTATAAGGGCAATTGCTCTAAATTTGTAAATGGGAGGTATTTATCATGACTGATATATTAGGTAGAAGGGGAGACTATAATGATAATGATACTTCACTTCTATTCTTCTTCTTACTATTAGTAATTATTTTTTCTAATAGCTGGGGATTTGGTAGAAGATACTAAAATATAACTACACATTAGGTGGAGCTTCGTAATCCACCTAATGTGTTTTCTTTTTTCTATCTTTTAAAATAATCTTTTATACCTTGGATTAGATCTTCAACTTCAGAATATATACCTCCCTGTGTTTGTTTAATCAATCCTACAACAAATAAATTTCTATACATAAACTGATTTTCTGTTCCATCCTTAATTAACCCTTGTATTTTTTCCTTATTATCTCTACCTTGTTGACGCACATCTGTATACAATGCAAAAATAGGCTTGTCCATCATATAAAAGGCTCCAATTTCTGCTGCAACTCCACTATCTATTTCAACTCCATCAATTACAGCAACTAAAAATTCACTATCTCTAAGTCTATTCATATCTGCCTTAGCAATAGTAACAGAATCTGCATAAGAATTCTTATCATTAATTGCATCATTCTCCTGAGGAACATATAAATCAATTTCATCTATTTCTTCTCTAATTTTTGACGCTATTAATGAATTTAATAATCTATCTCCCATACCAAATAAACCATTAGCTAAGTAAGCCTTCATTAGTATCACTCCATTTCATTTATTATATCTTATAATTATATATTAACTGAAATAATAATTAAATTCTATTACAATTTGTTTTTTAAAAAAAGGAACCTAGAAATTGTTGAATTTTAGGCTCCTTTTTATACACATCATTTTATTACAAATCACATGAATTATATAAAAAAGTGTAAGGATTTGATTTTTTTATATATAATATTCAAAATCTATTTACCAAGGTTATTTCCTCTTATTAAACTTTTTACTGGCATAAGATGAGCTATTCCATATCCCAATATACCTGTTGTTATTAAAGAGCCCATATTTCTTTTTCTTCCACCTTTTTTAGCCATCTTTGAAATATCCTTCCCAGTCTTTTTCATTGTCTTTTTCATACCTGTCATACTATTAATTATAGATGGAGCAAAAGCCATTGTTCCCATTATTGTAGACATTAATCCTTTCCTTTTCATTAAATCCCTCCTATATTATATATCTTTATTCTAGATTATTTTCTTCATTTCCCTTTTCATATATACAGGTAGTTTGTGTTAGGAAAAGATAATTATATCATTAACACTTTATTATATAATTTCATATTCTAATATTAAAGCAGTAAATTTAATTAAATTAGGAGGTTTGAATTATGACTGATATACTAGGTAGAGATAGAGATTGTTGTGGTAATGACAGCTCACTATTATTTTTCTTTTTACTATTGGTAGTACTATTCTGTAATGGTGACTTCTTTGGTGGATGTGGAAGAAGATAGTAAATAATTATTAACAAAAATCGAGGATTACCCTCGATTTTTGTTATGTTTATTATTGTTTGGATAAAACATCCAACTTATGTGAATTCTTTTACTCAAATTTTAAATTAATTTATAATTTGGCTTTTCCTCTCCAAATAACAAGTATCGAATATAATCGTAAAAGATAATAGTAGGCAAAGAAAGAAGAAACCATAATATACTATATGTTAAACATATTTGACCCATAAAGTTAAATTTAGAACTACTATAGTCCCAAATGTCTAGTCTAAATTTCACATTTAGAACTAATCCAAAAATTAATTCTAAAACCGTAATTACTAAACAGGATATGACCTGCTGTTTTAATAAGGTTTTTTTAGATATAGAGTAATATTCTCTTATTAATCCTATTGAAGTGAAGCATAATCCACCTAAAATAAACATAGCTACATGAGAATATCCTCTCCATAAAATTTCAATAAAATAATAGGAAACACCACCGATTATAAATAGGATTAAATACTTAATTAGTTTTTTCAATCCTGTCACCCTTTTCACTATTAATTTTTTTGATATTATATAGTTTAAAGGGCTTTTGATTAAATATTCCCTTAATCCATTTCCACTTTTTTCTTTTTGAAATTTTTTTAAATATAAACTAAGCTATAAAATTCAAATATAATAAAAAAGAAACCTCTATAATAATCAGATGATTATTATAGAGGTTTCTAACTGGCACACCCTGAGGGATTCGAACCCCCGACCAACTGATTCGAAGTCAGCGACTCTATCCAACTGAGCTAAGGGTGCTTAATCTATTATTATAGTAAAATAATACTTTATATATATTTTTTTGTCAATCCCTGCCTAACTGATTCCAAATCAATAATTCTTAAATATTTTTTATTTTTGAATTTTATAAAATAAAAAATTGGCATAAGCCAATTTAAATTTGGTGCGGGAGAGAGGACTTGAACCCCCACGTCAAAGACACTAGATCCTAAGTCTAGCGCGTCTGCCAATTCCGCCACTCCCGCATAGGATATATAATTTAAAATGGTGACCCATCCGCGACTCGAACGCGGGACACCCTGATTAAAAGTCAGGTGCTCTACCGACTGAGCTAATGGGTCACATGGGGTGGATGATGGGATTCGAACCCACGACCTCCAGAGCCACAATCTGGCGCCCTAACCAGCTAGGCCACATCCACCATGCTATAATTATCAGCTACTCAGTATTATTGGAGCGGGTGAAGGGAATCGAACCCTCGCAACCAGCTTGGAAGGCTGGGGCTCTACCACTGAGCTACACCCGCAAGTCTTACCGGGTTTCTTATGCTGACAATATAAAATTATAGCAGCTATTTCATAACTTGTCAACACTTTATAGAAATTTATTTTTTATTTTTAAAAACCTCTAATAACCTCTGATTAGAGATGTTTCTCATCTCTAATCAGCTAGTAGGCTATTAAATTTTCTTTGAATTTGTTCTTTTCTTTTTTGAGTTTCTTCTTCATCAATTATAATTTTAATTATATCTCCTTCTTTAGCCTCCTCAGGAAGAAGCCTTTTAGGTATATCTATAATCTCCCTATCTTCCAATTCTAGTAGGGCAAATTCCCCTTCAAATCTATCAATTATTACTTTCACTAGTACTCACCCCTAGATTATTTCCATCACTTTTTATTATAATAGTTCCATGACGATCAGTTCTATATAAAGCTGTATCATTCTTTTTAAGCATATCTATTATTTTTTTATGTGGATGACCATAGCCATTATCCTTGCCTACTGTAATCACAGCAATGTCTGGATCTACTAATCTAAAAAAATCCTTAGTTGTAGATGTTGTACTTCCGTGATGCCCTAGTTTTAGTACATCAGCCTTTAATTTTGACCCATATACTTCTACCATTTCTTTCTCAGATGTCTTTTCTGCATCACCTGTAAATACAAAAGATGTTTTTCCATGGGTTAACTTTACTACTACAGAATAATCATTTAATCCACTATACTCCTCACTATTAGGTGCGAGAATAGTTATTTTCGCTCCATCTAAATCATATTCTTTACCTGATTGTGCCTTTGTTATAGTAAGCCCTTTCTTTACAATACTATCTAATACACTTTCAAAAGTTCTGGTATTAGTTGTTATATTTGGCATAATGACATTTTCAATATCAAAATTATCTATAACACTGTCTAATCCTCCAATGTGATCTTCATGGGGATGAGTTCCTATTACATATTTAATTTTATTGATATTTTGTCTTTTTATATAATTTACTATTAATTTTTCATTGGAATTTTTGCCAGCATCTATAACCATAGACTCTTGACCTTTTTTTACTAAAATAGCATCTCCTTGACCTACATCTATAAAATGTACTTCTACATCTTCCCCATCAGCTCCATCACTTAGAATATCCTCAATTGTTGTCACTGCAAAAAATAAAACTAAAGCTAATATGAAAGATAGTATTTTTTTTGTCTTCTTCAATGATCTACCTCCCTTGCTTTATTGTTTCACTATTATTATTTAGTCCATTTCTATGATTTTCGTTTCTATATTTTTACTATCTTCATCTATATTTATTATACCGTAAGTTTTTTTCCAAGATGAACCTCTAGGAAATGAAGGGCTTCCTGGATTCATAATAATTATATTTTCTTCTTTAATATTTATTGGAATATGGGTATGGCCAAACAAAGCTACACTGGCACCTAATTCAGCCGCTTTATAATATATATTATCTATTGTAAATCTTACATTGTAGCTGTGCCCATGGGTTAGAAAAATCTTTTTACCCATAATTTCAATTAATTCATCGTCTTTATACTTTGAAAGAAAGTCACCATTTCCATTAACTATAACAGATGGAATTTCTAAAGTCCTTGATATTTCTTCTCCATCTTCTACATAGTCTCCTAAGTGAAATAAAAGATCTACCTTTTCTCTTTGTGCTATGTGTTCTATAACCTCTTGATTTCTACCATGGGTATCACTTACTACTAGTATATTCATTGTATTTTACCTTCTATCAATTTTATTAAAACTTCTTTCATTTTCTCTAAGGCCTTTCCCCGATGACTAATTCTGTTTTTTATTTCTTCACTTAATTCTCCAAATGTTTTATCATATCCATATGGAATAAATAATGGATCGTAGCCAAATCCATTATCCCCCTTTGGTTCATAGCCTATATGACCCTTACATTCTCCTTCTACGGTTATTATCTCTTTGTCTTCTGTAATTAAAGTAATTATGGTTCTAAATCTGGCAGTCCTCTCAATTAATGGAATGTTTTCCATACTGCTCATAAGTTTTTGATTGTTTTTTTCGTCATTACCTTCTTCTCCAGCATATCTAGATGAAAAAACCCCTGGCTCTCCATTTAATTTATCTACAAAAAGTCCTGAATCATCTGCCATAACTAGGTAATCAGTCTTTTCTGATAAAGTCTTAGCTTTTTTTATACTATTTTCTTCTAAGGTAGTTCCATCTTCTTCTATATTAAAATTTGACGCACCTATGTCTTTTTTTGCCAATACCTCTATAGGCAAATCCTTTAATATCTCTCTAATTTCTTCTAATTTATTCATATTATTAGTAGATAAAACTAATCTTTTATTTTCCATACATACTTACTCCTTCTTTATCAATTGTCCTATACACCCTAGAACTTCTTTTTGTTTTTCTATTAATTCTTTATTACCCTTTTCTGCTAAATCCAATAATAAATTGAATTCTTCCCTTGTAAATGTGGCTTCTTCTCCTGTTCCTTGTATCTCTACAAATCTATTATCATCAGTCATAACTACGTTCATATCTACTAAGGCCATATGATCTTCCCCATAACATAAATCCAGTATTGGTCCTTCATTACCTATACCAACACTTATGGCTGATAGATAGTTAGATATTGGCATAACTTCAATTTGTTCTTCCTGATATAATTTATAAAATGCATCTACCATAGCCACAAAGGCACCGGTAATAGAGGCTGTCCTTGTACCTCCATCTGCCTGTATTACATCACAATCTATCCAAAGTGTTCTTTCTCCCATTTTAGACATATCTACTACAGATCTAAGGGATCTTCCTATTAGCCTTTGTATTTCTTGTGTTCTTCCATCTATTCTTCCTCTAGATGAATCTCTTACCTTTCTAACTCCTGTAGATCCTGGTATCATAGAATATTCTGCAGTTATCCATCCTTGATTGCTTCCTTTTAAAAAATGAGGCACTCTATCCTCTATGGTGGCTGTACATATTACTTTGGTATTTCCCATTTCCATAAGGACTGACCCATAGGGATGCATTAAGTAATCTCTAGTTATTTTTATTTCTCTTAATTGATCAAACTTCCTATTATCTATTCTCATTTAACTCTCTCCAATCTATGTAATATTTATATTTTACCAAATAAGCTATAAATTATCTATTGAAAGAAAAATAATAAAACCCTAGAAATATATTTCTAAGGTTTATATTATAAATATCCAGCCCTTATATTAAATAAACATAGATTTTAATTTTAATTTTAATTTTAATTTTGATTTTTACTATAGATAACTAATTGTAGATTTAAAACCAGTTAATACTCATTGGCAAATACAGGTACTGAAGTATTTACTATCTTTCCATCTAATAATAACTCCACTGAATCTATATCCTCAAACTCACTTAATGTAAGGCCTATATTTTTCATCATAGAATCTAATGTAGCTTCATCTATTTCTTTATCTTTAGCCATATTTATATCTATAAATGCTGTCCCTTCCCTTACTTCTACACCTTGAAATTTTATATCCTGAGGTATATTTGTATCTAATCCAAAGTCTTCTGGTGGTCCTTCAAATAACAAGTCTAATGCTGTATATACATTAGCCACTGGAGCCAATGTTGGTATAGTCACTGGAATAAAGTATTCATATTCCTCATTGGCCTTGCCTTTATAATACACTACCACACTTGATCTTCCTTCATCTAAACTACCTGCTAGATTTATATTTTCTCTACCTATAGGTTTATCTACTGCTACTTCATGTTTTAATACAGGTAATATATTGCCATCTACTAATATTTGAACTTCCTTTATATTTGGAAATTCTGTAAGAGTATATACTATTCCCTTAATCATGTTTTCCTCTTCTTTTAAAGAATCAACATTTTGTATTTCCTTTGAAAAATCTACCTTACACACACCTGTATCTTCATCTATGGATATACCATTTACTTGTGTTCCTGATGGCAACAATGGTAGTAAACCCATGTCTGATAAAGATTCTCTTAACTCTGTAGTGTCCACCATATTAGCAAGAGTGGTTTTAGCTATTCCTTCATCCCAAGGAATTCTTTTCATTACTGGTACTAATAGCCCCTCATTGTTTTTAAAGTAAAATACAGTTTTCCTCATACCCTCTTCTTCTACTTTTTGTATATTATCTTGATCCGATCTAATTATTTCTATTGGATCTTCTTTGGAAGTTATATTATCTTTTACAAGATTCGTCCCTAGTTTAATTGCTGATATTCCTAAAATTGCAATTAACCCAAAAATAAGTATCCTTCTATTAATCATAATTTCCCCCCTCCTATATTGATACTAATATATTATATTAGAAGCTTATTTATGCTATAACTAAAGTCAATTTTATTAAATTTAAATAAATCATAGGATAAATTATAAATATTTGGTGAAAATATTTATGACTTCAATATAATAGGGAGGGTTTTCCATGATAAATTGTTCTGAGAATTGTTTTCATGAAGAGGATGGATTATGTACATTAAAAGAAGCTACTAAGCCATCAAGTACACCTATTAAAGATTGTCCCTATTTTAAGGAAAAATGTCATAAAAAAAGCAGATAGATTATAATCTATCTGCTTTCTAACTTCTCTACTAACATTTTGTTTACCAATTGAGGATTGGCTTTTCCTCTTGTAGCTTTCATAATCTGTCCCATTAAATATCCTACTGCTCTATCTTTTCCATTTTTATAGTCTTCAATGGACTGTTGATTGTCATCTAAGACTTTGTCCACAATAGAGCTTAGTTCTCCTTGGTCACTTATTTGTATCAGACCCTTTTCCTTAACTATTGAGTTAGGATCTTTTCCTGTTTCAAACATATCCCTTAGGACCTTTTTACCTGTATTATTATTGATCTTCTCATCTTTTACCAGTTTTATTAAATCTGCCAATGCCTTAGAATCAAATTTTAATGAATCAACTTCCAAGTCTTCATCATTTAATCTACGAAGAACATCTCCCATAATCCAGTTACTAACTAGCTTGGGATCATCTATGTGCTTTACTGTATCCTCATAGAATAAGGCAATATCTCTAGATTGAGTAAGTACTTCTGCATCATATTCAGTTAGTCCATATTCTCTAATAAACCTTTGTTTTTTATCATGAGGCAATTCTGGTAAAGAATTTTTAATCTCTTCTATCCATTCTTCTGAGATTTCTATCGGTAAAATATCTCCATCAACAGCAAATCTATAGTCGGCTGCTCCACCTTTTTGTCTCATAATTATAGTTTCCCCTTGGACTTCATCCCATCTTCTAGTCTCTTTTTCTGAGTTTTTACCTTCTTTTAAAAGATCTATATGTCTTTTTTCTTCATGTTCTATGGCTTTTACTGCTGCTCTAAAGGAGTTTAAATTCTTAATTTCAGTAATATTAGTCTTATTTCCCGTTTCCATATCTACTATATTTATATTTATATCGCATCTTAAGGATCCTTCCTCCATTTTACAATCTGAAACTTCTATATATTTTAGTGTAGCTCTTAGTTTTTCTAAAAATAATCTAGCTTCTTCTGCTGAGTTCATCTCTGGTTTGGATACTATTTCTATTAAAGGTACGCCTGCTCTATTATAATCTAGGAGAGTATCTCCATCTTCTGTATGAACAGACTTCCCTGTATCTTCTTCAATGTGTATTCTATTTAGATGTACCTTCTTAGGTCCTTCTTTAGATTCTATTTCTATATAGCCACCTTCACATAGTGGTATATCATCTTGTGATATTTGATATCCTTTTACTAAATCAGAATAAAAGTAGTTCTTTCTATCCATCTTTGTATTTCTAGCTATATTGCAATTAAAAGCAATCCCTGCTTTCATAGCATATTCTAATACTGCCTTATTTAATATGGGCATAGCCCCAGGTAAGCCTAAACACACAGGGCAACAGTGAGTGTTGACCTCTCCTCCAAACTCATTTGTACAGCTACAAAATATTTTAGTTTTAGTCATTAGTTCCACATGTATTTCCAGTCCTATTATAGTTTTATATCTCATTTATTTCACCATCCCTTCATAAGCTAATGCTGCTTTTATAATATTAGATTCCTTAAATCTATCTCCAATAATCTGCAATCCAACGGACAACCCATCTCCCTTACTTGTAGGTATTGATATTGAACATAGTCCTGCTAAATTTATAGCTTCATTATAGTTATAATACTTAGAAGGTCTACTTCCACCTAAATTGAAAGGTAAATTTGTAGCTGTTGGACATATAATTGTGTCATATTTAGAAAATATGTCATTGAAATCATTTATGATTAATGTTCGTACCTTCTGAGCTTTTTTATAGTATTCATCTCCACGCTGTCCGCTTAATAAGTAAGTTCCTAATAATATTCTCTTTTTTACTTCGTCTCCAAAGGCTTCAGTTCTAGATTTTATATATAGTTCGTCTAGGGTTTCATAATCAGCAGCTCTATATCCATATCTAATTCCATCAAACCTAGCCATATTAGAGCTTGCATCACCACAAACTATGATATTATAGGCTTCGTTAGCATATTTTATATTAGGTAGGGATACTTCCTCTATTATAGCTCCACCATCTTTTAATATGTTTATAGCTTTATCCATTTCTTCCTTTACTTTAGGATCCATTTCAAGATCTAAATACTCTTTTGGTAGTCCAATCTTCATACCTTTTAGCGAATCTACTAAAGATTCTATATCTAGCTTTATATCATTATTTATAGATGTTGTATCCATTGAATCATGACCGGATACTGCATTTAACATAAGGACAGCATCTCTTACATCTTTACCAAATACACCTATTTGATCTAAACTATTGGATAAGGATATAAGCCCATATCTAGATACTAGTCCATAGGTAGGTTTGATACCTACTATCCCACAATAGCTAGCTGGTATTCTAATGGAACCACCTGTATCTGAACCTAAGCTTAAAGCCACTTCCTTTGCAGCTATGGCAGCAGCGGAACCTCCTGAAGATCCACCTGGTATTTTAGTTTCATCTAAAGGATTTTTTGTTGGTCCAAAATATGAGGACTGAGTAGTACCTCCCATGGCAAACTCATCTAAATTAGTCTTTCCTAAAATAATTCCATCATTTTCTTTGACTTTTTTAACTACTGTTGCATCGTAAATAGGTGTAAAATTTTCAAGCATCTTAGATCCAGCTGTAGTCCTAAAATCCTTAGTTATTATATTATCTTTGATACCTATGGGAATTCCTGCTAAGATTCCTACATTTTCTCCATTTTTGATTTTTTCGTCTACCATATCTGCATCTTTTAATGCCTTTTCCTTATCTATAGTTATAAATGCATTTATATTTTCCTCTACTTTATCTATTCTATCTAAGTGGGACTTAACAATTTCTCTACTGGAAATTTCTTTGTTTAACAATTTTTCTCTCATTTCCCATCCACTTAAGTTTATAATATCCATTTTACTTCACCCCTTAGTCCATTACTTTTAATATTTTAAAATATCCATATTGTTCTTCCACAGTATTTTTTAATACTTCATTCTGAGATAGACTTTCCCTTACAATATCCTCTCTTAATGGATTTTTCATCTGGTTTACATTGTAGGTAATTTCAACATTGTCTGTATTTACTTCTTTTATTTTTTCCAATGATTCTATTGCCCTATTTAGCTTTTCCTCGTAGACTTCTAATTCGTCTTCATGAATACTTAATTTAGCTAATTCAGCCAATTTATATATATCATCTTTCTTTATCATAATCCTACTCCTTTCCTTTATTAAGGTAAATTTGATGCTCTTATGGTAACATTTTAGAAACTTTAATTATTAATTATTAGTTCCTTAAGCTTTTCTTCATGGACTATCTCTATACCTAAATCTACTGCCTTTGTATATTTAGAACCTGGATTTTCTCCAACTATTACAAAATCTGTCTTTTTACTTACAGATCCAGTAACCTTACCACCCATTTTTTCTACTATAGATTTGATTTCATTTCTTGATAATCCTTCTATTGTTCCAGTAATCACTACAGTTTTATCTGTAAATATGGATTCTGATACTTCCATTTCCTTATAAATAGGAGTAACTCCTTCTCCCAATAATTTATCTATGGCCTTTAGAATTTCCTCGTCATGGAAAAATTCTAAAACACTATGGGCTATTATTGGACCTATATCTCCCACTTGAATAAGTTGATCAAAGGTAGCTTTCTTTAATCTATCCAATGACTTAAAGTAATCTGCTAGGTCATTGGCAGTTTTTATTCCTACATTATTTATCCCTAATGCATATATAAAAGAACCCAGTGAGACCTTTTTACTTTTTTCAATAGCTTCTAACAGATTATTGCTCTTTTTTTCTTTAAACCCTTCTAACTTTATTAAATCCTCATACTTTATTTCATATATTTCAGGTAGATCCCTTATATGCAACTCTTCTAACAACTTTTCTGCAGTCTTTTCACTAAATCCTTCAATATTCATTGCATCTCTACTGGCAAAATGGACTAGTCTAGCTACAAGTTGTGGCTTGCATGATAGGGAGTTGGGACAAAATATATGAACTCCATCTTGATATAGTTCACTATGACAAGCTGGACAATAGATTGGTTTTTCTATTTCATAGGTATCTTCATCTGTTTCTAAGGTTCCTAATATTTCTGGTATTACATCATTGGATCTTCTAATCAACACTTTAGAATTCAACCTAACGCCTTTTCTCAATATATCATCATAATTATTCAGAGTAGCCCGTCTAACAGTTACCCCACCAATTTCAACTGGCTCCAATATTGCAGTAGGTGTTACCTTAGAAGTCCTACCTACATTCCACTGGACCTGTAAAAGCTTTGTACTAGTCTCTTCTGCTTCAAATTTATATGCAATTGCCCATCTAGGAAATCTATTGGTGAATCCTAGGACTTCTCTAGTTCTAATATCATCAATTTTTATGACTAATCCATCAGTCAATACATCTAACTTGTGTCTTTCATCTTTTAATATTTCTATTTCTTCGATTAAGTCTTCTATATTATTAAAAGTTTTTGCATAAGAAAATACTGGCAATCTATTTTCCCTTAGAAATTTCAATATTTCCCTATGATTATTAAATACCCTATTTTCTATATATCCAATATTATAAAAATAGGCTGCTAAATTTCTTTCAGCTGTGATCTTTGTGTCTAAATTTCTCAAGGCTCCCGCTGCTGCATTTCTTGCATTTTTTAAAGGTTCCAATGCTGTTTCATTATATTTTTCAAGGGCAGATAATGGCATAAGGCCTTCTCCCTGTATTTCGACAGTCCCTTTATAATCTATTTTCAATGGTATAGATTTTATAGTTCTTAATTGTTCCAGTATACCTTCTCCTATAATTCCATTGCCTCTGGTGGCTCCTTGAACTAACTCTCCTTCTCTATAGGTTAAATTAATAGTTAGTCCATCAAATTTATATTCTAGTATATAAGTAGGCTCTGGTAATTTGTTTTCATGGGTATTATTGTAATCTTCAATTAATCTTCTAACCCTATTATCCCAGCTTATAAGCTCTCCAAAACTTTGACTTTTGTCTAAACTCCATAGTCTGCCAATATGAGTATGTTTTTCAAATTTATCAAGTATATGTCCTCCTACCCTCTGGGTGGGAGAGCTTTTTAATATTACTCCAGTTTCTCTTTCTAAACTTACTAGCTCATCATATAGTTGGTCATATTCCTTATCACTTACCCTTGGCTCATCTAATGTATAATAATAGTAGTTTAGCTCATTTATTATATCTATTAATTCCTGGATCCTTCTTTCCTTATCCAAGTTCTCACCCTTCCTATATTATTTCTATAGGTGCTAAGGATAGGAGTAGTCTTTTTAATCCATCCTTATCAAAGGCTACAGTTATCTCTTTATCATCTTCCTTATCCTTAATTTGTACTATTGTACCTATTCCCCATTTTTTATGTTTTATTTTATCTCCTATATTTATGTCCAAGTTAGATTTATTCCTTTTTTTAGGACTTGGCTTAATTATATTTGAAACAGTAAAGTCTCTAACCCTTAATAACTCTTCTTCCAATGTATTATTTGTCTTAACTATTTCCTTTTCTGGTCTTTCTATGGTATCTCCCATTTCTTCTAAAAATCTAGAAGGCAATGAATAATCTACCCTTCCATAGATTACCCTTCTTTGAGCATTGGTAATAAATAATTGCTTTTCAGCTCGAGTTACAGCTACATAACAAAGCCGTCTTTCCTCTTCCATATCATCTTCATTATCAAAGGATCTAGATATTGGAAATAGCCCTTCTTCCATTCCCACTAAAAATACCACTGGGAACTCTAGTCCTTTAGCACTATGCACTGTCATCATAGTTATTAAGTTTTCTTGATCTATGGTTTTATCTACATCACTAAGCAAAGATACAGATGCTAAAAAGTCTTCTAAATGACCACCTTCACTTCTTTCTTCAAAGTTTACGGCAACAGATAAAAATTCCATGATATTGTCTATTCTTGTACGTGATTCAATAGTGTTGTCCTTCTCCAAGTCCTGTATATATCCACTAGAAGCAATCACATCTTCTATAAAATCCTTTAAACCCATTATTTCCTTTTTAGCCATTAGTATATTCATCATATCTATAAATGGCTTCACACTATTTTTGGCCCTAGAAGATAAAGTATCTATACCATCTATAGCCAATAAAGCTTCATAAATAGATTCACCCTTTTCAATAGCATATTCTTCTATCTTATCCACGGTAGCATTTCCTATGCCCCTTTTAGGAGTATTGATTATCCTCTTTAAAGATATATTGTCTGCAGGGTTTTGCAGTACTTTCAGGTATGCTATTATATCTTTTACTTCCTTCCTATCATAGAACCTTAGGCCTCCCACTATTTTATAAGGTAATTCTTCTTTCATAAACATTTCCTCAAAAGAACGTGATTGGGCATTGGTCCTATATAAGATTGCTATATCTGACGGTTTATATCCTTTATAGATTAGATGATGAATCTTATTGGCTACAAAATAGGCTTCATCATCAGAGCTGGGCAACTGTTCATAAACTATAGGTTCTCCTTTATGATTATCAGTCCACAATTCCTTCTCTTTTCGGCCATAGTTATTCTTTATAACCTTATTAGCCACATCTAGTATATTTTGGGTAGATCTATAGTTTTGCTCTAGTAATATTACTTTTGCACCTTCAAAGTCCTTCTCAAAATCTAATATATTAGAAATATCAGCACCTCTCCATGCGTAAATACTTTGATCCGCATCTCCTACTACACAAATATTTCTATATTTAGCTGACAATAGCTTAACTAATTCATATTGTACTTTATTTGTATCTTGATACTCATCAACAAATACATATTGAAATTTCCTTTGATAGTATCCTAATATATCCTTATTATTGATTAGTAGTTCTACTGTCTTAATAAGGAGATCATCAAAATCTAAAGCATTATATTTTTTTAGCTTGTTTTGATATAGAGCATATAATTCTCCTATATTTCTTTCACGAAAATCTCCATAGTTTTCGTTAATATGTTCGTCAGGTGTTATCTGCTCATCTTTTAAAGAACTAATTTTAGATAATACACTGGACTCCTTATACATATCTTTGTCCAAGTTTAGCTCCTTGATACATTCTCTAATCAATGTGATCTGATCATCTCTATCGTATATAGTAAAGGATCTATCATATCCTATTTTATCTATATCTCTTCTTAAAATCCTAACACATATGGAGTGAAAGGTTCCAATCCACATATCATCTACATTTGTATCTAAAAGTTTGGAAGTCCTTTCTTTCATTTCACTGGCAGCTTTATTAGTAAAGGTTATTGCCAAAATATTTCCCGGGAAAATTCCCTGTTTTTCGATTAAATATGCTATTTTATGAGTAACTACTCTAGTCTTTCCTGATCCTGCACCAGCCATAATAAGTAAAGGTCCTTCAGTATGGAGAACTGCTTCCCTTTGCCTATCATTAAGGCCTGCTAAATAATCCATCTAACCACCATCCTAAGTATTCATTGCTTATTTTATTATATAATATAAGTTAATATTATTCCATGAAAAAAGAACTCTTTAGAGTTCTTATAGTTTTATATTAAGTCTTTAGATAGATATAGTATACTAATTGTCCACAATATACAATTAGTATACTAGGATGTTTTACAATATTTTTCTTCCAAATCCTCTAAATGATTAAAAATATGGACTAAATCATCTCCAAAATCTAATAAAGAATAATAAGTATTATTGTCAACAACAGTTTTCGACACTACTTCTTTTTCTACAAGTGTAGATAGTTTTCTATTTAATTCTGTGTGACTTATATAAGGAATACTTCTTAAGATTTGGCTATAACGATGATTTCCTAAATCAATAGATTTTAGTATTTCTGGTACCCATCTTAACTTAATTAAGTCTTGTACAATTTCAAATCCATTAAATATTTTATTTTTCAATATATCACCACCTACTAACATATTTGTGCCTTTTTGTTTCTTTAATTATATCATATAATATACATAAAGAAAGTGTTAAACATAGACAATATTAATATTTAATAAAATTTATTCTTTTAATTAGATTAGTTTAACCATGAACTAAATCCTAATTATATATATTTTATTAAATATAAGAATTGGACATAATATATTATTGAATTTTAAAAAATAGGAGGTCATATTATGAAACATGTAAATCTATTGCAAAAGTATTTAGCTAATCTAGGTGTAATGAATGTAAAATTACACAATATTCACTGGAACGTTATAGGCCCACAATTTATGGAAGTTCATAAGTTTACAGAAGAGATCTATGATAGTTTATTTGAAGACTTTGACCAAGTAGCCGAGCTATTAAAAATGAAAAATGAAATGCCTTTATCTACTATGGCTTCATTTTTAAAAGAATCAAGTATTGAAGAAATCGAAGCTAAAGATTTTTCTGTTAAAGAATCTTTAGAAATCCTTAAAAAAGATATGGAAATTATGAAAGAATTGGCAGTTGAAATTAGAAACTTAGCAGATGAAGAAGGAGATTTTGAAACTGTAGCTATATTTGAAGATTATGTTGGAGAATATAGTAAAAACTTGTGGTTCTTATCTTCTATGCTTAAATAATTAATCTAAAGGCATCCTTTAAAGGATGCCTTTAATCTTTATCTATCTTATTTTTTTCATTTCATCAGCTACAAACTGCACTTGAGTTCCAACGATGATTTGAATACTATTCTTTCCTGTAATGTTAATTCCGGATATTTGAGCTTGTTTAATCTTTTCTTGATCTACTTTATCCATGTCTTTAACTTCCACCCTTAGACGTGTAATACAGTTATCAATAGATTTAATATTTTCACTTCCTCCTAGTCCCTGATAAATTATATTAGCCATCATTGCAAACTTATCACTACCACTTGTTCCTCCAAGGACAGCAGCCTCTCCACTTTCCATGATTTCTTCCCTTCCTGGTGTCATTAAATTAAACTTAGTTATTAAAGTCCTAAATATTACATAATAGAGTATGAAGAATACAATCCCTTGAACTACTAGCATAAATGGCTTGTTGGCCAAAGGCATCCTTAGGCTTAGGAACCAATCTATAAATCCTGCACTAAACCCAAATCCTGCTATCCATTTTAAACTTGCTGCAATAGCTAAAGATATACCTGTTAATACTGCATGAACAAAGTATAAAACTGGTGCCACAAACATAAAGGAAAACTCCAATGGTTCTGTAACTCCTGTAAGAAAAGCAGCAAATCCTGCAGCCATCATTAGAGATTTTACTTGCTTTTTATTTTCCGGTTTTGCTGTATGATAAATTGCTAGAGCAGCTCCCAATAAACCAAACATCATTATTGGGAAAAATCCAGCCTGATACATTCCTGTAACTCCCTTTTCTCCGACACTGTTCCAGAAATTATTGATATCATTAATATTAGCCACATCAAACCAAAATACTGAGTTTAGGGCATGGTGTAGTCCTACAGGTATTAAAAGTCTATTGAAAAATCCATAGATTCCAGCTCCTATAGCTCCTAAACCAATAATTGATGTACCAAAGTTTACAAGTCCTGTATAAATTACTGGCCATACAAAGAACAAGGGTACACATACTATTAATGATGCAACTGATGTCATAATTGGTGCCAAACGTCTCCCACTAAAAAATGCTAAAGCATCAGGTAATTTTACTTGACTAAAACGATTATACATTGATGCTGCTATAATTCCAGATAAAATTCCAATAAATTGATTGTCTATTTTCCCAAATGCTGCATTTACTTCAGATGGATCAATCCCCATTAAATTGGCTACTGAATCTACCGAAAGTAAGGTAGTGATTACTAAAAATCCTACTAATCCACTTAAAGCTGCAGATCCATCTTTATCTCTAGACATTCCCAGGGCAACTCCAACTGCAAACAATATTGCCATATTGTCTATTATGGACTTCCCTGCGAAAATTAAAAATGCTGCAAAGGCGTTTCCTCCACCCCACCCAGTGGGATCAATCCAATATCCTAATCCTAATAATACTGCTGCTGCCGGTAATACTGCAACTGGTAGCATTAAAGATCGTCCAATACGTTGTAGATAATCTTTCATCTACTATTCCCCCTTTAAATAATAAAAGATATGAACTAGTTTATATTATAATATAAACTATTCATATCTTTTATACCCATATCGTCAAAATGTTATCAAGTTTCCCTTATATATCTATATTTTTTATTCCTCTTCTTCCCATTTTAAGGATCTTGTAACTGCTTTTTTCCATCCTTTATATAGTTCTTCTTTCTTATCTTCCTTCATATTAGGATCAAATACCCTATTTATACTCCATCTTTTAGTGATTTCTTCTTTATCAGACCAGAAGCCAACTGCCAATCCTGCTAAATAAGCTGCACCCAGTGCTGTAGTTTCAATAACATTTGGACGATATACAGGTGTATTTAAAATATCTGATTGGAACTGCATCAGGAAGTTGTTTGCTACTGCTCCCCCATCTACTTTTAATGTATGAAGGTCTATTCCTGAATCTTCTTGCATTGCTTCTAATACATCTCTACTTTGATATGCTATGGATTCTAAGGCTGCCCTAATTATATGACTTTTATTAGCTCCTCTAGTTAATCCAACCATAGTTCCCCTTGCATAGGCATCCCAGTATGGTGCTCCTAAGCCAACAAATGCCGGCACTATATATACTCCATTACTATCATCTACCTTTGATGCAAAGTATTCACTATCTTCTGCATCACTAATCATATTTAATTCATCCCTTAGCCATTGAACGATAGCTCCTCCAACAAATATACTACCTTCTAAGGCATATTCCACCTTACCATCTACACCCCAAGCAATTGTAGTAAGAAGTCCATTTTTTGAGCTTATCATTTCTTCACCTGTATTCATAAGCATAAAACATCCTGTACCATAGGTGTTTTTAGCCATTCCAGGTTCAAAACAAGCCTGACCAAATAGTGCAGCTTGCTGATCTCCCGCTATTCCTGATATTGGGATTTGTGCTCCTCCAAATGTGTGAGGATCAGTTACCCCATATATTTCACTAGATTGCTTAACTTCAGGAAGCATTGAAGCTGGAATTCCTAGTTCATCAAGTAATTTTTCATCCCATTTTAAATCTTTAATATTGTATATCATAGTTCTTGAAGCGTTGGAGTAATCTGTAACATGAACTTTACCCCTTGTTAAGTTCCAAATTAGCCAGGTATCTATATTACCAAATAATAACTCTCCATTTTCTGCCTTTTCCCTAGCTCCTTCAACATTATCTAGTATCCATTTTATCTTAGTTCCTGAAAAATATGCATCTACTACAAGTCCAGTGTTTTCTCTAATATAATCCTCTAGTCCTTTTTCTCTTAGATCATCACATATACCTGCAGTCCTTCTACACTGCCAAACTATTGCATTATATATTGGTCTACCAGTATTTTTATCCCATACAACTGTAGTTTCCCTTTGATTTGTAATTCCTATGGCGGCGATTTCATCTGGCCTAATACCTGCAGTTTCTAGTACCTCTCTTGCTACCCCAGATTGAGTACCCCAAATCTCCATTGGATCATGCTCTACCCAGCCTGTTTTAGGGTAATATTGGGTAAATTCATTTTGAGCTACTTGAACTATTTCACCATCATGGTTGAAGATTATAGCTCTTGAACTTGTAGTTCCTTGGTCTAATGCCATTACATACTTTTTTGTCATTGTATGTTCCCCCTTGTTTAGTTATTTAAAAGTAATTATACCCACATATTTAAGAAAAATTTATATACAAATGCTCCTATTACTCCACCTATTATAGGACCTACTACTGGTATCCAAGCATAGCCCCAATCTCCATCTCTTTTACCTTTTATAGGTAATAGTGCATGGGCAATTCTAGGCCCTAAATCTCTAGCTGGGTTTATTGCATATCCTGTTGGACCACCTAAACTTAATCCTATAGCCCATACTAAAATACCTACTAATAAAGTACCTAAGGCACCCATTTCATTATTAGGATTTGTTATACCTAAAATACCTATAACTAATATTGCAGTACCTATGATTTCAGTAATTAAATTTGATGCAGTATTTCTAATGGCAGGTGCTGTACAAAATATTCCTAACTTTGCATCTGGATCATCTGTTATATTGAAATGATCCCTAAAGGCTAAAAATACTAAGGCTGCTCCAGCCATTGCTCCTAATATTTGTGCTACAATATATCCTGGTACTAAAGCCCATTCAAAATCTCCAATAGCTGCTAATCCAATGGTTAAAGCTGGATTTAAATGTGCACCACTTACCCATCCAGTGATATAAGCTGCTACTGCAACACCAAATCCCCAAGCTGCTGTTACAACTATCCAACCACCATCTTTAGCCTTAGAGTCCCTTAAAGAAACGTTTGCAACAACTCCAGCACCAAATAAAATAAGTATTAATGTACCAAAAAATTCTGCCGAATACATGGCCATGTTTGACATTTTGTTTCCCCCTTATATCTTATTAAATTAATATATCATAAAACCAGTAAATTCCTTTACACCTCCATTTCCTATATACTCCATATATCCTTTTTACTGGTTGATATGCCAACTGCTCCAGCATTAAGACTATTAATTATATCCTCCTTATACCTTATAAGTCCTCCAGTTACTATAGGTATATGGGTCTTTTCTCCTATTTCCTTTACTACCTTAGGCATTATCCCTGGAAGAATTTCAACTGCATCAGGTCTTACAGACTTAATAGAGTTTATTCCTGACTCTAAGGACCGAGAATCTAATATAAACAATCTCTGAATAGTAAACATATTTAGCTCTTTTGCTGCTTTTATAATATTACTTCTTGTGGATATTATTCCATCTGGCTTAATATAATCGTGTATATATTTTAAAGCCACTGTATCCTTTGAAAATCCACCTATTAGATCCACATGAATATATACTAACTTACCTTTTTCCTTAAAAGAATTTACAAAATCACCTATATTCAAAATATCTCCTATCAACAAAAAAACCATATTACAAGGTGAGTTAATAGCTTCATCAATATTTTTTTCATCATTTATAGCCGCAATAATTGGATTATCATATATTGCATTAAAAAAATTTTCACCCATTTATTATCCTCCTTTAGTTTATATTAATATATAGTTTAACCAATTCCACTGATAAATTAATAATGTATGCTTCTATGTATATGCTTGTACTTTCATATTATTACTATATACTAACATAGTATTATATCAGATAAGATTTAAAATCCTATCTGACATAATACTTACTTTTTAGAGGTTATATATAGGCAATTGTTAAAAATACAGCTCTTTGTTAATTTTAATCTAACAGCTGTGATTATTAGCACTTCTTGAAGCTATTATATTAGCATCTGTACCTAGAATGTTTTCAACTAGGATTTCTCCCATCTTAACTGGTGCCTCAAGCTGTATCTCATTTATTATCTTCATACAATCAAATATCTTATCCTTTGGAATTTCTTTATCTGTTCTAACTGGTATCCTTGGAAAAAGACTACCCTTTATTTTGACAGTGGAGGTTATATGTCTAGTAGGATTAGATAGCTCCTTTACCCCATATATTTCTCCCCTTTTACAATTTGCACCTTCTACCTTATATCCACTTTCTGAATTGGAATCCTTTAATATTTCCAAGTGACAACCAACAGGACAAACTATACAAACCATTTCCCTTTTTTCCATAATTATGCCTCCTTACTAACTACATCTACAGTCAATATTGATCCCTGATTTTCCTTTAAAAGTTTTGGATTTATAATAAGTCTTTCCATTTCACTGGGGATTAGGTATTTTTTCTTTACTTCCCTTATGGTTATACCATCTAGTTTAATGACCAGTTTAGACTCTTGATACTTATCTCTAACCCTCATGAAAAATTCTATTGGTCCTTCTAGATTATCTATCCTAACCTTTTGAGGAACTATATATCCTATTCCTTCACCTGCTTTAGTTTGTATACATCTTCCAGAAGAATTCAATTGATTTTTAATATATTTTGCCGCACTTTCTCCAGCTCTTCTACTTTCTTGTGTAACATAGTCTACCACATCATGTACATGGAGTACATTACCGCAGGCAAATATCCCTTCCATCTCTGTCTCCATTGATTCATTAACTATAGGCCCACGGGTACCCCTATCTAAACTTATTCCTAGATTATTAGATAATTCATTTTCAGGTATTAATCCAACTGATAATAATACAGTATCACATTCATACTCTTTTTCTGTACCTGGTATAGGTCTTTTATTTTCATCTGTTTCTACTACAACTACACTTTCCACTCTATCTTTTCCATTTATTTTTACTATAGTATGTCTTAACATTAAAGGTATATCATAGTCTTCTAGACATTGGACTACATTTCTACCTAATCCAGCTGCATATCCACCTCTTGCCAGTACACCTATGACTTCTGAACCTTCAAGTACCAATCTTCTTGCCATAATAAGCCCTATATCTCCCGAGCCAAGGATTATGGCTTTTTTACCCACTGTATATCCTTCCATATTTATAAGACGTTGAGCCATTCCCGCATTATATACTCCTACTGGTCTGGAACCTGCTATGTTTAAAGCGCCTCTAGTTCTCTCTCTACATCCCATGGCTAATATTATAGCCTTTGCTTGAATATTGATTAGTCCATCTACAGTATTTATGGCAGTAACTATCTTATCTTCAGTTATATCTAAAACCATAGTATCTAATTTATAGTCAATTCCTAGTTCACATAATTGGTTTATAAACCTTTCTGCATACTCTGGCCCTGTTAATTCTTCTTTAAATATATGAAGGCCAAATCCGTTGTGAATACACTGCTGAAGTATTCCACCTAGTTCTCTATCTCTCTCAATAACTAATATATTATCAATTCCATTTTTCTTAGCTTCAATTGCAGCTGCCAAACCTGCAGGTCCTCCGCCAACAACTACTATATCATAATCTATCATTAAATCATCTCCCACATATTTTATTGACCTATTAAATAATTATTTAGTCTCTCTAATGGCAATATTTGAATTTAAACCATCTTTAGGTATTTCTGTAAAGTCCTTTCCAAGCTCTCTTGCCAAGATTTCTATAACCCTTGGTTGACAAAATCCTCCTTGGCATCTACCCATTCCAGGTCTTACCCTTCTCTTTATTCCATCTACAGTAGTTCCTCCAACATTCCTGTGGATTGCATCTACTATTTCACCTTCAGTAATATTTTCACATCTACATATGATTCTTCCATATCGAGGATCTTTTTTAATGATTTCATTTTTTTCTTCATTGCTTAATTCCATAAAATGTATAGCCCTTTTCCTAGTAGATTTAAATTCTGGATTTTCTTTAAAACTACCATCTATATTCTTTAATAATTGGGCTACATATTTTCCTATGGCAGGAGATGCAGAAAGTCCAGGTGATTCAATTCCAGCAACATCAATAAACCCCTTTGTTCCCTTTATTTCTCCTATTATAAAATCTTTTGTATCTGGTGATGCTCTTAGTCCTGCAAAAGATGTAATTACTGTATTAAATGGTATCTTTTCAGATGTTTTATAGGCACTTTTTCTAACATATTCAAGTCTATCATCAGTGGTATCCCTATCTTCTTTATCATCTAAGTCTTGTGCATCTGGACCTACAAGAAGATTTCCATGAACTGTAGGCAGTACAACTACACCTTTACTATTTTTAACTGGACATTGAAATATAACACTATTTACAGTACTACCTGCTATTCTATCCAATAGGAAATACTGTCCCCTTCTAGGAACTATTTTGAACTGTGGCTCTGCAACCATATTATGTATTTCATCAGCATATACTCCTGCACAATTTACCACATATTTAGTGTCTATTTCCTTATTGTTTGTATAAATCCTATATCCTTCTTCTAGTTTATCTATTTTTTTAACTTCATTATTTAATAATAGTTCAACTCCATTATCAACTGCATTTTCTGCAAGGGCAAAGGCCAACTCAAAGGGTCCCATAATTCCAGCAGTTGGTGCATACAAGGCACCTACAGCATTTGGGCTTATATTTGGTTCTTTTTCTACTAACTCTTTCTTATTAAGTATCTTTAGATTAGGTACATTGTTAGCAATTCCCCTTTGATATAATTCTTCAATGGTAACCATTTCCTCTTGGCTAAAAGCAACTACAAGGGATCCTATTCTTTTAAATGGAACATCTAACTCTCTACATATATCTTCCATCATTTTATTTCCCTCTACATTAAATCTTGCCTTTAGAGTATTTGGTTCTGCATCATAGCCTGCATGACATATGGCACTATTTGCCTTGGTTGTACCGTTGGCTACATCATTTTCCTTATCTAGTAAAAGAATATTCAACTGATATTTAGATAATTCTCTAGCAATAAAAGTACCTACTATTCCAGCACCGATTATTGTAACATCATACATTTATCTTTTCCTCCCTTATTTATATATAGATTAAAGATTTAAATTTAACAATAAAAAAATACCACAATATTGTCCTCTTTCGAAGACAGCATTGTGGTTCTCTTATTCTCCAACCAAATATTGAGTTTGTTTTGTTATGTTTTTAGTATAGCATAATATAATTTAGCTGTAAAGGTATTTTCTAAATATTCCAAATTGTTATTTATTTAACATTTATTTTGTTGTTCATATAGTCTTGAGATGATATAATATATTATGGTATATACTATAATATATTAGGGGGCGTTGGATGTGAAGTTAAATTATAAGCGAACGTTTTTTGTAGGACTTGCCTTTTTTTCCATCTGTGCATTTTGGCAATTATATGATAATATAATACCTTTGATTTTGCAAGATACCTTTGGCCTTGGTGAAACTTTAACTGGAGGAATTATGGCTGTTGACAATATTTTAGCTTTGTTTTTACTACCTATATTTGGTTCCCTATCAGATAAGGTAGATACAAAACTAGGTAAGCGTATGCCTTTTATTCTAGGAGGTACTATTGTTGCAATAATATTTATTATGCTGATCCCTTATGCTGATAATACTAAGAATTTTCCTTTATTCTTTATTTCTCTAGGGATTGTCTTAGTGGCTATGGGAACATATCGTTCACCTGCAGTGGCCTTAATGCCTGATCTAACACCTAAGCCTTTAAGAAGTAAAGCAAATGCTATTATTAATCTAATGGGATCCATTGGAGGAATTATTGCACTTATATTTATTAAAAAACTTGTACCTGAAGTGACCAATCCCGATTATACTTCTGTATTTATGGCTGTTGCAATTATTATGATCCTATCAATAGGTGTTTTAGTTTTTACTATTAGGGAGAAAAAACTATCTAAAGAAGTAGCTGAAATAAATATCCATATAGATGATTCTGATGAAGAAGAAATAAATAGTAAGGCAGAAATGCCTAAGGAAGTAAAAAGAAGTCTTTACTTTTTACTTGCATCTATATTTTTTTGGTTTACAGCTTATAATGCTGTTACAACAGCATTTTCTAGATACGCTACAAGGGTCTGGGGAATGAAAGGTGGTAGCTTTGCCAATGCTCTTATGGTGGCCACTGGTGCTGCTATTTTAGCCTATATTCCTATAGGATTTATATCTAGTTATCTTGGTAGAAAAAGGACTATTATAAGCGGTATTATTCTAATGAGTATTTCTTATTTCTCAGGGTTTTTATTTGTAGAGTATTCACCTATTATAAATATAGTCTTTGCTTTTACAGGAATTGGATGGGCTGCTATAAATGTAAACTCCTATCCTATGGTGGTTGAAATGAGTCGTAGTGGTGATGTGGGAAAATATACTGGTCTTTACTATACCTTTTCCATGGCTGCACAAATATTTACTCCTATATTATCAGGGCTTTTACTTGAAAACATTTCATACAGAACCTTATTTCCATATTCCGTAGTATTTTCATTGTTATCTCTTTTAACTATGAGCTTTGTAAAACATGGAGATTCTAAACCTGAGAAAAAAACTAGTAAACTTGAACATTTTGACTTTGATGATTAGTAGAAAAGAGGATTAACTATGCTTTTAAATTTGATCATAATTTTATTTATAATATTTGTTTTATACCTTTTAGCTATTATGCCTAAGATATTTAACAAATCTAATTTCAGTGATTTTAGAAATAGATATTATGCCCATAGAGGACTATACAACAATAAGGAGTCTAATCCTGAAAACTCTATGGCTGCTTTTAAGTTAGCAGTTGAAAATGACTATGGTATAGAGTTAGATGTCCAATTAACTAAGGATAAAATCCCCGTTGTTTTTCATGATGATAACTTAAAGAGAGTATGTGGATTAAATAAAAAGGTTAAAGATTGTACTTTTGATGAATTGCAGAAATTAACTCTGTTTGATTCAAAAGAAAAAATTCCTCACTTTCAAGAAGTACTAGATTTAGTTCATGGAAAAGTTCCCTTGATTGTGGAATTAAAATCTAATGACTTTGATACTACAGTTTGTAATATAGTAGATAGACATTTAAGTAAATATGAAGGTATCTATTGTATTGAATCTTTTAATCCAATAATGGTCCTTTGGTATAGAAGTAATAGACCAAATATTATTCGTGGACAATTATCTACTAATTTTTTAGGAAAAGGTAAAAAAAAGAATAAGACCATTGGTATAAAAATAGTGAATTTCATACTACAAAATCTATTGCTAAATTTTATTACTAAACCTGATTTCATTGCCTTTGAGCATAGATACGCAGATATGCTTTCATTTAAACTATGTAGAGATCTATATAATACAGAAACCATAGCATATACTATCAAATCTCAAGAAGAACTATTAAAGGCTAAGAATAAATTTAATCTTTTTATATTTGATAACTTTATCCCTGAGGGAGAAGCTTCTAAATATTAAAAAAAGGATTCCTTGGAATCCTTTTTTAATATTTGTCTATAACTCCTATTTTCTTAAGTACCAAGTTATATCCATCAACTCCAAAGTTTAAAGCACGACTAATTCTACTGATGGTAGCAGTACTTGCTCCTGTTTGTTCTTCGATTTCATTATATGTTTTGTTTGCTTTTAGTAGTTTAGCAACTTCTAATCTCTGTGCAATAGATTGTACTTCTTTTATCGTACATATGTCTTCGAAGAATCTATAACATTCTTCCATTGTTTCTAGTTTTAAAATTGCTTCAAATAACTCATCTACCTGTTTACTTTTTATTCTAGGATTATAAGTCATTTTTTACACCCCCCATATCAGATTATACCTTTATGGTTTAATACATTCAAGTGTTTATACAATAAAATATTTGGGCAAATGCCCAAATATTTTATTAGAATAATCCTATTATTTCACCACTAGGTAAAATGTCTATATTATTTGCTGCTGGAACCTTTGGTAATCCAGGCATTGTCATTATATCTCCTGTTAAAGCTACTAGGAACCCAGCTCCCTTAGATAATCTAATATCCCTTACTGTAATTCTAAAATTACTTGGTCTTCCAAGTAAAGTTGGATCATCGGAGAAGGAATATTGAGTCTTTGCCATACATATTGGCATTTTATCAAATCCTAACTTTTCGATATTAGCTATTTCTTTTTGACACTTCTTCGTAAAGTCTACCCCATCTGCTCCATAAATTTCTTTAGCAATTTTTTCAATCTTAGTTTTTATGGAATCTTCCACATCATATATTGGTTTAAAGTTGGATTCTTTAGTTTCACATACTTTGACTACTGCTTCAGCCATTTCTATTCCGCCATCTCCACCTTTAGCCCATATTTCAGATAATACGGCTTCTGCTCCTAATTCTTTACATCTATTTAATACATAATCAAGTTCTGCCTCAGTGTCTGTAGGGAATCTATTTATAGCTACTACAGCTGGTACTCCAAATTTATTTACATTTTCAATGTGTTTCTCAAGATTTTCAAAACCTTTAGCTAATTGATCTAGATTTTCTGTTCCTAATTCTTCCTTAGTTGCTCCTCCATGATGCTTTAGAGCTCTTACTGTTGCTACTATTACTGTTGCATCTGGCTTTAATCCACCAAATCTTGCCTTTATATCAAAGAACTTTTCAGCTCCTAGATCTGCTCCAAATCCTGCCTCAGTAATTGTATACTCTGCTAATTTTAGTGACATCTGAGTAGCTATTAAAGAGTTACATCCATGGGCTATGTTGGCAAATGGTCCTCCATGGATTATTGCTGGTGTGTTTTCTAAAGTTTGAACTAAGTTTGGACTCATTGCATCCTTCATAATAAGTGCCACTGCACCTTCCGCCTTAAGATCTCTTGCAAATACTGGACTACCATCAAACTTATAAGCTACTATAATATCTCCAACCCTCTTTTTAAGGTCCTCTAAATCCTTAGCCAAGCAGAAGATTGCCATGATTTCTGATGCTACTGTAATATCAAATCCATCTTCTCTAGGTACTCCATTTGGTTTACCACCTAAACCTACTACTATGTTTCTAAGGGCCCTATCATTCATATCTAGAACTCTTTTCCAAACGATTCTTCTTGGATCGATTCCTAGTTGATTTCCTTGATGAATATGATTATCTAATAAAGCTGATATTAGATTGTGAGCTGTAGTTATTGCGTGGAAATCTCCTGTAAAATGAAGATTTATATCTTCCATAGGTACTACTTGTGCATATCCTCCACCTGCAGCCCCTCCCTTAATACCAAAGCTAGGTCCTAATGAAGGTTCTCTTATGGCTGTTATGGCTGTTTTCCCAATTTTATTTAATCCCATAGACAGTCCTATATTAGTTGTAGTCTTACCTTCTCCTGCTGGAGTAGGGCTTATGGCAGTTACAAGGACTAGTTTACCATCTTCTCTATCTTTTAACTCTTCCATAAGATTTAAGGAAACCTTTGCCTTATACTTTCCATAGTGGATTAAATTGTCTTCATTAATGCCTAACTTTTCTGCTACCTGTGAAATCGGTAACATCTTAGCTTCTTGAGCTATTTGCACATCAGTTTTCAAATTATCCCCTCCATTATTTAACAATTTACATGCCTATTTAATTATACCCTATTACAACAGATTAATTAAGGGAATTTTAAGAATATATTAAAAAAAAGCAAGATATCTTGCTTTTTTTATTCTTTTGCTATATCAACTCTATATTTAGAACCAATAAAATCTATCTTATTTATATTATTATATATATTTTCTCTTGCTTGTTTTAGACCTTTATCTAAGCTAGTTACAGATAATACCCTTCCACCATTAGTTACCAGTTTCTCCTCATCATATTTTGTGCCATTATGAAATAATATGATTGAATCATCTAATTCTCCTATGGTTATTTCATGACCCTTTGAATATTTGTCTGGATATCCATCTGAAGTCAATATTACTGTTACACAATGCTTATTACTCCAAAGAAGATCTGATTCTTGTAAACTTTTATCTATAGTCTTAATAAATAAATCCACTATATCAGACTCTAATCTTGGAAGAAGAACTTCTGTCTCTGGATCCCCGAATCTAACATTGAATTCTAGTACTTTTGGTTCATTGTTTACAATCATAAATCCTATAAATAATATACCTTTAAAGTCTAAACCATCTACTTCAAATCCTTTTATTATCTTAGATAAAACAGACTTATTTATTTTTTCCTGAAGCTTACTTGTAAATAATGGACTAGGAGAATAGCATCCTACTCCTCCAGTATTTGGCCCTTTATCCCCCTCATATATCTTTTTATAATCTTTAGCACTTTCCAAAGGAATTATCTTACCATTGGTTACAAAACATAATAAGGAAGCCTCTACTCCATCTAAATATTCTTCTATTACTATTTTATTTCCTTCTACACCAAATATTCTATCTTTTAATATGTTTTTTAATACATCTTCTGCTTCTTCCCTTGTATTACAGATAAATACTCCCTTTCCTAAACATAGTCCATCAGCTTTTATTACCAATGGATAACTAAATTCATCTAAAGCTTTTTTAGCATCATAGTATTCTGTAAAACTTTTATATTTTGCAGTAGGTATTCCGTGTTTATCCATAAATTTTTTGGAAAATTCCTTACTGCCTTCTAGTTGAGCACAATCTTTATTTGGACCGAAAATTTTAAGACCTTTATCTTCAAACTTGTCTACTATACCCAGTACCAATGGTTCTTCTGGTCCAACTACTGTTAAGTCTATTTTGTTTTTTAATGCAAATTCCAATAGTCCATCTATATCATTTGCAGCTATATTTATATTTTCTGCTACTTCTTTTGTACCTCCATTACCAGGAGCACAGTAAATCTTATTTACTTTTTTAGATTGTGATATCTTCCAGCATAATGTATGTTCTCTACCACCACTACCTATTACTAATATCTTCATAGTATCCCTCCTGGCTTAATGTTTAAAATGTCTAATTCCTGTAAAGATCATTGCCATACCTTGTTTGTTGGCTTCTTCTATAACTTCCTTATCTTTAATAGAACCGCCTGGTTGGATAATAGCCTTTACTCCCGCTTTTCCTAAAGCTTCAATTGAGTCTTTGAATGGGAAAAATCCATCTGAGGCCAATACACTACCTTTTATCTTGTTTCCTGCCCTCTCTATGGCATTTTCCACAGCCCAAAATCTATTTACTTCTCCTAATCCTATTCCAATGGTGGCCTTGTTTTTAGCTATTATAACACCATTAGAATTTATATTTTTTGCTGCTTTCCAAGCAAATATAAGATCTTCTAACTCTTCTTCTTCTGGGAATCTGTTGCTTACTATTTCCATATCATCTAGTAATAGTTTATTATCTCTTTCTTGAAGCAGGATTCCTCCTAGAACTTTTTTTAAATCAAGCTCTTCATATTCCCCATTGTCTATATTATCTATTTTAATAAGTCTTATATTTTTTTTCTGAGTTAATATATTTAATGCTTCAGTAGTAAATGAAGGTGCTAGTACTACTTCAATAAATATATTATTTATCATCTCAGCTACTTCTTTGTTTATTTCCCTATTTGCAGCTATAATCCCACCAAATATAGAAGATGTATCTGATTCATAGGCCTTTTTATAAGCCTCTTCTATAGTTTGTCCACTACCAATACCACAAGGGTTAGAATGCTTTACAGCTACTACAGTGGGTTCTTCAAACTCCTTTAATACCTTCAATGCTCCATTGGCATCATTTATATTGTTAAAGGATAGTTCCTTTCCATGAAGTTTTATTCCATTAGATATTGTCCCTGATATATTTATTACTTCTCTATAAAAAGCTGCTTTTTGATGTGGATTTTCTCCATATCTTAAATCTTGTTCCTTTTTGTATCCTAGTGTTATTATATCTGGAAAGTCTACACCTTCTAATTTGTTAAAATAATTAGATATTAATGAATCATAATAGGCTGTATAGTTAAATACTTTAGAAGCTAAGTACTGTCTTGTTTTTAAACTTACGTCTTTAGATTTTTCAATTTCCTCTATGACTTTAGTATAATCCTTTGGATCTACAATAACAGTAACAAATTTATAATTTTTAGCTGCTGCCCTGATCATTGAAGGTCCACCAATATCTATGTTTTCTATTATTTCTTCATGACTTACATCAGATCTTTGTATAGTTTCTTCAAAGGGATAAAGATTATTGACTACCATATCTATTGATCCTATATTCATTTCCTCCAGTGTTTTTATGTGATCCTGATTATCTCTTTTATATAATAAACCTCCATGTATATATGGGTTTAAAGTTTTAACCCTACCATCTAATATTTCAGGAAAATTTGTAATATCCTCTACTTCTAATACTTCTATTCCTTCTTTTCTTAAAAGTTCTGCAGTTCCACCTGTAGATATAATTCCCCAATTTAAGCTCTTTAAAGATAAAGCAAAATCTACTATACCCTTCTTATCATAGACACTGATCAATGCCCTTTTCATTTAATCACCTCTATTTTATCTTTGTTTTTCTACCTTCAATTATTATTTTATCTTCACAAAACAACTTTACGGCCTTAACTAAAATTTCATGTTCTATGGCCAAAACTTTGTCACTTATGCTATCTAAAGTATCATCTTCCTCAACTTTTACTATTTCTTGTAAGATTATGGGTCCAGTATCTGTACCTTCATCTACAAAATGTACTGTAGCTCCTGTATACTTACAGCCATAATCCAATACTCCCTGATGAACTTTCTTTCCATAGTATCCTTTACCACAAAAGCTAGGGATTAAAGAAGGATGTATATTTATAATCCTATTTTCAAAATTTTTTATAAACTCTTTAGATAATATCTTTAGATATCCAGCCAAAACTACAAGATCTATATCTTTTTTCTTAAATTCTTCCATGATTTTCAAATCATATTCCTTTGAATCTATAAACCCTTTAGGATCTATATATATACTCTCAATACCTGCCAATCTTCCTCTTACTAATCCATAGGCATCTTCTTTATTGGAGACTATTAACCTAATCTTTCCATTTATATTTCCTTTGTTAATTTGGTCTATTAATGCTTGGAGATTAGTACCACCGCCGGAAATCAATACTCCAATATTTAGCATAGTACTACACCTTCAAAACCCTTCTTGATTTTACCTAATATATAGTACTTCTCCTCTTTTTCTTCTAAAAATTTCATTACTTCTTCTAATTCTTCTTTTGAAACTACAAGTATCATTCCTACACCCATATTAAATGTAGAATACATTTCCTTTGTACTTATATTGCCCCATTTTTGCAATAAGTTGAAAATTTCTGGTGTATCTATAATATTAGTATCTATATGTGCTGTTAATCCATCAGGTAACATTCTAGGTATATTTTCATAAAATCCTCCGCCTGTTATATGACATATGCCTTTAATATTGAATCGCTCTACCATATAATAAACTGGATCCGTATATATTCTAGTAGGAATTAGAAGTTCTTCACCTATGGTCTTTCCTAGCTCAGGTATAAAGTTATCTATATTTAAATTAGTCTTTTCAAATACAATCTTTCTTACTAATGAATATCCATTACTATGGATACCACTAGATGGTAATCCTATAATATAGTTGCCTTCCTCTATCTTAGAGCCATTTATTATTTTATCCTTATCTACTACACCTACTGAAAAACCTGCCATATCATATTCATCTTCTTTATAAAATCCTGGCATTTCAGCAGTTTCTCCTCCAATTAATGCTGCTCCTGCTTTAATACAACCATTTGATACACCTTCTACTACATCTGCCATCTTCTCTGGAATTAATTTTCCTGTTGCTATATAGTCTAAGAAAAATAAGGGCTTTGCTCCTTGGCATAAAATATCATTTACACACATGGCAACACAATCTTCTCCTATAGTGTTATGTGTGTCCATCATAAATGCTATTCTTAGTTTAGTTCCGACGCCATCAGTACCTGATACTAATACAGGCTCATTATATTTTTTATTATCTAATTGAAATAGTCCTGAAAACCCTCCTATGTCTGACAAAACTCCAGAGGTATGAGTCTTTTTTATAAGACCCTTAATTAAATTTACTTGTTTATATCCTGCTTCCTTATCTACACCTGCATCTTTATAGGTTAAAGACATAATCATAGCCTCCTTTAATTTTAAACTTAATATTTAAGAATTGGATATTTTCCAGTAAAACATCCTTGGCAAAATCCATTATCTTCTCCTGCCGCTTCTAATAGTCCCTTTAGGGAAATATAACTTAAGGAGTCTACTCCGATTTCTTCTGCTATTTCTCCTGAAGTAAGATTGGATGCTATTAGATGATTAGAACTAGGAGTATCCATTCCTAGATGACAAGGATATTTCACTGGTGGAGAACTTATTCTTACATGAACCTCTTTGGCTCCTGCATCCTTTAACATCTTGACGGTTCTCTTTATAGTAGTCCCTCTAACTACAGAATCATCAACTAAGATTATTCTTTTGCCTTCTATATTTTCTTTTAACACATTTAGCTTAATCTTAACACCTTGTTCCCTTAACTCCTGAGTCGGTTGAATAAATGTCCTTCCCACATATCTATTTTTAATTATCCCTTCAGCATAGGGAATCTTTGATTCTTCTGCATAACCTATGGATGCTACTATGCCAGAATCAGGAGCTCCTATTACTATATCCCCATCTACTGGTGCTTCCCTAGCAAGTATCCTTCCAGCTTCTATTCTTGTTAGATAGATGCTCCTTCCGTCTACTTTGCTATCTGGCCTTGCAAAATATATTGATTCAAATAAACATAATTTCCTATCCTTAGACTTCTCGTATATAGTTCTAATACCTTTATTATCTATTACAACTATTTCCCCAGGTTTTATATCTCTTACAAACTCAGCTCCTATTGTATCAAAAGCACAGGTTTCTGAAGCTAATATATAATCCTCCTTGATTTTTCCCAATGATAATGGTTTTATTCCATAGGGATCCCTAGCAGCTATTAGTTTATCATTAGTCATCATTATTAAAGCATATGATCCTACTATATCTTCTAAAGCCTTTATAAGGGCTTCTTCAACATCATCCTTATGATATCGTGCAATTAGATTAGCTATAACTTCAGAATCCAGATCCGATTGAAATATAATTCCATTATCTTCTAGCTGATCCCTTAGCTTTAAAAAATTAACTATTTTACCATCATGGACTATGGCCAAGGCACCTTTTCTATATCCTACTACTAATGGTTCTACATTTTGCATGGCTTTTTCTTCATTTCTAAAGGCAAATCTTACTTGACCTATGGCAATATTTCCTCTTAATCTTTCCATAACTTCCTTAGAATAAACTTCATGAACTAATCCTAAGTCCTTAAAATAGTCTACAAAACCGTTGTTATTTACTGCTATACCTGTACTTACCTGCCCTCTATGTTGGAGACCATATAGGCCATAATACATCATCTGAAACACTTGATTTGTATCTTTGCTGTAAATACCTACAACACCACTCAAGATGATATCCTCCTTATTTAGAATTTAATTCTTCATTCATCCTTTTTACATCCTCTGCTAGTTCTAGCTTATAGCTTTTTAGTTTTTTCTTTAATTCTGGATATTTAAGAGATAGAATCTGAACTGATAATATACCAGCATTTTCTCCACCATCAATGGCTACTGTAGCCACTGGTACACCCTTTGGCATTTGTACTACTGATAATAATGAGTCTAGTCCATCCATAGTAGATGATTTTGCTGGTATTCCTATAACTGGTAAGGTAGTAATACCTGCCAGTACTCCTGCTAAGTGGGCAGCCTTTCCCGCTATGGCTATAATAATTTCTGTGCCATTTTCCTCTGCCTTTTCTGCAAAATCTACTGCTATATATGGAGTCCTATGGGCTGATATTACCTTCAATTCATAATCTATACCGAATTTATCAAAAATGTCTGTAGTTTTCTTAGCTATTTCCTTATCTGAAATACTTCCCATTACTATACTTACTTTCATCCTTCTTCCTCCTAATCAAAGTATTTAATACCAGATTCAAATATATTATGTTTTCCATTTATATGAATATTTTTATATAGGTCCTCTCCAATTCTATCAATGGAAGATATTGTTCCTAAGACTCTACCATCGGGACTAGTCAAAGACTCTATATTTCCAAAAGAACCTGTTGGATTTTCTCCTATAAATTCAGTAGCTATCTGACCATTTTTTAATATCTCACTATTGTTTTCTAATAGTATTCTACCTTCCATAGTAGCTACAGGCACTGTATATATATGGCCTACTTCCATTTGATTCATCCAAGGTGATGTATTTGCTTTTATTTCTATATCTGCCATTGTAGATATAAATCTTCCTGAACTATTATAGATAATATAAGGTGAGTCTTGATCAATATTGGATACTTCTCCCCTTTCTATAAGACCTGATTTTATTAGTCCTTGGAATCCGTTACCTATACCTAAAATCAGTCCATCCCTTAGTTTTAGGTGACTATTTATTTCTTCCTTTATATAAGGATTATTTAATATTAACTTTAATAGTTTACCTCCAGTTTCTGGTTGATTGCCTAAGATTGCTCCATGGGGAAATACTATTATTTGAGATTCTTTTATTTTTCTTGCTAAATTCCTATAGGATTCTTTTATAGATTCACTGTTTAGGGATTTAAATACAAAGGTCTCAACTATTCCTCCTGCCATTTCAAAGACATTAGCTGTAGTATATTCTCCATGGGTTCCTGTAAATATAGGAATTAGTACCCTTGGTTTAGCTATTTTTACATTTCCTTTTACTTTTATTTCACTATTATTTCCTATTGTTTTATCTAATAATTTTTTATCTGTTATAGGAAATACATCTTTTAATGGGCTTTCCCATCCTTTAATTAATTCTTCTAATTCTAGGACTTCATCTTCTACTATTATTGCTTTTTTACCTATTGTTTCACCTAATAATTTATAATCTACACCATCAAGTATTTCCTTTAGATCTATATCTTTAGATACTTCTAAAACTATGGACCCTATCATCGGTACAAATAATTTCTCTGAGTCAATGTCTTTAAATTTAAATCCTATATGATTTCCAAAGCTCATTTCAGCAATAGTTCTTCCTATTCCTCCATACTTTATACTTTGAGCAGATAGGATTAATCCTCTGTCTACTAATTGTTTAATTCTCCTATAATTTGATTTCATTTGATTTGAATCTATTAAACCATTATGATCAGTTTTTAAAGGTAGTACTACTACATTACTATCTACTTTTTTAAACTCATTGGATATAATATTGTCTACCTTTTCAGAAGTTACTGCAAAGCTTATTAGTGTAGGAGGTACATCTATATCTTCAAAGGTTCCGCTCATACTATCCTTACCACCAATACTTCCAATATCTAACTGACTTTGAACTAAATAAGCTCCTAATAAAGCAGATAGTGGTTTACCCCACTTAAGCTCATCTTCTCCTAGTCTTTCAAAATATTCTTGAAATGTTAATCTAATTTTACTATAATCTCCACCTAAAGCTACTACCTTTGCTACAGACTCTATAACTGCATAATAGCCTCCATGGAAAGGACTCCATTTAGATATTTTAGGTTCATATCCATAGGTCATTATGGAGCATGTATTGGTCCTGCCCTTTAATACTGGAATCTTTGCTACCATACCTTCACTAGGACTTAATCTGTATTTACCACCATAAGGCATAAGTATTGTTCCACCACCTACAGTATTATCAAAGTTTTCTACAAGACCTTTTTGACTACCAATATTTAAATCCTTCATAGTTTCTAGGAATGCTTCTTTCATAGTCTTATTTTCTAATGATATAGGTAATTTATTAAGATAATTTTCTTCCACTGGCTGAACTACTTGAACTTTCATTTTCTTTCTTATTCCGTTAGTATCCAAGAAGTTTCTATTGATATTTACAATTTCTTTATCCTTCCAAATCATCTTTAAAATCTTTTCTTTTGTTACTGTGGCTACTACTGTACCTTCTAGATCTTCTTCTTCTATTTCTCTCATAAATACATCCAAGTTATTACTATCTATGACTACTGCCATTCTTTCTTGGGATTCAGAAAGAGCTATTTCTGTTCCATCAAGACCTGGATATTTCAAAGGCACATTGTCTAATTGAATAACTAAACCATCTGCCAACTCTCCTATGGCTACTCCAACTCCACCAGCACCAAAATCATTGCATACTTTTATCATTTTAGAGACTTTTTCTTTTCTAAATAATCTTAGTATCTTTCTTTCTAAGGCTGGATTTCCTTTTTGTACTTCTGCACCACTAGTATGAAGTGACTCTTCTGTATGTTCCTTAGATGAACCTACTGCTCCGCCTAAACCATCTCTTCCTGTCCTACCACCTACAAGGATAATCACATCTCCCGGTTCTGACTTTCCTCTATAAACCCATTCCTTAGGTGCAGCAGCAACTAAAGCTCCACATTCCATCCTTTTTGCTAAAAACCCTTCATCATATATCTCTCTAACATAACCTGTAGCAGCTCCTATTTCATTTCCATAGGAACTATATCCTTCCATGGCAGTTTGAGTTATCTTTCTTTGAGGTAATTTACCTACTAAAGTTTCTTCATATTTTTTCCTTGGATCTGCGGCACCTGTAATTCTCATAGCTTGGTATACAAAGGATCTTCCTGATAATGGATCTCTAATAGCTCCTCCCAAACAAGTAGCAGCTCCACCAAAGGGTTCCATTTCTGTTGGATGATTATGGGTTTCATTTTTAAACATCAATAGCCATTTCTCATCTTTGCCATCTACATCTACATCAATTTCTATACTAGCTGCATTGACTTCCTCTGACTCTTCTTTATTATCTAATAGACCTTTTTTTGATAGCTCTTTCATATTTATAGTAGCTAAATCCATTAGAGATATAGGTCTTTCTTGGGAGCCATACACAAAGTCCCTAGAGGATAAATACTCTTTTAAAGCCATCTCAAATACTTCCCTGTATTTTCCTTCATGAAATTCTATATTTGTAATCTCTGTCATAAAAGTTGTATGTCTACAATGGTCTGACCAATAGGTATCTATTAATTTTAATTCGGTTATAGTTGGATTTCTTTTTTCCTTTTTAAAATATTCCTGGCAATAGATTATATCCTCCATATCCATTCCTATTCCATATTGAAATTTAAAGTTTTTCATATCATCATAATTAAAACCTATAAATCCATGAATTATTTCCACGTCTTTAGCTTCCATAGATTCCTTTTCATAGGTAAATGCATCTAAGGATATTTCTTTCATCTCTATTGGATTAATATAGTAGGACTTTACTTTTTCAAAATCTCCATTATCTATATTTTTTAATATGATTATCTTAGATTGCAATACTTCCACTTCCCTATCCATAAGAAAGTCTTTTATCATTTCCTTCACTGCTTCTTCCCTTTGATTATATTGTCCTTTTAAATATTCAACCCTAAAAGCCCTTTCATCATCCTTTAGAAAGTTTTCCCTATGAAGTAAATCTATCCTTGGTTCATATAAAATATTGTCTACTATTTCTTTAGCTTCCTCTTCATTGACTCCTATTAAATCATATACATTTATTATTCTTAGATCTTCTAGAGTCTTAGCACCTAAATATTCTCTAAATTCCTTAAGTAATCCTTCTGCCTCAGTATTTACATCTCTTTTCTTTTCAATAAATATCCTTTTGAAATCCATACTTATCCTCCTTTTAAAATACACAAAGCCCAGTCAGGTAGGCTAAGCGAAACCTACCCGACTGGGCTTTTATCCCTTCGGTGTAATACTAAAAGTTAGTATCTGTACCGCTTGGTCCAGCAAGATTAATCTTCGGAACCCTAGGTACACTTTCCCTCACAAACTACTTTCTGGTGAATTATGACAATTTATCAACCATAATACAAGAGTTACATGAGCTACGATTATTCATTTAAAAATATTTTTTCTAGTTGTAGTGGTTCTATATATTTACCTGATTTATATACTCTCATATTACCTCCTGATATTTCATCTATTAAGGCTATATGAGAATCTTTACCTACCCTTCCAAATTCTAATTTTATATCGTATAATTCTAAATCCTTTTTGGATAATTCTTCTTTAATTATGCCACTAATCTTTCTTGTAAGATCTACTAATAGTTTATATTCCTCTTTTGTCATTATCTTTAACATTTCAAGACCTTCGTCTGTTATTAAAGGATCATTTCTATCATCATCTTTAAGTGTAACTTCTACATAAGCATCTAGCTCTTGACCTTCTTCTGCATACATTCCATATCTTCTTATGAAACTACCTACTGCCTTGTATCTACATATTACCTCTACTCCATTTCCAAAAAAAGTAGCAGGTAAAACAGTCATTGTTCCTTCTTTAATATTGGATTTTATATAATGGGTAGGGATTTTCATTTCTTTAAATCTTTCAAAGAAGAATGTTGTAAGTTTTAAGCCTGATTGTCCCATACCTTCTATACTTAAACCTACAGCATTAGCTCCTGGATCAAATACTCCATCTTCTCCCGTTACATCATCTTTAAACTTAAGAAGATAATTCCCATCTTCTAATTCATAGACATCTTTAGTTTTTCCAATATATTTTAATTTCATGTTTCCACCCCTCTAGAATTTGTAAGGAAGTATCTTTTTTATATAAATATGACTTTTGCTACAAATAATGCAGCCAGTATCCACATAGTAAGGGATATATCTTTGAACTTACCAGTAATTGCCTTTAATACTACATAAGAAACCATTCCAAACACAATTCCTTCTGCAATACTATAAGCAAAAGGCATCATTACAATTGCTAAAAATGCTGGTATACCTTCTGTAAAATCATCAAAGTCAATATCTTTAATAGGACTCATCATAAATAAACCTACAATAACTAAAGCTGGTGCTGTAGCAGCTGATGGTATTAAAGTAAACAATGGTGCAAAGAATAATGATAATGCAAACATTCCTGCTGTAGATAGAGCTGTAAGTCCAGTTCTTCCACCTTCTGCTACACCAGAAGCTGATTCTACAAAAGTAGTAACTGTAGATGTACCTAGACATGCTCCTGCTAAAGTACCTACTGCATCTGCCATTAATGCTTTACCTACCCTTGGTAATTTTCCATCTTCATCAAGCATATCTGCCTTTGAAGCAACTCCTGCTAAGGTACCTACTGTATCAAATATATCTACAAATAGAAATGTAAATACTACTACTAACATTTCCATAGAAAATATCTCATCAAATCCAACAAATTGAAATGCTACATTTTTTATTGATGGTGGCAGACTTACTATAGTTTTAAAACCCTCTGGTAATATTGTTACTCCTAGAGGAATCCCTAGGACAGTAGCTACTAAAATTCCTATTAATAATGCTCCTTTAACATTTTTATATAATAAAAATCCTGTTACAATTATACCTACGATAGCTACTATTGGAGCACCTGAAGTTAAATCTCCCAGTGCTAAAAGAGTGCCATCTCCTGCAGTGATTATATCTGCTCCACTTAATCCTATAAATGCAACAAATAGTCCAATTCCTACTGATACTGCTTTCTTTAAATTAATTGGTATAGAATTAAATATTGCTTCTCTAACATTTACAAAGGATAACAAAATAAATATAATACCTTCAATAAGTACTGCTGTTAATGCAAACTGCCATGTTTTCCCCATTTTCCCTAAAACTATTGTATATGCAAAGAAAGCATTTAGCCCCATTCCTGGTGCTAATCCGAATGGATATTTAGCATATAAAGCCATTATCAATGTGGCTAAAGTTGCAGCCAAAGCTGTAGCTGTGAATACTCCTCCCGGATCCATACCTGCATCTGAAAGTATAAGTGGATTTATAGCTAAAATATAAGCCATAGTCATAAATGTAGTTATTCCTGCCAAGACTTCAGTCTTTACATCAGTATTATTTTCTTTTAGCCTAAAGAACTTTTCCATTAAGCATCCTCCTAGTTTTTATATATTATATAAATATCCTCAAAAACAAATTTAGCCCAGTCAGGTAGGCTAAGTGAAACCTACCCGACTGGGCTTTTATCCCTTCGGTGTAATGCTTTTTAGTAGCATCTGTACCGCTCGGTCCAGCAAGATTAATCTTCGGAACCCTAGGTACACTTTCTCTCATAGCAAAATGATTATTGGTCATTTGTAGAAACTTCCCAACCATATTATGGGAATTATACGAGTGCTGTTCTTAATATTTATATATCTACTTAGATATTAGCAATAGTCTAAAAATAAGTCAAGCTATATTTTAAAATATTTTTATACTTCCTATTTTTATATTTCTTATCCTTTGTTCTAAATATCTTCCTTAAAGCCCCCTTTAATATATCGCTCATCTACATAAAATGATACTATTGTATATATTAATCCATAAAACAATCCATATTTTAAGTCAATAGATTTTGATTTTAAGAAATCAATTAATAGAGACATTGTCAATATAATTAAAAATCTAAATACCATAGTCCTTATGGTTAATATTGGATGATTTTTAAAACTTTTATATATTGATATAAAGGATAATGTAAGCCCTACTATACACAATAAAATAAATATGATTCCAAATATTTTAACATAACCCTGTCCCAGCTCAATTTTAAAATAACTAGAAACTGGTATTAATAATAAAGATACAAAAAATATAATAATAAGAAAAGTTAAAGCCTTTTGTAATTTAATCACTAAATCACCACCTTTATTTTATCTATTATAACAAAAATAAATATTACAATAAAGGAGCTATTCCATAGCTTAAATAAGATATGAAATAGCTCCTTTATTTTTCTTCTATATAAATATTTCAACAGATCTATCTAGTATCCCTGTTATATAGGCAATTAATATACCATAATTGGTAATAGGTACCTTCTTTTCCTTGCACACTCTTATTCTATTTATCATTGTCTTTTTGTTTAGCATACAAGAGCCACAATGAACTATTAAATCAAATATATCTAAGTCCTTAGGTATATTTTGTCCCATAGAAAATTGAAAGTCTACTTCTTTGTTTAAATGTCTTTTTAATAAACTTGGAATCTTAACTGTACCTATATCCTCATGGGAAGTATTATGTGTACAGCTTTCCATAATAAGTACCTTTGGATTATCTATGAACTCTAAATCTTTTATTGAATTAACTCCTTCTAAAAATACGCCTAAATCTCCTTTTTGTCTAGCCATAATTATTGAAAAACTAGTGAGCTTTATATTCTTTGGCACTAGTTTATCTACTTCTTTAAATATTTGTGAATCAGTAACTACCAAATCTACATCAGTTATGTCTTTTAAAGCTGATTCAAGCTCTGTATCTCTGACTACATAAGATTTTATTCCATGGTCTAAACAATCCCTTAAAAGTTGAACTTGAGGCAAGATTAATCTTCCTTTTGGTGCATCTGAATCTATGGGAATTACCATAATCACTTTTCCCCCATAGGGTATTATATCACCTATCAATGTACTCTCTTCATCATCTATATCAAGGATTTTAATTAACTTATCCTTTAAAAATAATATACCATCTTCCCCTTTAGTAGACATAAATACTAAATTTCTCCAACCCTTTCTGGAAATTGATTTCTTTAGCCTTTCTAGTTCACCCTTTGAAAACAGATCTATTTTATTTATAACTGTAATATAAGGTATATTTCTTTTCTCAAACTCCTTTGTAAATTCTAGATAAACCCTTTCATCTATATCTTCTACATCCATTACATAAATGGCACAATCCGCCTCTTCCAACGTGTTTAGAGTCTTAGATACCCTCATTTTACCTAATTGACCCTGGTCATCTAGACCACCAGTGTCTGTAAACACTACTGGCCCAAATGGGATTAGTTCCATGGCTTTAGATACAGGGTCTGTAGTAGTTCCTTTTATATCTGATACTAGAGATATGTCTTGACCTATTATTTTATTCATTATAGATGATTTACCTGCATTCCTCTTTCCGTAAAAAACTATATGTTTTCTATTTGCCTTTGGTGTACTATTCATAGATATTCTCTCCTATTAAAGATATAGATCTCTTTCACCTTTTCTTATTCTATCTAGATTGTTTAATACAAGTTTTCTTATATCTTCCCTTTTAATATTTATTATTTGTTTATCTATCATATTTTCTACTGAAGTTTTAAATTCTTCATCCCCATAATCCATCGCATATTCTTGCAAAGTCATTAGAGCATTTGGATAACAAACATTTTGTATCTCCCCTGACTTAGCCAATTCCATAAATCTATCTCCTGTCCTTCCCATTCTATAGCAAGCCGTACAATAGGATGGAACATGGCCATTATCTATTAGCTCTTTGATTACTTCAAAGGGTTTTCGACTATCAGATAATTCAAATTGAGGCTTTTCTTCTAATTTTTCATACTCCTTATACCCTCCAACTCCTGTACAAGACCCTGCACTGATTTGTGATACTCCGTATTCTATTACTTCTTTTCTCATTTCATGGCTTTCCCTTGTTGAAAGAATTATTCCTGTAAAGGGAACTGCTAATCTAATAATTGCTACTATCTTCTTAAACTCATCATCCTTTACCATATATGGAAATTCATTTAAGTCCATACCCTCTGCCTTTTTAATTCTTGGCACTGATATGGTGTGAAAGCCTACTCCATACTCTTTTTCTAGGTATTCATTATGCAACATTAAAGCCAATACTTCAAATTTATAATCATATAGTCCAAAGAGTACTCCTCCACCTACATCATCTATTCCAGCTTCCATAGCTCTATTAAATGCAGTTAAATGATAATCATAGTTTGCCTTTGGTCCTTTTAGGTGCATATTTTCATAGCTTGGTTTATGATAGGTTTCTTGAAATAATATATATGTACCTATGCCTGCCTCTTTTAATTTTCTATAATTCTCCACTGTGGTGGCGGCTATATTTATATTTACCCTTCTTATATTTCCATTTTCATTATAGGTTTCATATACTGCATCTATACTGTCTAATATATAGTCTATATCACAATTAACAGGATCTTCTCCAGCTTCTAAAGCAAGTCTTTTATGCCCCATACTTTCTAATATCATTACTTCTTCCTTTATCTCTTGTCTGCTTAACTTTCTTCTATGAAAATCATTATCCAAATTATAACCACAATATTTACACTTATTGACACAATAACTACTTAAATATAATGGTGCAAAGATTACAATTCTATTTCCATATATACTATTTTTTATTTCCCCTGCTATTTTAAATATTTCTTCTAAATCCTTCTTATCTTCTGCTTGGAGTAATATTGCTATATCTTCATGGGATAATCCTTTCTTTTTTCTAGCTTTATCCAGTACCATCTTTATATCTTTTTTTGTTGATTTTTTTCCTTCTTCCAATAAATTATAAATATAATTATGATCTATCATATATTTGTCCTCCATTTTATATTATCCCCTCTAGACATATCTAGCTGAAATCCTACAGAATTTATTTTGCTTCTTATACAATCTATACTCTCTGCTCCTTCATAACCAAAGGAAACCTTCCCATCGTATAAGGCATATTTATCTCTTACAGATTTAGGTGAAAGATTTGGCATGATTACATTGGCACCTGCCATTAACCCTTTTTCTCTTCCTTTAGGGTCAATGCTTCCTAAGGCTGTAGTAGATGGTAATAGTACATATGGTAAGTATAATCTTGTTAAGGCTAACATGGTTATGGTATCTTCCAATGTTCCACTTTTTTCACTCTTATATATAGTGCTCCTATGTGGTATAAATGGACCTATTCCTACCATTTCAGGGTCTAATTTTTTTAAAAATATAATATCTTCTGCTAAATCCTCCTTGTTTTGATCAGGTATACCTACCATAAATCCAGCCCCTACCTGATATCCTATTTCCTTTAAATTTAATAAGGATTTCATCCTATTATCGTAACTGGAGCTTATATGTATTTTTTCAAATAGTCTTCTACTAGCCGTTTCATGTCTTAATAGATATCTATCTACTCCAGTTTCATAATATTTCTTATAGGATTCATAAGATTTTTCTCCAATAGAAAGTGTAATTGCAACATCTGGATACTTTGACTTTATACTTTTGACTATATCTACTATGATGTCATCTCTAAAATAACTATCTTCTCCTCCTTGTAATACAAAAGTTCTATAACCTAATCTATATCCTAGCTCACAACATATTAATATTTCTTCTAAAGTCAATCTATATCTATCTACATTTTTATTGTAAATATTGATACCACAATATTTACAGTCCATTTTACAATGATTTGTAATCTCTATAAGCCCTCTTATATAAACCTTATTTCCATAGGTTTTCATTCTTGTTTCATGGGCTCTTTTGATTAAATGATCTTTTCCATATACTTCTATATGATTTAAAATATATAAAAGTTGTTCTTTTTCTAAATAATTCTTCTTATATAGTTTGTCGATTAATTCTAATATAGCTAATCTATTTTCCATTATTTCACCTTTATTATCACAGGGATGGCTATTTTGTAAATACAAAACTAACCATCCCCATGTATCTTGTTTTATCCAAAGAATCCTAACTAAATCCCTATTATTTATGATTCAACTTTTTGTAAGTTCTTCTTATGAACATGTATTAGTTCTTTTTTATCCTTTAATAATTCATCAAATATTTGATTTACTAATGGATTGTTTTCTGAACTCTTTATAAATGATGTTCTGTCTATTTTATAAAGACCCTTGGCTCTTTCTTTTCTCATATTTATATTAATAGGAGCTGGCTGACCTCCACCTGCAACACAACCACCTTTGCAAGCCATAACTTCTACAAAATCGTAACTTTTCTCTCCAGAAAGTACTTTCTTAACCAATTCATCAGCATCCTTTAAGCCATGAACTATGGCAACCTTGACTTCCCTATCATCAAGATTAAATATAGCTTCCTTTACATCCTCCATACCTCTAACTGATTTAAATATTACATCTTTAGTAGTATGATTTGGCTTTTCTCGCAAAAGTCTTGTAACTACTGCTTCAGATACTCCTCCTGTAGCACCAAATATAACTCCAGATCCACTGGCCATACCAAAGGGCATATCAAAGGATTCATCTTCTAATTCTTCAAATACTATACCTGCTTCTTTTATTATTCTTGCCAACTCTTGAGTAGTAATAACTATATCTACATCCCTTATACCATTTACTTCAAATTCTTCCCTAGCTGCTTCTGCTTTTTTAGCAGTACATGGCATAACAGATACCATTATGGTTTCAGTATTATTTTTATTATCCTCTTCCTTATAATATTCCTTAACTACTGCTCCAAACATTTGCTGAGGTGATTTACAGGATGAAATATTTTCCATTAACTGAGGATATTTATTTTCTGCAAACTTTACCCATCCTGGACAACAGGAAGTAAACAAAGGTAAATTTTCTCCATTACTTAATCTTTCTACAAATTCATTACTTTCTTCCACAACAGTCATATCTGCAGCAAAAGCCGTATCATATACTTCATCTACTCCTACCATTTTTAATGCTGAGACAATCTTGCCTATAGTTACTTCTCCTGGTGGTAATCCAAATCTCTCCCCTAGAGCTACCCTAACTGCAGGAGCAATCTGAGCCACTACCCTTTTGTCTTTATTTTGTACAGCTTCCCAAAACTGGTCTCTATTGTCCTTTACTGTAATAGCTCCTGTTGGACATGCTGTTCTACACTGTCCACAATCAACACAGTTTACATCTGTTATGTTTCTATCAAAGGCTGGTGATACTTTTAAATTAGATCCTCTATGGGTAAAGCTTAAAGCTCCAACTCCCTGTACTTCTTCACATACCCTTACACAATCTCCACAATGGATACATTTATTAGGATTCCTTACTATGGCATGACTTGAGTCGTCTATAGGTAATTTTTCCTTCATTTCACCAAATCTAATATTGTCTATACCAAAACGACGAGATAGTTTTTGTAAATCACATCTACCAGTAATATTGCAAGAAGTACAATCTCTGTCATGATTTGCTAATAATAATTCTAATATTACCTTTCTATATTTCCTTAGTTTTGGTGTTTGGGTGTATATTTTCATACCATCCCTTGGGATTGTAGAGCAGGAAGTAAATATCTTTCCTCTATCATCTTCAACTATACACATTCTACAAGCTCCATATATACTTAATTCTGAATAATAGCAAAAGGTAGGCAAATCTATGCCAGCTTTTCTTACTACTTCTAATACATTTTTTTCTTTATCAAATTCTACTTTCCTATTATCTATTATCATAGTCTTCATATTTTACGCCTCCCTTATTGCCTTAAATGCACAGGATTCTATACAAGCACCACATTTTATACATTTATCTTGATCAATTATATAAGGTTCCTTTACTTTTCCCTTTATTGCATCTACTGGACATATTCTTGCACATTTGCTACATCCTTTACATAGCCCTTCATCTATTTCAATTATCTTTAGATTAGTACAAGTCTTTGTAGGACATCTTTTATCTACCACATGATTTAAATATTCATCTCTAAAATACCTTAAAGAACTCACTACTGGAAAAGCTGCTGTTTTTCCTAATCCGCATAATGAAGTATTGGTTATGGTGTCTGCCAATTCTTCTAGCATATCTAAATCTTCTATACTACCCTTGCCATCTACTATTTTATCAAGTATTTCTAGCATTCTTTTAGTACCTTCTCTACAAGGAACACATTTTCCACAGGACTCATTTTGAGTAAAGCCCATAAAAAATCTAGCAACTTCAACCATACATGTATCTTCATCCATTACTACCATTCCACCAGAACCTATCATGGCACCTACTTCATTTAATGAATCAAAGTCCAAGCTCATATCTAAATATTCTTCCGTTAGACATCCACCAGAAGGTCCTCCTATCTGAACAGCCTTAAACTTTTTCCCATCTCTTATACCACCACCAATATCAAAGATAACCTGTCGCAAAGTAGTTCCCATGGGAACTTCTATAAGCCCTGTATTATTTACATTTCCCGTAAGGGCAAAGGCCTTAGTTCCTGGACTATTCTTAGTTCCAAAGGACTTAAACCAATTCGAACCATTGTTAATAATATATCTAATATTGGCAAAGGTTTCTACATTGTTTAAAACTGTAGGTTTTTTCCATAATCCTTCCTCTACAGTTCTCTTTGCCTTAACTCTAGGCATACCCCTTTCTCCTTCTATGGAAGCAATTAAGGCACTACCTTCTCCACATACAAAAGCTCCAGCACCTTTACTTATATGTATATCAAAGGATAGATCTGTTCCTAGTATATTCTTTCCAAGAAGTCCCATATCTCTAGCTTGTCCTATGGCCATATTAAGCCTTTCAATAGCTAATGGATATTCAGCTCTTACGTATATGTATCCTTCTGTTGCTCTAGTTGCATAAGCTGCTATAGTCATACCTTCGATTATAGAATGGGGATCACCTTCCATTATACTTCTATCCATGAAAGCCCCTGGGTCTCCTTCGTCTCCATTACAAATTACATATTTTATATCACTAGAGTAGGACAATACTTGAGCCCACTTTTTACCAGCAGGAAATCCTCCTCCTCCTCTACCTCTTAAATTAGCATTCTCTACTTCCCTACATACTTCTTCAGGAGTCATTTCTGTTAATACCTTTGTCAAAGCTTTATATCCATCAAATACCATATATTCTTCAATAGACTCTGCATCTATGTGACCACAATGTTCAAGGACTAACCTTTTTTGTCCTGCATAAAATGGGATAGACTCCTGTGTATAATATGTTTTTCCATCTAGCTTATACATAAGCCTTTCTACTGGTTCGTTATTTATAAGGGTATGAGTTACTATGTCTTCACAGTCTTCTTCTTTAACCTTAAGATAAAGGTATTTATCAGGTTCTATCCTTACTAATGGACCTGCCTCACAAAATCCATGACATCCACTTTTATGTACTCCGATACCTTCCTCTTTTTCTAATTCTATATCTACTAATAAACCCCTATCTTTTATAAGACTTTTTAACTTATTATAAATATCCAAAGCACCACTAGCTACACAACCAGTACCACCACATACTATGACCCTTTTATATTGTTTATCTAAAGATTTTTTAAACTTATTTTTATTTATTTTAAATTCTTCTATGGAATTAATTCTCATCTTTATTCTCCTCCCTTAATTGGTTTAGGACTTCTACAGTTGAATCGGGAGTCATGCTTCCATACACTTTATCATTAATAGTCAATACAGGGGCTAAGCCACAAGCTCCTAAACAAGAAACAGTTTCCACTGTAAATAACAAGTCATCTGTAGTGTTTTGTCCTTCCTTAAGATCTAACTCTTTCCTTAGGGCATTTAAAATAGGTATTGATTTTCTAACATGACAAGCAGTTCCATCACAGATTTTTATTATATATTTTCCCTTTGGTTCCAAAGAAAAGAATTCATAAAAAGTTGCTATTCCATATATTTTAGATGAACTTATATCTAATTGTGTTGATAAATAATCTAAGGCCTCTTCTGGTAAATACCTATATTGAGTTTGGATATCTTGAAGTATACTAATGACTGAAGATTGTTCTGCCCCCCTACTTTTTATTATTGAATCTACTGATTCTTTTATTTCTAAATCTAGCATTATACTCCTCCTTATTTTGACTTGTATTTAGTATTGATATTCTGTTAACAATCCTAGGTATATTTGATTATCCCTTTATATTTTATACCTATCTTTTATCTGTATTGAAAACCTTTAGGATTGTTAATATATTCACATGAATATGATACCATCTTTTATGTGAAAGTCAATACTTTAATAAAAAATAAATTATATGATCTGTAACTTCTTTGTTACTTTATAATTATTGCAAAAGGATATAATTGAAGTTAGAAAGAGAGGTGTATCTTCTTTATGAGAAAATACATTGTATCCATAATCATAGTATTATCTTTCCCTTTTCTTCTCATGGCTTGTGATTCAAAAAAAGGAATGTCTACAATGAATAAATTTGAAAAATCTATTAAGAATATAATAAAATCTAAAGATCCAGGATATGATCTTATTCAAGATAAATCCTTTATAAATATAATGGATAAATTGGCACAAGAACTTGCAGATGAAAACATAATTAAATTTGAACATTTGACATATGGACATCTAGACGATGATAACATCCCAGAAATAGTAGTATTTAGAGAAAGGGACTTAAAAGATACAAAAGATGAAGGTAAATTACAAGTATATAAATTTAATGGGGATAAATATTCTTTATTAGATGAAGTATCAATGAATTTTGATAATACTAACTACGACTTAACTATAGGAAAAATCTCTAAAAGTCAAAATGGAATATATCTTAATAATCAAGTAGGAGCCCATTCAGGAGTTACCTATGGTTTTATATTAAAAGAAGGAAAATTGTCCAGCATTCTAAATGAAAAAAAAATGAACCTAATCTCAACATACACTGATAATGAAATAAAGGATATAACAAAGGATGGAGTGTTGGAATTTAGCATATATACTACAGATCCTGAATCAGAAGTTAAAGAATCTGCAGAGTCAGGTATGATAAAACTTTGGTATAGATGGGATGGTAAAGATGGTGCTAATTTAGTTAAAATAGAAAGAGAAAACCTTAAAAATTCTAAGGTATCAGATAAAAATGTATTAAACAAAGCCGAAGCTCTACTAGAATCTAAAGATTTATCCTTCATTAATTTTCTGAAAAAAAATAAAAATAGTTTGTCAAAGGAAGATAATACACTACTTATTAAAAAGTATATTAAAATGCTGAAAGATAATATACCTGTAGAAGAAGCAGAAATCAAAGACTATTTTGCTAGTTATGAAATTGGTCTAAACCATAATCATTTCTTTAAAAAATACGGCCTGTCCATTGACAAATTAAATAATCTTGACTATTTAAATAGAGAAAAGGTTTTAAACTCGGAAATAAAGTTTAAAAAAGACTTAATAAAAGATTTAACTATAGGTTATAGAATTGACGAATCTAATGGTGAATATAAATATTTAATAAACTACCAAATGTTTATAGAATATTTTGAAGAAAATATCTTAAAGGAATATAGAGATTATATTAAAATATTAGCCTTAGATACCCAAAAACCTTATTTAAAGAATGGAAATTTGACCATATCTACTGCAGAGCTGGCTGAAAGAATGGTACTGATGGAAAACTTTAAAATAAATTATCCATATTCCCAATTACTGGATAAAATAAATATAGATTATGCAAAATGCTTAGACATATTGCTCTACGGTAGTGAAAATAGTCCAAACTTTGATAAAAATACTAATACTCCTATTAAAGGAGTATATAAAAATTTTAAAATGATTACAAATAAGTATCCTCACACATATTTCTCAGAGATTATCAATGATTTTTCAAAGGAACTACAAAGTAATGGAAATATGATAAATGATGAAATTAAAGATAAATATAATGCACAAATATAATCATTATATATTTTTCGTTGAAATTAATAACCTTATAATGTAATAAATACCTTCTTTAGTAATATTATATATTAAGCCATATTATTAAAGGGGGTATTTTTTTGTTATCTCAAGAAAAATTTATTAAGATTTCACTGGAGATAAATCTATTTTTCCAAAGAATAATGAAGGAGCATTTGTTTTTTATCGAAACTAGTCTACACCCATTTGAAGAAAAAAATATTGCTAAAGCAGAATTATTGAAAAGAAGTTTTGAAGAATTGCTTTATGAGACAACTTTATTGTCCAATGGAGCTATAAGTAAAAAATTTATAAAATCAAATGAACTGGTAACCCCATATACACTTAAGGCTGAGGAGATTAGTTCTAAACTAACAGGTGCAAGCCTAGATACTAACATCACCAGGGCACAAAAAGATCTAATAAGTGATCCCGACTTTGATTATAGTCAATGGTTAGAAATCCATACTATGAACATAAATAAAAGAAGTCTTAATCTTCTCTATGAAACAATAGAATTTAAGAAAAGGATTTTACAATTAACTTTAGATTGTAGTATATCTATTTACCTATACCCTAAATTATTAAAACATCTTGTGGAAGAAGCAGAACTATATAAAGAAATATTAGAAGCTTTATTAGATAAAAAAATACCTGAAAAATCTTTATGTGCAGAACTAAACTTTTGGAATCATATAATGGAAGAACATGCTCAGTTTATAGATGGAATGTTAGATCCCAGTGAAGATAAACTTAAAGATTTAGCTGAAAGATTTATTCATATATTCGAAAAGTTAGTTGAAGAATGTATAAGATCCTCTGAAAGAAACATTATTAGAAAAAGTATAAGAGCTACTGAAAGTATAAAAGACTTTAAGAAAGCTAGTATAGAAGGAATTCTAGAATGTGAAATAAGATCTGTTATACTTCCACTTTTAGCAGATCATGTCCTTCGTGAAGCAAATCATTATTTAAGATTGCTAAAAAGTATATAGAATTAAATAATAATTACAAGTATAAATAAACATATACAAAAGTATAAATACTTATCTTCATGAGGCTAGAGTATTTATACTTTTTATATATTATTAATAAATATAATTTATCAATATTTTATTAGATATTTAAGGCATATTCTTATATAATAAATCATATAATAATAGTTTAGGGAAAGGAGTATGTATTATGGAATATAGAAACGCTACATTGAAAGATATCCCTGGCATTACAGAACTACAACTTAAGTATCATGTATCAACTATTAAAGAAGAAGACAAGATTGATGGTTTTGTTACTACCTTATTTACTGAAGACCAATTTAAGGAATTAATCCAAAAAGAAAATGGACTAGCCATAGCTTGTGATGGTAATAAGATAGTAGCCTATGCCATGGCTGCCTCTTGGAAATACTGGTCTGCCTGGCCCCTATTTCAACATATGATCAAAGATTTACCTAATACTAATTATCTTGGACAAACACTCTCAATGGAAAATTCATACCAGTATGGACCTATCTGTATTCATAAAGACTATCGTAGTTCTAAAGTTCTTCCAAATCTATTTGAATTTTCCAGAAAGCAAATGAATAAAAGATACCCTATTCTAATTACATTTATTAATCAAATAAACCCAAGGTCCTATACTGCCCATACTAAAAAACTTGGCCTTGAAGTAATTAAAGCTTTTGAATTTAACAACAATCAGTACTATGAATTAGGATATGATACATCGAAAAAAACCCCTGGTGCTACTATCTAATATTAGAAAACAAAGCCTAAAGTTCAAAGTAAAACTTACTTTAAAATCTAGGCTTTGTTTTTATACTTTATAAAATTTATTCTAGTTAGTCATACTTTGTTTTTCTCTTCCCAAACTTTTTTTATATATTAGTTGAAATTCATCAATATTGTCAATAAATATATCAACTATATCAGGATCAAAGTGTGTACCTTTACTATCTAATATTATCTCTGTAGCTTTTTCAAAAGAAAAAGCATCCTTATATGATCTCTTTGATAATAAGGCATCTAGCACATCAGCCAATGCAACAATCCTTCCCGAAAGAGGGATTTCATATTCTTTTAATCCCTTAGGATATCCTGTTCCATCCCACTTTTCATGATGAGATTCTGCTATTTCTATGCCCATCTTAAATACAGAATTTCCACTTTTAACTATATTATTTTCTGCTTCTCTTAAGACACGAGCCCCATTTAAAGTATGATTTTTCATAACATTAAACTCATTTTCATTTAATTTACCTGGTTTTAAAAGTATATTGTCTGGAACACCTACTTTCCCAATATCATGCATAGGACTAAACTTCTCTATATCTACTATAAATTTAGAATCTATCTGCCCCTTAAATCTTTTATCTTTACTCATTAATCTAGCTAACTTTGTAGAATACTCACTCATCCTTATTAAATGTTCTCCTGTATCTTTATCTTTTTCCTCAGATATTTTTGTAAGAGCTAGAAGAGTTGAATATAGTAAATCTTCTATGTATATATTCTGTTGAAATGCAATAGCTATAGAATTGCTAAGGACCCTTAAAAAGCTTATATGATTTTCCTTATATACATTTTTTCTATCACTTGAAAAAAATATAAAACCTATACATGATTCGTTTATCATTAAAGGTAATGTTATTGAAGATTTTATACCTGATCTTAAGAGAATTTTATTATATCCTTTTATGGGTTTTCCTTCTACATGTTCCTCCAAATCATTAATAATCCTAGGCTGGCCTGTTTCCACTATATTACCTAAACTTGTTTTTAGTAAGGATACTTCATATCCTAGTATATCTGTCATGGCTGCCTTCATTTTTTGGTTCCTACCAACACCATAGGAGCCCTTTATATATACCTCATTACTATTTTTCTCACTATTTAAAAGAGCTATCCCTATATAGGAATAAGGTATATAATCTATAAAAGAATCATATATTTTTTCCAAAAAATCATCAAAATTTACGGTCTGATTTATTTCTGCTGTCAATTCTAATGTTTTTAATACCCCTTGAAACATTCCTCTTATTTCACTTGTTAGCCCTTTTATTCCATCACATTTTTTTCCATTATATTTTCAAATCCAATTTCTTTGAATCCATTATACAATTCCTCTAATGGTAACAAAAAATATTTATATAATTGATATATTGTTATTATTATTAATATCCCAAGTACACCAACAACAATTACTGATACATTACTAAAATCTGAATATATTTTGTTATTTGATTTTATAAATTTTTCCGACAATCTATCACTAGCTTCTATTAATTTATGAGAATTTTCTTCTATGTACTTATATGCCTGTCTAAACTCTATGGAAGTAAAATCATTTTCATATATTTGCATATAATTTTTTTTCATATTTTCCCAGATTTCAATATTTTCTTTTATATCTGGTTTAAGTATCTTTGTGTTTTTATCCCATATTTTAGCTTTTATAGAGCCATATTCAATGACCCCATTTTGTACTTGGTAAATCTTTGTATCATAAGTATTCATATGTTTAAACAATTCTTGCCTTGTATTATATAATTTACTTTCTAATCTCAATTTATTATTAAGTGCCTCTGATGAATCTAGAGTACCCATTATTAAATAAATTTTATCTACATCCTTAGTCATGGTCTGAGCTAATGATTTTTGTTCAATTAGAAGCTTAGATATGGCTTGTCCTTCTTTTTTCATATCCATATAATTTAATGCAGTAGATAAAATTATAATCAATGTTATAAATATTAATAAAATCATTCCAAAATATCTTATTTTTAATGTCTTAAGTTTATTAGACTCCTTTACCAAGATTATCCTCCTTAAGATATATTATTAGTATTCCTTTGTTTTAGTAAAATAAAGGAATACTTAATTTTCCCTATCTAATTTTAACTTATAATATCTTTAATTTATTTTTTATTTTTGACTATCCTATTGATTTCAAGTTTTTTATACCCATTTATTTGAAATTGTAAGCCATAAAATAGTATATAAACATCCAATAGTATATCACCCTTATACAATATAGTACATATAATATTAAAAAGCCAATGAAAGGAAAGAATAATATGAATAATAATAAAATATATAGTGATTATGATAAGGATAATTGTTGGAATAGACCTCCTGTTGTACCACCTAATTGTTGGGAACAATGTGTTGATTTAAGTGATCATGGTCCAAATCCTTATGTAGTGAATATTGAAAAAGCTACTAAGCAAAATTCTAACTTTAGAACAGCTTTATGGACTGGAGCTTATTTACAGCTTACTGTAATGAGCATTAATCCTAGAGATGATATTGGGCTAGAGATTCATTATGATAATGACCAATTTATCAGAATTGAAGAAGGTCAAGGCCTTGTTTTAATGGGTGATAATAAAAATAATATGTATTTCCAAGAAAAAGTTTATGATGATTATGTAATATTTATTCCTGCTGGTAAATGGCATAATCTAATTAATACAGGATGTGTTCCACTTAAATTATATTCTATTTATGCACCACCTCAACATCCCCACGGAACTGTCCATGAAACTAAAGAGGATGAAACACATAACGGATATTATTAAAATTATAAAACCATTTCCTAAATTGGGGATGGTTTTATAATTTTTATGGGTATATAATACTGGAAAATTTATTATTTACATTTATATTATGATATTATAGTATAATTTAGGGATTTTTGCCAAATATTGTATTATAATATATATTATCACTAATTGAGGGGGAAAAATTATGAAAGGCACCATTGTTTCTGCATGGATTGAAACCTGTAGAGAAATATATGGAGAAGAAATAACCAACGAATCACTATCTAATTTTAATATTAATAAAAATAAAATATTTACACCTTCTGAGGAGGTTGAAGATAAAATAGCCTTGGGAATCCTTGAATATATTGGAGACAAGCTAGGTATAGATTCTGATCAAGTCTGGAGAACTATGGGAAATCACAATGTAGCTACCTATTCAAAGGTTTATCCTGCCTTTTTCAGATATAAAAATCTATACTCTTTTCTTCAAGCCATGTATGATATTCATGTAGTGGTTACTAAAAGAATACGTGGAGCAAAACCACCTATTTTAGGAATAAAACCTATTGATAAATATACAGCACATATGACTTATTCTTCACCTAGGGGAATGTTCTCATATTTTCGTGGTATGTTAGAAGGTGCTGCTAATTATTTTAAAGAAGATATCCAAATTGAAACTATAGAAAAAACTGATACATTTATAAAATTAGCTATTACATTTCCTCAAGAAATCTATTATCAAAGAAAATTTAGATTAAACAAAGCCCTATCTTTAGGATTTATAAGAAATATGGAAGGAAAAATAGCATTATCTTCCCTTCTATTTGTAGGTATTCCAGCTACTTTAGCTTTTAAATTTATGCCTATAAATATGGCTATACCTAGTGTATTGGTTCTATCTACTGTTGTTCCCTTTTTAATTGCTAAGGGATTGTTTTATCCGTTAAAATATATTAACCAATACCTAGACCAATTAAAAGATAAAGATCTATCCTTAATATATGATATATCTACCAATGACTTTTTTGAGGATATAAATAAAAGTTTAAGAGAAATAAAAGAATCTATAAAAACAGACTTTGTAGGTTATAAAGGTACTACAGATGAATTAAATGTATTTGCTGATAAATTTGCTAATATCTCTAGCAATATGAGTTCCACTTCAAATGAAATATCAAGTGTAGTAGAACAAGTCTCTGAAGGAGCTATTAATCAAGCTTATGAAACTGAACAAATAGCCTTCCAATTAAATAATTCTATTACTTCTTTAAACAAGGTAGTTGAAAAAGAAAATCAAGGTAAGGTAGCATTAGAATCCTCTGTAGAAAAAATTAATAAAGGGTTTGAAGATTTAAAATCAACTTCCAATAGCTTAAATAGTATACTGCTACAATTCTCTCAAGTAAAATCTAAAGGCCAAGATTTACAAAATAAAGCTACTGAAGTCCGAAATATTGTTGAAACTGTTGAAAAAATTGTAGAACAAACAAATCTACTAGCTCTAAACGCTAGTATTGAAGCTTCAAGGGCTGGAGAGTATGGTAAAGGATTTACTGTTGTTGCCGTAGAAATTAGAAAGCTTGCTGAAGGATCTAAGGAAGCAGTACAAACCATTAATAATAATCTAGAATCATTCATTAAAAATATAGATGAATTTGTATTTGATATCTCTGAACAATTTAATATTTTAGAAGAGGAAAATACTAAACTAAGTTCTGTAACAGAAAAAAATACTGAATCTGTAAAGTCTATAGATCAAGTATCTGAATTAATTATTGAATTAACAAATGAGCTTACAAAGGAAGCAGATAATATTAACTCTATTTTCCATGGAATAGAATCCTTAGCAGCTATTGCTGAAGAAAACTCTGCATCATCTGAGGAAGCATCAGCTAATATACAAAATTATACAGAAGAAATTAAAAAAATGACGGAAAGCATACACGAGTTTAAAAATGTTAGTATGCAATTTAGTGAAGACTTAGAAAGATATATAGTCTAGTAGATACTATATCTTAAAAACTTTTAATTGTTGAATATATTCTTGATTTTCCATTAAAAGACAAGCCCCTAGTAATAGGGGCTTGTGCTTTATAAGTATTAACTTAATCTTGTACTTTCCATATGATATACTATATATTCAATACCTTCATAGTTATTTTTCTAAATTTTTCTACTATCTCACTAACTATTATCATGTAATTATTCTTACTTTTTCTATTTTATTTCTATTTATGCTTTCAACAATAAATTTAATATTGTCATATTCTATAGTTTCTTTTGCCTCTGGGAAATTTCCTAGAACTCCTATAATAAATCCACCAATAGAATCAAAATCCTCTGACTCAATACTAGTTCCAATTAATTCATTTATAACATCTATTTTTACATTACCATAGACTAAATATTCGTCCTCTTTTATTACTTCAATTTCATTGATTTCTTTATCATATTCATCCTCAATTTCTCCAACAATTTCTTCAATCAAATCTTCTATTGTTACTAAACCCTCAGTACCACCGTATTCATCAAGGACAATAGCCATATGAATTCTATCTGTTCGCATTTCTTCAAACAGTTGTTTAGTTGATTTAAATTCATATGTAAAATATGGTTCTCTTAAATATCCCTTTAAATCAAATTTAGTTTTATTATCTTGTAAAAATAATAAGTCCTTAACATATAAAATTCCAATAATATTATCGATTGTGTCCTCATATACTGGAATTCTAGAGTATTGTTCCTGCTTAAATATATTGATCATATCTTCATAAGGCAAATTGATATCAATAGCAACCATATCTGTTCGAGGAGTCATAACATCTCTAGCTTGAGAGTCACTAAAATCGAATACATTATAAATCATTTCTTTTTCTTCCCCTTCTAAAACTCCTTCTTTATGACTTACATTAACTATGGTTTTTAATTCTTCTTGGGTAATAAAAGGTTGATGTTTATTAACATCTCCTCCCATTATTTTAATTATCATATTTGTTATACGAGTCAAAACAAAAATTGCAGGACTAAAAATAATGGTAACAATACGAATTAATCCTGATAGTCTTAAAGATACTTTTTCCGAGTTTTGAGCAGCTAATGATTTTGGGGTTATTTCACCAAAAATAAGTATTAACAAAGTCATAACTCCTGTTGCTATACCTACTCCAGTACTACCATAGTAATCGATTGCTAAAGAAGTTAATAATGAAGAAGCTCCAATATTAACTATATTATTTCCTATAAGTATAGCACTTAGTAATTTACTAGGATCACTAAGTAACTTATTGATTCTATCTGCACCTTTTTCTTTATTTTCAACCATTTGTTTTACCCTTATCTTACTTAATGACATAAGGGCCGTTTCTGATGCTGAAAAAATACCAGAAAAAAATAAGCATATAACCAATAAAATAGTCTTCCACATGGCCTCCGGGTCCAAAAACAATCACTCTCCTAAAATTTTAGTATATTAAGATAATTATAATCGAAAATTATATTTTTATCAATAAAGATAAAAGATAATATATGTCTTTATTTTTATTAATATATTCTTTCACAATAATTTAAATTTAATTATAAAAGGGCATCTTGAAATAGTTTCAAGATACCCTTTTAAAGAATGACGTTTATTTTAAGGCAAAACCATGCTTTACTGGATCTTCCTCATCTATTACAAGATGATTAAATCCAGTAATAAATGCTGAACCTGTTATCTCTGGTATAATGGCATTAAATTTGCCAACTTTTGTTTCTTCTAATACCCTTCCTTTAAACTTTGTACCTATAATACTTTCATATAGAAAGGGTTCATTGATTTGTAATTCACCTTTAGCATATAGTGTAGCCATCTTTGCACTTGTTCCAGTTCCACAAGGTGATCTATCAACCTGTCCTGATCCAAATACTACTACATTTTGATAATCTGCATCATCACTTTTAGCCTCACCATAGATTTCCACTAAATCAACAGTCCTTATATGAGATTTGGTTGGATGCTGAACCTTGATTTCTCTATTAATTATTTCTCTTAACTTCATTGCCCTTTCAATTATAATATTCGTATTATTAGGCTCAATATTAACTTTTAGTTCAGTATCTCTTACTATGGCAAAAAAAGATCCACCAAAGGAAATATCAAATGTAACTTTACCTACTTCAGGTAATTCCACCTGTACATCCTTTTTGTATAGGAATGAAGGAACATTTACTACAGAAACTTCTTTAGCCTTTCCATCTTCAACTTTTACCTTGGCCTTAACTAGACCTGCAGGAGCTTCTAGAGCTATATCTGTAACTGGCTCAATGACTTCTACCATACCAGTCTCTACTGCAATGGTAGCTGCTCCAATAGTGCCATGACCACACATATTTAGATATCCTCCACCATCCATAAAAATTATACCTAAATCTGCCTCAGTCATAGTAGGAAAGGTGATTATAGATCCAAACATATCATTATGTCCCCGTGGCTCATGCATTATAGCTGTTCTAATATAATCTAAATTATTTTCTAAATACTCCTTTTTCTCTGCCATTGTCTTTCCACTTATAGTTGGTAATCCACCCACTATGGTTCTATTGGGTTCTCCCATTGTATGGGAATCAATGACATGTAAACTTTTAGAAAATTTCATGATTTACCTCCCTTAGACCTTTGCCACATATTCATATGGTAGGGTAACTATCCTACCTGCTGTATCTATTTCTACTAATTGAAGTAAAGCATCTCTACAAATATTATATTGCATTTCCACATCATTAGGAGCACCTGCATTTGCTCCCATAGGTACCAATGGAGCAACTGCTCTAGGAGTACCACTTTGTCTTACTACTGGAGGAAGGGCAGCTATTATAACCGTTGGTATACCTGCCTTCTCAATCTCTCTCTGCACAATCACGGCAGAGCGGTGGCAAGTTCCTCATCCAGCTGTCATAAGTACAGCATCTACACCTTCTTCTTTTAATATCTCAGCAATCTTGGGACCTGTTTCATTTTCAAATTTTTCTTGATTTCCACCTCCGCCCATAAATCCAATATGTACAGGAGCTATTGATTTTATAAATCCTTCTTTTGCTAACTCATGTATTCTATCTATTGGAAACATACAGTTTATATCTTTATTAACATCTGCATTATCATAACCACCATGGGACACCATTAGTTCACTAGATGGAGTGGTATCTGGAACCTCTCTAAATGTAAAGTCTCCTGAAAGATTAAATCTTTTATCTGTTTTTTTATGAACACCAGCTGCTGTAACCAAAGCAACAGTCATATCTTTTAATTCCTTAGTTACAGGAGTCCATACTGGAGGTGGTGTAATTGGTACAAATATTTCAGATTGCAATCCTTTTACTACTGTCATGCTCATCTTTATACCTCCTTATTAGTCTTTTTTTCTAAATTACTTACATACTTATCATTTGGTACTGGGCTTAAAACTTCTACATAACTCATATTAAGACAAACCTCTTGACCTATCTCCAATGGATAGTCTGTAATTAACATTCGCATTGGGATTTTTAAAAATCCCATTCTTCCCTTAAAGTCTATGCTTACAGCACCATCAGATATTTCAACAATTATACCTTCTAAATATCTTACTTCATCTATATATTTCATATATACACCTAAATCTTAACTATATTTTTCTCTTCTCTTTTCACTCATAGGAAGAGAGGTTTCATTGTCTTGTCTTTCTACTTTGTTTCCCGTTGTCTTTTCTATAAGCTGTAAATTGTTTTCTTTTATATCTGGATTCCATTTTCTCTCTGGAGCTAATACTTCTTCTCCATCCATAGCCGCCTTTAACATAGCAAGTATTCTGATCCCATCATCATGTGTTAAGGTATTACAAGCAAGTACTTCATTTTCGATTCCAGCTTCTGTTTTATTTAAATCTATCATATTAGTCATATACTTATTTCCAACTACTAAAGCACCCTGTACTGCACAGAAAGATGCTCCTACTACTGATATTCCTCGCATACCTATTTGTTCAATATGACTAGCAAAGTCAATATGGTTGTTTCCAAATCCTTCAGTAGTTACTACTGCTCCATCTACATCCATAACTTCAACTGTCATTCCAACTCTTTGAGATACATAGAATTTTTCAGAGTTTATCTGTGGACTACCTACTAGTACAACACCACATAGGTCAATTTCCTCATCTCTTAATGCTTCTATTATAAGTGGTTCTCTAAAGTAATGTCTTGAGCATTCTTTACTAGCTGGTCCTATACAAGTTAAGGCATGTATAGCTCCATCTAAAATTTCCAACGGCGAACAAACTACAGGAACATTACCAAGGTCAACATTTGGTTTTGCTCCTAATACTCCGACTGGTTCCATTGGAAGTATTAAGTTATCATGCATAGCACCCTGTCCCATAATTTCTTTAACTATTACAACCTTCTTCTTACCTGGTCTTCTTAATTGGACAAAGTCTTCTTCTTTAACTACTAGGCTTTCATCTAGCTCTTTTAGAGCTTTTCTAATCTCCTCTGTAATAAAATCTGTAGCCTTATGAGCTGCAAGGGGTCCAGGTCTTTCCATATTAGTATGTTCCTTGATTACAACTTCAGTTTTAATAAATATTTCACCTTTGTCAGGGGCACCTGGTCTTCCCCACATAATATTTTCTTCTAAGATACCTTCTGATGACCCAAACTCACCAATTTGAACTCCACTTTCATCAGTTCCAGTTACCATCATAATAACTCCATCTAATACCCTAGTTACTCCTGTACCTAGTTTACTACCATCTTCCTTTGTAGCTATAGGTTGAACATCCATTATGGTTTCAGAATATTCATTGTATCTATCAGGAGTTATGATTTCTACTTTCATTTTCTTAAGAAGTTTATCTACACCTAATGCATCTTCTTCAATACCTTTTCTAATATAAAGGGTTGTCCCTTCAATTTTAGTTTCGTTGCCAAACTTAACTTCGTCTATTTTAAAATATTTTTTAGTAAGCTTTCTAATTTCCTTAGGTGATGCTTCTTTTTCTTTGTTTTCAACCTTGTCTAACTTTGGTCCTTGTTTCACCATTGATGTTGTTGGTGGAAAATAACCTCCTAAAGGAACTTCAATATCTATTCCCTTTCCTTCAGCAATTTTAATTTTTAAAACCCCACCATGATTTGCACTCATTGAAGATGATTCTAAATCTTCTTCTACTATAAATCCTTCTAACATATCTGGAGTAACTGGTGTAAGGGCTGGTACATCCTTATTAAGCTTTTCTCCAATTACCTCTTTTCTTGTTAAAACCTTTTCACTAAGATTAATAAGAAGAGAATCTTCCAGTTTATCAAAGTTCATTGGATTTTCTAAATCACTAGACTGTATTATATTTCCAGCCTTCATATTATTTTTAAAAACTGCCTTTTCATTTGGATTAGAAAGTTCTTCATTTATATCTTCTACAGATGATTCTATTTTTTTCATACCTTCTAGTATTTCAGGAGTTATGGGAGTTAATGAGTCTATAGTCTTTAAAAGTTTAGCTCCAATAACTTCACCAATTTTTGCACAATTTTTAGGTATTGTAAGTAATCCAGAGTCTACAAGGTCTGGAAATATACTTGGATCTTCAAGATGGACTGCCTCAATTATTGAACCTGCCTCCAATCTACAACATACAACTGCAACTTCATTTTTAAACATTTCTGCTTGTTCAATACTTATTGACATTTTCTAACCTCCTTAGTAAAGTTTTTTATAAATATTTATTTTATTCTTCCATAGGAAGTCTTCTACTTAATTCATGATCAACTGTTCTAAATATGTGATCTGTATGGTGATATACTGGTATTTTCATATCAGGTGCACAACACATCACCGTATTTGTACAATCACTACAGTTTGCTATTAAAATTCTTTCAGCTCCATTTTTCTTAAGTTCCATCACTGCTTGAACTTGTCCAGGACAATCCCCTGGTGTTAAGCACTTATTTGCACCTCTTATTTCTACAAGATTCTTACAGTTTGTTACAGCCACAACTTCAGCCTTCATCTTTCCAGCTATATCTCTAAGTCTAGTTTCATCGGCACCACATGCACATACCAAAAGACCTATTGGTCCTTTATATTCTGGTAAAGGAATAGTCACTATAGCTCCTCCAGATATCTTTGTTACTACAGATTTATTTATATCTCCAGCCTTTCCCGTATATGGTCCTCCTATGACTATTTCACCAAATTCTCCATGGATTCCTCCACATTTTTCAATAAGACTAGCTATAGATGTACCAATAGGAACTTCAAAAAATACATTGGCATCTTTTCCATTTTTAAGTTTACCAGCTACAGTAATATCCTTATCAATTACAGGTTTTAAATCTTCTACAGCCCTTGTAAGATTTGCCAAAGTTTCTCCATTTATTACTACAGCTTTAGCTTCTATAGGTAATTGTTCAGGAGTAAGCCATATACCAAATATTTCATGAATTATGGCTCTTTCCTCTCCCACTGGATACATATCACCTAATTCCTTTATCTCAATATCAGTCCCATTTCCAATTTCATTTTTCAATGAATCAATAGCACTTTTGTTCTTTGCTTTAATAGCTATATATCCCTTGGGAGCTTTTGTAGCTTCCATGGCATATCTCAGGCCTTTTACAATTAATTCAGGTTTTTCTTCCATAAGCCTTATATTATGATTTAAAATAGGCTCACATTCTACACAGTTTGCAATAACATATCCGTCTGGTATTTCTGATTTTAACTTTATATAAGTTGGAAATCCAGCTCCACCGGCTCCTACTATTCCAGCTTCATAGGCTGTATCTACTATGGAATCACATTTCTTTATTTTTATGTAATCCTGATTATTTGTAAATTCCCCTTGGATTTCAATTGCTTCTTCAGTTATTTTTGTTATCTTTCCTGAAACACTTGAGTGTATCTTGGCTCCAAGTCCATTTGGCTCAGCAATACATTGCCCCCTTAATACCTTATCCCCTTCCTTAACTGTTGGTACACAAGGGGCTCCTACATGCTGTCTTAGTGGAATTAAATAAATTCCCATCCTTTTCCCTCCTAATTGATATATTTGTGACTAATCTAATATATATTCTACCATATTTTTTGTATTGTTGCACAAATTTAACGATTCAAAATAATAATATTATTTTGAACCGAATTGTATTGATTAATTCTATATTAAGGGTTAAAATGTAAATGAAAATATTACATTTAAAGAAAGGGGATAGTACAGTGAGTAAATTAATCTTTACTGGTGGACTATTAATAGATGGCACTGGCAAAGTAATTGAAAACTCTATTGTTATAGTAGAGGATAAAAAAATTAAGTATGCAGGCCCTAATAAAGATATTTATTTTGATGGTGAAGTAATCGACATAACTGGAAAAACTATTATGCCTGGCTTAATTGATTCTCATCTTCACTTTAGTGGAAATCTATGTGCTGATAGTACCAAATGGGTTTTAGAACCAGTTACACAAAAAACTATTGTTGCAGTAGCTCAGGCAAGGGAAGCATTGGAACATGGATTAACAACTGTTGGAGAAATTTCCCGTTCAGGTATACATATTCGAAATATGATTGAAGAAGGCTATATTCCTGGACCTAGAGTTGTAGCAACTGGCCTTGGATTTTGTAGAACTTCTGGCCATGGGGATTCTCATAATCTACCTTTAGATTATATCAACGAATCTCATCCATGGGCTGAAAGAGTAGATGGCCCTTGGGATCTTAGAAAGGCCATTAGAAGAAGATTGCGTGAAAGTCCAGATGCAATTAAAATTTGGTCTACAGGGGGAGGTATTTGGAGATACGATGCTAAAGCTGCCCTACATTATTCTGAAGAGGAAATTCAAGCTGTAGTTCATGAATGTAATATGGTAGATATACCAGTATGGTCCCATGCCGAAGGATATGATGGAGCTTTATTATCATGTAAAGCAGGTGTATCTGCTATTATCCATGGACAGGAATTAAATGAAGAATGCTTGGAAATCATGAAGGAAAAGGATATAACTTTCTGTCCTACTTTACAGTTTTTCTATGAATGGTTTACAGTATATGAACCACCTTATAGATCTATATTAGATCTTTATCCAGGAGATACCACTGCAGAAAAAGAATTAAATCGTATTATCCATAATCTAAGAAATGCAAATGAAAAAGGCATACGTATTACAGTAGGGTCAGATTCATTTTGTAGTAGTTTAACTCCCTATGGTAAATATGCTATAACAGAAATGTATGCCCTAAATAAGGCAGGCCTAACAGAAATGGAAGTAATATTAGCTGCAACTAGAAATGGAGCTGAGATGTTAAAAGTAGACGATATTACAGGAACCCTTGAAGAAGGAAAATTTGCCGATTTACTAGTCCTTAAAGATAATCCCCTTTTAGATATTCATAATATATCTGTTGAAAATATGGAAGTAATAATGAAAGAAGGACAATTTGTAAAAAAATCTATTAATTAAATATTATGGCTAAACAAAACTCCCTATAGGGAGTTTTGTTTAGCTTTGAGAAATAATTACCTTTAAATTTAAGTTTCCTTATAATCTCATAATGTCTTATATCTTTTCTAAACTAAATTATGTCGAAAATCTGAAATTGCTAAATAGTAAATACTATGTTATACTGTATGTGCAAAATTTAACAAAGATAATCAAATATCTTTGTACAAATGGCAGAGTAAATAATATGCGTAAAGTGTCAAGGGATGGGACGTGGCCTTTGAACGAAAAGCAAATGCTTGCGTCATATTATTGCGTTCGCTGTCAACATCAGTATATCTTCTTTCTGATGTGGCAGACTGTCATATCAATTATGAAAGGAGGTATTTTTTATGAAAAAATTAGATGTTAAGGTCATAGTCATCTCTGGATTTCTCATTGCATTAAATGTAGTACTATCTAGAATAATAACTATTCCAGGAGTTATTAGCTTTGGAGGCTTTCCTATTATCTTTGGTGGTATAGTATTTGGTCCTATAGCTGGCTTTATAATAGGAGCAGTAGGTGATATAGTTAGCTTTATGGTTAGACCAACAGGTCCCTTTATGCCACATTTTGTCTTAACTTCAGCCCTTACTGGATTTATTCCAGGAATTCTTACAATTGTTTTAAAAAACAAACTAGAAGATTTTAAGCTATGGAAAGCATTTATAGCTATTTTAGTAGGTCAAGTCATCACAAGTGTATTGATGGTACCATATTTTAGACTAATTCTTTTTGACCATCCCTTTGTACTTACTATATCAAAGGCTGCATCCAAACAAGCTATTAATATTCCCACTTATGCAGTAATGATCAAGATTTTAGTACAATCTTTATATAAAGCTGGAACTCTTCAAGAGTCTTAAATAAGACTATAGAACAATTGAATATTAGTAAAGATTAAAGCCATACTAAACCATGATATGATACTTCCAAAGTAGACAGTCTAATAAATTAAAATTAGACTGTCTACTTGGAGGTATTTTTTATCAGTTATATCAGGAAACTCATCCCATGAACTAACTTTCCAAGTCCATTCTGAAATATATCTATATAACTTCAATGATGAATTATAATATATTTCTTCTTCCCTAAATGTCATGCTTGTATCAGATGATAAAGGCTCTACTGGATTCACATTATTCTTATCATTTTTCAATTGCTTGAACCCATGTTTTAAAAGTATTTGTCTTTCTTTGATATTTATATTCTCATACAAATATCAGTTAAATCTAATTTACTAAACCAACCTTAGTGAATAGAAGGCGGTTTGATTTTTTTAAATATAATATTATAACTTTTCTCCACAGTTCCCACAAAAGTTTCCATCTCCTGTTTTTTGTCCACAATTTGGGCAAAAATTTGGTTTTTTTGAATTAGTATTGGAAATTTCTGAATGGGTATCTTTTTTATCTGTATTCATATTATCCATCATTTCCTTTGCTATATTCATCCCCATCATCATACCAGCCATGTCTGAAGCTGCTCCTCCACCTTTAACTTTACCTGAAGATATACCATCTACCATAGATACCTGTTGATATCTTCCTAAATCTCCTACCATACTATGGGAAGCATTCTTATTTATCATATCTTGAATTTCTTCTGGATAGTTAAAGCTCATTACATTAAATCCAGTAATATTTATTCCATCATTTAAAACAACCATATCTAAATCTTCCTTGATTCCTTTGGATATATCAAAGGCATTACCTTGAAGATTAAACATATCTTTTCCTTCCTTAGTAATCCACTTCATCAGTAATTGATCAAGGATTGATGTAATCCTAAGTTTTACATCTTCCACTAGATAGCTATCCTTTACTCCAGCTACTTTATCAATTAATGCAATATAATCTCCTACCTTAAAGTTAAAGGTACCATTGGCCCTAATAGGTAAGCCTCCTGGAAGTCCCAAAGTAGGTATATTTATTGGGTTTTTAGTACCCCATTTAACTGTAAATTCTTTTGTATTTACAAATAAAACTTCTGCTCTCATACCAGTGTTAAATCCAAATTTAAACCCCTTCAATGTAGATAAAAAAGGTATTATCTCAGATTCAATATCATATTCTCCCTCATCTTTGAAAATTCCCTCTATTCTACCATTAAATAAAAATATAGCATCTTGGCCTGGTCGAATAATCAACTTGCTTCCTTTTTTGATTTCTCTATTGGTCCATTTCCAAAAAATCATGTCATCCCTAAACTCTTCCCATTCCACTACATTGGCAAATTGTCCTCTAAAAAAAGCCATATACATCATCCTTTCATCTTTTATAGCTATCAAAACTTACCTCTACTACCACTATGGGAGTGACCTCCTCTAGATACTCCTCCACCACTTCCTCTTGAACTACTTCCACCACCATTAGAATTGTTATCTGATGGTTTTTTACGCTTACTTATATTGGTCCTTAGATAATTATCCCTCCTACTAATAATCCTAGATTTGCTAGGATCCTCATAAGTTCTTCCACTTACTGTTACTCTTCCACCAGAGTTATAAGCCATGGCTCCTACTGATATACCTCCTACGACAAGGGATACTATTATTTGAAACCAAAATTTGAATAATATATTTTCTGGATTTACTCCAGGTCTTATTCCCATATATTTATAAGAAGTTTTAATAAAGGTATAAAAGGCATCATAATATTGTCCCTCAGATAAATCTGAACTAATTTTATCTCTAATAATATCTAATCTAGAATCATCTAAGTACTTCTTTGCTTCATAAAATCCTGCTAAATAAACATCTCTATTTTCCATGTCAATTGTCAATATGGCCGTGTTCCCGTGGATTTTATCATATCCTAAACCTTCTTCATCATAAAAATCTTCCATATAATCTACTATATCCTTACCCATTGGATCAGAAATAGTAAGTATTATAAAATCTGTTTTCCTTTTAGCACTATATTTACTAGAGAGGTTTTCAAGTTTTTCCTTTTCTTCTTTGCTTAATAGATTGGCAAAATCATATACTCTTTCCTTAGAATCTGATTGTCCTAAAGCTATATTTGATATTAAAATAAATACAATCATTAAAGACAATATCCATTTTAAATGTATCTTATATTTCACCATAAACTACCTCCCATAATCAAGGATATGAGTTTTAAGACTATAAATGTCCCTCCAGCAATGCCCCCAAACCAAGAAGCAACTTTTGTCTGGCTAATAGGAGGCTTTCCCACAACCTTTCCTGTTTGCCCATTCATAGCAAATATATATTCTGTCCCCTTATAATCATAGTAAACCATCCAAACTGGAAGAAGAGTATAGTAAGCATGTTTTTTATTTGTATCTATATCTTTTCTATTATAACTAACTGTTGTATATCCAGATACAGTTGAGCTAATAAAGGCTTCCACATAGCTTTGTATTTTTGATGCAGCCCTTGGAAGTAGTTCCTTATGATCATAATTATATTTCTCAGCTATATATCCTGCTAAATAAGGTGTATTAAACTCCTTTAACTCATCATAATAATATGGTTCTAATTTATCCATTAACTCATCATCCATTTTTTCTGATGCATCTATAGGCACTTTTATATAATCAATATTTATATCTCTATATACATCATAATATCTAGTTTCCGTATATATATAGTCTCCCTTAGAATAAGTTCTTACTTTTGTACATATAGCATTTACTTCTACTCTACTATTTAAATCATATAGCCAAAATGGTACATACATACCAGTTATTCCCTTTACCCTATCAGCTGTCATAAACCCCTTGGGACTTAATAATCCATTTCTACACCAAATCTTAAAAGCCTTCATAGCTTTTTCCTTACTTATTGTAAAGGGGATTACTTTAGATGGAGCTAAACTACCAGTTAGTCTATCTAAAAGTACAACTCCTGCACCGCAGAAACTACAATTTGTAGCTGTAGTATCCTTATCAGTAATGAGTATGGCACCACAATTCTTACAATGATACTCTTTACCATCATTTTCTTCAAAAGTAGTCTTTATATTTTCTTTAGGAAATGTATCTATATTTTCTTTTTTTCCACAACTATCACAACTAAGCATCCCTGTATCGCTATCAAAAACCATATCCGATCCACAACTAGGACATTTATAATGTATTACCATAATTTTCACCTCCAAAGATTAATGGCTGTCCAAATAGGAAAGCCGTAGCTTATGCTACAGCTTTTTCTATTCTTTATTTAATCTTTTTTTAAGTTCATTAAGTTCATCATCTATATCTGTATCCATATCATATTTATCTAATAAATCCTTGATATCATCCTTTGGCTCTTTATTAAGTTCTGCCATAGCATTTGCTTCATCTAAAGCTTTATTTGCCTTTTCTTCCATCCTTTCAAAAGCAGATATAGATCGATTGGCAGATGTTACAGATGAGCCAATTTTGTTGATTCTATTTTGAGTTTTAGCTACTGCCATCTTTCCTTTTATCATTGTTCTTCTAGATTCTAATTCTCTAATATCAGAAACTAGTTTGTCATGCATTTCTCTCATCTTTGTGGCATTTGACTGGCTTATATTATAGGACTCCTGTAATTCAGCTTGTTTTTTACTAAGGCTTGATTTTCTTTCTAAAAACTTTCTAGCATCATCTTCATTATTTGCCTCTAGTGCCTTTATTGCATATTTTTCCATCTTAGCTACTTCTTCTATAGATTCATCTAATTCTCTCTTTGCTCTTTGTTCCTGTGCCATTATAGATGCAGTTTCAGCTTTTACACTACCTAAGTCCTTATTAAGATTTCTTAAAACTTGGTCGATCATCTTCTCAGGATTTTCTGCTTTGTCTAATAATGCATTAATATTGCTAGACATAATATCTTTAAATCTTGTTAAAATAGTCATATACTCTCTCCTTTTATATAATTTTTAATATATTATTTCTGCTTTCAATCTATTTTTTATATCTAAAATATAATATTCTATATTTATTTATAAATTCCATATCATAGAGTATTCAACTTCTTTAGTTTCTTCATCTTCTTTTTCTTCTATTATTTTAAATCCATGTTTCTTATAAAAGTTTACAGCATTTGAATTTTTTACATAAACATCTAATTTTAAAGTAGAACAATATTTTTTAGACCTTTCTATTAATTTACTTCCTATTCCCATGTGTTGGTATTCCTGAGAAACAAATAATCCTGCAATATATGAATCCTCAATTATACCTATGAATCCTTTTATTTCACCTTCATCTTCGTAAACAAAAACAGTAGATTCTGGCAAAATCTTTCTTACAAAATTATAATTATTTTTCCAATAATCTTCTGAAATAAAATCATGAGAATCCATATTTGTTTGTAGCCAAATTTGCATTATATCATCTATTTTACAGATATCTAAATTTTTTATCATTATTTACCTCGCTATTAAACTTAAAGATATATTTAATATTTATTTACTTTGACTTTTATAAAATATCATATATAAAAACTATACCCAATAATATGAGTTAGCACAACTAATAATTGTAAAATCTATTTAATTTTGTGAAATTTTTTCTACTATCCATATTAAACTCAACAATTCCTTGTTATTTTTTCCACATTTTTTGATATTTTAATGCTAATTATATATAATTAAATTACTAGAATTTTATTTGTTTTATAGTATTAAACCAATAGCCTTTCAAATACAATTCTAGTAAAAATTAAGGAGGAATTAAATTGGACAACAAAGGAAAATTATCATTAACATCCCTTGTGTTAATGATATTTACGTCAGTGTTTGGCTTCGCTAATATGCCAAGATCATTTTATTTAATGGGATATGGTGCTATACCATGGTATATAATCTCATCAATTACTTTTTTTATACCATTTGCTTTTATGATGGCAGAATATGGTGCAGCATTTAAAGATGAAAAGGGTGGTATTTATTCCTGGATGAGTAACTCAAAGGGACCTAAATTTGCATTTATAGGAACTTTAATGTGGTATGCATCTTATATTATCTGGATGGTCAATGTAGGTTCAGGTATTTGGGTTGTTGTATCAAATGCATTATTTGGAAAAGATCTTACACATACTTGGTCACTATTTGGTTTATCTTCAACTGAAACAATAGGAATATTAGCTATTTTATGGATAGGTTTTGTTACATTTATTTCTACTAAAGGATTAGATAAAATTAAAAAAATTACATCAGTAGGTGGTACTGCTGTTGCACTTCTAAATCTAGTATTATTATTTGGAGGCATATCTATACTTATAAAAAACGGTGGTAGATTAGCCCAACCACTTAGTTCTGTAAATGATTTTATAACTTCCCCTAATCCAGATTATCAATCACCTCTTTCTGTACTTTCATTTATTGTCTTTGCAATATTTGCCTTTGGTGGTACTGAAGTTGCTGGAGGACTTGTAAATGAAACTGAAGATGCTGAAAAAAACTTTCCAAAAGGTTTAACCTTTGCTGCTATAATTATTGCTATAGGATATGCCATAGGCATATTTTTTATGGGTATATTTACAAACTTCTCTTCTCTAAATGGTGAAGGAGTCCATATATCAAATGTAGCATATATGATAATGAATAATTTGGGTTTTGAGTTTGGACAGGCTTTTGGTTTTAGTCATGAAGTATCTATATCAATAGGCAATTGGGTAGCAAGATATGTAGGAATTTCAATGCTTCTGGCTTTGACTGGTGCGTTTTTTACATTGACTTATTCTCCACTTTCTCAAATCATTGGTGGAACACCTAAGGAGTTATGGCCTAAAAAAATAACTAAGATGGAAGATGGAATACCTAAATACGGAATGTTTATTCAAGCCATCATAGTCATAACCATGATATTTTTAGTTTCATTTGGTGGAGATGCAGCTAGTGAATTCTTTGAAAAATTAGTTATAATGACCAATGTAGCTATGACATTACCTTATATGTTTGTTGCTTGGGCATTTATTGACTTTAAAAAGAATAAAAATATTAAAAAGCCATTTGTAATCTACAAAAGTGAAAAAAGTGGTATTATTGCAGCAATAGTTGTTACATTTACAGTAGGTTTTGCTAATTTCTTTACTATAATAGAGCCTGCATTACATGGTAATTTATCAAATACAATATGGTCTATTGCAGGACCTTTATTCTTCACCATTGTAGCTCTTATAATGTACAGAAATTATGAAATAAAAATTGGTTTAAAAAATAAACTATCTATTAAATCACAGCAAGTGCATAATAAATAAATACTATAAAATATAATCTATATCTAAAGGCTATGCTGTTAATATGACTGATTTTTCATATAAAATCCCCTTAAGTCTGAGTAAATTTTTAAATCTAGTTTCTCTTTCTTAAGGGGATATTTTAATATTAAGTTAACTTTCCATATGAAAATTAGATAACTATAATCATATTTACAAAGACTTTATTTAAAATTATACTGAGTTACTATTGGATTTCTATTATTTGTTTTATCATTATAATATTCATAGAAAGATAGGCCCATAAAACCACCAGAAACATTATATATATTATCAAATCCTAAATGTTGCAAAGCCATCACAACATTATAACTCCTTTGACCGGACCTACATTGTATATAAACTGGTCTGTCCTTTGGAATCTCATCTATCCTATCCCTTATTTCATCCCATGGTATATTAATTGCATTCACAATATGACCTTGTTCAAAAACCTCTTTTTCTCTAATATCTATTATATAAGCTTCTTCTACCAATTGCCTAATCTTATGAACATGAACCTGTTTAAACCAGCTTCCTTTGCCAAAGTAGTCTCTGGTGAGACACCTATTGCCATTACCACTGCTTCAGCATAGATGCTTTTACCTGAACTTAAAATTACAGTATCCTTCTGAAATTTCTCCACCTTATCATTTACTATTAAATTTATTCCCTTATCTATTAGTTCTTTATGTAAAATCTGAACCATATCATAGTCAAAGGGGCGCATTATTTGTGGCATAGCCTCTACCATAGTTACATTATACCCAGCCATTCTTTGATCATACCACTTAGATGAAAAGGTAGGGCACAATTTGAAAAAGACACATGGGGACCTCTTTCAAACATAATTATTTCACATTCTTCATCTAGTCTTCCTATCCTTGCTGCAGCAGAAGCTCCCCCTGCCACACCACCTTACTTTTAAAAATAAGGTGGTGCTCAATAGATTTAACTATAATTATTCAGTTTCATAAATAAGTACATTTTCACCCTTTTTACATAAAAACACCTTTTCTACTTCTTCATCAATTAAACTCTCTATAGAGCTTTCAACTTTAATTTTTGCACTAATACTACAGTTGGAACTTAATGTCCTAGGTACAGGCATGAGTTCACATTTAATATTATTCTTTTTACATTTCCGTTCAAATTTAATAGCTCCAGAATGGGTGAAAAATAAAACCATGTATTCCATATTTATTTCCTAGCCTCTATTATGAATATATCTTCTCTTTGCTTAACTGATATAGAATATCCAGAATGCTTTAAGAATCTTTCTACATTTCCTTTTGCTGTATTATTGTCTACTATTATATCTACTCCATTTGGATTATTATCTAATGCATTTTTAGTCATCAATACCGGTTGAGGACAACTCATACCACAAGTATCTATTTTTTCCATAATATCATACCTTTCTATTTATGATTGTTTTTTAGCTAAATTGTTTGATTTAACATGGGATAAACCTTCTGAATTAGCATAGGATACAATACCTATGAATACAAAACATATAATTGCAGCAATCTTTCCATTGAAAGTTACACCTTCTGGACTTGAAGCAAGGCCAAAGTTATGGACTATACCAGCTCCTACAAGCATTCCCATTACAGAAATAACTGAATCTATATTGCCTTCTCCTGATAAGATTAGTTGTCTAAGAGGACATCCACCTAATAAAACTGAGCCCCAACCAACTATCACCATACCTAAAAAATTCCATAACCATTCTGTATGTGCTACTGGTTGATTTTCAAATCCTAAATTAAAATATCTAAAAATTAGATTTGTAATAAAATTAAATACTAATATTGATATAAATCCAAGTAGAAGATATTTATCTCTAAATAGAATCATATCTCTAGTACCTCCAACCATACATAATCTAGTTTTTTGAGCCAATATTCCTACTATCAATCCTGCTACAAGTGATATGATTATAGGTGCTCTTAAAGAACCTGGTCCACTTTCACTGAAAAATATAAAAGCTGGAGCAGCTACAAGTAGTATCAAGAACCCTATATTTACAATTGGAAAAATATGTCCTTCTATTTTAGTCATTTTATAATTTCTTTTTAAATTAAATCCTTTATTTAGGAAGTAAACACCAATGAAGATTCCACATACAAACCCAGCTATTCCAAATATAGCATTTAAATCTCCACCACCTAGCCTTAAAACCATTCTTAAAGGACATCCTAAAAATATTAATGCTCCTATCATTACAACTATTCCCAACATAAATCTAATAAAAGGTGAAGATCCTCCTTTTGATTCAAACTCTTTGTTTTTAAAAGATATCAAAAAAGCACCTAATACAAGGCCTATAACCTCAGGTCTTATATACTGAACAACTGCCGCCCTATGTAGACCTATACTTCCAGCTATGTCTCTTAAAAAACATGCTATACAAAAACCCATATTTGCAGGATTGCCAAAATATACAAGTAGCACAGATATTATTCCTATTATCCCACCTGCAAAAATAATTTTCTTTTTTTCTCCCATTTGTATACCCCCTATAATTTATGTTTAATAATAGTTTAACAATGTCAGTTTTTAAAGTAAAATAGATTATACCAATAGTCTTCAATCTTAGCATAAGAAAAATGAATAGTTATTGTATTAAGTTTTTTTAGACAATATAATGGTTATATAATTATCAATATAATTATTTAAAATTCTGCAAAGGAGTAATATTATGAAATACATATATTTGGACAATGGAGCCACTTCTTATCCTAAGGCACCTGGTGTAGCAGAAAGTATATCAGATTATATCCTAAATGTAGGAACTAATATAGGTCGTGGAGCTTATAGCTTGTCCTACTTAGCTGAAAATATAGTATATGAAACTCGAGAGCTTATATGTGAACTATTTAATTTTGATAAACCTGAAAATGTTATATTTACAAAAAACATAACAGAAAGTATGAATGTATTAATAAAAGGATTATTAAAAGAAGGAGATCATGTTATAGTATCGTCAATGGAACATAACGCAGTTATGAGGCCTTTGAATTCCCTTAAAGATAAAATCCAATATACTAAGGTTCAATGTAACACATTGGGGGAATTGGAAATTGAAGATGTAAAGTCTTCAATTAAACCTAATACTAAGGCCATAATAATGACCCATGCTTCAAATGTATGTGGTACTATTTTAGATTTAGAAAAAATAGGACAACTATGTAAAAAAAACAATATCTTTTTCATAATGGATAGTACCCAAACAGCAGGATTTTTAGATATTGATTTTCAAAGATTAAATTTAGATGCCATGGGCTTTACAGGTCATAAAAGCTTACTGGGTCCTCAAGGCATAGGAGGGTTCATAGTTAGTGATAAAATGGTTAATGAAATGAACACCCTTATTGAAGGTGGTACTGGAAGTTTATCTGATACTGAAATACAACCAAATTATATGCCTGATAAATTTGAAGCTGGAACTCTAAATATTCCTGGCATTTATGGACTAAATACATCCTTAAAATATTTGTTAAATTATGGTATCCTAAATATTAGAGAAAAGGAAATATATCTTATTGATAGGTTTTTAGAAGGCCTACTTAATATAGATAAAATAAGATTGATTGGCCATGAATCCTCCAATTGTAGAACTGGAGTGTTGTCAATCGATTTTCCCTATGATGATAATGGTATCGTTGCCCATGAACTAAGTAAAAAATATGGGATTATGACTAGAAGTGGCTTGCATTGTGCACCTTCTGCCCATAAAACTTTAGGGACTTTCCCAAAGGGTACAGTAAGATTTTCTTTAAGTCATTTTACTACTTTAAAAGAAATAGAGTATTCACTAGCTTCTATAAATAATATAGTTAATATATAATATATTTAGTAAAGGAAGGTAATATTTTGGAATTTAATCAATTAGAGAGCTTTTTAAGCGTAGTAAAATATAAAAGTTTTTCAAAAGCTGCTAAAGAGTTATATTTGACACAGCCAACCATTAGTAACAATATTCAAAATCTAGAAAAGGAATTAAAAACTACTCTTTTAGATAGAAAAAGTAAAACCATAAGCTTGACGGATTCTGGTAAAATCCTCTATGAATATGCTATGGAGTTAATTAATATTAGGGAACAAGCCAAATTTAGTATTATAGAACATTGGGATAAAATCGAGGGAAAAATTGAAATAGATGCCAGTTCTATTCCTGAACAATATATCTTGCCTTATATAATTAGAGACTTTAGAAAGAAATATCCAAAAGTTTCTTTTTCTGTTAATCATAAAAACTCAAAGGATATAATAGATGATATTGTAAAGGGTAGACAAAATTTTGGAATAGTAGGTGCTAAATGCTCTTCTAGGATGCTTAAATATATTGATTTCTATGAAGATGAGCTTATATTTGCTGTACCTAATAATGATAACTACCCTATGTCTACTGATCAGCCCCTAGATATAGATGTTTTGTTTTCAGAAAAATTTATTTTTAGAAAAGAAGGCTCAGGAACGAGACTTTTTATAGAACAATGTCTTTGTAATAAAGATATAAGCTTAGATGATTTGAATATAGCATATTCCATAGAAAGTAATGAAATGATAAAGAAGATGATCGAATTAGAACTAGGTGTTAGTTTTATGTCAAAAGTATCTATAAAAAACGAAATAGATTTAGGTTTAATTAAACCTTTTAAAATAAAAGATTTAAGTTTAAAGCGTAATTTTTATTTTGTCTATTGTAAAAACAGAACTCTCCCCCCAATCGTAGAAACTTTCAAGGATTTTTTAATTGATTGGACTGGGATATAATAACCTAAAAAGGAATGATCTAATGATAGATAATCCATACATAGATAAAAGAAAGTTTTTTGATAATGGAAATACTAGGAACTACGAATTTAGAATACAACAGCTAAAAAAACTCAAAAAATCCATACAAAAGTATGAGGATGATATAATCAAAGGTCTTACACTAGATTTAAACAAACCTATATTTGAATCTTATACTGCAGAAATAGGCATAGTACATCAAGAAATAGATTTTGCCATAAAAAATTTGAAGAAGTGGATGAAACCCAAAAGAGTTTCTACACCAATATATTTACAACCTGCTACAAGCTACATATATCCAGAACCTAAGGGTGTCGTACTTATAATTAGTCCTTGGAACTACCCATTCCAATTGGCAGTATCACCCTTAATAGGTGCTATGGCTGCGGGAAATTGTATATTGTTGAAACCGTCAAATCAGTCAAAGGAAACAGAAAAAATAATTGAAATAATAATTCATGAAACCTTTCCTAAGGAATATATATCTGTAGTCAAAGGGCCAGGCTCAAAAGTAGTTACACCTTTAATAGAAGATTATAGATTTGATCACATATTTTTTACTGGTAGTGTCAGTGTAGGTAAGAAAATATTAGAACTATCAGCCAAACATCTAACACCTGTAACTTTAGAGTTAGGAGGTAAATCTCCTACCATAGTACATGAAGATGCAGATTTAGACTTAGCGGCTAAGAGAATTACTTGGGCAAAGTTTTATAATTGTGGTCAGACTTGTGTTGCTCCTGATTATTTACTGGTTCATGAATCAAAAAAGAAAGGATTAGTAGAAAAGATTAAATCATATATAAATATATATTATGGTGACAATCCCATTGAAAGCCAAAACCTAGGTCGAATAATAAATGAAAATAGATTCAATAGATTGATTTATCTATTAGAAGGGTGTAAAGTAACTCATGGTGGTATTTATGAATCAAAAGATAGGTTTATATCTCCTACATTAGTGGAAGATATAAACATGGATCATCCAATTATGAAGGAGGAAATATTTGGACCTATACTTCCCATATTGACTTATAGTCATATATCAGAAGTAATCAATATAATAAAAATGAATCCTTACCCCTTATCCTTATATCTTTTTACAAAGGATAAGGAGGTAGAAAATCATATTATAGAAAATGTTCAATTTGGAGGTGGATGTATAAATCATCTAATATCCCATGTAGCAAATCCTCATCTTCCCTTTGGTGGCGTTGGATTTAGTGGTATGGGAAGATATCATTCTAAGTATACCTATTATACTTTTTCCCATGAAAAAAGTATATTTAAGTCTAATAATCCTTTGGATACTAATATACTATATCCACCTTATACAGAGAAAAAATTAAAGTTGGCTAAAAAGTTTCTTTAGCCAACTTTAATTTAAATTTCCTCTACTGTTTTTCCCATGGCCTTTTCTAACTCTTCCATCATAGTCTTTTTAGTATCCAAATATATGATACTTCCTAATATTGCCAAATACGAAGGTCCTTCAAGATTTGCTACCCGTCTTATAAGATCACCCTCTGTAACTATACCTTTCATATTCCCCTCCTCCTTATCTAAGGTGTTATTCTGGGATTGTAAACTCTATATTTGTATTTTCATGGGTAAGATCTTTAAACACTTGAAGCAAGGATCTTCCATAGTGTCCTAAATTATCTATTAGCTTCTCTTCATTCCTTAGCTCAATACTTATGGATTCACTAGCCACACTTAAAATATCCCATAATGCATCTAAGTTTTCCCCATAATATTCTGGTAATCCTAATCTTTCTTTTAAATATATATGAACCATTTCTCTATTCTCTATATCTTTCCCATCTAAGATCACTTTCATAATACTATTCATCTCCATACAATAAAATAAAAGATTCATAATGGTCTTCTGTATAATATACTAAACCATCATTGGAATATACTATTCTTTCAGGACCTCTATATCCACCTTGGTAATTTATATCACATTCATAATATTGCCTACCCTTTGAAACAGGTAACTTCCCTTCTCTGTTTCCAAATCTATCTCCACCAATACTCATTTTATCAGTTACATCCCATAAATTTCCCTTGTTGGATTCCCAACCTAATTCAATAGCTTCTCTTTTCGTAATATAATTCCCTGGAAGTTTTCCATAGGTATGGATATATAATGACACATCTTCTTTATTATTATAATGTCCATCTTCACTTATATTTTCAATAATATTTTCATCTGCATTTTTCTCTAGTGTATCATTAGATGATAGCTTGTCCTCTAAGGACAAATCTGTAGATATACAAGATGTTAAAGAAAAGCTTAGTAATATTATTAGTAATAATGATAATATTCTTTTCAAATCTATATCTCCCATATCTTTATTTTATATATATTCTCAATTAAATCATATCAATTTTTCTTTCCATTCTTTCTCTTTAAACCCTACTAATACAGTATCCCCACCTACTAAAATAGGCCTTTTTACCAACATACCATCAGTAGACAATAGTTTTATCTTTTCTTCCTCAGTCATAGTATCTAATTTATCCTTCAATTTTTGTTCTCTATATATCTTTCCACTTGTATTGAAGAATTTTTTTATAGGATAATCACTTTTATTTATCCATTCCTCTAGTTCTATTTCAGTAGGATTATTTTCCTTTATTTGTCTTTCCTTATACTTTATATTGTTTTCATCTAGCCATATCCTGGCCTTTCTACATGTACTTCACTTTGAATAACAAACAAATAAATATTCCAAAACTTATTCCTCCCTAAAATATTTTCTGATGTTTATATACCCAATTTTTACAGTATTATTAGAACTTTAGAAAATGAACCCTTTCTTATTTTATAGTATAATTATGTGCCAAATTACCACTTATCATAATGTATACATTCTTCATTGTACCTATCTATGATTTTTGCTTCTTGATCCTTTTTACCTACTACTACCATACCTACTGGTATAATATTATCTGGTAAGTTTAATATTTTTGACATATTATCAACTAAGTCTTCTTTAGGATATAGTCCGCACCACACTGCACCTAAACCTAATCCATGGGAAGCTAATAGCATATTTTCAATAGAAGCTGAGCAATCCTCTATTAAAAATCCAATCTCTTCTTGCTTATCTATATCACCACAAACTATTATGCCACATCCAGCACTTGGTAACATTTTAGCATATTTATGAAATTCTGATATTTTATTTATCTTATCCTTGTCCCTTACTACAACAAACTCCCTAGGCTCACGATTATGGGCAGAAGGGGCTTGAAATCCTGCCTTGAGTATAATATTTAGATTCTCATCATTTATGGCTTCACCTGTAAATTTTCTTATGCTTCTTCTAGTAAATATTGCTTCTAATATATCCATATTTAAACACTCCTCATATATTAATTTATATAACTTAAACCTAGATTCTCTCTAACTACAAATTTTAACTAATAATCTAAGATATATAAAGAAAACTTAAAGTAGATGGAAGTTTTCTTTATATATCTTCTCTATTGTTTTGTTTAGTTTTTTAATTTTTCAAGACTATGGATTGATTGTCTATCATTTTCCAGTATTTGTCCAGTAATTTTTCTGGATTTTTCATCTAAATTACCTCTTAATATCTTTTCTGCCATATTAACACCCTTTGTTTCTCCTTCTATGGCTTTTTCAATTACCATATTTATATCTTTATAATCTAATTTCATATTCAATTTAATATCTGCCATCTTACCTTTTAAACCTAAATTTTCATCTGGCTTTCCATGTAATTCCTGAATATATTCTGCCAATATATTTATATTATCTCTATGCTGTTTTTGTATACTTTGAAAAACATTTTTTACTTTTTCATCTTCTATTTTTGATATAAAATTATTAAAACTTTCTACTGCCATATACTCTCCTTGTAAAAGCTCATTTAGTGATTTTATAGTTTCTGAGTCCTTAATCATATCAATATACCTCCTTATTTTATTATACTAAGATATATCTTTATTCTTTATATTATACTAAGGTTTTATGTATCCATCTAAATGGAGAAATGTGGTATACTAAAATAAGCATAAATTAGAATTTAATTCACATTGTGGGAGATAGATATGATTATGGATAAAATAAAAAATTTATATAAAAATAGTAAGATAACCTTTATATTCTTAACTATAATGATAGTATATTTTATTTTCATAGCCTTAAATGGGGGAACTACTAATATGGAAGCCCTTGTTATATATGGAGCCTTTTTCCCTCCATTTATTTTAAAGTATGGTCAATACTATAGATTTATCACTTCAATTTTTATACATATTGGCATAACTCATATATTTTTCAATGGATATGCATTATATATTTTTGGTCCTCAAATAGAAATGCTTTTAGGAGCAAAGAAGTACTTGTTGTTTTTTATTCTAACGGGAATAGGTGGAAATTTGGCCACATTCTTTTTTGATTTTTTCTCTGTTTCTGCTGGTGCATCTGGTAGTTTATTTGGAATATTTGGGGCCTTTTTATATTTAATCCAACACCATAAAAATATGATAACACCCAATGGACGAAGGTATATCCTAAAACTTCTTCTAATAAATCTAGCCCTTACAGTTACTATACCTAGTATAAGTGCTAGTGCTCATATTGGTGGACTTGTCATAGGCTATCTACTATCCTACATATTTATAAAATAGTTCAGAAGAAAATTCCCTCTGAACTATTTTATACCCTTTTTATTTAAATTAAACTATATTAAAAAACTGACTCAAATAATATATCTAAGTCAGATTTGTAAATTTAATAACTGTAAAATTATCTATTGCCAACTTTTCTTCCAATTGAAAATCTACAGGATTCTTAAATAGTGGTCCATCAAATACAAAAGTATGATATTCTCCATTTTCTCCGCAAATATCTGCACCTTCAGCTTCTATTGCATCTGCCACTTTCCTAGTTAAAACTTTACCAGCAAAATCTTGTGACAATCTACTATGATCTACTACTGTAATCAATGTCTTAAATCCTAGATCTATAAATTCATAAACTAAGTCTTTTCTCTTCTCATTCCAAAGTGGAAAATAAGCCTCTAAACCGACAGATTTACACCTTTGGCTGCACCACTCTAAATGTCCTTGTATATCTATATCACCAAATACACATACTTCGGCTCCTTTTTCCTTAGCCGATTTTAGTTTAGCTTCAAAACTTTCTGTGTATTTTTCTCCTGTAGTTTCTATTATAGATAAGGGTATCTCCATTTCCTTAGATATATTAGACAATATATTCTTTGGAATTCCATGAAACCAAGATCTTTCCTTATGACTATTATAAGTAGTTATTAACTCCACTGGTACCATACCTTGTTTAATACTTCTGTATATGGCTAAAGTACTATCTTTTCCCCCACTAAATGATGCTACAAACTTTTTGCCTAGCATATTCTCATGACCTTTCTATTTATAGTTCTTACTAATAAATTCTATTTCATCTACACCATTTATTTTGTTAAGCTTTAAAGCTAGATTAAAGAAATAGCCTGACAATAGATTGGCAAAATCAAACAATATATCTGGGACTTTATTTCCACCATAGCTATGTCTATATAAAAGTCTTACAAGAGCTTTAAACTTGGATCTTAATATATGTGCTTGAGCTGCACTTTCACATCCTTGAGGCAATACAAACCTATCACATCTATCCTTTACTTGATCATATAATCTATCAGTACATTGTTTTAGCCAATTTAATTCTTCTTCTGTAACAGATACGAAGGTACGGATGGATGGATTTATATGATAAACTAAATCTCCAATCTTTAACAATTCATCCTTTAAAATTTCATCTTTTACCAATGATCTAAGTAATCCAATATGACTTGTTAACTCATCTGTTAATATTTCAAAATCACATCTTAAGTCCTCTGCATCATCACTTAAGAAAGGATATGCTTCATATTTACTTCTGTATATATTCTTTTTCATCCTATCACCTTCCATTTATATCCTTAGATCTAAAATTTTTTCCATTGCTCTAAAGAATCAACCATATATCCTACAATATCCATTTCATAAACCCTGTTTAATGTATGATCCTTTATAACTTCTTCAGGCTTTCCTAAACTTACAGCCTTTCCTTTTTCCATTACAAGTACCTGGTCAGCTAAATCCATAGCAAGATTAATATCATGAAAAACTCCTATAACAGCATGTCTATCTTCTTTAGACCATTCCTTAAGATAATCTATTAATTCCTTTTGATATCGTAAGTCTAAATGATTTGTAGGCTCATCTAAAAGTATAATATTTGGATCCTGTGCCAATGTTCTAGCTAGAAATACTCTTTGTAGCTGTCCACCAGAAAGGGTGTCAATCTGTTTATTCCTTATACTAGATAAGCCTGTAGCTTTTAAACATTTCTCTACATATGCTTTATCGTTTTGTGAAGGTTCTTTAAATATACTATTTTTCATATACAAGTATCTGCCTAACATAACAGTTTCAAATACTGTATAGGAAAAGTAAATATTTGAAATCTGACTCATAACTGCAATTTTACCTGCTATTTCATGTCTTTTCATATCTTTAATACTTATGCCATCTATTAAAATATCTCCTCTTATGGGAAGTATTCCAGCTATGGCTTTTAATAGTGTAGTTTTGCCACAACCATTGGGCCCAAGGATACAAAGATTGGTACCTTCTCCTATATTTAAAGAAATATCTTTTATAATATCTATATCTCCATAACCTGTAAATACATTTTTTAATTCCAACATCTATTCTACCTTCCTTCTACTGAAATAGACATATCCAAAAAATGGAGCGCCTATTATAGCTGTAACAGCTCCCACAGGCAGTTCCGATAATGGGATTATAGTTCGAGCTATTAAATCACATACAACCATAAATGCACCACCAAAAATCATAGACATTGGGATTACTAATTTATGAGAAGCTCCAAATATCTTTCTTACAACATGAGGTGAAATCAAATCTATAAAACCTATAACACCAACAAAGGCTATTGCACTACCAGTAAGGGCTGCTGAAAGTCCTAATAGTATCCACTTTACTCTTTTAGTATCTACTCCTATGGCCATTGCTTGTTCTTCACCAAAGGTCATAATGTCAAGTTCCTTTGAATATTTCATCAAAATGGTAATACAGAGTACCACTATAGGAAATAAAACCACCACATCTGACCATTCTTTTAAAGAAAAACTACCCATTTGCCAAAAGGTTAATTTTTGAAGATTCTCCCTAGATAAGGCAGTCATCAAAGTTATCATAGCATTTATAAACAAAGAAAAAACCATACCAACTAATATGATAGTATTATTTTCCATGTTCTTATCAATTTTAGCTGAAAATCTAATTGCAAGATATACAGTAAGTAATCCTGCCAATAGACCTACAAAGGGAAGTGTAAACTTCCCTAAAATAGGTATACTAAATCCAGTTATCATAACTAATCCTGCTCCAACAGATGCCCCAGAAGAAACACCTAGGGTATAGGAGGAAGCAAGGGGGTTTTTTAAAACTGATTGCATTACAGAACCACTTACTGCCAGGGCTCCTCCTACTATAAAGGCTAAGATAGCCCTTGGAAGCCTTATTTTCCAAATTATAGATACAAAATTAGCCTCAATATCTACTGGTAATGGTCTATTTAAAATATTGGACCATAATATTTTAAGAATATGACTTGGAGGTATGTTTACACTTCCAATACCTACTCCTAAAATTATTATGAAAAAGCAAAACACTATGGAAATTATTACTTTTATACTAGTTTTCATCTTCTTAATATTTATCAGGATATACTGCCTTTGCCATTTCATCTAAGGCTTTTATGATATTATGGTTTGGAAGGGAACTTGCCATATTATCCACATAATAAACTTCATCATTTTTAATTGCATTTATATTTTCCCATCCATCACGTGATTTAATTTCTTCAGTTGCATTTTCAATATAGTTTACATTTGTAATTATAACATCAGGATTAGCAGATATAACTGCCTCTTCTGAAACTCCTATCCAGCTTTCTTGATCAGCTAATATATTTGTTGCACCTATTAGTTCTATCATCTCATTTAAAAATACCCCATTACCAAAACTATATAAATCTGGAGCCGCTCCTATTTCAAAGTAAACAGATTTTTTATCTGTAATTGTATCACCAATCTTTTTAATATCATCAATTTTTTCTTTCATATTGTTAACAATATCTTGTCCTTTGTCTTCTACATCTAATACTTTAGATATGAAGATTATATCACTATATACTCCTTCTATACTATTGCTTGAAGGTATATAAGCTATAGTTATTCCTTCTTCTTTTAGTTGAGCTAAAGGGTCTTCTCCTCCACCCATAGAAATAGACGATGCTAATATCAAATCTGGATTCAAAGTAATAAGCTCTTCAACATCTGGTGCCATCATATCTATATGAGGTATATCTTCTGGTATACCTTCTAAACTTAGGGAATTGTTGTCTACAGCTACTATTTTGTCTTTAAATCCTAATTCAACTAGTACTTCTGTAATGGAAGGTGCCATTGATACTATACTTTTAATATTCTCTGGAATTATAATTTCGTTGCCAGTAGGATCCACAATTGTAGTAGGTCCTTCATTATCTTTTGGTGTTTCTGCTCCTTGTTTTGGTGCCTGTTGACATCCAGTTACAAATGTTGCTATCATCACCAACATAAGAGCAACTGATATAAATCTTTTCATATTTATTCCTCCATATTTTTTATTTGATTAAATACTTTTTTATATTTGCAAAGGAAAATAAAAAACGTCTCGGATTTTCCGAAACGTAATTAACCACAAGATAAACTTTGGAATTTAAAGTATATTCAAAAGCTTATTTCTATTTACTATCACCCTTGTCCTCTGCAGGGTATAGAATTTGCAGTTATTTACGCAAATAGTATTGGTAGGTATTCCGACTTAAAGATCATTGGTATTTTTAAACCTTCCCAGATTTTGTCCAGTGGTTTGCTTACGCATTTAAAAAACCTCACTTATTACGGCAGCAGGACTGTTTAGGATTCTAACCTAATTCCCTATATACACCATTACCGGTGACCAATACCGAAAGTATTCAATTCTCCTTCAGTATAATATACTTAATTTTTTATGTCAATTATTTTCATTTATTTAATAAGGATTTATTCCTATAATACTAAATTTATAATTTCCCATGTTATATATAAGTCTTTCCAATAAACTGGCAGTGGTGATACAAGTTATGACACAATTTCTAAAAATAAAAAAGGGCCATATATAAATTGACCCTTTGATCTAAACATCTTGATAATATGTTTTATTTTTCAGTAATTGATTTATCTGCCTGATCTGCTTGCCTTATTATTTATCATACTAATATAAATAAACTTGGCTGAATTTAATTACTTTTCATGGATTCTATTATACTATCTGCAAGAGATTCCATTTGTGATATATTTTCTTCTTTCATAGAAGAGTCTATTTGTACATGGCCTTCTAATATATTCATTTCTTTCATCTCTGATACTGCATCTACCATTAATTTTCCAGCCCTTGGAGCCCACGTTCCATTGTAGATTATACCAAGAGTACGTTTTTGTAGATTAGCATGTTTCATATCTTTTATGAAGTTTTCTACTGGTGTATATATATTTAAATTATATGTTGAAGATGCTAATATTATATGGCTATATTTAAATGCATCTGATACTAAATAAGATACATGGGTCCTTGAAGCGTCATAAAGAGATATATTACTCATACCTTTTTCTACTAATCTTCTTGCTATATCTTCTGCTGCAGCTTCTGTATTTCCATACATGGATCCATACACTATTAGTACTCCTTTTTCTTCTGGTTCATAGCTACTCCACTTATCATATTTATCTATGAAGTAATCTATATTTGTTCTCCATACTGGTCCATGTAATGGGCATATATATTTTATATCTAGCTTTTTTGCTTTCTTTAGTAAGTTTTGTACTTGTGGACCATATTTTCCAACTATATTACTATAGTATCTTCTAGCTGGTTCTAAAAATTCCCTTTCAAAATCTACCTCATCATTAAAAAGCCTTCCATTTAAAGCACCAAATGTTCCAAAGGCATCTGCTGAAAATAGTACTCCATTTGTAGTATCAAAAGTTGCCATAGTCTCTGGCCAGTGTACCATTGGAGCAAATATAAAGCTAAGTTCATGTTCACCAAAGGATATGGTATCTCCATCTTTAACCTCTATTATATTTTCATTAACTTCATATCCAAATTGTTTCATAAAGTCAAAGGTCTTTTTATTTCCTATAATTTTTATATTTGGATATCTAGCTACTACTTCCCCTATGGATGCTGCATGGTCTGGCTCCATATGATTTATAACTAAATAGTCTAAAGGTCTTTCCTCTAAAAGATACTCAATATTTTTTATAAGATTATTACATACTGACCAGTCTACTGTATCTAAAAGTACAGTCTTTTTATCTAAAAGTAAATATGAGTTGTATGAAACCCCTTCTGGTATTGGATGAATATTTTCAAAAAGTGAAGTTTTTCTATCATTCCCTCCAACCCAATATAAATCCTTTGTTATTTCTCTAATATTATACATTCTACTCCTCCTTAAAATTTTCATAACTTTTCCCAATATCTTATTAAGGTTTCAATGTTTTACGTACCCTTTATTATCAAATTGTATCATAACTATTTATATATGATTATTATTTGATTTTTATAATATACTTAAAAATATACTAAATACTAATCACATATACAATAATAATAACAAAAAAAACTACTTCTGTCATACTATTTCCCATTATATCAATAAACAATCTGCCCTTTTCTATACAACACATTAATAAACTAAAATACAAAATAAAAGAATTCAAATGTATAAGAATAAATTATTCTTTATATTCTATTTCATCTGCTGAATCTATGGATTCTACTGGCTCTATACTATGTATCTGTTCTTTTGAAATTATTAAATTATCTACTTTATTTTTAAGGGCTTCTTTTTCATCCATTAATGTTTTTATTTTATAGTTTAAATCCTTTATCTTCTTACTTTGTTTTATTTGTTTTACCAATCCTATTAAAAATATACTTAAAGCTCCTACTACTGCTGAACCTAGTATAATCACTGCTTGTGAAATTGTAAATTTCCCAAACAAAAAATTAATCTCTACATTTCCTGCATTTTGTATAGCAAATATTGCTACTATTACTGCAAATATTAAAGACATTATAAGTTTAAACTCCATATTTATCTTCATTAAAATCTCTCCTTTCATTTTCATCTTTAATCATCTACCCTATATTATACCCAATTATATCCACATGTGTAAAAATCTATAAAATCAAAATAACTTCACTATACCACTTTAAATTGATACCTTTATGGGTATAGATTTATATAAGAGCAGTGAAAAGGAGGAAGTTTTATGATATATGAAATAGCTTATAATTTCCCTAATGACATCATTTATGAAAGTGATGGTCCATTCATATCTCTATACCAACCTACATTTAGATATAGACCTGATAACAAGCAAGATATTATTAGATTTAAAAATCTAGTTCAAAGCATTTACAACTCATTATTACAAAAATATGACAAAAAAGAAGTAAATAAATTATTAGAACCCTTTTATGTCATTGGAGAGGACAGGCTCTTTTGGAATAACAGTAAAGATGGTCTAGGAATTTTATCAAATAAAAATAAGACTGTAGTATATAAATTAAGTAGGCCTGTTGAAGAGTTAGCAATTGTATCTGATAGTTTTCATATTAAACCTTTGCTTAGAACATTTCAATCTGCTAGTAGGTACCATCTCTTAGGCATTGGTAAAACAAACTTCGTTATATATGAAGGAGACAGATATGGTTTTAATAAAGTAGAACTAGATAACAATATTCCAAAGACTATAGAAGAGGTTTTAGGAGATCAATATACTAGACCCTATCTAAATCCTGGTTCCTATGGTGGAGCAGGTGGTACTCCAATGTTCCATGGACATGGTAGTAGAAAAGATGAGGTTGAAAAGGATACTGAAAAGTATTTTAGATATATTGATAAATTGATGCTAGATAAGTTTTCCAATGTGGAAAAAATCCCTTTAATCCTAGTAGCTTTAAGTGAACATCAAGGACTATTTAGAAGTATATCTAACAATCCATATTTACTTTCAGATGGAATCACAAAAGATTATGAGATCTTAACTGTGGAAGATGCTAAAAAAGATGCTTGGACTATAATCCAACCCTATTATTTAAATAAAACTAAGAAAATAATAGAAAGGTTTAAATTAGAAAGATCCAAATTTTTAGGCTCTGATGATTTAACTGAAGTTGTAAGGGCTGCTTTTGAAAACCGTATTGATACTCTATTAGTAGAAGCTGATAGGATATTGCCTGGTAAAATAAATAAAGATACTGGAGAGTTAATAAAGGGAAATGCTGAAAATCCAGATTTTGACGATATATTAGATGATTTAGCTGAAATGGTATTTAAAACTAGTGGCAATGTATTAGTATTGCCTAAGGAAAGGATGCCTAGTACTACTGGAATTGCAGCCATATACAAATTTTAGATTTCAAAATAAATATTTTTATAAAGATACCATCAAATAAGTAAAAACTTAATTGATGGTATCTTTTTAGAGTTAACAATATCTACTTACTTACCTTAGTAGCTTTAGTATCCTGCCAAAAATCCGTATTATCTTTTAAATTAATGGAGGAAACTTTAAATACTGGGTTTTTTCCATCTTTCTTTTGACTAATATAATCCTTCATACAAGCAATTACTGGATCTTTTAATATAAATATTGTAGGAATATTTATAAGTGCCATTGCTGCCATAAGTACATCTGCTGTATCCCATACAACACCAAATTCCATACCTGCTCCAAATAGTATAACAATTATTGCTAAGACACGGAAAATAGTTAAGGTAAATTTGCTTGCATTCTCACCAAATATATATTTTAGATTTGCTTCCGAATAAAAATAATTTCCAATTAAAGTAGTAAATCCAAATAAAAATAGTGCAAATGTAAAGAAGTGTTGTCCAAATGCTCCAAAATTATTAGTTAATGCTGCTACATTGTATGGTGCACCAGCAAGTTCTGGATTTGGAGCAATACCTGAAGCTAAAAGCATAAATGCAGTTGCAGTACAAATTACCCATGTATCCAAATATACTGACATCATTTGAACTAAACCTTGTTTTACTGGATGTGATACATCGGCTGCTGCCGCTGCATTTGGTGCAGAACCAATACCAGCTTCATTAGAATATAATCCTCTTTTTAAACCTAGCATTACAGCGGATCCTGCAAAACCCCCAAATATAGCTTTAAAATCAAATGCTTGTGAGAATATATCAGCAAACATAGCAGGAATTGTAGTTATATTTTTAAATATTACTATAAAAGCCATGATAATATAAGCTACGGACATTACTGGTACAAGTAATGAAGCAACTTCACTGATTTTTTTACCTCCGCCAAATATACTTAATGCTGTAAGTATTGCTAATACACCACCTATAATCAATGGTGTTGATTTAGGGTTATAAAAACTATATGTTCCAAAAGCAGAGTTAATATTAAAGGAAGCTAGCATATTGAAACCTACCATATATGTTAAAACCAAAACAATTGCAAATATCATACCTAAAGTCTTGCTTTTTAATGCATTTTCAATATAGTATGCTGGTCCACCATAGGAGCCACCTTCTTTGTCTCTTTTCTTATAGATTTGTGCAAGGGTACTTTCAACAAAAGCTGATGCCGCACCTACAAAAGCTACAATCCACATCCAAAACACTGATCCAGCTCCTCCTAGACAGATTGCTGTAGATACACCAACTATATTACCAGTACCTACTCTAGAAGCCGTAGAAACCATTAAGGCTTGAAATGAAGACATGCCTTTTTCATCTTCTGCAGGTTCACTGACAACTTTTACAGATTCTTTTAATAAGCGAAGTTGAACAAATTTAGTTTTAAATGAAAAATATAGTCCGCCACCAATTAATAATATCGGTAAAATATAGGTATAAAGAAATCCACTTAAACTACCAATAAACTTCCCGTACATAACTATCCCTCCTAATTTTTTAATATTAAATACTTAATTTGAAAAATCACCTAATCTACAATACATAGATCACCCCATTTTATAGTAGAAAAGATTAAACATATTAAACTCATATTTTGCTACATTCTATATTGTTATATTAACAACTAAAATAATGTAGTCCTAACTCATTTGAAAGATATTCAAGGATATGATATCCTCCAATACTATTTCCCTGACTATCAAGGGAAGGTCCAAAAACTCCGATTCCCACTTTGTTTTCTGAGGAAGCTACAATACCTCCTCCTACGCCACTCTTTGCAGGCATACCTACTCTAATTGCAAACTCTCCTGAGCCATCATACATCCCACAGGTTACCATAAGTGACTTAAGGATTTTTATTGTAGATTTATCTATCAATTGAATCTGAGATTCAATCTCTACTCCTCCATTTGCTAATATTGATGCATAATTAGCCAAATCATTGGTATTGATTTTAATTGAACACATCTTAAAATAAAGCTCTAAGGTCTTTTCAACATCACCTTCAATAATACCATTATTTTTCATCAAATATGCCATGGAGCGATTTAGCATTCCAGTCTCATTCTCAGACATGTATACGTTTTCATCTATATCAATAGAATTTCTACCACAAAGCCTATGCACTAATTTTAGATAATCTTCAAATTTATATCTATCTGCAATTAATCCAGCTATAGCTATGGCACCAGCATTTATAAAAGGGTTAGATGGATATTTACTCTTTGTTTCAAGTTTAGCTATTGAGTTAAATGGATCTCCTGAAGGTTCCATACCCACTTTACTAAATACAAATTCTGGGCCAAAATGTTCTAGAGCAAAAATTAATGAAATCGTTTTCGAAATGCTTTGAATAGTAAATTCCTTGTCCCAATCTCCTACATGGTATCTCCCACCAGCTATTGTTACTAAACTAATACCAAGTGAGTCCTTGTCCACTTTTGCTAATTCGGGAATATATGTAGCAACATTTCCTTTACTTATGTACTTACGCCCATACTCCAAAGCATCATTTAATATTTCAGTAATATTTTCCATTTCCATATTATAAACCTACTTCCTCCTTTTAAATTTATCACTTTACTATATAATACCTTATTTGACAGACTTTTGCTAATATTAAATACATATATCTATTATTTGAAAAAGTTATAGCTAAACTTTAAGGAATGTGATAGACTTAACTATAAATCCTTATTTTTACATATTCCTTTCCATTATCAAAATTTGAAGGAGGTTTCAAAATTTGAATATCAATCAACTTAGAGATTTTGTAACAGTTGCCGAATGTGGTTCCATTAACAAAGCAGCTCAAAAATTATACATATCACAACCTCATCTAAGTAATATAATCAAAGACTTAGAAAAATCCATTGGATTTGATTTACTTATTCGAACCCACAAAGGAGTAAGTCTAACTTCTGCCGGTGAATATTTTCTAAAACACTCTAAGTCTATACTAGAGGAAATAGATGCTCTAAAAGAGTTTACACCTACTAATATTAAAACTTCAGATAAACTACGTGTTTCGATGACAAAATTCACCCATATTATGGAAAGTTTCAATGAAATTTGTAGTAAAAAAGAAGGGATGAATGAATTTACTTACCTTTTAAATGAAGGAACTACTAGAGATGTAATTACAGATGTAATCAATGGATATACAGATGTGGGAATCATTCATTATGATATCCATGAAGCTAGAAATATTCATGCTTTTATTGAAAAAAATGGATTGATGGGGAAAACAATTGCAGAATTTAAACCGGAAATTTGTATTTCAAAGCACCACCAATTAATTCAACAGGGAAAGAAAGTGTCACTACACGCCCTCCAAAACTATGGCTTTGTTCGATATCTTGGACAATATGAAGATTTCATATATAATATCATGAAAAAGGGACATCATACTGATCTCAACAACTCAAATAAGATAATATATGTATATGGAAGATCTACCTTAATGAACCTTATTTCTACAAGTAATTTCTATACCATAGGAATTAAAGAGTTTCAAAACCAACAATCAATGTTTGATGTTATATCAATTCCCATTGAAGACTGTGAAAATAGTATTGTATTTGAAGTGATTATAAAAAATGATACGATTTTAAATGATACCACACAGGAATTTATATCTAATGTTCTAGAGCGATTTCATAAGTTATCCTTACACTCTTCATAATGCCATAAATTTGATTGTATTTCTTAAATTTTATGCCTTATTAAGTTTCTTTACTCGTCAAGAAAATAATTTCTTTAAGGAAGAAATCATTCCCTTGACGAGTTTATCTATGGTCCTAAGAATATTCCTTGTTTTTAGACTTAGTGGACCATATTTAATTTTTTAAATTTCCATCCATATCTTTATATTTTTACAAGATATTATCTTTTTTCTACTGTTCCGTCAGAGTATTTTGCAAACCTTATCTTTTCTTCAGTGTGAACAGGATCCTTTCTATCCCAAGGCCACCCTCCAAACTGTGTATTTTGATAATCTGCATAGGCTTGTTTTATTTCCTCCATAGTATTCATTACAAATGGTCCATAAGCTACCACTGGTTCCTTAATTGGTTCTCCTTCTAAAAGAAGCATATTGCTTTCCTTGTTTCCATTTACTAATTCAATATTTTCATTACCATTTAATTTAAATCTATTATCTACATGGACATGTTTTCCATTAATTTTCAGTGTATCTCCTTTATAATAATAAAGATTTCTGGTAATTGTATCATTTACTTTGGGAATCTCAAACCTTCCATTAGGCTCCATATTTATTATCCATATATTTACTTTATTGTTTTCATCATTTGCCCAAGAAGAAGGAGCTGGTTTTAAAGCATTATGTTCCTTATATTTTCCGGCAATAAGCCTTGTTGTAGTCATTTTCCCATTATTATCTACATCCTCTATCACAGGTATATCTTCAGCCCATAACATTTTATAATGGGGATCTACAAATTTATTAATTTTAGGTAGATTTAACCATACTTGAAATAAATGCAGAGGATTATCCTTGTCTTGATAAACTAAAGGAAACATTTCTGCATGTTGAAGTCCCCTTCCTGCAGTCATCCACTGTACATCACCATCACCATATCTTCCTGAGGCTCCATGGGAATCTGAGTGATCTACAAAACCTTCCAAGACTATGGTTACTGTTTCAAATCCCCTATGTGGATGAACTGGAAAGCCTGGTATAGTCCTTCCATGATACATTCTAAATCCATCTCGTACTTCAAAATCATTTCCAATATTTCTATCTCTTAGACTTTCTTGATTTACACCCAATTGCTCATTTCCTTTTGGATAGTCATCCTTATGGTGAGCACAAAACAAGAAAGGATCTTCTACTGTCCACTTAAAACCTAAGGACTCAGTTTTTAAAATTATATTATCTGCCATAATAACATCCCCCCATATTAAAAAATAATCCTTTTTATCCTTATACCCTAATTACATAAACATTCTACAACTACCATAGGGGAACAGGATCAGAGCAAATTTAAATCAACTAAGGTTATAGATCGAAATAGTATGAATCTATAAGATATGAAACATTATACTTTAAAGCCATTTTGTGTAAAAAAACCTTTAAGATATTTTTAGTCCTAACCCCTTTTTTATAATCATTTAATATTCTAAGCCATTTCTTCTTTTCATCTTGTGTTGATATGGATTTAAAATATCCCCAGACATGAGAAGCTGCATTTATAACACTACCTAGATCCTCCTCTATATTTAAAGCCTCATCTATGAGATTATAGAATTCTATGACTGGATATTTGTTTTTATCCTTAAGAATCTCTCTTATTCTATTATAATGTGAACTAGAATGCTCTAAAACTGTATATTTATATTTACTCCACTCTATTTCTAGATTTTTTATATCTTTATTCTTTGATATACTATTTATACATTTAATCGCTGAAAGATTTTTATCCTTAACTTCAAGCATTATATCTATTTCATCATCTAGTTTATTTATAAACTTTGTAAACTCAGTTAAATCTATTGTCTTGGAATGAGATCCTGGTCTTTTCCCTGTATCTTGTTGGGAATAGTGTATTTTCTGAGTTCCATCTTCTTTTTTCCAAGTTTTTTTACACTGCTTTATAAAGTAGAATTCGTCTTTAGAGTTGTCATAAGGCAATACCTTATTATGAAGATTATCAAAAACTACAGGTATATCTAATATTTTCCCTATTTTCAGAACATCCCCAATATTATAGGATTTATCATCATTTTCTATGATTAACCTTTCTTTCACTTTAGGTGAAAGTAAACTATAATTATGAATAAATCTTTCTATTGCCTTCTCCTTGTTACCATATACTCCTCCAATATGAAGTACTATCTTACTATCCTTTCCTGTACCTAAACTATCAAGAAACTTATTATGATAATTTAAATCTTTTATTGATTTAAAAACTACATCCTCATGTGGAGAATTCAGTACAGTGTATTGACCTGCATGCATTGATACTCTCATTTTTGAACTCTTTATTTTAGAACCTAGCATAGAAAATTCATTAGCAAATAATTCCCACCATTTAATATCATTTACAGGACTAGATCCAAATGGAATTAGATCTGAACTTATTCTAAAGATTTTTATATTATTTTTGATGTTATAATCTAAAGCATTGTTCAATGAATTTAAATTATGACCTATTATACTTATTAAGTTTTCTCTAGTTGCATTTTTCATTGTACAATTTTTATAATTTGTTTGAAAAACTCCTATATTTAAACATGCATATCCTATTTTCATGTGTTATCTCCTTAAGTTCCTATTTATCCCTTTCTTTTAGTACAAAAGTATATGATCATTCAATAACAGACCTTATTATTCCACTACTTACATACTCTTTCCAAATTAAGCTTTCTGTATCTAAATCATATTACTTGATTATACTGTTTAATGATGGTATAAGTATATTCTCATAAAGTTCCACTACACTAATGTCATTAAAGAGATTCATACAAATTTTCTATAATAATTATCTTTTTATAGTTTATATGAGTATTATACCTTTTAAAATCCAAACTAAACAATTGAGCTAAAGTATTAATTAACCACATTTCTGTGATTTTATATATAATTATAGAGGGGATTGTTTTAGTTAATCCTCTCTATCTAAAATACAACTTTAAAATAATATAACCTAATTAGGATAAATTTATATTATTATCCCTGCAACTATATACAATATTATACTAATACCCGCAAAAACTAAGGTATATGGCAACTGACTTCTTATATGATCCATAACGTCACATCCTGAAGTACTGCATGACATTATGGTAGTATCAGATATAGGTGATGCATGATCCCCAAATATACTTCCTCCAAAAACTGCTGAAGCAACTAAAGGAATACTAGTACCCATAGTAAATGCCATAGGCATTGCAAGGGGCATCATTACTGCCATTGTTCCCATGGAGGTTCCAGTGGCAAATGAAATAATACAAGTAATTAAAAAAACTAAAGTAGGTAATAATGTAGGCTTTAAAAATGATGAAAATAAACTGGCTAAATATTTGCCTGTATCTAATTCTCCTACCAAATCTCCCATTGCAAAGGCAAATATCAATATAGCTGAAACAGATAACATATCACCTGTTCCCTTAAATACAATATCTAGTATTTCTTTGAAATTAAATATCTTTTGAAAAGTATACATTATTGTTGAAACCAATAATCCAAATGATACGCCCCAAAGTATGGCCCTCATGCCGTCCCCACCTAAAAGATTTCCTTTGCCTGTAATAAATAATCCAGCTACAATCATTATAATCATAGAAAACAGTGGAATAACCAGGTTAAGTGCTGAAGTGTTTTTACCTGAAACATCTACAACATCAGTTTTAGGCATTGTTTCCATGCCTTCCTTTGGTTCATCTAATAATCCTGTTTTAGCAGCCCTTTCTTCCGCTCTTTTCATTGGTCCAAAATCTTTCTCTGTAAGAACAAAGAACAATACACCAACTACAGCTAATATGCAATAGAAATTTAGTAATATACTCTTTACTAAAACTGAAGGTGCATTATCTACACCTGCGGCTTGTAGTAGTCCAATCATAAAGGCTCCCCAACCACTTAGTGGTATAAGAACACATATAGGAGTTGAAGTAGAATGTACTATATAAGATAGTTTTTCATGGGGAACTTTCATTGCATCACTTAATGGTCTAGCCACAGTTCCAGTAACTAACGTACTTAGACTACCTGATGTAAATATCAATACACCTAAAATAAAAGTAAATAGATTTGCTCCTTTCTTACTTTTAACAATTTCTCTTTTAATGGTCATATACTCTACAAAACCTTCTATTCCTCCAGACCTTTCAATTAATAAGGTCATGCCACCTATTAATGAAACGACTATTATTACTATTGTATTACTTGTACTTTGAAATACTTCTACCAAAGACATAAGTGATCTATCAATACCAAGAAAGATATTTCCTCCGCTTAAAACAGTAAAGCCTATAAATATACCAATAAACAAGGCGATAAAAACATTTTTAAATACTAGTGCTAATATAATTGCAGCTAAAGGCGGTATTACTGACCAAAATCCATAATCCAAAATAACCCCTCCTATTTTTTAATGAAACGACCTAGATTATCTCTTATTATTTTCCCATTTTCTAAAGCTACCTTGCCATCAATTATGACGTATTTTATTCCACTTGGCCCTAAGGCTGGTTCTTGAAAAGTTGCATTATCCTTTATTTCATTGAAATCAAAAATTACTATATCAGCATCTGCATTTATACCTAATGTACCTTTATTAATTCCAAACTTTTTGGCTGGTAGATAGGTTATTTTTTCAATAGCTTGGTAAAGGGTAAGGATCTTTTTATTTTTAACATACTCACTAATTAATCTTGGAAAAGTTCCTGCAGCCCTTGGATGACCTTGAAAATTATTCATTAAACCATCACTAGCAACAATAACATCTGGGTGTGAAATTGCCTTATCTACTTCTTCTTCCCTCATTACATGCCCAATAGTTATGGTTTCTGGAGCTTGCTGTCTTAGTCTTTTAAAGATTCTATCTGTGCATCTTTTTCCCTTATATTTTCCTTCTGCTATTTCAATACTATTGTAGCTAATATTATATCTTTCTAAAAATCCGTCATCATAGGTAGTCTCACCTATTTTTGTACTAAATGCATTATATGGATAACAATCCATACCAATATCCAATCCCCTTGACCTTTCACTATCTACTAAGGATAAAAACTCATCCATCTGTCCATATGATGCCATGCTTCCAATATGTGATATTTCAATAGGTACTTTAAGTTCTCGCCCAATATTTATAAATTCTTGTGTAGCTGGTATAACATTACTAGCATCATCTCTAATGTGAGCTGCTATAAGCTTATTATCCTTCTGACAAGCAGAGGAAACTTCTATAAGTTCATTTTTTTCTAATCCTGGTATATATCTAATTCCAAATGAAATCCCTAATAATCCCATATCTAGATATTCTACTGCTTTTGCCCTCATTTTCTTTATTTCTTCCAGGCTAGCTGATTTATATTTATTGTTTATACCTTCTATTTTCCTTAAAATATCATGGGGGACTAACATTCCTAAGTTGATTGGAATCCCTAATCTTTCTACTGCTTCTATGTATCCTGGAATATCATATGGTCCAATTCCACAATTACCTCCTATAGCAGTTGTTACTCCCATATTCAGCATACATTCAAATATACTAATATCAAACATATCTTTTTCTTCATTATATGAATCTTCATGTATGTGACAATCTATAAAACCTGGGGAAACAATTAATCCTTTAGCATCAATAATTGTATCCCCTTGTAGCTCTTCCTTTGAAATCTCAACTATTTTCCCATTTTGTATAGCAATATTTAACTTTGAGGATATCCTATTGGTCGGATCTATTAAATACCCTCCATTTATTACAAGCCTATCCAATCATTATCACCTCCATTTTCATATCCAAAAATCTAAATTCTCCATACTTCAAACCCTCTCTAATTCTCATATAGAGATTGACTTTCTATTTATTGTTATATGTTATACCATCGAAAATGGTTCCAAATAAGCAAATATCTATTTATTTAAAGATTATGGAGGCTTCAATTTTATGATTTTTGTCTACACTTAGAATAATAGGTAAAATATAATTCATAGATATATGTATATTAAAAAATAGACTTATGGTTCTTTTCAAAGCTAAAATCAAGTCTAAATTCTTATCCTAATGGTGAAACCAATAAAAAAACATCCTAAATACTATAGGATGTTCTAATAACTTACATTCTTATTTTTTAATAACTGGTATGAAGATCTCACCATGAGAATAATCTTATTTCTTCTGATGTACTACAGGATTAGAAGAAGTAATGCTTTCTTTGATTTATGTAAAATTCACTAATATTAAAATATAATTTTATTGAAAAAATGAAAAAGTAAAGCTATATTTATGATTTTTTTATATAGTATCTTGCAAATAATGGAGTTATATAAACCCATATAGCAGCCAAAATTAAATATATTATTATTTGTAAATATAAAGCAATATTAGCAGATATAAATATCCTAAGAACAATCAAGGATAGAATAATAAGAGCTGCTAGAATTATTCTTGTTGTAAACCTAACTTAATTCTTAACCCCACAATTATCACAAATAATCGGACCGTAACTTTTACCCCATATTGATATTATGATATCTTTTCTTGCAAATGGATTACAACAGTTTTTACATTTTTGCATCTAAATTCTCCTCTTTATACCATTTTATTTCTAAGAAAAAGTCAAATTCCATATCTTTATTTGGAAAAGTAAAGTTTTTCAAATAAACCATTATCTTATCTCCTTAATTTCTTAATATTCTTTTACAATCAAACTCTGTTATGCCTTTACACTATATAATCTCCCAGAACTCTATGCACAATATCTTCAAAGCTACTTGCAGCTCCCCAGTCAAATTTGAATAATCCTTGCCCTCCACCTCCTCCAGTATAGTGAACCCTAGTATTACCTTGAAGATTATCTATTACTACTGTTAAAGTTAATCTATTTCCTGCTCTATAATAATGTTTATCAAATATCATCACTATGCACTTTTTATTATCTAAACTATTAATCTCATACTTATCTATCAGTTCTCCTGTAATGCTGCCATTGACCACTGCCTCATATATTAAATCAACAGCTTCATCAATAGTTATAGATAATTTTAATGTATTGCCCATTTTAACCAGTCCTTACATCCTCTTAGTGTATAATATATCACTTTATAAATAATATTCAATAACATAAAAAAGATAGAAGCCAGATGTCTTCTATCTTTTTTGAAATTATTCTTCTGTAGGAACAGTAAATGTTCTAGCTGCTAATTCACTATCTAACATAAATAAACCTTGAGTATTTCCATCAATTTTTTCTAGTTTAGAGATTATAGCCTTCATTGACGCTTCCTCTTCAACTTGCTCATCTACAAACCAATTTAAGAAACTTATTGTAGCATAATCTCCTTCTTCATGAGCTAATTTCATAAGGTCATTAATTCTTGAAGTAACTATCTTTTCATGAGCTAATGCAGTTTCAAATGCATCCTTTATTGAAGTAAATTCATTTTTAGGTTCTTCCATTGCTTGAATTGTAGCTCTTCCATCTATATCCTTTATATAGTTATAGAATTTAGTAGCGTGGAATCTTTCCTCTTCTGCTTGAACCATAAAAAAGTTTTCGATTCCATCAAAGTCTTCATCTGCAACATATGCTGCCATTGCTAAATAATAATTTGCTGATTCATATTCAAAATTCATTTGATCATTTAAAGCTTTTAATAATTTTTCTGATGCCATTTTATTATACCCCCTAGTTTTTTACTATTATTTATATACCCAAGTTTATATAAAATAATTATTAAATTAATAGTTATAGTTAAACAAGTTTACTTAGCTAATATGAGTGATTTACCTTGTAATGCATAAACTTTACAATAGTCATAATTTTTAAAACCTGTTAGATATTTTTGTTTTATCTAGATACTACAATTTTATTTTTACCACTTTTCTTTGCTTTTTTTAAATTCTTATCTAATTTATAAATTATGTCATTAAAATTTTTGGTACTATATTCCAATGTGTATATTCCAACACTTATAGTTATATTAATAATATTATTTTCAAACTCTATTGTTGTATCTTCTAATCGTTTTTTTATTCTATTCATTATCATAATCGCCCTATCTTCTGATATGCCTCTAAAAGTGATAAAAAACTCATCTCCTCCATATCTAGCAACCCAATCACTATCTACTCTAATCTCTTCTTCAATTAAACCTGCTAATTTTTTTAATGTTAAATCTCCTACTAAGTATCCATAATTATCATTTATTTCTTTAAAATTATCTATATCTAACATTGCTACCGTTAATTTTTCTTTATTCTTCATAGCATAATATATATCATCAGAGAAATGTTGATTTATATATCTTCTATTATATATTCCTGTTAGATCATCTATTATAGTTTTTTGATTTAAATCATATATTGTACCTATTTGCATCCTGGTGCCTATATCCTCTTGTTCCATCAATATTTTTGTTTGCGTAATATCATAAATTAATTCCAAAATATATGTATGGTTTCTTAGTTTTATTGGTGATGCAATAACCATATATATGGTATCATTTTTATATTCTATTTTATTTATAGTCCTTTGCTCTTGAAAGGACTGATATGAAATACAATTATCACATACCTTGCCTTTTTCCCAGAATTTATAACACTCTATACCATGGGCCAAGTATTTTTCATCACCTACTTGATATATGATTTTATTTACTCTAGGATCTACTATCCTAACAGTATTAAATACCTGTTCAAGTTTTTCTAAATAGTTTACAACTTCCTTTTCTCCGTTGAAAATTACCATATCCAGCACTCCTTCTATTAATTCCATGTCTAACTAACTAGCCTTTGGATATTTAAAATAAAGTTTAATCTTTCAAAACTTCTATATATTATAACTGTAGATACTGAAAAAATTCTGAACTTAATATTAAAAATAATAACCTATATATGGTTCTAAATTATATTGTATACATGTATATATGCTAACATCAGATAACATTTTAATCCTATTAAATTGCCACGTTTTTATACATATTATCATTGTAGCATATTCTATTCATATGAGTAATACTGAAAAATATAATTCAAATATTATCTATAAATTAATTAAAATTTAAAACTAAGAAGAAAGCTGAAAAACTTATATTTAGATTGAAGGGTACCCTTGGTGGGTATATGCGTAATAGAATAAGGAGGATTGATTTAATGAATAATATCGATTTATTAATCACTTTAACACAACATGAAAGAGACTCAAACAATGTTACTATAGCTTTTACAATGGGATTAAAGGCAGCTCAAAAAGGACATGATGTAGAACTATTACTTTTATCAGATGGTGTTCATTTGGCTTCTAAAGGATATGCAGATAAAATAGATATAGGAGAACCCTTTGAACCAATTTCAAAGCTACTACCTGCATTTCTAGATGCTGGTGGAAAATTAAAAGTTTGTTCTGCGTGTATGATTCATAACGGTGTAGATAAAGACACATTAGTAGAAGGTGCAGAAATAATTGATGCTGATTATGTTGTTGATGCTATTTTAGAAGCTAAAAAATCTTTACAGCTAAATTAATATATTTGTTTTTATCCTGAAATCTTAATTTTATAATAAAAAAAGATTAGGGTGCATGGCTCCTTTAGAATATAGAAACCATGCACCCTACAAATGTATATACGTATTTTAAGTTAAATTAATTGTCTGCTTTACAGGATTCAGTTCAAAAATGTAAAAATATATATTTTTTCAGATCAGTTAAAGCATTATTCAATTATCCAAGAGCCACATCCAATGTCATCATTATGGCAAATCCTAATGCAAATCCGATTACCCCTAAATTTGAGTGTTTGCCTTCAGCTGACTGAGGTATCAATTCTTCTACTACTACATAAACCATAGCTCCTGCTGCAAAAGATAAAAAATAAGGCAATATTGGTTCTACAAATCTTGTTGCTAATATTGTTACTGCTGCTGCAATTGGTTCTACTATTCCACTTAGTATACCAAATAAAAAGGCCCTATTTTTTGAAAACCCTTCATTCTTAAGAGGCATTGAGATTATTGCTCCCTCAGGAAAGTTTTGTATTGCTATTCCTATTGTTAATGTTAAGGCAGCAGAAAATCCTATCCCAGAATTCCCAGATAAATATCCTGCATACAATACTCCCACAGCCATTCCCTCTGGAATATTGTGAAGAGTTACTGCAAGCATTAACATTGTAGTATTTCTTAAATTACTTTCTAAACCCTCTGGTTCATCGCCACCTATGTGTATGTGGGGTATTGTTTCGTCTAGTATCAATAAAAACCCTATTCCTAAAAGAAAGCCTACTACTGCAGGTATAAAAGAAAATTTCCCCATATCATCAGATAATTCCATGGCAGGTATTAATAGTGACCATACTGAGGCAGCTACCATTACACCACCAGCAAACCCTAACAATCCTTTTTGCAAATTCTCATTCATTTTATCTTTCATAAAATACACTCCAGCTGCTCCCAGAGATGTACCTATGAGAGGGATCAATAATATTGCAAGTAGTTCCATAAAATCCTCCCTTCTTATACTTAAAATTTATTATAATTCTTGATTTTATCATATATTATATATGTTTATATTCATTATATATTCTATCCAAATATATTTACCCTTTTTTATATTTTAGTACCATAAAATTCTAATTAGGCATATAAAAATAAATTTCTTCATAAAAATAATTTTATTATCTTTACAGTAAAAATATATTGAACTAGAAATCTCTTTATAATAAATATAATAAAATAGTTTTTAATCGACTTTAATTGAGAACTTAATAAATTTGGGCAAGGGTGTGGATAACTGAAAATATAATAACCGATGCAAGATTAGCTGTAGTATCGTCTTGGTCAAATCTAGGTGATACTTCTGCTATATCAAAACTAATAGTCTTTTTAGAGCGAAGTATATACTTTAAAAAGATTAGTACTTTTTCTGGATCTAATCCTAAAGGTTGTGGTGCACTTACACCAGGTGCAAAAGCAGATGAAAATACATCAGAACAAATTGTAACATATATATGATCTTGAGTTTTTATGAAATCATCTAATTTTTCAATTATGGGATAATAATCTGTTCTTGCAATATCTTTTGCCAAAATATACTCTACTCCCAATTTATCAGCAGTTTTAAAAAGACTTACAGTATTTCCATACTTCTGAATACCAATACAAAAATAGGAATAATTTATGTTGTTGATATTTGCTAAATCAGCTATTTGCCTAAACATAGTACCAGAAGTCCCACCCTCTGGATAGGGCCTTAAATCAAAATGAGCATCAAAGTTTATTATACCTATATTTTTATCTTTATTGTTCTTTTGTAAATGTTTTAATATTCCTTTGTAGTGTCCAAAGGCAATTTCATGTCCACCACCTAAAAGAATAGGAAATAGATTAAGATCTAAGATTCTTTGCACTGCTTCAGAAAGTGAATCTTGGGCTTCCTCTAAAGTGGAATTCTTACAAGAAATATTTCCTGCATCAAAGAGTAATATATCCTGAGAAAATTGACATGGCAAATTAGTAAGCTCTTTTCTAATACTTGTTGGACCTTTAGCTGCCCCAACTCTTCCCTTGTTTAATTGAACTCCTTTATCACATTGGAAGCCTAAAAAAGCAAAACCTAATCGTCCCTGAAAAGGTTTTAAATCCTTATCATTTAAATTAAGTATCTTTATCCATTGATGCCATCTAAAGCCATCAAAATCATCTTCACTATCTATCCTACCTTCCCATGTTGACTTTTCTATCTGACAATAATTTTTAAGCATATTTAACTCCCCTCAATTTAATATAATATAATCATATTCTATTATACAAAATAACACCCCAAATACTAGATTAATAATCTATTATTTGGGGTTGATATAATTTTATTCACAAAGTTTAATAAGGTCGCCTGCCACAAATAAAGCGATTTTTATAATAAGAGCTATTTAAAGATGCGATTTCTACACTCTTACCTGGACTTGGAGAATGTATAAAACTATTTCCTCCAACATAAATCCCTACATGTCTAGGGAATACTACTATATCCCCTGGTCTTAATTGGCTTTTATCAATATAGGCTCCAAATGAACCCTGGCCAGATGAGCTTCTAGGTAAACTAATTCCATATTGCTTATATACATATGATGTAAAACCGGAACAATCAAATCCTGATGGTGTAGATCCACCATATTTATATGGTATACCTAAATAATGTCTTGCTGTAGCTACAATTGATGATCCTAAATTACCATTATATGTTGGTGCAACTCTACTATTACTAGCTCCTCTAGATACAGATTTTTTTATAATTCTTTGACGTTCCTTTGTACCTATTAATACTATTTTATTTTTAGGTTTTTCTATTGTTGTTTCTTTTATAACATCACTTTTTGTTTGAACTCCATTTACAAAGGTCTTTTCAGTTATTACTTCCTTTTTACCCTTGGTACCTTCTTGCTTTATCTTTTTTTCTCCCTTATATATAGATGAATCTTCCTTTTCTTCTATCTCAAAATCAAGCTCTAATGTACTCTTGTGTCTTTCAATAGCTATAACTTCTAGTATTGGCTTTGAAATAATCAAATTTTCCTTATTTTCTAACTCCACTTCTTCTTTGTTTTCTAGTATTTTAGCTTTTTCTAATCTATTATTACCTATACCAAAAGATCTAGAGACTTTTTGTGATGAATTATCTTCAGCTAATATGTAATCTTTACTATTATGATTTTCTATTCCTAAAGCCTGTAGAGCCTCTTCTTTTGATAAAATACTTTCTACATTTACATCTTTAGATAGGATTTCCACTTCTTGCTTAAAATCAATTTTTACCAATTCAATATTTTCATTTTCTTTTTCTCTAATGTATGGTTTTTTTATCTCTTCTAATATGGTCTCTGCATTTTCTTTAGAATCTACTACAATTTCATCTTCACCATCAATGGAAATAATATACGCAGGTTTAAAAACCTCAATATTATTTAAAATCATATCACCTAATTTAGATGAATCTACTACATCTTTATTGTGTCCTCTTACTTTTTCAGTTTCTATTTTCTTATGAAAATAAGCATCTTGTCCAAATTCTTCAGCAATATCTTTTTCAACTATATTCAACACTTCTTCTACAGTATGTATATCTTTAACAAATCCTAAATCTTTTCCGTTAAGTTTTACTTCATAAGCAAAACCTTCTTGATAAACAAAAAAACTAGTCAATCCTAAGATAATCGTTAAGGTGAATATAGATAGTGTCTTTTTCCATTGGATATTTTCCTTTTTAATATCTCCTGTTATTTTTCCCATTATGCCCTTAGCTTTCATCACTAAAGTTCTTTTTCTCACAATTACTCATCTCCTTAGAAAAGCTTAAATACTCTGTTTAATCTTTCTAATTATGTATTGTAACATTTTTGTAACTTTTACACAAACCTTTTTAATTTTTATTTTTAAAATTTAGACAAAGCTATGTAAATCATATTCATTGTCTATTTCACCTTCCTATTACTTATCTTTATATTAAATTGTAGCTCTCTTGCATATCTGACTACTGTTTTAAATTTAATATAATTTATATTATTAATTATATATATTACTTAAGTAGGATAAATATTATGAAAATAGAAATATATATTTTAAACATCTTAATCTATATTATTTAAAAGCCGACCTTCCATCTGTTAGAATCTAATCTAACCCTTGGAGGTCGGCCTACTTAATCATATCTATATTTTTCTATATTTTTATAAAATTATTTTACTCTAGATTTTTGAACTTCATAACCTACTTTAGTAATTGCATTTTCTATTTGATCTATTGAAACCTTTTCTTCATCAAAATCTAATTTTACTTTACTTGAGTTAAATGACACCTTTACTGTTTCCTTTTCGATACCCTCTAAAGCTTTCACTGCTGCTTCAATTTTTTGCATACATGATGGACATGCTAAAGTTTCTAACTGAATTGTTGCTGATTTCATAACCATAATCTCCTTTCATTGATTCCTTATTTTATAATTAAATTTATTTAACCTTTTATTTATATTTAAATATTTAATTTTACCATATTTCCATTACAAAACTTTGGACTAAAGAAAACCTTTATTTCATTCTTACTTTAGACGATAGCTCAATAGCCTCATACCGTTTAAAATAACAGCTAAAATACTACCTTCATGGACCAACATACCAATTGACATATTCATCCATTCACTAAAGAATACACCTGCTAACAATACTATTACAACACCTATGGCAATAACAATATTTTCAAGCATATTTCTTGCTGTAGCTTTTGTTAATCCAAGGGCATGTGGTAGCCGACCAAAGTCTGAGTTCATTAAAACAACATCTGATGTTTCAATAGCCACATCTGTACCACTACCCATGGCTATACCTACATCTGCTAAAGCTAAAGAAGGGCTGTCATTTACACCATCACCTACGAAAGCTACAACTTTACCCTGTGCCTTTAGATTTTTAACATATTTAGCTTTATCTTCTGGCAACATATTTCCATGGGCTTCTGTTAATCCTAATTCATTACTAACAACATCCACAGTTCCTTGATTGTCACCAGAGAGCATAACAAGGTTCTTTACTCCTAATTTTTTTAATCTCTGAAGATCTTCCCTAACACCTGGTCGGATTTGATCTTTAACACCCATCATAAGTTCTAATTTGCCATCAACGGAAGTTAGTACCAAAGAATTACCATTTTTCTCAAAATTAACTGCATCTGCTTTGGCTTCTTTACTTAATTCTACATTTTCTTTTTCCATTAAAGCAATATTACCAACTGCCACCCTATGTCCATTAACATTGGCTACAATACCCCCACCTTTAATAACCTCTGTATTTTCAACTGGTAAAAATTTAATTTCACCAATTTCCTGTAAAACAGCCTTTGCCAACGGATGATCTGATTCACGTTCAATACTTCCAAGATAACTCAATGTTTCATCAACTTTATCTGTATAATATTTTGTTTCTGAAACTGCTGGATTTCCTATGGTCAATGTACCTGTTTTATCAAATATCATTGTATCAGTACGGCTAAAATCATGGATAACCTCACTACCCTTTAATAATACTCCATTACGTGCACCATTTCCAATACCAGCAACATTAGATACAGGTACTCCAATAACTAAAGCTCCAGGACAACCAAGAACCAAAATTGTAATGGCCAGCTCCATATTCTTTGAAATCAACCATACAATAAAAGATAAAACTAGTACAGCAGGTGTATAGTATTTAGAAAAACGATCAATAAAACGCTCTGCCTCTGATTTTGAATCCTGTGCTTCCTCTACTAACTCAATAATTTTACCAAATGTGGTATCTTCACCAACACGATCTGCCACAATTTGAATAGTTCCATTTTCTAGAATTGTACCGGCAAAGACTTTAGAATCCTTTTCTTTTCCTACAGGAGCAGACTCTCCTGTAATACTTGCTTCATTAATATATCCTTCACCATTTAAAACAGTGCCATCAACAGGAACCTTTCCACCAGTTTTTACAAGTAGTATATCTCCTTCATCAACATCATCAACTTCCACTTCTTCAAAGTCTCCATTTTCCATCTGTTTTAGTGCACTTTCTGGTGCCATTTCTGTTAGCTCTTTAATTGCAGAACGTGTTTGATTTAATGTACGTTGTTCTAAATAAGCACCAAATAAGAATAAAAATGTAACAATTGCAGATTCTTCATAGTTTTGAATTAAAAAAGCACCAATAACAGCGATTGTGACTAAAACATCAATACTTACTACTTTTACTCCTAGGGCTTGATATGCTTGAATAGCAATAGGTGCTACACCTAATATAGAGGAAATAATCAATGCCCAATTAAAAATCAGCATGTTCCCAATAGTCCATTTGTTAATAAAGGCAATGGCAATTAAAATACCACTAATCAGCATAATCTGATTTTTATTTTTTAAAATATGACGCTGCATATTTCTCTTACCTCCTAATATATGTTAATTTTAATAAAATACCTTTGTTTTATTAAAATTATATCCTTTCATGTAGGATTTCTTCTGCTTTTTATAAGGTTTGTCTAATTATAAAAACTATCCAAAGCCAGAGGAAACTCTATTATATCAAAATAAATAATTCTAATTATGCATAATAAGCTTCATCTAATTCAGATAACATATTGTATACTGCTTCATAGCTTTCACATACATCAGATGGTACAGTATAGTTATTTGTAACCTTACGTAATTCTTTAAATTCATTGTCTAGTTCTGGTTTTTCTGCCCCTATTTTTTGTACTTTAATACTTATTTCATCAAATAATTTACGTACATCATGAAATTCAGGATGACTCCCACCATGAACACGGTCTACTATTGGAACAAATTGTTGTAATCTTTCAAAGTGTTTTTCTTTTACTTGGTTAAATCTAATCATGATATATTCCTCTCCTTTTTCTTTATTATTTCTTAATCATGTAACTATATTCTAGCATTGCCTATTAGAAAAGAAATTGACCTATATCAAATTTCATAAAGTTTTTCTTTAAAATCCATACTTTTCCCCACTATTTTCTTTACAAACTTTGTTTTAGACTTTCTTTTATATGTGCCAAAATAGTAATTTTTTATCTGTTCCTTATAATCAAATGATGCTACCATTGTCTTTCCTGTTGCTATCGTGTCAAGGGTATGATACAAATTATTAATCATTTTATACTATTTTTTAAAAAATCATCTAATATTTTTTATATTCTATATCAAAGTAGCTCTCTCTTTTAAGTCCTCCCATTCTTTCCAAAAAGCAAGATAGCCTTCCCTTTCCATTTTATCTTCTGGTAAGATTCTCTTTCCTGCTTTTTTATAGAAATCTTCTACTTGCTTTATAAAATTTAAGACTTCTTTTTTGTATTGTAAATAATAGTATGTGGTCTTTATATTCTCATCGGCTTCTATAGTTACTAAACCAGCCTCGTGTTTTACAGACCAATCCAGTCCCTGATCACAACCTATTATTTCTACCTTGTTCCCTTCTTCATTGGCTATAATGATATTTCCACAACAAGGGAAGAGATGCTCTCCCTTACCTACATGGTGGTCTGCTAATAGAGACCTTAAAAGTCTTAATCCTGCTGCACTTACTGTAGGAGAATATTCTACTATTTGGTCATTTAGTCTAATTTCCAAGTCTCCATGGAGGCAAAGATCTTCTTTGCTATCTTGGCTTCCATCTATCCAGTAGAATTTCTTTATCTTTATTTCAAAGTCATGGCAGTCCTCAAAGAAAGAGTCTGGCATAGACTCCCATAGATCCTGGAGAATTTTTTCCTCTCTCGCCATTATATAAAGCCCTCTATCATCATAGAAGTAGAATATTGTTTTACTTTTTAAATCTATAATATAAATTGATGATTCTAGGTCATAATCTCCAGCAAAATCAGAAAGACTTATCTGACGAAAAAGGTCCTCTATCTTTAAAGCTTCCACCTGATAGATTGTTCTCTTGGAATGATAAATCTCTTCATCATACTTATCAAACCAGTCATAACTATAGTCTTCCTTCCTTTTAATATTTACTAGAGTAGATCCTATAAAGCTTATTTCCTTTTCAGGATTCTTATTATAAGCATTATCATAGACCAAGAGCAGGTCTCCCTTAAAATTCAACTCTTTAAAAATATGGCTAGCCTTTTCAACAGTTTTTCCTATATAATAATTATCTTGAAAAGATAATTTATATGCTAAGGCACTATGGAGTCTCAGTTTCGGTGCTAATTTAAAGAGAGGACCACCTTCAAAATCATATTCTTTTAGTATTTCCATTAAAATATCTTTTAAACCTTTATCCTTACCCATTATAACTCCACCCTATTTCTCTTAAACCATATATTAAACTCTAATGCTTATATAGCCTGTAAATCGTATTAATTCTTTTTTCTGAACATAAAAATTTCCACCTTAAAATTCCCTCTTTTATCTTTAAAATTAATCTGAAAAATTTTCAAATAAATAGTTTAGAAGAATCTCATCTCCTACATCTTCAAAACTTTTAAATCTCTCAACTACCACATCTCCATCTGGAGAAAACTCCACTTCCCACCTTTGACCTGGTACAGCTACTTCTACCATAATATAATCATTTCTAACTCTATCTAACTTGTAAAATATTTTCTTGTCTTCTAACCTTTTTAAAAATCTAGTCAATTTTCTAAAGCTATTACCCCATAGCCTTTTGGACAAGTCTGTCACATAGACTTGAGCTTCTTTCTTATTTGCTCCTGTCAAGTCCATATATAGTTCTACTGCTCTTTTATTATTTCCCTGATAAATCAGTTCTTTTAAATCCTGGTCTAATACATGATTTCCATTACTTCCATCTTCGTTTATATAGAAACCATCAATAATTTCATTTATTCCTCCACCAAAATACCAATTGTTTTCTTCCATAAAAGCAATAAATTTATCCCAAAATTCATCATAACTTAAATCTTCTGGCACTGAAACACAGCCATTTATTTCAAATTCTTTTTCTCTTTTCATCCCTATCCTCCCAGAAATTTTAAATTAAAATATAACTAGCTTTCATTGTAGGTTTCCAAGTTTTCACTTAAAGGCAAATTAAGTCTAAATTCATTGATAATTTTCCTATCCTTACTAATTATTAAAGTTAAACTACTATCCCAGGCTACGATTTCTATAGATGCTAAAGGATGTTGTAAGGAAAGTGGATTTTCCCAAAATCCTTCATAGCCATCAGCATAGGGCAAACTATATTTTAAAACTTCTTCAATATCAATATTTTTATCAAAGCCAGATAAAACACCCCAAATCCATTGAAAATCTTCTTTTTCTAAAATCTTAGTAAGTTCCTCTCCACTTATCCAGCAATATTCTTTAGAAAACAAGTCTTCATATTCTTTTGTCTTAGGATAAGAAACAATGTCTGTAATAAGCCAATTATAATTTTTTTGTACCATATTTATTCCTGAGAAAATTTTATATAAACAAGTATAATAATCTTCTCCTTTTTCTAATATTGCTCCATACATCCTTACTCCTCCATCTATATTGATTAAATTTTATCCTAATACAAGTATTAAAATAGCTCCTAGCAATACCATTATCATAAATATTATTTTCTTATATAAGGCATAACCAATGATTCCTATACTCATCAAAATGCATAATAAAATTACTTTAAAAGGTTTATCAGTATTTTTTAATGTCTCCTATTCCTTTTATAATTCCAGTAATCCCTAAAATATACATACATAAAATCTTAAATACTTCCATAATATCCTCCATTGATCAAATAATTGAACTTTAATAAGGCAATGTTCTTTATACATCACCTATTTAACAAAAGTAAGTTTTGGAAACTCAGGGGAAATGACATCAACCATTAAATTTGTCCCGGCTATCAAAAAATGATAGGTTTTTTCAGGTACAATATAATTTTTTCTCTAAACTTATTTAAATAATCTGATGATTCACTTATATAAAAAGTCCAAACTTCAGCTACTTCACTCTCAGAAGCCCATAGTTCTGGCCTATAGCTTTCATCAGTAACCGTATAAGAAACTACATCGTCCCATACTAGTTTTACATTATAGTCAGAACGCTTATCTCTTTCAAAGTGATCTGGAATACATAAAACTACAAATCCTTCATCTCTAAATCCAACACCTTCCGTATCATATACTTCATCCACATCTTTGTGAGGAGTCCATATTTTAAAATTTTTATCAAAATTATCTTCTAACATTATGCAAACTTCCCCCTTATATTTTATATCTTTTTCTTACCATAAGATTGGTAAGAAGAGTGATTCACCTGATCTCGCCGCTACCTCTTATCGTGTAAATGCATAATACTATTTTCTTATAAAAAACCTTATAGAAAAAGGAGACCCTAAAATCTCCTTCTATTGTACTAAGAATATTCTATCTTTTCTATACCTTTTTTCATCTTTTCTTGTCACAAATGTATTATCTCATATCAATTTCTTGACTGACATTAAATCCGTATTGTTATGCTTAGAATGGGTTAGGGGGAAATATTTTACGACAATCATGAATTTAGAATATATTTCTTGCTATCACTTAGTTTTCTTAAAATATTTAGAACCATTTATTGTATCTGGTTTTTCATACTCCAGTTAACACTATCAGTTGTTTTGCTTATGTTTTACCCCAAAAGATTATCTGTAAAATATTTTATAGAGTTTGTTTTACTCATGAATCCTATATTTCTATCTTTTAAACAAATATTAAACTTTAGTTTTTGTCAACTTGTTATTGTAATGTAAAATTTCTTAATGTAGAATAAGAATAGTGAAAAGAGTAGATTGCGATTAAAAAAACTAGTATTTCATCAAATATCTTTTTAAATATCTTATGGATTATAAGTCTTATTCTTTTATTTAGTACTGCACCAATCAAAACAAGATTCGGAGATTTTTTTAAAAATTTAGCGAGACACATACCTTTTTATACTAAGGATATTGATGCATATTTTTTTAGAGTAAAATTCATTATTATAATAGCCTATTTGCTTTTGTGTTATTTTTTTATCTTGAAGTTAAATTTTGGGAAAAAGATTAATACTAAAACCTTGTTTTCAAAAATGCTTAATTTACTTTTAAATCTAATAACTATAATTTTGCTTTTATTTTCTTTTTTTGAACCAAATCTTTCTTTATAAAACATTTCAATTCTTTCATTTTTGTTGTATCTAAAAATCTTAGATAAATTTTCGGACAAATCAATTATGCCTTGGTTAGCTAATAGAAATGCATCTAAATCTGCTAAGACATCATCATAGTCAAACCCTTTACCATCAAATTTACTTCCCAGATGATTTTTTAACCAATTTTCTAAATTTTCATCAGGAGTATCTTTTAGATAGCTTCCCCATATTTGCAATAAATCAAGACTCCATCCTCCTAAATCATCAAGACTGTAATTACCTTTTGAGCCACATGAATCTACATATATTCAACTGATTACCATCTCAAATATAATTATACTAAATAATTATATTTTATTAAAGAACTTAAATCCTTCTCATGCACTGCTTACATCAATTATACCTAATTGCTCTAAGCAATGCATGAATTATTTTTAATAAAAGTTCCTGAAATCCTTGATACTAAAGCATTTATGCACCCTGTCACTATTATGACACGTTCCCCTGCGGGCATTACTAGAAGTCCACTCTGCAGAGATCCAGGCTTTTGTACGTCAGCATAACTGTTTAAACCATCTACTGCTTCCTGCTGATATGATATTCTGAGGGTTCTTGAGCTTCACATTGACTGTATAACATCAAATTTCATTGGAATTACCTCCTTATCACTCTATTAATAAACCACTTTATATAATATTCTATATTAATCTCCAAAATCCTTCTATATGGCAAGAGGTAGTTAATTATTTTGCAGTTTTCAAAAGGTGCTCAATATTAAGGAAGTGTAGAACTTGGTACTATTTCAAACAAATCATAATAACATAATCTAAGTCATTAATATTATTTTAAATTCATCTAGAGGATCATTCTTTAGTGGATCTCTCATATTTATCAAGAAATGTATCAATAACCTTCCACTCTTAACTTATTATAAAGTTCCAACGTTTTGTCAGGAAAATCAATAATCTAGTAGCCTCTATCCTCTTTAAAAGAAATTTTCACTTTGATTTTAAAATAGAATTATTCCACCCCTAAAGCTTTAAAAACTGCTTTCACTAAAAATAAAGTTACTAAAATATATAGCAAAGATAGTAGATGATGTTCATGATCACTAACAAAGGCAAATTTACCTACCCCATTTATATTTTTTATATAGCTTGATGTTAAATATCTTATATTTACTGTTTCATTTTTATAATCACCATCATCCATAACTTTTGAACTAGCAATATCTAGGCCATCATGGCCTAACTTCATACCATCTTCCAACTCACCTTTGATTTCCTATATGAGCCTCTCTTCTATAGGACTGTGAGAAAAAATTCTGATATCAAAAGAAAAGCTTCATTCTTTAGGAAAGACTATATCCAAATCTCTATTATATAATCCTCTCTCCATATTTATACCATCTTTTTACACCCTTAAATAAAAATACTTATCACCTTAAAGTAGGACTGTAGACTAGGCTCTAGAAACTTCACAAAATTAAATCTTTATATTTATTGTGAAAAATGATACAATATAAATAACTCTTTAGAAACAATATTAGGTTATTTTGTATCCTACTATATTGGGATTAACTTCTATATGGTTTCTTTTAGTTAATTTTTTGAAAGAAGGTGGTTATATTTGAGTGTACTAACAAGTAAATTTAAGGAGGTATTATCCTCCGTTCTACCTATTACCATAATTGTTATTATTCTTCATTTTACTCTGGTACCTATAGAGATATCAATGCTAATGAGGTTTATCTTGGGCTCTCTCTTTGTAGTAATTGGATTGGGCATCTTCCTCTTTGGTGCTGAATTGGGAATAAGTCCTATTGGTAACCTAATGGGAGGAACAATAGCCAAGACAAATAAGACTCATTACGTTATTATATTAGGTTTTATATTAGGTTTTTTAATCAATGTGGCTGAGCCTGATATACAAATACTAGCTGACCAGGTTAGTAAGGCCAGTGGGGGTGCTATTCCAGCTTCCTTAACCTTAATAGTGGTATCTGTAGGTGTTGGAACAATGGTTGCTCTAGGCCTACTTAGAATTCTTTTTGGTAAACCCTTAAATCGGTTCTTCACAGTTGTATATGCCTTTATACTTGTATTGGGAGTCTGGGTCAGTGAAGAATTTTTAGCTATATCTGTAGACGCCTCAGGTGCTACTACTGGAGCAATGACTACCCCTTTTATTCTAGCCCTAGGTCTAGGAGTATCCCAACTAAAGGGTGGTAAGACTTCCGAAGAGGATAGTTTCGGTATGGTAGGTCTTGCATCTTCAGGTCCTATTTTTGCTATTATGCTTATGAGCATCATATCTGGTATTAAAAATATACATGGAGAAGCAGAGGCCTTTATTGCTCACTCTAGTGTATTTGCTCCATATATAAAGGAATTGCCTATACTCATGAGAGAGTCTGTAATCACCTTATTTCCTCTTCTTATATTGTTTCTTATATTTAATCAATATAAATTCAAGCTAAAAAAGGAAAATAGAAATAGAATATTAAAGGGTCTTCTCTATACCTATATTGGTCTAACCTTATTTTTAACTGGTGTAAATGCTGGCTTCATGGAGGTAGGCAGGGTTATGGGTGAAGGTATTGCTAGCTTAAATTCTTCCTGGGCCTTACCAGTAATTGGTTTTATCCTTGGTACCGTAGTGGTCTTAGCAGAACCAGCAGTCTATGTCTTAACTGAGCAGGTTGAGGAAGTAACTGCAGGCCATATTAGAAGAAAAGTTATCTTAGTTGCTCTTTCTCTGGGTATAGCCTTTGCAGTGTCTATGTCAATGCTAAGGATTATGATTCCAAGTTTAAAACTTTGGCACTTTCTACTACCTGGTTTTGCTCTGGGAGTCTTCCTAAGTTATAGAGTCCCATCAATATTTGTGGGTATTGCCTTTGATTCTGGTGGAGTGGCCTCAGGTCCAATGACTGCAACCTTTATACTGGCATTTGCCCAAGGTGCAGCTAGTGCAGTTCCTACTGCAAATGTTCTTGTAGATGGATTTGGAGTTATAGCTATGGTTGCTATGACCCCTATAGTGGCTATTCAGCTACTAGGCTTGATATTTAAAATTAAGACTAATAAGGGGGATGAAATTTAAATGGATATATTAGAAAAACACCATTCCTTATTTTCTGTAATTGTAGACTTTGGAAAGGCAGGAAAGATCCTCAAAGAGGCTAAAAAACTAGGGGCTACAGGTGGTACAATCTTTCTGGGTAGAGGAACTGTACACAACCATTTCTTGGATATTCTAGGTCTAAGCGAAGTCCGAAAAGAAGTATTATTGATAATTATTGAAGAAGAAAGGGAAGCAGCACTTTTCCATGGATTAAATCAAAAGTTTCATTTTGAAAAGCCACATCATGGAATAGTGTTTTCCATGGATTTAAAAAGTTGCTTTGGTATAAGAGACTCAAAATGCAAGCTAAATGTAGATAATAAAGGAGTGAGAGATATGGGGTATGATGCAATATTTACAATAGTTGATAAGGGTTTGGACCATGAAGTTATTGAGGCCGCCAAACTGGGTGGAGCCACAGGTGGTACCATAATTCGTGCTAGGGGATCTGGAACAAGAGATAAGCCTATACTATTTAATATTGAAATAGACCCTGAAAAGGAAATTATTCTAATCCTTTCTCCTAATAAGAATACTGATAGTATTGTTAGGGCCATTGAAAAAGAATTAAATATTAACCAGCCTGGTAAAGGTATTATCTTTGTAATGGACGTGAAAAAGACCCTAGGGCTTTATCAAGGAAATTAGCCCATAGTCATATACACAATCCTTAAAACCTATAAAACAAAATCTCTTTTACTAGTTAGATTCAACTACTAGAAAAGAGATTTTATTCTTATTCCATAAGCTTCCTTTTAAGTTTTTCTATGGAAAATAAATAGGCGAAGATAGAAATAACAAATACCATAAGAATTATGGCTTCCCTATTGTTTTTATAGTATTTTCTATTGATTTCACTGCGATTACTCTAAAACTTAAAATATTATTTAAGATTGGCCAACTTATCAATATTATAAAGCTAAATATACTAGCAACACTTATCCTTTTATCTTGATTTTCTGCCTTGGAATATGTGTAGTAAAGATTTATACTTAAAATTAATAATACAAAATCTAGGGCCCTTATCATGCAAAACATATTTATTGGTCTAGCATTAGTTCATAATTTGACTCCATCCCTTACTGAGTAATAAGAAATGATAAAAGAAAATAAATAAGGGACTTAGGATCCAACAACTAGACATCATCAGTAAAACAAAATTAATGAGTCCTGGAAAAATATTAAATATAACTATTAAAAAAGTTCATGATCTACAAAGCATAAAATCATTTTTTATTAAATTCCACATATTATCAGATTACTAGATTATGAGAACTATTTAGTTGCACACTTATCTACATATACACAACTGATTACCATCTTAAATATAATTATATTAAATAATTATATTTTATTAAAGAACCAAAATCCTTACTTCTTATGCACTGCTTACAACAATTAGATCCTAATTACTCTAAGCAATGCATGAATTATATTGTATCAAAGTTCCTGAAACCCTTGATTTTATAACATATATTGCACCCATCACTATTATGACACGTTCCCCTGTTGCATGATAAAGTAGAGCTATGCTATCCCGTACCTTTATGATTCGATATTTTCCCAAAGCCATTCCATTTACTATTCTTCCATTCTCCTACATATTTTCTGCCATCTGAATATTTGAAAGTCCCTTTACCATGATAATGCCCATTAAAGAACTCACCTTCATAATTTCCACCACTTGTAATTTTAGTCCCATAACCATGAAATAAATTGTTTTTATGGCCTCCACTATATGTGCCTTCAGGTGAAGTATATACTCCATACCCATCATACTTCCATTCTCCAACATAGGTTGAACCATCTGGCCAAGTAAATGTTCCCTTACCATGTTGATTACCAAATCGTATATTTCCTCTAGCTCCAGAAAAGACTAATGTACCATATTCATGGGGTACTAGTCCTAATAGTTCACCAGTATAAGTTCCGCCTAGCTGAGATATAGTGTTTCCATTTCTAATTTGAACAGTGGATACAAATTTACCTTTCATCCATTTACCTTCCTTAATAGATCCATCAGCACAAATGTATTTTCCCATACCATCATAAATGTCATTTTTCCATTGTCCTATATATTTATCATTATTTTTATATGTCATAATACCATAACCGGAACGAGCAAATTCTTTTGAATTATTAGGTATTAGGTTACCAATGTAAGTTCCATCTTCATAATCATAAACTCTACTATTTTCAGGAACAATAATATCACCAAATTTAACATTTTCAAATGTTACTATTCCTTCTATCCACTCTTGATACCTTACGTGCGATTCTTAATATGGCGTTGAAAAAAGGTAACTCCATTTCCTTCTTAACAATTTTTAATTCCTTGGGTATCTTAATTTTTTGTGGGCAGTTCTTCTCACACTTTCCGTAATCTTTACAGATTGAAGCATAGGCTGGTTGTTCCGAGAGAACACCCAAGGTTTGCATATATTGCCATTTATTATTCTTTAAGCCTAGTAAATACTTGTCATTATAACTTGCGAAACAACCTGGGATATCAACACCATATGGATATGGCATACAGTATCCATAAGATGTGCAAGGAATCTTTATTTTTTCAAGCATGATTTTCTTTACTCTTTCAAATATCTCTAGTTCTTCATCCGATAGTGAGTTAACTTTTGCATCTGATGCAATCTTAACCTTTTCACGATATCCACCACTTAGGGCATCCCCTAGCAAAGATTCGCTTTTACCATTATGATAGAAGTATGCTGTATCAAAGTAGTTAATTCCATTATCTATTGCATTTCTTATCATTTTAATTGTTCGTTCTTCATCAACTCCTCCACCTTTGCTAGGAAACCTCATACAGCCAAAACCTAGAATCGATAAACGATCTCCGTTTTTCTGGTTTTCTTTGACTATCATAAACTAATCTCCCCTATTATACTTACCTTTTCCACTTATTATTGTGCTCAACGACTTTTCCTATCCTAGATAAAAACCAATTAAGAATGATTTCTTAACTAGTTAATTAAATTCTGCTATTATTATAGCATTAACAATATAGTAATTAAAGTGTTGTCAATCATGAATCATTTGCTTACCACTTCCGCATGAGCAAGAATCATTACATCCCACCATCGGCCTAAAGAAGATATATTGATTATTAAAACTTAGACTATATGGGTATAATATCATAGCAATATAAGAAAGGGGTTATTCCCATGGATAGATTTATCTTAATAATATTAGTAGCTTTAGCTATTGGCATTTTCTATAGTTATATAATTAATAAGTTTTCCAACCATAAAATATTATTATTCATACCAACAATTATTGGAACCTTATGGTTTATTTATATATTTACTTTATATACCCCGAAGCAAGTTGGAGGATTCGAAGATTTGGCTATAGTCATTGTAGCAATGATGGTTTTTGCTTTAATGGTGGGTAATATTGTTTCAAGTTTACTTATAGTTTACAAAGGTAGAAATAAGGATTAATACCTTCCAATTCCTTTAACTCATGTATAGCATAGTCTGTACATCCTAGCACACCTATCTTAGCATCTGAACAAAAAACATCGAAATTTTTATTTTTTGTTTGTCCGTGGCAATTATACAGACCTACTTTACTTAATTCTACAACTAATTATCTGACGTTTACATTTGTTTAGATTCAAACACCAATGGCCAATAAATTTTATATCATTTCTGTCACCTTTTATATTTTGAATCATTTGTAAATAATCCTCACCCCTAGCCTCTAATATCTCGGTTTCTAAAAGCCCTATGGCTTCAAGGGAGGTAGATGTTTTACCACAAAGATGAACTAGGGTTTTCCCTAATTTATTTTCAATCCTCTTTAATATCCTATATGTAACCTTTCCTGATACGTCTTTATATACCTTTGGCCCCACTATATCTATAGTCCCTGTTGGATCGGCAAAAGAAATAATATTTACTCCAAGCTCAATAGCCTCTAGTATGTATTCAACTATACTATCTTCTATAATATCTAGGCATAAATCTATCTTTTCCCTATTTTTTCTAAGTGCCTTATAAAATAAGGTACTATCCATAATAGATGTCGCAATGGATATAGGACCAGTTACATCAAGTACTAGCTTTTCTCCCTCTTCTTTTAAGATCCTTGCTGCTTTAATAACCTTTGCAATTCTTCCTTTGGTCAAATCTATTTTACTTATATGGTCAATTGAGCTTATATCTTCAATTCTATATTTCCCAATTCTATTACCTACTGCCTCACTAAAAATCACTTGAGACCCCAGGGCTTCAGCCTCTACAGTATGACAAAAAGGTAATCTGCAATATTCCTTTTTATTTTCTGTCTTTAATGCCTTTGCCAATAATACCATGTCAGAAGCATTATTATTCCCAGCTTCAAAGGATATATTTAAATCCTCAAGGAGCTTAGAAGGTATTATCTCCATTTCATTTCCACTACATTTAAATATCTTTGCCACCACCATCTAATCACCTTCTCTAAAAATTTAATTGAGATACAAACACATTTTGGAAGTTTTTCTTAAGGGATAGTTCTATGACTTTCATATCCTTTTTAATATTATCTAGGTCTTTAAAACATCCCTTATTAATCAAGGCTAATCTTGCCCCTTCTAAGGAAGTATTACCTAAAAATACAATCTCTCCATTAAAGCCCTTTGGAATAAGTCCTATCCTTTTTATATTATGGGGATTAACATGGTAGCCAAATGAGCCTGCTATATAGACCTTTGATATCATTTCGATTTCTAGACCTATTTCCTCTAACATTAGAATTACACCAGCAGCTATGGCTCCCTTTGCTAATTGAATCTGTCTAATATCTTTTTGAGATATATATAAATCCTCTGTTATATAAAATTTCTTATCTTCTAATCTTTTCTTTACTTTAGGATCCAAATCCTTATTCAATCGCCCTGATTTCATGATGATATTTCTTTCCACCAATGCCCCAGCTATATCTATTAATCCAGAACCACAGATACCTATTGGTTTTTCACCTCCTATAGTGGTGTAAGAAATATTATAATCTTCATCTATATGAAATTTCTCAATAGCTCCTATTTCAGCACGGCATCCACACTCTATATTCATTCCTTCTAATGCAGGACCAGCTGCCGTAGATGTAGATATTATTTTCCCATTCTTTAAAACTGCCATTTCACCATTGGTTCCAATATCTATAAACAATGCTTCCTCATTATTCTTAAAATCTGATGCCATAATTCCAGAAACAATATCCCCTCCTACATAGGAAGAAGCAGCAGGAATAATACTAAGTATAGCCTCATCATTAACCTCAATTGATATGTCCTTTGCCTTTATGTCTTTTGTGTTTAGAAATATAGGTCTATATGGAGATTTAGCTAATGAAATTGGACTTATTCCCAGTAAAAGGTGAACCATAGTGGTATTAGCAGAGATCATAATATGATATATATCTTCTTTATTAAAACGAGTTCCTAGTAAATTTTTTATAGAATTATTAATTTCCTTCACAATGAGTTCCTGAAGTTTAACAGCTCCGTCAGGGTTTTCCATACAATATGTAATCCTAGTAAGTACATCTCCACCATATTGGGTTTGAGGATTTAGGGATGATATTTTTTCTATTGTTTTTCCAGTGGATAATTCTATTAAACAATAAGATATACCTGTAGTTCCTATGTCTATGGCTAGACCTAATACATCCTTTTCATGGTCATTAATATCCAATAGTTTATCTTCAAAAACCACTCCCCATATTTCTTCAGGATCACCCTCTTCTAATTTGCAAAGCTTCCTATATAGCTGAACTGAATTAAGGCAATATCCCAAATAATCTACATATGGAAGAGAACTCTCTTTTTGAATCTTTGGTAGCTTAATATTTCTAACAGGACTATCTATGGAGACATCAATGCTAAAACCTTTATTTATAGTTTTCAGCTCTTTCTCACTATTTATAAGCTCCACATCTGTATCTCCAAAGATGACTGCCATACAGGAAAGTCGTTCATTTTTATTCTCATCAATGATTTTTCTCTCTTCATCACTAGGCTGGGATAGATCCCCCCTTGCAATTACCTTACATTTACCACAAAACCCCATAGCATTACATGGAGTTTCAAGCTTTATATTGGCATCTCTTATAGCATCTAATAAAATAGTACCTTTCTCCACTTCAATATTCACATTTTTCTTTAAAATCCTAACTAAAGGCATTTTATACATCCTTTCACATAATCTGTCATAGCTTTAAGGTTTTCTATAGGGGTAGACATACCTAGACCACATGCAGGGGATACAATATCTACCCCAGAATCCATAGCATTTTTAGTAATTGATACAATCTTATCTACTGATCCATTTTGTAATAGCAGGGTACTTACATTTCCCATTAGTCTAGTATCTAGCCTTGACCTTGTATCTCTCATATTTACTTTGGAATCAAAGCTAAGTGCCTCCACTTCTAAAGTATTTAAGCTATCTATTATGTTTTTGGCATCTCCACATATATGAATTATCACAGGAGTATTAATCTGCTTCATAGCGGCTAAAAATTTTCTATACATAGGCATTGCAAACTTATCAAAGTTTTTCTTTCCTAATATTTCACCTGTTGCTGTAGGGTCGGAAATAGCAATGACATCAGCACCAGCCCTTACCATATCCTTAGAATACTCTATTAGATTATCATTTATATAATCAATAAACTCATAGGCCTCATTAGGTTCTTTCCTCAACATTTTAAATAGCTTAAGAGGGTCAACAATTGAAGTGGCAGTACTTATGGGGCCTGTGATATTGCCGATTACAGGTACTTCATCGTTTTTCAATTCCTCTATGGCTCTAATGACAGTTTCCCTCCTGGAATTTGTAAGTAGATTCCTCTCATAACCCTTCATAACATCCCGCAACCTTGATTGATTATATTCAAGTATCCTTGGTTCATTATCTTTATCCCCTTCGCTAATGACTACACCAAAGGGTTCCGCTTCACATGTCATACAAAAAGGTACTCCATAATTCTCAAATCCTATAAGATCTCTTACCTTAATAGCAGCAGCTACCATAGCCTCTAAATCCGTATTATGATTGGAATCTATACCTTCAAGAAGTTCCGTAACTGCAGCATTCATCATGCCTCCTGGACATATTACAGGAGGCCTATCTGTTTCTTCGCCATTTAAGACTTTTAACAATCTATTTTTTTCATTCATTTTGCTTTCTCCTAATCTTTACTAAAGATATTACCTTCAATTAGTTTCCCATTATTGCTTTCATTCTCTTTACAGCTTCATTAGCGTCAGCGGTATAAGCATCTGCTCCTATTTCATCTGCAAATCTCTGAGATATAGGCCCCCCACCAATCATTACTTTATACTTATCTCTAATATTATTCTCCTTAAGGATATCAATTACTTTCTTCATGCCTGCCATGGTGGTTGTCATCAAGGTTGACATACAGATAAAGTTTGCATTTACCTCTTCAGCTACAGTTATGAAATCCATCAAGGGTACATCTCTTCCTAAATCATATACTTCAATGCCTGCTGATTCTGTCATTATCTTAACTAAATTTTTTCCAATATCATGGGTATCACCCTCTACAACTCCAATAACAACTTTAATATGATTATCTATTGCTTCATTTTTTATATGTGGTTTCAATATATCTAGCCCAATATTTAAGGTATCTGAACAAGTTAGAACCTCTGGTAAAAAATACTCCTCTTCTTCGTAAAGTTGTCCTACTTTGTCCATCCCTGCTACTAATCCCTTGCTAATTGTTTCTTCTGCCGGTATAGATAACTCCAAGGATTTATTACAAAGTTCTTCTACTAACTCATCTTCCATATCTATTACAGCATCACTGATTTGTTGAAATAAACTTTCTTTACTCACTATATTTCCTCCCCATATAACAATTCTTCATTAATTGGATATCTACCATATTTTCTTCCTGCATCCATGAACATTTCCACCTTTTCAATTGGGGTATTCATAGGAATTTGGCATCCTGTACTTAAGATAAAACCTTTCTTAGAATCATGACCTTTTCTGATACATGTTTTAACTGATTCAAAGATGTCCTCTTTGCTTCCCTTGTAAACTACATCTACTGGGGGAACATTTCCTGTGATTATGACTCTATCCCCCATAATCTCCTTTGCCTCTTCTAAATCTTCAATATTATCTATAGAAAAATTTGATATTCCTGTGTTTACAACATCTTCCCAGATTGCCTTGCTCTTTCCACATATATGTATACCTGGAGCACTTCCTGTCTTTTCCTTTATCTTATTCACATTCTTTTGTAAATAAGGAAGGGAAAACTCTCTAAATTGTTTTGGACTTATAAGACTATTAGATGACACTGGATCTGCAAAACCTATGGATAAACCTAACTTTGCTACTTCTTCTATGTACCTATTATTAGACTCTGCTACTATCTCCATCAGTGTATGAACCTTCTCAGGATATTTTACCATCCATTTCAACAGATTTTCTGTCCCAACTACAGAAGCTGCAACACTGAAAGGGCCAGACATGGCTGCTCCTACATCAACGTCCTTTATTAGAGCGTCTCTAGTAAGTCTTAGGGCTTTAATTAAAATTGGTAATTTCCCATCTTTAAGTGGATCTACCACCTTAAGAGATTCTATTTCATCTATGGATTTAACAGCTGGTTCTAACAAATGGGAAATGTTATAGTCTGGAAACTTGACCTTAGATCCCATGGCCTCAGCAACTCCCCTAAGGCTGGTAGAAATACTGACACTATCATGTCTAAGTCTTTTGAACAAGGCAATCTCTAAATCTGCCATCAGCTCTGCTGAATGATAATAATCACTAGCCTTTACTCCAGTGAAATGAACCATAGTAACTCCCATATCAGGAACACATATTACACGGTCTATTTCCTCACCCCTAGAAAAAGCATCCATTCTCTCCCTAGGAGTCATTTGATCTTTATTCAAGATAATCACCTCTTTCTCTTTGTTAAAATTATATCACATCTATATATTTATACCATGTTATTTCAGTTAAAGCAAATCTTCAAGGTTTATTTCCTCTACATAGTCTCCACTGAACCTAGATATTTCACTGAATTTATTCACAGCTGCCATCTTCTTGATAAAGTTTCACCCAGTAATTGCCCCCTGACTATTTCAAGTTTTCCCCTCTGGTACAAGAGACTTCCTAAAGAAGGTAAGCCAATTGAGAGACTGTTATTGTTATAAAGCAATTTATTAAGATTTTCTTAGCCTCACCTTTAATATCATACTTATTGAGTACTCTACATCCTTGCTTCTCTTCATAAAATTCATATCTTCAAAGCGTTTCTCAGCTATAATTTCATTTTACTTGAATACATTGACTATATCCTATGCATGTTTTACAGAGGCACAAAAAATTACCGTCTTGCCTGTCCCCTCTCGTGTCAAGGGTATGATACAATAAAACACCCAATTTTCATTGGGTGTTCTCATTAATCTAACTATCAATTAAAAGAATATAAGCAATCATTTATCTTCTTTTTTTGTGGAATTGTTAAAATTGAATTGTTTAGTTTACTTGGATTGTCTCTTATTATACTATTTGCAATTTCTAATACATCTCTATCTACATCGATATATCTGTATTCGTTTAAATCTAGGTATCCTTTTTCGTTTACTTTACTTTCAATAAATCTATATTCATTTATACCAGATACTAGAGCCGTATCAATTAATATAATCTCGCCTTCTAAAGAGGATAAATTAATTGATTTTAAAACATCTGAAATTTTCATCTCATAATCTAATAAAGTTATAATTTTTCTAAACTCATCCGTATTTACATCATTAATTAGATAATTATTCATTTAATGTATCCTCCTTTCATTATAAAAATTTTGATACTAAAATAGTATATAATATTTATTAACAAGTTGCAAGCCTTCTAAAATTAAATCTCTAGCTACATGCATTTCTGTTATCACTGGGGTATCAATTGAATCCTTTGACCAATGTGCATATGGGTGTCGTATTCTATTGTAATAATTATATAAATCATTTAAAAATTCTATTTGCTCTTCACTAGCATTATCCTTTGTTGAATTATAATAATATCTCAAATCCCCATTATCCTTACTAAAATAAGCAAAATTATTTTTCCCTTTGCTTGTTACTGTATTATTACCCAATTTGTCGCTTAATATTCTATGCAGATAATAATCCATAGCCCTAAAGATAGGTGTAATTAAGCATGTGTAATCTGGCATATATCCTACTAACATTGTATTAAATATTGCTGATAATATATTATTATAATGTTTTAAATCTCCAATTTTATTAGGGAAATTTGGCAATAAGTTCACTAGTTGATTTTCTACATCTTCTTTTTCCACTGTTAAAGCATGGTAAGTGTTTAAAGTTTCTATAACAGAACTTTCTGTCGGTAATTTTTCAATTGCATAGGAGATTATCTTTTGGAATAACACACTTTGTTTCCCTTGAACATATGATTTATTCCCTTTATAACAATTTATTATTACTTTCTCTTTAATATACGTAACTTCGATTTTATTTAAATAATCTTTAATTTCTTTAATTTCTTTCCTTATATCTTTTTCTTCATTATAGTTTTTATTTTCTATCGATACTTCTTCTATTATGCTTATCCAATCTTCTTGACTAAGTCCAATAAAATATATAGAACCGTCGTTATAGGCTTTGTATCCATGAGACAATAAGGATCTTTTTGCTAACTCGTCCGCCTCTTCATTATAGGTTATTCCACTATGTGCTCTAGTGTGAATAAAATTAATTTTTATTAGTTTTGATTTTTCATCGATAAATTTGCTATATTCTTTCGTAATTATCTTGTTAGCTTTCCACTCTTTATTAGCCCATTTTTCTATACCTTCATAATCATAGTAAATAGTAATCTCTTTTTTATTATTTTCAATTGTCCATAGTATTGATTCTATAACTCCACTTATTTCACCTGCTACATTTCTAGAATCCATATATTCTTCATTAACATATGCCTTGAATAGCTTTTGTTTATGTCCTTTAATGAATAAAACAGCACCGAATCCATATTTTTCCCTTCCACCTACATCGGGGGAGTAGCTACCATCAACAAACGCAATTACCTCATCTTTATCAAGGTTTTCTATCTTTTTTTCTATTTCTTCATTGATATCATAATCTTTCCCATTCAAGTTTGATTGCATCTTACTCTGCTCGCCCAAAATATATCTTTCGGCTTCTTCCAATGTTGGAAACGATTTATATTCTGCCCCTGAAAAACCTTTAACTTGTTCTTCTGCTTGATTCCACGTTTGATAAATGCCTGGAATTTTACCTGATTTAACTGCATAAAATTTACGCTTAGCCATATATTATATACCCCCTACTCTAATAAATTAATTTTTTAAATAAATATTTCTATTGTATTTAAAGTATTTTTGAAAAGTGTAAAGTATTTTTTATTGTTTAGATAATTTCATTATAACATATTTTATTGTTTAATGTTTTTCTTAATTCCCATAAACTTGCAATGTATCAAAGCTATGTTATTTGTAGGAAAAGGAGACCCTAATTATGGATCTCCTTCTATTGTACTATTGATATTCTATTTTTTCTATACCCTTTCCAGAAACATAAATTGTTTTAATATACTTCCTGATTGTATCTTCTGTAAGCTTATCTATATTTCCAGCTTGTTTAAGTTCTTCATCTATTGCTTGGATACGTTCTTTATTCTCTTCATCAGACTCCTGTATTTGTTTTTTTATTTCCATAAAATCTTCCCTTGAGATTTTACCAAACTTATAATTTTCAAACTCTATCCTTTTCTTTTTTAATAGTTGCTCATTCCTGTCATAAAGTTCCTTTTGCTCATCAAGAAGTTTTTTCTTTTCTGCCTTATCTGTATGAAACTTGCCCTTAAGAATTTCAAATACTTCCTTTTCTAATTCCTTATAATGAGGTAGCTTTTCTTCTTGCTCAAGCATCCTACAATGATAGCAATAAAGATTTATACTTATTAAGTCCTTACCATTAGAACTAGTACCAAATCTAATTTTATAGCCACATTTATTACATCTAACAAAAGTTGCAAGGGGACTGTTTTGGTACCTTTTCTTCTTCACACTAAAACTCTTTCTATGCCTCGATTTTAATAGTCCTTCAACTTCATCAAAGGTTTCTTTGCTTATAAGAGCTTCATGATTATCATAAACCCTTATCCATTCTTCTTTTGGATGATAAATAACCTTACCTCCATCAAGCTTACTTTTGGTTGATTTATTAAAAACAAAAGTCCCAGTATATGCTTCGTTATTTGCTATTCTTCTAACCATACTGTTAGACCATATTGTATCTTCTACATTAGATTCCCACCTATTTGCATAGGCATCATAGCCTTTAATCTCTTTCCTTCTTGCCCTTGCAGTAATAACACCTTCACTATTAAGAGTTTTTGCAGTTTCATTTAGGGTATGTCCTTCAAGAAGAAGTTGAAATATATATCTAACATTATCAGCAACCTTTTCATCAACTATAAGCTTGTAGTTATCCTCAGGATCTTTCAAATAACCATAAGGCGGAGTCCCTGATGTGTACTTCCCTTGCTTTTTTGCTACTAGTAGGGCTGTTGTCATTTTCTCTGAAATATCCCTACTATAATAGTCATTAAGAAGGTTTTTAAATTGAATATCTAATTCAGTTCCATTTTGGCTTTCTTTACTACTGTCATAGCCATCATTAATCGCTATAAATCTAACCCCCATAAAAGGAAAGATATTTTCAAGATAATCACCCATTTCTATATAATTTCTCATAAATCGTGACATATCCTTTACTATAATACAGTTTACCTTCCCTTGTTTTATCTTCAAAAGCAGCTTATCTAATCCGGGTCTTGAAGTAGTGCTACCGCTATAACCCTCATCAATAAATTCTTCTATATTTGCCTTCTTAAGTTCTTGGTCATTAAAGATGAAGCTCTTAATAATATTCCTTTGAGAATTTATTGTATCTTCTGTATTACCTAGATTTCCTTTTTCAAGTACGGATATTCTAAGATAAATAGCAATATTATTCACTTAACCTCATCTCCCTTCCACCTAAAAAGCCTTTTAAACTAATTTCTATAGTTTCATTATCATATACATCAATACGTTCAATATATTTCTGAACAATATTTTCATCTAACTTAATATCTTTATTGGAAAATAGGCTATCAAATAAGTCTATCTCCTCCTCAGCTTGAGTTTCTATTGAAAGGACTTCAAGGTCAAGATCACTTAAGTTCTTTTCATAGATGGTTAGGTCTTTTCTATTTAATATTCTTTTTTCAAGATAGTCTTCTTTCTCAATCTTTCCCAAGCTATAATCTTCATATAGTCTTTTTAAGTCTGAATTAAGTTTTGAAATTTTAAGAGAAATAGACTTACGATTCCTTTCTACCACCTCAATTTTCATTTTGCAAATATCAATAATTCTATCCTTGCAATCTTTTCCACTTACATCAATGCTGAGTACATTCCTCAATTTTTTTATTACTAGATTATCTAAATCGCTTTCCATTATAGAAATATAAGGAGTTTCAAGTAAAATACCATTATTCTCTTCATTTGTGAACTTATAATAATAAAACTTAGCATTCTTCTTATTACTTTTTTCTCCCTTTCTAGATAAAAGTAGGTTCGTATTTGCATCAAAAATTACACCTTTGTATTTATTAATTGGATCTCTTTTCATATCATGTCTTGTTATTTTAAATTCAGATTTATCTTTGTTACTATCAAGTATCTCCTGGGCTATATCAAACAGTTCTTCTGAAATAATAGCTTCATGGGCATTTTCTACAACAATCCATTCATCCTTAGGTTTTTGCCTATAATGGCCACTCTTTTTCCCTTGAATATTTTCCTTAGTACCTTGAACAAGACAACCTGTATAGACTTTCTGTCTTAGCATATTAGCTATAGTCCCTTTTCTCCATTGTGGCTCTCCAGGTTCTCGTATAATATTTCCTGTTTTATTATACGCACTTGATGTTGTAATGTTTTCCTCATTAAGTTCTTTAGCTATTTTAAGTGTATTAATCCCATCTACATACATATTAAATATTCTTTGTACTATTTTCATGCTTACTTCATCAGGTTCTAACTTTCTTCCTCCATCCTTTTTTACTACCTTATATCCAAAAGGTGGATTTGAACCTATAAAGAAGCCCTGACTAGCATGAACCTGCCTACTGGTTTTAATCTTATGTGATATATCCTTTGCATACATATCATTAATAAGGTTTTTTATTAAAATCTCAAAGGATAATTTTGCATCAATTCCTTTTTTTGTATCAATCTTGTCTATTACTGATACAAATCTTACTCCTAAGAAAGGAAATACCTTATCTACAAGTCTTCCCATTTCAAGATGTTCTCTGCCAAGTCTTGATAAATCTCTGATTATAATGCAGTTTACAAAACCACTTCTAACATCATTCATCATTTCAATATAACCTGGCCTATCAAAGTTAGTTCCAGAATATTCGTAATCTGTATAAACTTTAACTAGGGTCATATTTTCTTTATTTATATACTCTTGGCAAATCTCTACCTGTGACTCTATAGAGTATGATTTATTTCTCCACTCTTCTGTTCTTTCCTGTGAAAGTCTTGTATAGATTCCAACTCTAGATGAATTAATAGTTACTTTTTCTTCTGTTTTTATTAAGTCTCTTCTTGATATCCTAGCCATAAAGAGCTACCCCCTCTCTTTCAGTGGATAGTACTTTTATAGCCATACTATTGAAGGATACAAGATTAGAAGTCTTGGTTTTCTTAGCTCCCTTTAATATTCTCTTTAATATATCTAGCTTTTCCATATCATTAAAGAATACTGTTATTCTTGGTCTTCCTTCTTCATCCTTTTCCCCTACCAATATACGGTCAACAAAAAATGCTAGTGTCTGCCTATCAATACTTTCAATGTTTTTATACTTTTCCAAACCCGTAAGCCAGTTTTCTTTGGAATTAAGTATCTCTTCTAAATCATTATAGGCTTTCTTTCTATTTAAAATTTGTTGTTCAACCTCTTTTATTTTTAACTGGTAGCTCTTCCTAAAGGATTGAAATTCTTCTTCATCTATAAGCTCATCTTCTAAGTCCATATAAAGAGAACGTCTAAGGGTTTCATACTTCTTTTTTTCAGCAAGTAGGTCATCTAAATCAAGGTCATATTCTGATTTGCTTAAATCAGTTTGTCTAATTCTTAAAAATAGTTCTTCTTGATATTTGATATGTTGTTTTAGAATGTAATTTAAAGAAGATAAAATATCCTCTTCCTTTATGCTATGTCTTGAACAACCTTTACCACGATTGTATAAGCCACATATATAATAAATTGTTTGTCCATTTTTTGTTTTTTGATTTCTTCTTACTAGCTGATTTCCGCAATCTGCACAATAAAGAAGCCCTGCTAAAAAATCAGGTTTAGTTTTCCTATTAAGAATATCTCTTCCCATCATCTTGTTAGCTACATTGAACATTGTTTCTGTAACTATAGCTTCATGTGTTCCTTCAACTTTAATCCAGTCATCTTGGCTAACTTTTATTTCCTTATTAGATTTATAATTAAGCTTGGTTCTCTTCCCTTGTTCTAAGTCTCCAAGGTAGACTCTATTCTCAATAATTCTATTTATCATCTTGGCCTGCCACTTACTTTGATTACTAGAAAAGCCTGTAGAATAATTTGATCCATTGTCTTCCTTATAAGCTTGTGGAGTCTGAATCCCTAGTCTATTAAGTTCATCTGCTATAGCCTTTGATGAGTAGCCCTCTACTTTCATCTCAAAAATCTTTCTAACAATATGAGATATATTCCTATCAATTACAAGATGGTTTTTCTTTTTACTATTTTTCTTATATCCATATGGAGCAAATGCCCCTATAAATTCTCCCCTCTGTCTCTTTGTCTTTTGAGAGCTTTTAACTTTCATGGATATATCCCTGCAATAACTATCATTAATAAAGTTTTTTATCGGAAGAATAAGATGAGTATCGTTTACATCAGCATTATCACTATCATAATTATCATTAACTGATATAAATCTAACTCCTATTTGTGGAAAAGTTTTCTGAAGAAATTTTCCCGATTCAATATAATCTCTTCCAAATCTAGAAAGGTCTTTTACAATTATCGTTTTGCAAGCTTTCTTTTCAAGATCACTAATCATCCTTTTAAAGTCTGGTCTATCAAAGTTTGAACCTGTAAATCCATCATCAATATATTCCTTGATGATTTGAAAACCTGCCTTATCAGCATAGCTTTTTATAAGTTCCCTTTGATTACCAATAGAATTACTTTCTCCTTCATCTCCATCATCTCTAGACAGACGAAGATACATATAAGCTATCGTTTTTTCCATTTCTCTTCTCTCCTTAATAAATTATTTTGGGTGCAATTTATTAAGGATTTCAGAAACTTTATATTTTTATTTTACCGCACTTATATATATCTGTCAGCCCTTAGATCCTTAATTCTAACCTACATAAATCTGATACAAAATCATCTATACTAACCTTTGTATTTCCTATACAACAATTAACAATAACATTTCCTACTTCAATAAAAACATTCTTTTTATCTTCTGGAATCTCTTGTAATTTTTGATCCAAATATGCTCCCATTGATTGTTCATCTTTATATCCATAATTAACAGAAGAAGAGTTTTGGTTTTTCTTATTAATATTTTCCATTTCATTACCTCTTCTTTCTTAATATTTTTATTTTAAGTTTCATGACATTGACAGGTGCTTTAACAGCTACATAGGAATTTCACCTCTCCCCTTTTCTCGGTAGGAAGCAACAACGTATAGAAGTATCATTATCACCGTCTAGATCTTTGCAAAAAGATTTCCAATTCTTTTCTGTAGCAAACTATTTATCGCTCTCATCCTTATATCCCTTACATTTAGCGTTATGCAGGTATTCATTTAAACCAAAGTTATCTTCAGCAGAATGGTCATGACGTAGTTTCATACTGGCTCCTTAAACGGATAAAGTCCTGTCCTGGTCTATTAAATTATCAAAGTTCAAAATATATAATTTTTTTACTCTTATATAAGGGGCTGTATTTGCCCCTTATATATAACAGTGAAAAAATCACCCTCTTGATTCGCTTTTTTAAAAACTTTTTTATTTTTCATCCCAATCTTCTAAAAAGATTTTTAGTTTCTTTAAGGTTTTTTCTTTTCTTCTAAATACTGCTCCTTGGCTAATATTTAGTTTTTTTGCTAAATCTCTTTGGGGAACTTCATCGAAAAAAAGAGCCTGGATAATTTCCCTTTCTTCTGGGCTTAATTTATCCAAGGCTTTATTAAGTGCTTCTATTTGCATTTTCACTGCTACTAATTTCTCTAGGTCAACGGCTTTATCTATTAGCCTCTCTTCCATGCTCCTATCTGCTCCATCTGATATAAATTCAGAGAAATAACCTAACTTATTCTCCTTGTCTAGCCTATTAAGATAATTTTCTCTATTGGCTTCTTGCCAATATCCCTTATATACTTTTTCTGATACATCTACCTTGGTATCTCCAAGGAAGATATAATAGTTCTTTTTATTTTCTTTCATTTTCCATAACCTCCATATTTTAAAAATCAATAAATTTTTAAAATTGGAGATCATGGATACCTAGCAATGTAGGTCTCCCAACGTTTTTTCATATGCACCTGCTCTTTCTTTTAATTCGAGAGCCGACGCATTTAACGAAAGTATTTTGGGTACAAAAAAAGAGCCACACAAAACAGATTTATCTTTTCAGATAAAAACTTCCGTTTTGCGTGGCTCTTAAGGATTCTTGTTCAATTTATAATTGAATTCTTGTCCAGTTCAGACCAGTCAACAAACTCTTGATTTATAACTGTTGTTCCTAAGGGTTCTAGCCCAGTCCAACACCTCTGTATAAATCTCAGCTATTTAATTTTGCTTAAAATATTTAAGAGAGAGCTTTTTTATTATCTAGATTCTGAACCTAGATTAAAAGCATTTTATCTATGTAGCTCTTGACGATTCTAGACGAATTCAGTCACCCATAGATTTTTAATTTATGCCCCTATTCCTAAGAGTTCTTTGCCCAGTCCAATAGCAGAAACATAAATTTCACAGAAACTCACTTAATATCTCTTATTTTATTTCTTTATAATCAGCTGAACTTTCAGCTACCATGGATAATCTCTTGTCAGGGTGGTAAATAATTACTCCATTAGTAATTTCAATTTCTAAATTTGCTCCACACCTGAAACATTTAATTTCCATATCAGTAAAACTACTTTTAAATCCACTTTTGTATAATTCCTTGCCACAATATGGGCATACTATAATAAACTTTTTCTTTTTTTTCATCTGCAATCCTTCTTTTCTTATTGCCTTCTAGATGGATGAGGGTAAGAAAACCACAGATGAGTTTTTAATCTAACACCTACATACAACAAAAGGCTATCTTTTTTTATTCATCTTTAATCCTTCTTTTCTAAGTTTATTATTAGAAGTTGCCTTACAGTAACTTCTAATAATAAACAGATTTTTAGCCCTAGAAATTACACTAGGTCTTTCATAATTTTTATAGCTATCCCTTGAATAGTACAATTTGCTGTCACGATATCTGCCATATTCTTATTTTCAGGATGAAGTCTTACACACTTATTTCCTTGGTCAAGATAAAGTCTTTTTAATGTAGTGCTTCCATCTTCAAGTAAAGCAACAACAATTTGACCTTCATTAGCTTCTTCTTGTTTCCTTATAACCACCAAATCACCATCTTCAATTCCAGCTTCTATCATAGAATCTCCGTTGGCTCTAAGGATAAAATAATCACCCTTATCAAAAAACTTTGCAGGTAAGGATACATAACTTTCGATATACTCTTCTTCTAAAAGAGGAAGTCCACAAGATACAGATCCTAATACAGCCGCTTGTATCATGTCAGTTTCCATCTTTTTAATGGTTGGCGTAATAATTTCTTTACCATCATATTCAAGCATACCCTTTTCATCCATCTCCACAAGATAACGATATACAGTACCATTATCTGTTTTTACTGCTTTTGCAATTTCTCTGGTAGAAGGAGAAGTCCTATAATGATTTGTGTATTCATTTACAAAATCAATTATTTGATTCATTCGTTTTGGACTTTTTGTTCTCATGTTCTACCTCCTTTCATGTAAACTTCCAAATATAATTTTTTAGTCCAAAATGGATATTAAGTAATCTAATAAATCTGATTTAGTTAGAGGGTCTGCATGGCTTAAAATGCAATAATTACAATCCATACTTTCTATCAAGTTTATCAATGCCTTTAATTTTTCTTTATCCATATACCCATCATTGAAGAAATCTTCGCTTGTTGAATCTCCCAAGAACAATATTTTTTCCTCAGGAATATAGATAAGCACCGTATCTTCCGAGTGGGGAGATACCATATGAAAAATCTTTGCAGTCATTCCACCGAGATTAAGGGTAAGCTTTTTTTCAAATTGAATATCCGATAGAACGACAATAATTCTTTTATTTTCTGCATATTCTCTGCCGAGGCACTCATCATCCGTTTTCAGAAAATTTATGTATGCACTGTCAGATAGTTTGGCTATTTCCTGGTTCAAAAACTCATTGGTTTTATGGTGTGCAATGGATAATCCGTTAATATGGTGCATTCCAAATGTATGATCCCAATGCCAATGAGTAATAACTGTGAAATCTGGTTTTTTAAGTCCTTCTATTTCTAATGCTTTATAAAATTCATCAACATGGCTTGCTGAGTTCCCTGCATCAATAGCGAGTGCTACTTTTTCACCTTTTATATAAGCCAGCATAGGTCGATCAGTTTCCGGTTGATGAGGATAATAAAACACTCTGCTACTTATCTTTTTCAGTTCCATTTGCTATCCCACCTTTCCGGCAATAAATCCTTCAGCAGAACTTCTTTCATTTCAGGTAACACAATTTTAGTTTCCATATTTCGGTCGTCTATCTGTCCAATAAATTCCCTACACCTTCCACATGGCGGAAGAATACTCCCATCTTCATACACAGCGACAATCCTTTTAATTGCTGTTTCATTGTTCTTTACCATTTCAGAGATTGCTGACTGCTCAGCGCATAAACCGATAGAGCATGGCAGGTCAATACATATTCCCGTAAAGATATTTCCTTGATTTGTTTCCAACGCGCATGCGACATGTCCCGAAGTACCAAAGTTTCTTAGTTTTTTATGATTGATTAAACTAAAAGCAGTTTGATATAGTTCATGGTTACTCATTTTCTTCCTCCTCGTCATTTGCATTCGCTCTTTCCATAATTTCCTGTACTATTGATGATTTGGCATCTGCGTAGTGCTGAACATGCCGCCACGTATTCTTTGCCAAGCTTCGCTTGACTTGCGCATATTTGTCCCGATCAGTTTCATTATTCTGCAACCAATCTCGAAATCGCAACATTCGCTCTATTTCGGATGCACCCGTGCTAAATACATGAAGATTTATGTCTGTTTCAGGTCCCTTGAACAGTCGATGTTCAAACCATTCAGGCTCTCGAATCCTCAACGTATAACCGGCCGCTTCCAAAGCCAGGACATAGGATGGCTCGTCGGCAGAGTCTTCCACAACCAACAACAAATCAATGATCGGCTTGGCACACAGCCCCGGCACTGAGGTTGAGCCAACATGTTCAATATGCAACGCTTTTTTACCGAGTACTGAACGAATCCGATTTGCTTCCTGTTCAAAAGCTTTGGGCCAATGTGGGTCATATTCAACGAGAGTGATGTTTGCATTATGTAGTTTTAGCTCTCCCACAGTAAGGTTCTGAAGCTCTTCATCGCTCCTGGACATAGAGTTGTTACTATCCTGTATTGATGGCATATGATTTACCTCCTCGTTATCAAAAGCGTTCAGCCCATAATTCTGCAATTTTAAGTAGCTTTATACCTTCTTGTTTTTGTCCTGTTTTCACCAATAATAATCCAGTGGCTACACATTGAATTAAGCCCCACTCCCATATTAATTGACTTTCTACATCTGTCAGGTTACTTAAAAGTTCGCAACGTTTTTGACCCAATATAATAGGATTATCGACCAATTCATCTGGCCATTCTCTCATAAGTATGCCTAAATCGTAGGCGGGTTCACAATAAATACCATCTGGGTCGATTAACTTAAACTCGTTGCTATATAAATCCTGTAATAAGTTTGCGTTATGAGGATCACCATGTACCAAAACAGATTTCTCTGGAATAAATGCATCCAAACGAGATTCACATATCATAAAGACTTTATCCATAGTTTTTCTAGAAATCAGGGTAGAAAATACTTTGTACAGGCCATCTAAAAAATTTAAGAAGAAAGAGCAAATGTCTTTTCCATCTTGGAGATTAGTACCATTCGGAATTTCAATCCAAGACTTTCTTAAAGTATTACAGATTGTTTCTATTTGATTATCAACTGGAAAATTCAGGCTTTTAAGTGGTTTTCCGAGTTGTTCCAATAATGCTGCGCCACAGCTTAAATCATACTGAAGTAATTGAACATATCCATTTCCATCTGCCAATTCAAGAGCTTTAATTTCATTCTCGAATTCGGTTTCACCTATCATTTCAGGCATTGATAGTTTTAATATTACCCTTTTATTGCCTTGAGTAATAGCTTCTCCTATAAAGGCGTGAGTGCCGCCTTCATGGACTTTTATCACTTCAATCTCCCATCTTTTCTGTAATATATATATAAGATGATCTAAACTCTCAAGCCATTCGATCCCTGTTTTACCGGATGCCTTTACTTTATCCAGTACAAGCTTCGGAATACGATTTATCCAGTTCTTCAAGTATCCACCCCCATTAATTAACTCCTCGTTGTTATCAATATTTACTATTTATTCTAACTAATCCTAGTAATAATCATTTCCTACATATTTTTCATACATATCATTGACATACCCTATTACTTTTTTATCATACTCTGGATAATCAAACCCCAGTAGTTCTGCTACCTCTTTGGACACTTCCCTGAACAATTGGTGACATATAAATAATGACTTCCAAACATTTTCATAGGAATCCATACGATATGTAGATAGCAATCTATTCCATAAATCTTCTGGTATATACTTATCTAAAAATTTATAATTCTTGCCGACACTCAATGTAAATCCTGTTTCTATTCCGCCCTTCCATGACATCATTCTAAGTAGTTCAAACCGTAGAATCTGGTTCAGATGATCGATTGCAAACAGTATCTCTTTGCGGCACAATCCTTTAACAACATAAGGTGTTACATTCCAAAATTCATTGCAGCAATCATCATACTCCCGTGCACTTGGCTTTCTTACATGATAATCTATATCAGTCGGAACTATGTCTCTTTTAATTCTACAATCTTTATCAATCAGAACCTTTATCAATTTATCACCATTTAAATAATCATCCAAATCTTCTAGCGACAATAATGTAAGATCAATTTTATTATAATCATCAAAAAGCATAAGATATGAATACCCTTTTTCTTCAGGTGGAAAAAGCTCCATATTCTCTGGCTTTTGCATCATTATGATATTACCAAATTGATTAAGCCAGTCATCATTAGATGTAAACAATTCCATATCCCTAACAAAATACGTAATATCATAATCCTGGAATTCATCTTTAGGTATATTAATGTTTGTACGAGACCCTTCGATAGTAACAATTCTAATACGATCGTCCTGTTTTGCTATGGAAAGTATTATATTCATCATTTCCTGTTCTTTTCTCATTTACATACCCCTCGTTTATTTTTTCTATATTATTACATCTTCTTTTTTGCCGATACAATCAGCATCATTGGGCGTCGCATTTCATCAGCCATCCCCGGAATATCCATCATGTTCTCTGGCGGCTGTGGCTCCACAATCTGATTTATTATAAAACTATTTGAAAGCAGTGTATTTAGATATGTGGTCAGTGTTCTATGATATTTTGTAACCTTTTCTTCCAAAAACATAGCTGTCCGTTTGCCCTCATAATAATAATTGTCCACCGGGAAATGCAGTATTTCTCCTTTTTCGTTATAATACCAGTCTTGTGTTCCATGAGCAGTAAAAACAGGATGTTCAACTGTAAAAACTAAATTGCCACTAGCCTTCAGCATCCTATATATCTTTTTTATTAAATTCTCATAGTCTGCTACATAATGAAACGCAAGCGAACTTAGTATTACATCAAAGCTCTCCTCTGGGAAATCCACATCTTCTATGGCACAGCATTCATATTCAATCTGTGGAAAATGGGTTTTTCCTTTTGCTACTTCGAGCATTTTATGAGAAATATCAACACCTACTACAGAGGAAGCACCGTTTTCCATCGCATATATACAGTGCCATCCATAGCCGCATCCTAAATCAAGCACACGCTTACCCTTAAAATCAGGTAGCATCTTTTTCAAAGTCTCCCATTCTCCCGCACCAGCCAGTCCTTTCTGCGAGCGACTCATTTGACTGTATTTTTGAAAAAATATATTATCATCATATTTGTTTTCTTTCATCTGAACTCTCCTCGTTTAAAAAATTATTTATCTCCGATACAATTTCATTCACTTCATTATAAAGCTTCTCGATCATATCGTAGCATTCAAAAAGTGAGATACCGAGTACTTCAAAAATATGATTTACCTTCTTGGTATATTTTTCAGGTTTATGTTCAAAAGTTTCAAGCAGTTTTATAGCTTTCTTTTCGTTGATACAATAAGCATTATTACATGCAAATAACACTTGATTTAAACATGAAACTATACGAAAAACATGACCCGCAATATAATATTTATCGTCTGTTCCCGAATTTGCTTTTACAAACATTAAAGAGAACCCTGCTTCAAACATAAAGAAGTTAACTAAACTTTTCTGCAAAGCATTGGGATAAGTTTCTGCCTGTTTTTTTAATTCGCATAAGCTTTCATTCTTAGCATATAGTATTTTGCTAATCGCTAATTCTCCTCGATACATTGCACTAATATAACCATGGGGATGCCCAGTCTGATAATTGGCAGTAACAATTCCGTGCTCTGTATCTTTCATTATTTGTTCCACACGTTTAATATCACGTAAAATTAAATCCACATGATACCCGTTTATGACTAACCATCCGCCGCCATTAATCCAATCACCCCATGCTCCGGGAGGTACAACAAGGTTATTTCTATGCTCATCATCCAGCTTTGTAGCGAATTGATTAATAGTATTTATGTCAAATGATTCTGAATTGTAATAGATGCCGATATCTATATCCGAATCCTCTGTATGGGTGCCGCTTGCACGTGAACCACCTAAAACAATACCTTCTATATAAGACAGAGAGGATAATTTCTCTGCTACTGATTTAATAATATTATCTACCATACACACACTCCTCCAATCACCAACGAACTGTTGGTGATTACTATTATATTACTGATTTAAGATTTTTGCAAGGGTTCTTTTACAGAAAATAAGCTTTATAATATTTTTAATTTAGGTCTGGCAGCCAGCCCCAGCTAAGTGGTATAATTTATTTATAAGATAATACAGAAAATACAAATATCAATTTTAGGAGGTCAATATGCTTATAGGATTATTTATAGGAATATGTTTAACAATAGCCGTTCTTTTTATAAAACTTTATAAAAATATTAGCTTGTTTTCTTTTAAGACCTTGGCTTTTGGAATTGACTTTTTTGTTATAATTTTTTATTCAATATACTTCTTCCATCCTAATGTAACAGTAAAACTTGTTGATGGTAAAATGCAATATCTTCTTGACGCAGGTGCTGGAATCCTTGCAATAATTATATATGGACTTTTAATTTTATTTATCAACGATACCTTCCCTATGGTAAGCAATGCACTTAACCTTTTTATTGCATTTGTAGGGGTATCTATAGCTGTCCCCTTTGCAATTGGGCTACTAAGTCCTGTAATTCAGATATTTATTCATGGCTTTACTTTTAATGGAGATATTATTTTGTCACAGAATCATATGCTCAGTCTTTTCTTTAAGTATATGATCTTTGGACTAATTACACTTCCTATATGGAGATACAGAATGAATAAACTTGAAGAGTTTTAATAAAGTTAGGTAGAAAAAGCGACTAATTAAGAATAAATTTCTTATGGTAGTCGCTTTTTGTATTTGATATGAAAGAGGAAATATTTAGAAGTAATAATATTTTAATATCTTTATAAGCCCCAAAGCCTTGTATTCTCCTAAGTGCTAATGTATAGCTTCTAAATTGTAGATTTTCCTACCTCATTATTTCTAACCAATATATTAGTACACTATGATGTAATAATATTACAATAGCAGGCAATAATCAATCCTTAACATGTTGAATTATTATAGCGTTAACAAGATTTTCACTTATAATTTCAGGATCCCTGTATATTATCCAATGTCTTGAACCATCTCGCGAACCTTCTGCAGTCAAATATACTTGACAACATGACCACATAGTCATATAATATTAATATAACATGACCACCTGGTCACTAATTGTTGAAAGGGTGATACCATGCCACAAGCAACATTTTTTAATTTACCAGATGATAAAAAAATTTTAATAATCGCTGCCGCTCTAGATGAATTTTCTTCAGCTAGCTATGATACAGCCAGTATCAACCAAATATGCAAGAAGTCAAACATTGCTAAAGGAAGCTTTTATCAGTATTTTACAGATAAGATGGATTTATATGTTTATATAATGACTCTGGCTATTGAAAAAAAGATTAAATTTTTCTCTAGTGTTTTAACAGAATTTGATACCTTATCATTATTAGAACAATTTCGTTTACTTTTTCTCAAGGGTATTGAATTTGCAAAAGATTATCCTCAATATGCTGCCTTAGGAGAACAATTTTCCAAAGAAAATAATCAATTGGCTAAATCATCCGCTATTAAAGAAGGGGACAAACAATCAGAAATCCTATTTATACAAATGATAGGTCAAGCGAAATCTAAAGGTGAAATAGACAATACAGTTGATTCCTTAGCATTAAGCATACTACTTCAATCTATGAATAATTCAGTTAATGAATATATGTTAAATAAGTTTGGGAATGTCAGATATGAGGATTGTGAAGAGGATGTAAATAATTTTGTAGATTCTCTCTTAAATATTATATTTAATGGAATTCAAAACAAGATTTGAACAAAGTATAAGGAGGGTTTACCATGAGTAAAAAATTAGATTTTATATTGGGAATGTTATTTGCAATTGCTACCATTGTATTCATCATATTATTTTTGTCTAATGATGTTTTTTTTAATTGGGCATTTGAAAGACACCACAATATATTAAGCTGGTATATTAGACTATTATTTATTATACCAATGGTGGTGTTTGCATTTAAGAAAAGTTATACAGGTATATTTGCTTCAATATTTGCTCTATTTACAAGTATGTTCTGGTTTCCTGTACCTACAAATAGTAGTTCTCAGGTTCTATCATTTTTGGCTTTTGAAATGGAGTATCTAAAGGGCACATGGACCGCACCAAAAATAATAATGAGTTTAGCAGTACCCCTATTTTTCATCATGCTTATTATGGCAGCATGGAAAAGAAACTGGAAATGGCTATTAGGTGTTGTCATAGGAGCAGCTGTTTTAAAATTTATTTGGAGTATTGCATTTGGTGGTGATGCAGGCATGTCTATTCTAAAACCTGCATTAACAGGTTTAATAGTCTGTATCGTTGGATTATATTATTTTATTAAAAGGTATAAGTTCACTGACAAAAATTGATATACTCTAGTTTCATCAGAGTTCTCCCATTCAATTAATTTTTGATTATGAGATAACTCTGTTGTGCGATTTATGAAAGAGCACTCCAATTGGAGTGCTCTTAATCATAATAATTTATTTACTTATTCATCTTTTTTCTTTACCGGAATCCAGATTTCACTTCTATACTTTGGATTTTCAGTATCTGGGTGCTCATTCCATAAAATTTCAGGACCTTCAGCTGCCTCATAACCTGAAGATGGAAACCACTCTGAGTATATCCTACCCCATACATTTTGAAGCGTCTCTGGGAATGGCCCTATGGATTCAAATACTGCCCAGTCACTAGCATCAATTTCTAATACATCAAAATCTGCTATTTCTGCACTTGATGTTGCTACACCAATGTAATGATCCAGTTCACCCTTTTCTTCCATTCTTCCTTCCGAGAAGTTAGTAGATGCACTAATGATGCCTATTGGCTCTACATTTGAAATTGCTTTTAATTGTTTAATGACCTCAGGGGTTATAAGTTCTGTCATTTTTGCAATCTCTGGATTGACACCTTCAAATATAATTGGAACTCTCTTCTTAAATCCGATTAATCTAAATGGCTCTTTTTCAACGATACGATATTTCATTTCACATCCTCCTTTAATTGATAATTGAAAGGTCATTCTAGGATAAGCTTTTAGCTGTGTGTTCTCACTTCTTGCTTCAGAAGGGAGAATGCCATGCATAGAATGAAAAGCACGGGAAAATGAATCGGCTGAATTATAACCGTATTTGACAGCAACATCAATTATTCTTAAATCCTTATCTTTCAAATCAAGAGCAGCCAGCGTTAGTCTTCTTCTTCGAATATATTCTGATAAACCAATTCCTGATAAAAAAGAAAACATCCGTTTAAAATGATACTCTGAGCAGCAAGCAATTCTAGATACTTCACCATAATCAATATCCTCCGTTAGGCGCTCTTCAATAAATAGCAATGCTTTATTCATACTACTTAACGAATCCATCAAACAACCTCCTTTCACCAACAATATTATCAAAGGATGCGCTTACCCATCCGACAATCTGTGCACAGTTTTGTCGATAAAATCCAGAACATAAAAATCGATTCCAAATGGAATTTATTGTACTCATTTGCTATGCTTGCACTTAAGTTACTGGTTTCTTTGCGATATAAAATACATAGCTGTAATAATCCTTAAACCTATTATACATGTCGGCTTCAATTTTACCTGCTTCAACGAATTCTTTAACCTCATCAGTATAATCATATTTTTTCATGAATGCTTCCGACCTTTCCAGTATCGGTTGATAATAGTTATCTAACCAACATTTATCATCCAACACAAAATGGGCCACAGAAGTATATCCGCATTTGTTAATAACTGATAGCTTATTCTCGATTGTATCAATCTCTGGATACGCATTAACCCAGTACTGCACGATTTCGTCTGGTCTTGTATCGGTTAACCATGAGATTTCAGAAACAGCGATATAACCGTTATCCTTCAAATATTTTCTCCACAGCGACAGCCCCTTTTCAAAACCGATGTTGTAGATAGCCCCCTCCGACCATATTACATCAAAAGAACTTTCCTTAAAGGTTAAGCTTTCCATCAGCATTTCTTTAGCTACAATACGGTTAGTAAGGTTATTCACTTTGGATTTTTTCATAAGCATTTCTAAAAACTGCGGAAACATATCGACAGCTGTAATTTGTGCACCTGTGTTTTTTGCAAGGGTTATTGTCTGCCCACCAGTTCCGCAGCCGACGTCTAATATTTTAATTTTTTCATTCAAATAAGGAAGATAGCCCAGCGCTTTTAGTGTTGCTTCTTCGCTGCCCGGTCCCTGCCGTTCGTTATCTTTATGATACTCTATAATTAATTCTAATAAATCCATTTTAATTCTCCTTATAAAATATTTTATTAATCTATAATACACTATTTTGAAATGAGGCTATCAAGATTTTTCATATCCATTTTATCAACTTCTCGAAGCTCGTATCCACTATGAAATAATTTTTGAGCTTCAGCAGAAATACATGGAATAACCCGGCCTTCAAACACCGCAGTGGAAAACCATTTTGCTTCAAACTCATACCAGCCACCTTGTGGATCAGCCTGTCTGGCACTTCCATCTTTATTTAATATTAAAGGATGTATATCTATATATCCCAATCCAGGATGGTATAACTCAATACGAGAAGGACTCCAATCAACTACAATCTCATAACCTTTTTCTTTCAGTTTATATAATAGAGCTTTCGTAAACTCTCCATCAAAATCAACGTCAATATCTCGATGTTCTCTGTTTTGTTTTCCGAGTAAAATATCTACTCCCCAGCCGCCATCTATCCAATATTTCATTTCCATACTATCTAATAAATCCAATACTTCTATTAGATTTTCCTTAGTTACAATTTCTTTTTTATTCATAAAATCCCCCTTTATAACCTTATTTATTATTTTCCATTAATTCATCTAACTCAGCTTTCGATGTTAGCTTTTCAAGATTATTAAATATCTTCTCTTCGTCCCAGTTCCACCATTGAAGCTTTAGCAAAAATTGAGTCTTTTCATCACTAAACCGTTTCTTGATAAATTTGGCTGGGTTACCACCATAAATTGTATACGGTTCAATACTTTTTACTACAGTTGAGTTAGCAGCAATAATTGCACCATCTCCAACTTTAACACCAGGCATAATAGTAACATTTTGACCTATCCACACATCATTTCCAATCACTGTATCACCCTTAAAAGGGAGCAGTTCTATTGTAGGAGTTACCTTTTCCCACCCACAGCCAAAGATATTAAAGGGATAGGTTGTAATTCCATCCATTCTGTGATTTGCTCCATTCATGATAAACTTAACACCCTCTGCAATTGCACAGAACTTGCCTATAATGAGTTTATCCCCTAAAAATTCATAGTGGTGCTCTATGTTATCATAAAATCTCTCAGGAGATTTATTATTATCGCTGTAATAAGTGTATTCACCGATCTCAACATTTGGTCTTTTAGGTAGATTCCTTATATAGCAAACAGTTTTTATATTTTCATTCGGATATAGCTTATTCTTATCTGGTCCAAACATAATGTTCACTCCTTGTTTCAAAATTACTTTATTAATATTGAACTAATTACAACCAATTTATTTTCCTATCTTTAATTTCATAAATCACATCCGCTACATTATCCACTAGCTTTTTATCATGGCTAATAAATATAATCGTCCCAGTGTACTCTTTCATTAACATTTCCAGCGCCTCCAAGCTGGGTATATCAAGAAAATTACTTGGTTCATCCATTAATAATATATTAAACTTACCCATAAGCATTTTAGCTAGTAGCAATTTAATAATTTCACCACCACTTAAAACAGATAGTTCTTTATTAATATCCCTATGTGTAATTCCCATGGAAGCGAGTACAGAGCGGATTTCAGCAATGTTGTAATCACAATCCTCCTGCATAAATTCCATAACCTTTTGATTATGGTTATATTTGTACCCATTTTGGGCAAAGTAGCCTATTTCTGCCTTAGGGGAGATTGATATTCCCTCTTCATGGTTTAATATCATTTCAATTAAAGTTGTTTTTCCACTACCGTTATCGCCAACTAGAGCAACCTTTGCCCCGAGAGGAATTTGGAAGGAAGCTTTCTTAAATAGCACATTATCCCCAAAGTTCTTATTCACTTCTTCTCCAATAATAGGGTAGGGGTTATGAAGTTCAAGTGCCTTGCTCTGTCTAAAACGAATAGTGCTGATGTTTTCTGGGGCTTCTATTTCTCCCAAATCTTCAATTCTTTGCTCAATGGACTTAGCAGCATTATGCAATGTTTTTTGCTTGCTTCCTATAGTTTTCTCATGTGCTAAACGTCCACCACTTTTGGATTTATCTTTCTTAGCTGCACCCTTTGTCTTCTGGCTCATTTTATTTGCTTGGTTTCGTTTTTCTTCTGCAGCTTTTTCCAATCTCTCTTTCTCAGCGATAAATTGCTTATATTTTGTGGCCTGGTTTTTATATTCTTTCTCTTTCTGACGAAGGTAATCAGAATAGTTTCCCCAATACTCTGTGATATTCCCATCCTTTAGCTCCCATATCTTATCAACAACCTGATCAAGAAAATAACGATCGTGGCTAACAATGAGTAGTGCACCATAAAAATACTTTAGCTGCCCGATTAAAAAGTCAATTCCCTGACGGTCTAAATGGCTCGTTGGCTCATCAGCAAAAATACCATGCACATGGCCTGAAAGGGCTTGTGCTATTTTTAGCCTGGTCTCTTCGCCACCACTCATTATCTTCCTATCTAAATCCCTAACACCTAACTTTCCTATTACTGAAAAGTCTTTAACCTCTTGCATAACTATTTCGTCTAACTGGGGGATATATGCAAATTCCCCTATACGGTTAAGCTTGCATCCAGGTGGAGTTAATTCTCCCAATAATACTTTTAATAAGGTACTTTTACCTGTACCATTTGCTCCGACTAATCCAATACGATCATAACTATATAACTCCAATTCATCAATATCTAAAATATCACGTCCTACATATTCTACAAATATATCTTTCGCTTTTATTAATAATTCCATTTTTCTTTCCTCCTGTCTAAAATCGCATGTTCTCATACCTATTCGCAGGAAAAACCCTGCGATTTAAGCAGGAAGAATTACATAAATATATAATACATAAGTGTACCTCCTCATATTTTTTATTTCCTTCTTTTATTTTTCATCTAAACCCTTAATTACTGGAATGAATGGACAAATTATTGCAATTACTATAATTAAGATTCCAGATATTAAGAACCAATTATTTACGCCAATTCTATCCGCAAATAATCCAGATAAAATTAACCCAACAGGCATAGCTAGAGACATAATGCTACCTGTCAAAGAAAATACACGTCCTAAATATTCAGGCTTTATCTTCTCTTGAAAAAGAGCTGTTTGAACACCACTATAAAATGGAACTGAAAATCCCATAATTGCACAACATAAAGCAAATATGACAAAGTCACTTGGAGGAAGTAATCCTGAAATAGTCAAACTAGCTCCCATCATAAAAATAGATGCCGTTATTAATATGATACGCTTTTTATAGCTACCAAATAGCCCCAATATCATACCACCTATGAGCATGCCTGATGCGTAGGCTATTTCTGTAATAGATACATGCATAGGTGTTCCTTTAAAGTATTCCATGCTAATTAGTGGGTAAAGTGCATTGATCGGCATATAAACAAACATATATAAAGTACCCATTAGTAACAAAGTGAATAGTCCCTTATTTTCTTTCAAAATATAAAATCCATCTTTCATATCTTTTATAAAACTTGGATTTAGTTCTTGCTTTTCTGCATCAAGCTTAGGAATTTTTATAAATGCCAATGTAGTACTAGCAACTATGGCACCAAATATGTCTATTCCTATAATCATATTTAATTCCCAAATAGAATATAAGAATGCTGCTGCCGCTGGGCTAATAATATAGCTTATGGATTGCAGGGACTGGCTGTAACCCGCACATTTAGTTAACTGACTCTCTGGTACTATAAGTGGTGTTACAGCACTTAATGCTGGGGAATGAAAAGCTGTCCCAACACTTCGAATAAAAAGCACCACCATAATCATCCAAATTGGAATTTCTATATATAATGCAATAAAGGCTAATACTGCACCTACTATAGCAATAATTAAATCAGCTATAATCATAATTGCCTTTCTATTATAACGGTCAACTAAAACACCGATAGTAGGCCCTAAGACTGCATATGGTAGAAAACCAATCAATGAAGCTATTGATAATACCATGGCAGACCCCGTTTTTTCTGTAATATAAAAGATAATCGCCATTTGCAATATAGCACTTGTAATAAGTGAAACTGCCTGGCCTGCGTATATTGTAAAAAATTTCTGTTTCCATTTATATTTTCCCATTTTATCTTCTCCTACATTTTTCTAAAATAATTCTTATAATTCAAAACTTAATTTAAGCTATAACTATTTTAGGCAATAAAAAATGCAGGCTAAAATCCACAATGGGATCTTTAGTCTGCATATCAACGTTAAAAAGACATAGAGAAAAAACGTATAGCTTCAAACAGCTACACTTCACCCCTATCCATGTCATAATACGTAAAATAAGCACAACAAAAAAGCCCGTAATCACGGAAGTTTTCACCACTTTTTTTATTGCCTACTTATCTTAAACGTACTGAATACATAGATATATGTCCTCCTTAATCAAAATATACAAATACTATAGCATAAAAATAAAAATATTACAAGATTTATTTCTGAAATCTTCAGCAAAGTGCTTTATAACCGCCTGCACTTTCTCCGCCTTACCTGGTTATAACAATGAGGTTACACTAACTCAACTTTTCAATAGCCTGTTTTTCATCTTGTAAGAAAAATATAGTTTTCCCTTTGTTACTCTCATAAATGAAATCCCTCAAACTTTTGCTTGTATACACAGAAAAATCACCAACAATAGCTATCTTCACATGATAGTTAACAAACTTTTGTAATATGTCTCCTGCAAGCTTTGTTTTTAAGTCAAAGAACTCTTCACATATTGCTGACTTATTTAAAATTAAACGATAACAACCAGTTTCAAAACTTACTGTTGCTATTAAATCCAAAGCTGACTGTACATCTGTTATTAATATATCGTTATCCTTTATTATAGCGATTTCTTTATCCTCTTCCTTTATAGTACTTATTTCCATGATAATTTCTCCAATTCTATTATTTAAATTTCTACACATAGCATGAAAAATGCGCAATTGAAGTATGGACTATTTCTCTTATTTGATAATATCAATATAAAAGAGAAATAGTTGTAATCTTTTAAAGTAGCTGGTTATCCGGATTTTCCAAAATCAGAAGCGACTACTTACTCTGCAATCGTGCTCAGTTGTAAAGCTCCTCTCAGGATTAATCGTATATTACAGCTTTTCCTTCTTCTCGCAATTTTTTTAAAGATGTGAGCATATGATTTATTTCTTCATCGGAATGTCTTTCCCATAAACCTAATTCAGCTATTATTTTTAAGGGAGACCTCGACCTATAAGAACGTGTAGGGTTTCCATGAAATTTTTTATTCGTCAAGTTTGGATCATTTTCAAAATCCCCTAAGGGTTCTACAATATATATTCTTTCCTTCGATTTAGATGTTGCCAATTCAGCACCCCATTTAGCAGCATCTAATGTTGCAGTAAAATATATATAGTTGGACTTTTTATCTTGGTAATTTGATAAGTATTGTGGCTTTAACAAATCTCCAATTTTTAATTCTGCTTTAGTACCATGGAAGAATGGCCCATTATCTAAGACCTCATATTTGTTGTTCAAATTGATCCACCTCTTTTTTAGATTTATGTAAAATATTATAGTATAGAAATCGTAAAAAAAGTAGTCTATAAATACTATATAAATGATGGTATAATATAAGTAGAGAGAGTTGTGATACTTGAGACTCAAACCTATTTATATACCAGATTGGTATAATCCTTATTTTTTAATAAAACCAAGGTAGTATTTTCTTCTACCTTGGTTTTATCTAAATGTTATAGACCGTTTTATATTGAAGCATCCATCATTTTTTGAAAGGCTTCATATAGACTCCTTAGTATTTTCTCATGATTTTCTTCATCTATTCTTAATTGTTCGAAGAACTTTTTTTACCTTTGGATCTTCTGATTTTTCAGTTAGCATCTTGTAATGGTTTTGTGCCCTAATTTCATCCTCCAAAACAATAGACAACTATTCAAAATCTTCCTCCGTACATTTTCTAACAATCTTCTTTGTTTTACTAATGGCCAATGGTGCATTTTCCTCTTGGAAATATTCAATGTTTACAACTTCTACCATAGCTAGATGATTATCTCTTCCAGCAGGAACCATAACTAGATCTCCAACTTCAATGCTATCATCATCTGTTAAATAGTAATAAGTTTTATAACTATCGTCAAAGCTAACGCTGCAATATATGTATTCACCTTTTCGTCTTTTTATCAAATTATAAACAGATGGATCAAGGATTTCCCCGAGTCCATAAAATAAAATAAAATCTAAAATAGTTTCTGCAAATTCTTCCCAATCTTCAGGCAATCCCTTTTTGTCAAATGATCCCATAATTATTCGCTGACCATCTTTTTCTAGTTCTATAGTAATCTTATAACCTTTTATTTCCCTTGGATTTTCAATAACATCTGAAGGATTTCCCTCAATATATTCAAACAAACTATCTCCATCTAAATCATCGAGAAGATTCTCTACCCCTCCTTGAACTTGAAATTTTCTTGAAACAATACATCCAGACCCAATATTTTGTATATGTTCAATTGTTTCAGTCTCCCTATCAATTGTTAAACTTTCCTTATAATCCCAAGTTACATATTCTACTGATTCACTTATTAATTCTTTAGGTTTTATTTTTGTTACTCTATTATATTCAATAGTGATTTTATTCACCTTATCCGGCTTATTGTTCCCATCAAATATATATAAATTTTTTATACCTATTCCATCACGAATTAGATTAGATAAGTCTATCCCATCAATTTCAAAATCTGCACAAAGTGAACCTCTGAAGTGGTAGCTCTCTCCATCTGTATTGATTATCTCCATCTTCCAATCGCCAATATCTGTAGCAAAGATTTCAATATATTCATTACTGAAATATTCACCTACCGCATTTAATATTTTTTCAGCTACTGGCTTTCCTATATTAAACTCTTTGCTTCTTCCTTTTTCATATTTTTCCATTCCGTAACCAAAGTTAAATGATGAAAATTTTACTTGTCCTTCAGTACTGATTGTAAGGTGTTGTTCTATCTCATCTGTAGGATCTGGACTTGGACCATAGCAAATATTATTAGATACAATATGAATGGTCTTTGGTATACCTTTAAACATAGCATTATTTTCAGCAGATAATACAAGCAATCGTTTTAAAGCTAGAATAAACCAAGAACGATTTCTATCTTCTAAAATTTCTTCTCCATCGTATGCCCAATGATTAAAATATCTCCATCTTGAATAAATAACAGAACCTAGTAGTTCAATATCATTTACATAATCTATAATTTTTTTGAGTTCTTTATAGTCACAAACGGCACTTCCATATCTTTTAGAAAATTCTTCTCCACTATCCATTTCAAAGCCAAGTGCGTCACAATCATCGGCCAGATAATGGTCTACTAATTCTATATAATCAATTTCTTGATTCCTAAATTTATCAAGCCATTTTACTGCAAAGTTATGAACTTCTTTCATATCTTTCAATCATCTCACCCCCAACAAAAGCTACTTATGATAATTTTACCCTAACAATTGCCTTATCTTCACAGTTAATATCTCTTTTCTTTTTTCATAAAATTCATTAAAGTTTTCTAATTCTAGTGATACATCTTCAGGGATAAATGCTTGTCTTCTAAATTCTTCTTTTTGAGAATCATTCATATCATTATAATAATCTACAAGTCTCATATCACTTTTGCTAGCATTGCTTCTACCTTCTAAGGAGTGTAAGTTTGCCAATCTATTACGATTTCCTCTCCAGTTTCTCCAGTCTTCCATAGATACTGCAATAGGTTTATTACCATCAAATTTTTCAAAAGGGTGAAGGTGATCTTGTTCGTATTTAAAATGGCTATTTCTCCAATCTAAACTCAGAAAGTATAAAGCTTCTCCAGCAACTCTGCTACCTTTTTCTTCATTTAAAATGTCTTCAATCTTTCCATCTGTTACCCTAAGATCCTGACCTACGGACAGTAAAAAAGGTAACATAGGTAACTCAGGTTAAAGTTAAATATTTAAGGTGAAATTACCAATAAAAAAGTATAGAAAAAAACATAGCCAAGCCCTAAAATATAAGTTGTTATACCAAAACAAACTTATAAAACAGGAGGAATTGGCTATGCTAAACAATCAAGAATATATTACAACAGAATTAGAAAAAATACTATATGAGATTCTACCCATAACAACCAAAAGATTGAAAAATCTTATTTATATAATCATAGGAATAATTTTATCAAAGTCAGTTGTAATCTCAGATATATCCGAAAAATTAAAGGATGATTTCACAGATGCAACTGAGGAAAGTAAGATAAAGAGAATATATCGATTTTTTAAAAATTCACCAATAAATCCAGATTATTTATATAGTTTTTTTATTGAAGAAGTTATAAAAAAATATGTAAAGCGAAGTAACAATAATAAATTAATTATAATATTTGACCATACAACACTTGATGATAGATTTTTAATATTGAAGTTTTCATTGAAAGTGGGCAAAAGAGCAATACCATTATGGTATAAAATATTTGAGTATAATGAGAAAGGTAATAAGAGTTTTGAGCATATAAAACAAGGGATAACAGAACTTAATGAAATTTTTAATTCTTATGATTATAAAGTTATATTATTAGCAGATAGAGGTTTTAAAAGTATAGATTTATTTAAATTCATAGATAGACTTGGCTGGCAATATTGCATAAGATCTACCAATGATATGCTTGTAACAATAGAAGGCAAAAAGAAAATTAAGTACCTAAGAGATATAATCCCTATAAAAAAAGGTGTGAAGAAATTCAATGGGGTTTTGTTAAGTGCTGAAAAATATAAATGTAATCTAGCAGTATGTAAAGCTGAAGAATCAGAAGATACTTGGTATCTAGTAACTAATATGGATAGTAAAGAAGCTGTTAGAGAATATAAAAAAAGATTTATTATAGAAGAAATGTTTAGAGATTTAAAATCAAATGGATTTCATATGGAAGGCACATGGACAGAAGACATTGTGTATTTTGAAAATCTATATTTATCCTTATGCATAGCCTATACATGGATGATAATATTAGGAGCAGATTGCTCTAAGAATAAGAAAAGCAAAATTATAGGAGCTACAAAGAAATTAAAAAACAAAATGATTAGAATATATAGCTTGTTTAGTTGTGGCATAAAATGGTTCAATAGATGTTATGATTCTGATATTAAAAAGTACAAGCTTAAATTTGATTTAGTACTTTATGATATATAAATATTATAGAAAAATTTAACATTTATTGATACATAACAGGAGAACTTTAATCTTATATGGGTACTGAAACAAATTTAGTGTAAAAATAAAAAATCTTCCACGGAAGTAGTTAATGATATAAAATTAATTACGAGTGGAGGATTTTTTTATGACAAAAAAGAAAACGAAAATAACAGAGTTAACAAAATCATTAATGGCGGAAAAAAATATAACAGATGTAGCAGATCTCCAAAGTGTACTAAAGGAAATGCTTAAGTCAGGTGTAGAAACTCTTCTTGAAGCAGAACTAGATGAACAGCTAGGCTATGATAAATATAGTAGAGATGGGGATAGTAGTAATTATCGAAATGGTAAGTCTAATAAACGTGTCAGAACAGATCTAGGGGAATTAAACTTAGAAATACCAAGAGATAGAAATGGAGATTTTGAACCACAAATAGTTCCTAAAAACTCATCAGATTTATCTGCAATAGAAGATAAAGTAATTTCTATGTATGGTAAAGGAATGTCACAACGTGATATCTCTGCTCATATTGAAGATATATATGGTATGCCATTATCCGCTCAAAGCATATCAAGAATGACAGATAAAATAATTCCAATGATAGAAGAATGGCAACACAGACCTCTAGAATCAAAATATCCATTCATATTTATGGATGCAATTCATTATAAAGTTAAGCACAATAACCGCATAGTTTCTAAAGCTGCGTATGTTGTAGTAGGAATAAATATGGATGGAAAAAAAGATGTTCTTGGCATATGGATTGGTGAAAATGAAACAAGTAAGTTTTGGTTAAAAGTATTGACTGATCTTAAAAATAGAGGTGTACAAGAAGTAACAATATTCAGCGTAGATGGTTTGCCTGGATTTGAACAAGCCATAAAAGCTACTTACCCGACATCAGTTGTTCAAAGATGTATAATTCATCAAATACGCTACTCTACACGTTTTGTTAATTATAAAGATAAAAAAGAACTGATGATAGATTTAAAGGCAGTTTACCAATCACCTAATGAAGAATCTGCATATGAAATGTTAGTTGAATTTGAGGAAAAATGGGGCTCTAAATATCCGAGTTGTGTTAAATCATGGAAAGATAACTGGCATGTACTTTCTCCGTTTTTCAGTTATTCAGAAAATATCAGACGAATTATGTATACAACAAATATAATCGAAAATCTTAATAGACAGTATAGAAAAGTAACAAAAGGAAAACCAGTATTTCCAACAGATACGTCGTTGGTGAAAGCATTATATTTAGCTACAGAAAATGCTGCTAAAAAATGGACTCAAAGACAGAGAAACTGGGATCTAATAGTAAACGAGCTATCAATTATTCATTCTTGATAGCTCGAGTTTAAAATCTACATTTTCTATTTTCGTGGTTATTTATTTACACAAAATTTGTTTCAGTCTCCTTATATGTTTCCATAAATTTCATTTAAATATATATTTATCATTTCAAGGATAGTGTTTTCTTAATTTGTAATGTTAATATTAACCTTATAATCATTATTAATGAAACTAAACATAATTTATATAAATTACTGTCCGTAGGTCAGCCCTAAGATCATTCATTTGGTTAAGCATTTCAACTGATATTTCATGTTCATTTTCATTAATTCTGCTCTTCATTTGTTGTAATTTACTTGTCGTTCCAGATTGGAAGTAAGTAAATAAAACTGCTCTTGTTAAATAAGCACGAATACCATCAAGATTATTTCTGTAGTCTGGATTATAATAAATAAAATATATAATCGGTAATAAGACGTTCCAGCTACCTGAGAATCTACTTACTCCTATCTTCATATCTTTTAATATGCTCTCTAAGTTTTTCAAAGCCTTTTTAAAATCATTCCAATTATTTTTTAATTCTTCAGCTATATTCTTATTAATATTTGATTTTACAACATCTCCATAAAGCATAAGGGCGGAACGAATTATAAAGTCTGTACCAAAATTTTCATAGGAGTCTACAAGTAATTTTCCGAATTCTGTTTTTGCACTTGGCCAATATGCTTCAAGTATAGACATGGTTATTTCAGATTTACGAAGAGCTTTACCACCACTATTAAACCTTACGAACATCTCCAAGGCATCATCCTGCTTCATGTCATGTATTTCAGTATATCTAATTAGTTTTTCTGCAAACACTTTATTATAAAGCTTATTTAAAATATTCCTGGCATAATTTTTACTATCTGCTGGAACATTAGAAATTGCATCTTCAATGGCCTTGTCCCTAGTTCTTTCATCTTGAAATTTTACATCTAATATATTTTTTATCTCAAATTGTGTAGGACTTTGCTTCCCAATTTTATCGCTGAATTTTATATCAAATTTTTTACTATTGTATTCTTCTTCATCAACAGTTATCTTGTTTTTATTTAGTTCAATCAGTAGTTTTGTTACAATACCTCCACTACTTTTTCGCCTTGCATATTTTTGCCTTATAAAAGCTTCTCCATATAAAGATAAAAATAATGAAGTCAATCTTTGTTGTCCATCAAGGACTGCAGTGTCAGTTAAATTAACATTTATATTACTTAACTCATAATTAACTGTATCTGCCTGTTTACGATTATCAAATGTAACATCATTTAAAAAATTACAAAAATATGTATCCCAAGTTACATTATCATCATCAACATGCCAAAATAAAAAAGTAGCTATAGGATAGTCTAAAAGAATAGAGTCCCATAGTTTTTCCACTTGTTCCATACTCCATACATACTGTCTTTGAAATGCAGGCATAACATATTTGCCATTTTTTATATTTTCTAATGCTTCATAAATACTTATACTACTATCAACTAGTCTACTCATTCTTATCCTCCCCGCTATGAAAACTTGATTTATGTTTCAATAAAGTATCTTCTATTTCACTCCATAGCCATACATTTTCTCCATCGTCTTCAAAGACTTTCCCATGACTTTTTGCACCATCTATCTTCATTTGTGAGTAATTATTTTTAAAAGTAGGTACATATAATTCGAGGTAAACCTTTTCACTACATAATTGCTCCATCATACTTATAGTGGCTGACCCTGCTATGTCAAGAGCAGTAAAATATGCTCTTATAATTTTATGATTATACTGCTCCGGCTTTAATGCCCAAATAGGAATACGTCCAATAGCTTTCCCATAATAATCATTAACACCTTCAGGAGATTTAGAAACCTTTTTAGGATTGTATTCATGAGAAGCCTTTTCAAAAGTCTTTGCTATGTACCATCTCATAGACATTTCAATAGCTTCTTCTTCGGATTCTTTAGAAATGTCCATAGCAAGTAAAAACTTTTCGTATACATCCTCGTCTATAAAAAAACTTACTTTTTTGCTCATTTTTCACACTCCTCCATTAGTAAATCTTAAAAAGAGAATATCAATATTTTAGTCATTAGTCAATACTAATACACTAACCTAGTCTTTGGAAAAATAAACCTTTATCCCTAAATGATATTTTATGAACTTAAAGCAAAACATCTAAAACACGCTGACATTTTCTCCATAGTGCGGTACTATTGATATATAAATTAAATACTCAGCTTAATGCCTGCTTTTAAAATAACTTTAATAGCAAGCACAGTAAGTGTACGGACACTTACGAGAAAATTGATGAAGCGGACCCTTTTGGGCTCGCTTCTTTTTATTCAATTTTCTACTTGTTCCTATCGGAATGATTTAGGGGACACCCCTAATACCCTGTTTAAATAAAAAAGAAAGGGAGGATTCATATGACAAACAGATTTAGAAATGAACGTCTTGAAATTAAGCTGACAACAGAAGAAAAAGAACTTTTTAAGAAAAAACATGAAATGAGTAAGTCAAAATCAATGGCTCATTTTATAAGGAAAAGTGTCCTTGAAGCTCCTATATTTGTAATTGATATGAGTGTTTTTAGAAGGCTACAAACTCTTATAGGGAAGAACTCTAACAACCTTAATCAAATTGCAAAGAGGGTAAATAGTACAGGAATAATCTATAGAGAAGATATTGAGGATCTAAAAAAAGAAAATGATGATATATCAAAGGAAATAATAAAAATTCAAAATATCCTAACAAGAAAATATATGAATAGGTCTGATTGATATGGCTATTACAAAGATTCACCCCATCAAATCCACCCTCAATCTTGCTATTGATTATATTACTAGCGATGATAAAACCGATGAGCAGATATTGATAAGTTCAGATGGCTGCTCCCCCGCAACTGCCCACTTACAGTTCATGAATACTAGGGAAACTAATGATACTAGAGGAACAGTTTTAGCTAGACACCTAATACAAAGTTTCGTTCCTGGAGAGGTAAGCCCTGAGAAAGCACATGAGATAGGGCTTGCCCTAGCCAAAGAAGTTTTAAATGGTGAATATGAATATGTTCTAGCTACCCATGTAGACCGTAACCATATTCACAACCATATTATTTTTAATAATGTTAATTGGAAAACAGGAAAATGCTATCAATCCAACAAGCGAAGTTACCATAGGATAAGATACCAAAGCGACAAGCTATGCAAGGAAAACAATCTAATAGTTATAGATGAATACTATGAGAAATACAAGGAAAAATATAAAACTAAAGGTAAATCTTATAAGGAATATCAGGAGAGAAAGAAAGGTACCTCATGGAAGGCTAGGCTTCAATTTGATATAGATAGAGCAATTAAGAAAGCTAAAGATTGGGAAAAGTTCCTCCAGCTTATGGAGCAATATGGATATGAAATCAATCATGGAAAACATATTGCTTTCAAAAAAATAGATGGACAACAGCGTTTTACAAGGGCAATGAGGATAGGGGAAGATTATACTGAGGAAAGATTAAAAGAACGTATCTTAGAAGAAGTTGATATGAAGGACAAGCGTCCTAAAGCTCCTTTTAAGCCTTTAGATAATGTCATTTATATAAGTGCCAATGATAAGGTTAAAAGCTCTCCTGGGTACAAATATTGGGCAACAAAGCATAATCTGTCTACTATGGCAGATACTATTAACCAGGTTAGAAATGAAGGTTTTAAAACACGAGAACAACTAGAAAAGGCTATACGTGAAAAAGCTACTGAAATTCAAAATCTTCTTACAGAAAATAAAGAAATAGAGAGACTTATAGAAGCTAAAAAGAAGATTATGGAAAACCGTTATACTATAGAGCAGTATAAAGAAATTCATAAATATGCTAAAGCACACCCTGAAGACAAGGTTTTTATTAATGAATATAGTCCTCAACTTATGCTTTATAAAAAGGCAATTGCTGAAAGTTTTCAAGACTCTAGCGTTCTACCTACTACCAAAAAAATATATGAAGATCTTGAAAAACTTCATACAAAAAAAGAGTCTCTCATTGAGAAACTCAATCAATCCCGCCAAGAGCAGGATAGGCTATATCAGTATAAGAAAAACTATGATAATTATTTGGGGAAAGAGGTCGAACGATGAGTTCGATTTTAAGCCTAGTTATTATTCAGAGATGAAACAGGAATAGGGCTTAGAGAAGCCAAGGAATTTGTAGACAAATTATAGGTTAATTATGTCATTTATCTAGAATTGTACTAATATAATATAATACATGCAGAAACGAAAGGAGAGTTATTTATGATAAAAAGGTTATATGCAGTAAATAAACTTGCTTATTTAGGCCTATTGGGATTCTTGAGTATACCCCTAGCGTTATATACAAAAGATCCCAAGTGGTTTGGATTAACAGGTTTCTTTGGGTTATTAGGCTACTTTAAGGAAATACCAGAAAAAAGTAAATATTATTCTTCAAAAAATCTATAAATTTTCTTCCTTTCAGAAAACTTACGTGCGTTTCCTTTTTCTTGTTGATATATATATAACTCTTTTATATTACCTCTATTGGCAAGGGAAAAAGCCTGTTTGGCTATTTCATAATTATGTCTTGGGTTAGTTGTAGAGTATATATTAACAATGGCTTTTTCAGGTAATGCTCTAGCTTCTTTACAGATTTCTTTCACAAATTTAATATTATAAATTCTAGAAACATCATCTTTTCTATCATGCTTTATTATTATAGTTCGTAAGGGTTTCTTAAGTTCAGGAATTTGATTTTTGGTTATGGGGTAAGTATCTTCTAAAATTAAATTAATCTCATTAGCATTTTCTGCATCCTTATTATCATATTTAACTACGACATTCATATCCTTTTCTGGGAAACTTTCCTCAGGAATTGGATATTTTTCAAATGTTCCTCGTATTACAAGTTTGTATTGCATTGCAATTGGAACTAATATTAAGTTACAACTATTATATCCAAGAATTTTAGAGCAAAACCAAAACCAAATATATGGATAATCGTGATAAATGTTTCCGTTAAATAAAATTTTATCCTCATTGCTTTTACGAATAAATTTAAACAAGACAATTATTGCTAATAATATTCCCATTGTCCAGTTTCCAGATTGCATAAGATAATAGTATTTAGCAGTAGAAAAATCGGGACTTTGACCTCCAAATAACGTTCTTATTATCTCAGATAAATTTACGTGTTTAGGAAATAAAAAACAGATTACAAGCAATATTATTTGAAATATTGCCCTTCCATTATCTATTATTTTACCGATAAACTTTTTTATCAAAATCCATCACGTCCTTCCAATATATTGTTTTAATTAAATCAGGATTCTTTAATAATTTCCCAAATCTCCAAATTCTTATTGCTTTACAACCAACTATAATATGAAAATGCTCTATATTTCCTGGTGATTCTTTCATTATTTTCCTCCAGTTTTTCAAGTCTAATCTGGAGTAATCAGGCAAATCTTCATTATGGGTATGCCATTCCCCAATATAACAATATATTTCATTGCTTGAATTAAAGACCTCATTAAATATATCAATGTGTTTTTTATCTTTTCTAATAAATCTATTATATCTACGTTTATCGCTTGCATAAGGCTCAGTAATATATCTAATAATAATATTATCATCTGATATATTTTCTTTGCCTATTAAAATACCGCCTGCTTCTAAGGATCCAGTCCCTAGCTGGATATACTTTCTCATCACTTGAAAAACAGAAGAACAAATCTTTATCTCTATATTATTTGAATTTATTTTCAACATTTGCCACCACACACATTACAAGAAATATTTTTAAATTCATTGCCTTTTATTGTAGAAATTTTATCTTTTTGATTATTATAGTTATCTGATAAAATAAAGCCCGATTTTTTAAAATAATAATCATCGCCTTTTTCTGAGACTACTATATTTTCTTCGATTCTTCCTTCGGCAAATTTTTTAAGTAAATCAATAAATAATACGCTACTTTGAATAGATATAAGAGAACCATAAGGTATAAAGGTGCCACTACAACCAGATACATTTTTTGTAACACTTTGTCCTGGTTTACAATATGAAGTAGAATCATATAGCCCTAATACCTCATCTCGTTTAAAAATACATTCATAGCAACCTACCTTATCAAATTGAATTATTGCTACGTGAGAACCTATATCTAATGTTTCATTCCAAATATAAAATACAGGGGTATTAATTCTATTAGTATTTATATAATCATTTATCCACATATTTACAATTGCATTTCCTGTTGCTGCAATTACATAATCATAATCATTAAAATCTATACCACAATCATCAATTGCATCCTGTATATTTTCAGCAACAGTTTTTATTTTCAAGCCAGGTAAGCTTCTCTCTCCAAATTTTCTAAGTGCCTCTACTTTATAATCCCCAATATAATCTCTTCCAAGTAAATGCCTATAAATATTCTCTGATTCCAGTTTATCATGATCTATCAAGGTAATATTTTTACAGCCTGATTTCATCAAATTGTTAAACACATATCCACCTATTGAGCCACATCCTATTAAAAGATACTCTTTATTAGATAAAATATTTTCATCAAAAGAAGTTCTGTTTAAAAGGCTACGTTCATCTAACCTTTCTACATACAAGGGAATTATTTCCGTCTTTTCTTTTAATTCAAGGGTAGAGTCCATATTAAAACATGGAGCTTTTATAATAACACCGAAACTGTTATAAATACCATTAGGTTGTTTGATTTCAAAAATAACAAACAATTCCTCTTTAGATTTTCTTATAATTTTTGCTATATCTGATGTAATTTTCACATTTTGAAAGATTACATTCAGATATTCTACAGATATTGACTTATCAATTCTAGGTGGATAAATAAAATCTACAGCTTCACTATATAAATACAATCCATTTTTAACAGAGCTTTTATACCCCCATTCTTTAAAGTCCTTTGTATTTATACTTGCGAAATAATAATTTGTTTCAGTTCTTTTTAGATATTGTGAATATGGCTCATTCTTTCTTCTTTCTTTCTTGATTTCTTTTGTTGGACAATAAGATATTTTTTTACTGGATCCTGAATCTGGCATAACTACTTTAGCACCTTTACATCTTGGTAAGTGTAATATATAAGAATCAAATTCTTCTAAAAAGTCATTCCAGTTTTCCTTACTTATTCCCTCTTCAATTATTGATTGTGCCCGCAAAATACATTGATTCAGAATTCCCAGCAAATTCTTCTCTATAATAGAGCCTTCTAAATCAAATAGACAAAGTTTCCCTTTATTATCGATATGAGGAATATATGGTATTTCCTCCAATGCAGTGTAAATATCAACAAGATTCTGTCCCCAATCATTAGGAACTCCTATTATTATTGGAAACCATGAATTCCCCACCTTTAGCTCACATTTAATCTTCACATCATAGTTTTGATTTTTATAACTCTCATTATTCTTTATCTTAATACCTGATAAGTAAGGTTTATCTAATAAATCATTTTTTATTAAATTCAAATCCATACAATTTACTCCATTCCAGAAGAACTGGAACTTGGTATATAATTATATTGTTTCTTTGCTGTCTTTTCTTCTTCTGGAACCTCAAAATCTTCTCCAAATATTTTTTGGAGTTTTTTATACTTTTCATGTTCATCAGTTTCATTCTCTACATCATTTAAATCAGATTGTAGCTTTTCTGCCTTTTCTTTAAAATCAGTCATTTGTCTATCACTCATCTTTTCAAAAACATCTGAATTTAGTTCAAATGCAAGTTCCATCGGCAACAATAACTTTATCCTATATAAAAAGTCTCCATCTTTATCAATTCCTTCAAAGACAAATTTATTAACAATAGCATCTACTACATGAGTTAAGGCACTAAAGTCATCTTCTTCATAATATATGAAATTATCTAGAGCAATTAAATTAAGCCCTATACTTGGTGGTTCAGAGTGTCCTTGTGCAGAAAATCTTCTATGTTTCCACCTTTTAAGATATCTTAATATCCTTCTAAATTGATCCCTTTGTTTCCCCTTCTCTACTCCATTATTTATATACTCTACCAATCCCTTAGGATCAGCTATCTCCCATTTCTGAGAATCTTTATTACATTCAATTCCTTTTGCAATATAAATCTGACTATCAGTATTTTCTTTGTCTTCATAAACATATACTACTAGGTCTACATGATAGGAAGGTTCTCCATCTTTTTTATAAGTTACTGTTACACAAGGTTTTTTTATTTCTGCACCATATTCTGTATGATTTTTTAAAAGTTTTTCTATATCTTCCTTTAAATCCATAGGATCATACTCAGATTTATTAACATTAAATCTCAAACCTACGTCAATATCGTATTCTCTATCATCTCCTGGCTCTATTCCTGTGTGCATAGCATAGCTTCCCTGGTCTAATTTCTTAAATGATGGTAAATCTTCATCTTTTTCTAAAATTCCCAATAAAATATCTCTTTTCTCCGCAAGTTCTGAATTGGTTCCATAATCAAGTCTTATCTTGTCATTAAATTTCTTGAACTCTGATTGAATACTCATAATCTTCCTCCCTTATTTTTAGGCCTTTTTATTTCTAAATGTTGACCATTTTATTTCTCTTCTTCCGCATTAGCATTTGTTTCTGCTACTTTTAAATTATCATTTTCTATATTACTTCTTAGCGAATATTTAATTGAAGTAGTTGATTTAAATTTCTTATTTATCGAGGATACATTGCTATCATCGAGTATGTTTTTCTTGAAATTCTCTGCTTGTTCCATTACTTTTTCAAATATCTCCTCATCCCATTCTGGAGGATAACCATGTTTATATAATAAAACAGTCAAGTCCATATTGAGTTGATTTTTTATATCATCTCGACTAGCCCAATCTGCATATTGAGATTTATCATCTACCAATTCTTTAATAGCTTTAGCTAGAATTAGACACTTACTATCTTCATAAATAAAATCGTTATCATCTCTGACCTTTATCAATATGTCATAGAAAGCCTTTTCCTCATAGGAAATACCCATCTTTTCAAAGGATATTTTATCCTCTTGAAGGTCTTTCAAGATTTCTAGTAATTCATCTGACAAGCTGTTAATAAAATCATAAACAACCTCACTAACAAAGACTTGGGAATCACGATTATTGTAGGATTCAACAACTTTTTTTAGTCTTTCAGAAAATTCTATAGCTTTAACTTTATTATTTTCCCCGTATTTGCTTATTGTTTTTCGCAGTAATTTTAGCAAGGCATTGAATTTTGATATAGGCATATCTATCTCATCTACTTGTTTTTGAAACTCTTCACCAAATAGCTCATCCGTACCCCTATTAACTATATCTTCAACCCCTGTAGATGTTATAGCATCGTATACCATTTTTTCAACAACCTTATTCATAATTTCGACATCAGGAGCATTCCCTTTAGTTTGCTTATAAATTATTGAACGAATTGCCAAATAAAATTGAGCTTGATTTGTTTCTTTATCTGTAAGTTGTCCCGATGGATAAGATACTTCATAAGCCGCCTTCATCTTTCTAGATAAATCCATAAATGCCATTTCTGTCTCTTTTGAGGTTTGTATAAACTCAGAGCCTAAGTTTAGACATAATAATCGCTCTATAGGATTACCATTAAAAAATTTTGATGAATCAAATTGAATAAACATATCCTCTATTAAAGATAAATGGTTTCTAAAGATACTTAAAGAAATATTTAATTCATCGATAGGGCTTTCTTGAGGGCTTCCATATTGTTTTGCTGCCTTCAGCATTTCTTCCTTTATTCCAATATAGTCCACAACAAGACCAGTTTCCTTTCCCTCAAAAACCCTGTTTACTCTTGATATTGTTTGTATTAAAGTATGTTTCTGTAACGGCTTGTCTATATACATAACGGCAAGAGAAGGTACGTCGAAACCAGTAATCCACATATCAACTACTATAGCAATTTTAAAATTGGAATCATTGTTTTTAAATTGCTCGTCTAACATTTGACGTTGACTTTTATTACCACATAAATCAAATAATTCTTGTGGATCATTATTTCCTTGAGTCGCAACTAAATTCACTTTGCTAAGCTCTTTTAGTTTTTCTAATTGAATCTCGTCTAAATCATTTCTTTCAGTTTTCTTAGGAATAAACCAATCTGGCTGTATTTCTTCTAACTTTTTATAAACTAAAAAGGCCAAAGTCCTATTAGCACATACAATCATTGCCTTCTGTACAATATTAGGTTTTTCACTGCAAAGTTTTGTGTAATGCTCTACAATATCGTAGGCTAACTTACTTATCCTATCAGGATGTCCAAGTATTTTGCTCAATTTACTCATTGCACGTTTACTTGTCTCTACCTGTTCTGGATTAGAGCCTTCCTTAATAACCTCTTCGTAATATTTATCTATTTCTTTTACTTGCTCTTCAGATACTATAACCCTAGCCAATCTCGGCTCATACTGGATTCTTACTGTAATTCCATCGTCGCTACTTTCTTTCATAGTATAACTATCAACGATTTCACCAAAAACATGAATTGTTTCATCTATTGGTGTTCCAGTAAATCCAACGTAGGTTGCGTTTGGAAAGCTATCTCTTAGGTATTTTGCAAAACCATAAGTAGTTTCCACACCTTTTTCAGTATATTTTAATTTTGACCCAATATTAGTCTGTGACCTATGAGCTTCATCTGAAATACAAATAATATTATTTCTTTCAGAAAGCAAGCCTGTAGTCTCACAAAATTTTTGAATAGTGGTTATATAAACTCCCCCACTTTGATTATTAGCAAGTTCATCATTTAAAGCCTGTCTATCAGGTATAGACATTACTTTTTTATCTTTTAAATATTGTTTTGAGTCTTCAAATAGCTTGCTTGTTTGTTTATTTAAGTCATCTCTATCTACAATAATAATAATAGTAGGAGCATCAAAAACATCCCTATAATGAGTTGCGAGCATTCTTGATAAGAATAGCATGGCATAAGTTTTACCACTTCCTGTTGCTCCAAAATATGTACCACCCTTACCATCACCCTCTGGTTTTAGATGTCTCTTTATATTTTCTAGCATTTTATTGGCTGCAAAATATTGAGGATACCTAGTAACAATGGCCAATTCTTTACTTTCATCATCAGGATAGTAGATAAAATCACGCAATATACTAATTAGCCTTTCTTTAGTGAATACTCCTTTTATCATGGTAAGCAAGGCAGAAATTCCATTTGAAACTTTTTCTTCTTCATTGGCTTTATTCCATGAGTAATAATATTCATACGGAGTGAAAATACTACCCATTTTTGTATTAGCACCATCTGATAATACAGATAAAAAGCAATATTTAGTTAGGTTAGGTATATCCCTGTTATAACGCATATGAATTTGTTCCCATGCATCATAAATAGTTGTATCTTCTCTAATAGCAGTTTTAAATTCAAAAATCGCCATGGGAATTCCATTAATGAAGATTATCATATCTGGCCTACGATCTCTTGTTCCAGAGATAGTAATTTGATTTACAACCTTAAAAATATTGTTAGTTGGAGTTTCAAAATCAATAAAGTCAATGTGTAATGGCATTTTATTGTTATCATCCCGGCTTAAATCAAAGCCTTCGTTTATTAAAAAGAATGCCTGTCTATTAGAGGAATAAAGGGGGTAGGTGGAAATATGCTTAATTTTATTAATTGTCTTCTCCAATTCTGTTTTAGTTAATTCAGCATACTTTGAAGATAAAAAACTAGATAAGTCCTCTTCAATTATCACCTCATCATATTTACGATGTAACTCTTCCCCTTCTTGATGAATATAATCCTGCTTAGTGAATAAATCTATTATTGCAAGTTCTAGCTGCTCTTCATCAAACTTTTTCACTTTTAGCCACCTCCTCAAGTGAGCCTTTTATTAAAACTGGGCAAATATCCTTGATTTTTAAATTTAATTCTTCAACTCTATAGATAGCCCTATATATCTTTATATATTTTTTTTGTATTTCAATAGGAGGGATTTGAAAAATTATTTCTTCAAATCTACTTAGATCAAGATTTGCCCTAACACTGCTATCGCTTATAAACCATCCATATCTGTCACTTTCATTACTTAAAAATAACATAAAGAAATATTCTGGTAGTATGATATTCTCATCTTTTATTTCAAATGTTGTATATGCTGGTGAAACAATTATAGGTTCATCATCTTGAAACAAAGCTATTCGTATTGTTTTATCTCTTCCTGTCTGCATACCACTAAACACAAAACGATTTTTTTTAACCACCTTATATTTTGTAGCATCCACATTATCAACATTTGCAACGGTCGGCATAAACTCCTTGTTAATGTTAATACCGTAAAATTTTCTAATTTGTCCATCCTTATTTCTTTCATCGACATATTTTATTAGTTCTCCTACAGACTTTTGTAAAATCATCAATTCACCTCCCTGATAGCCTCTTCTAATATTGAAACTGTCCTTTTTTCTTCTAAAAGGGCTATCTCCATTTTTTTAACAATACGTTTTATTTCTTTTTCATAATCTATATCTAAATCTCTATCTACAAACTCAACATATTTACTTGGGGCAAGAGAATAATTAGCCTCCCTGATTTCCTTTAAACTTGCAGATTTACAAAGTTCAGGAATATCATTATATCCTTGACCTGTTTGCCATGAAAAATAAAGATTCTTTATCCTATCTATTTGTTCATCTGTTAAAATAGTCTTTCTTTTTTTACTTCTTTTAGATATATCATATTCTGCAATATTTTCATTCCAAGTACGTAAGTCTATAAACAATATTTCATTTGTTCTATCTTTAACTTGTCTATCATTTAAAGTCCTTGCCTTTTTATTATTATTCATAATCCATAGAGTCACAGATATATCTGTTGTATAAAACATATCCCTTGGCAAAACTATAATTGCTTCTATTTTATCATTTTCTATAAGTTTTTTTCTTATTTCATACTCAACACCATCTGAGTTTAAAGCTCCATTAGCAAGTAAAAATCCAGCGATACCATTTGTTACATCTAATTTAGATAACATATGAAGTATCCAAGCATAGTTAGCATTTGACTTTGGTGGTGTTTCGTAGCCATGCCAGCGTGGATCAGTTAATAATTCATTATCTCCTCGCCAATCTTTTAAATTAAATGGTGGATTTGCCATTATATAATCAACTTTTCTATTTAAATGCTGATCATCTACAAATGTTGAACTCTCACCAGTGGCTTTTTCTCCTAAATCATAAGCAATCCCTCTTATAGCTAGATTCATTTTTGCTAATCGCCTGGTATCTGGATTTTTCTCTTGACCGACTATAGAAACCTTTAATTTATTGCCATAATGTCTTTCTACAAACTTCATAGATTGAACAAACATACCTCCAGATCCACAACAGGGATCGTAAACTGTCCCACTATATGGTTCTATTAGCTCTGCAATCAATTCAACAAGACAAGCTGGTGTATAAAACTCTCCCTCTTCTTTAGTACTTGCCACAGCATAACTTTGTAGAAAATATTCATATACTCTTCCGATTAAGTCTTCTTCCTGGAATCTTTCTTCATTTATCTTATTAATCTCATCTATTAGGTTTTTAAGGGTTCTGATATCAGCCCCTAAGCTACTATAAAAATTAGAAAGCAATGCTCCCTGTAATGGGGGATTATCCTTTTCAATATCAGCCATTGCTGTATCTAATTTTACAGCAATATCGTTGCTATTAGCCTCTTTTACAATATATGACCATCTACAATGTTCTTGTAAATAAAAAACATTCTTGGCTAGATAAAAAGATTTCTTTTCTAAAAAGGCTGGTATATCACCATACTCCTCTTTAAGTTCCTTACGTCTTTTTTCAAATTTATCTCCAGCAAATTTTATAAATACAAGGCCTATAACAGCATCCCTATTTTTTTCTGTTCCACCAGCACCCCGTAGTGCATTTCTACAATTAAATAATATTGATTCTAAATTTTGTCCATTTTCTTGCTTATTATTTTTAGACATAAATTATCTCCCTTGTTTTGTATTTTCTAATTAGTTAATTCAATTTTATCTCCATTCGGTAAAGTGAATGATTGCTCATAAATTATACCTAATATATTAGCTATTTTTTTAAGGTCTTTTTCTCCAACTGTCCCTCTTTTTAATTTGGCATTGAAGTTCTGAGGTGAATAACCTATCCGCCTTGCAAGTTCAGAAACACTAATCCCCATCCTAACACACAAGACTTTTATTTGTTCTGCTGTATCCATAAGACACCTCCATAATCATCTTATTTTATATTATAAATGATTTAGTTTATATGTTCAACAAACAAGTTTTAAAACACTCTGACTTTTATATTATCTCATATATATTACTCCGATAATTTCTATTAAGATAAAACTAGAAGTTTGCATGAAAAAAGGCCAGGCTAGAGCCTGTGCCACATTCAGTGATTATTTGCCTTATAAATCCTTAATATCAGTAATATCTATTTGCAATTACAGCTTTTTAAAATCAAGTTATATATATTTTAAGCACTAACTTATGTAGGATTTAATATAATAACTCTATCATTCTTTCTATAACCGGCATAATCTGGCCGTTAGAGTACCTCTCCTCAAATGATCCATTAGAGAAATAATCTTCTCTTAAAAGCATAGTTAGGAGTGCAGTACAAAGTTCATAGTCAGAATTTGATAAACGACTCAATTCAATATCAACATTTATAGGTGCTGTCGTCATGTAATCTTTATAATTTGATTCATAGTCTCCAATTTCTTCTAAGGTTGAGTAGTATTTATCTATAGATATTTCCTCATTATTTTGAACTAATTCCTTCAATTTTTCTTTCTTTTCTTCATTATTCAATATTGACACCCCCTTTAGTTGCTGTTATATCCAAAGTTCCTAGTTTGTAATACTTCTTTCCACCATGATTCTCTTTCTAATATTATAAGGTCATCTACTTTAGCATTGTAATTTTCAAGAATAGAATAATGGAAGTTTGTTTTTATATAATCGAATCCTTTGCTATTAACTAATTCTATCAGTTCTTTATTCCCACCATGACCATTTTCTATGTAGCTCCTCCATCGTTGAAGTAGCATTCCATAATCACTTGTAGCAGAGCCAACATACATCTTTCCATTAGTTATATCTGTTAGCAAATATACTGCCTTTTGATTTTCCAAAGCTGCAAGCCAATCATTTTTACCGTATTTAATTATTGTTTTCAACTGTTTATATGATAATCTAACCTTATCATAGCCCGGAAAATCTTCACCACCATATAATGCTGATAAAATAGATTTTACTCTACTTTCTTCTATATACTTAGAAAGATTAAAAGTATAACGAGCAAAAGTATTACCTTTAACAAGTTGAATAACTAGCCTACCAAAATAGGGCTTATATTTATCAATAATTTTTGCCTTTGCAAATGTATTTTCTGGAACATCAATAATTTCTGCAGCTGATGTGAAAAGCCATTCATTATCTCTTAATCTTACAAAACTAAATACCCATTGACCTGGTCTAAAATTTCTTTGATTGCCATACCAACCCCAATAACCACATTCTGGGCAAGTTCCGTTTTCTTTATCCTTTTCATCACAATAAAGCCAAAGGTCAATGTATGATTCTCCACCTACTCCAGCTTGCATATTGAGTTCTATTTTACTGTTATTAATTTCTTCATCAGTTAGACCAAGGATATTATTTAGTTTTATGTAGTTCATAGCATCAAACCTTCCTTCGGTATATATTAAATTCTATCTTCAGCATCGCTTACTTCAATATTTGTATTACCGCCCAGTGCAGAAGATAATCCAGCTACTACTAATCCAACTGCCGCTAAACCTAACCCACTCATAATTGCAATAAACTTTTTATTCTCTGAATCCTTTTCACTCATCATTTTAGAAACTTCAAGCATTTTATCTATTATATATTTTCTTTCTTCAAATGAAAGCTCCTCATTTTCCAGTTGTTTTTGCAAAGTTTCAATTGTCACCTTACATACTGAATAATATGATTCAACACTTTCTTTATTTGTTTCTAAGCCTTTATCCAGTGTATCTTTATACTCTTTAAGCATCTCTTTTGCTGTATTTGAAAACTCTGGAAATTGCTCTATCGCCTTTTTAGCTACCTCTGGATCCATTTTATCTAACATAGAGGCCATAGTTATTACCTTATCTTTTGTGAGATTCCTAAAATTCTCAATATTAAGCTTTTTTAAGACCTTTTGTTCCGTTAATAATTTACTCATGGCACTTTACCTCCTTTCAAATTTTCATGTACTATTAAATTGGAACTCATTAATCAATTAAAATAGTCAGATTTTCTTGCTTTTCAACACTACATATCTCTAGAAACAATTTCCTTTGGGATAATTAAATTATATCAATTTCTGCAATCTTATTGGACGAGAAGCCTTTTCATTGTTTTATATTTTCTAATTAGTTGATTCAATTTTATTTTCATTCAGTAAATTGAATGATTGTCCATAAGTTATATCTAATATATCGGCTATTTTTTTAAATCTTTTCCTCCAACTGTCCCTCTTTTTAATTTGGCATTTAAAATCTAAGACGAATGACCTATCCACCTTACAAGTTCAAAAATACTAATCCTTATTCTTACACATAGGACTTATACTTATTCTGCTGTGTCCATTAGACACTCCATAATCATCTTACTTTATATTCTAAATGATATAGTTTATATATTCAACAAACAAGTTTTAATAACAATCTAATTTTTATATTATCCCATAGATATTGTCTAAAAACTTTATTAAGAAAAATAAAAAAAGAAGGGCTGGCCGAAGCCTGCCCCATATCTATTACTTGCTTATATTACTGCTATTGTATTTCCCTATCATTCTTCTTATTTTCAGCCTTCTCTTGTGTCCTTCCTATACTATCCTTAGCTACCTTATCTTTTAGTTTATTAAGTTTCTCAATAGTTGACTCTTTTTTTGTTTCTTTACTGTCTTTTCCTGGCTTCATTCTATTTTTTACCTTAGTTAAATTTCTTTTAGTTGCTTCAGCCCAACTTATAAAATCAATATCATGGAATGATTTATCTAGTGGGTAATCTTCGGCAAAATCATAATCTATATCGTACATAGAATTGGATAAATCTATATAAGCATCTATAAAGCCATCTATTTTATTAAAAAACTCTTTCTCCTTGCTTGATATTTTAATTGACTCAATATCCTTTTCTCTACCACTTGTAATATCATAATCTAGGTCATATATAAGTTCATCAAAGTAGTCATTGATTAAATTTACTCCATCGTTATTCATAAATCTGTCATAAAGTTCATCTAGTAAATCTGGATCCTCTATACCATTCTCTATAGTAATCATAGCTTTAACAAAACCTTCATAGTCTTCATCTACTATTTTATTTATTTTATCAATTACTGTACCATCTTTTTTCTGAGGATATTCATAAGAGTAGTTACCTTGATTCCAAAAGAATTTATCATTATCACATTGTAAGCCAGAAACTTCAACAAATTGTCTTCCATCAAATAAGACAGCATTATCCTTATCTACATCTAAAACAATGGTTTCATCCGATAGTGCAGTTTTAATTTTATCTCCTACTTCTACAATAGCCTTTTCACCATCATAGATGGACTTGTCCTCCTTCACAGTTGACATTCTTTCCATCTTATCCTGATAGCTTATATTATTGCTTAGAAAGCCACTAACTTCTTGTGAAAAAGATAAGGTCTTCTCCTTACCCACTATAAAATGGTCTAGAAACTCCAAGTCAAAAATTTCAGTCATGTTTTCTAATCTCTTAGTCATGGCTATATCTTCACTGCTAGGAGTAGGATTTCCACTAGGGTGATTATGAAACACTGCAAATCCTTTTACATCTTGATAGTTGAACAATGTTCTAGCCATAATCTTTAAGTCTACAATTGAAGCATCTGTAGACCCCTTAAAAAGCTCTTCAGCTCCAATTATCTTTTCATTACTATCATAGATTAGCATACCAAAGACTTCTTGTTGATGGTGTTGAAACCCTATTTTTAATAACTCCTTTATTGCATCTGTATCTTCTACTACATTTAAATCTATTAACTCATTACTAGCTAGATAACTTGTAAAATCCTCATATTTGTTTTTCAAACTATAATCCTTTTCACCATAAACCACTTCTGAATCATTAGCCAATCCATAAGACATAGATGGATAGTAGGTTTTCCCTGCCTTTTTAGATAAAAAACTATTATTTTCCTTTCCATAATTTATGGTATCCACAACTTTCATACCTATTTTTTCAAAATAATCTTTAGTTTCTTCCATTCTATCATATGGAGTCTCACTAGAAAAAGCCATGAATACCCTATTAGCCCCTGCCATTAAACCTTCCTTTAAAGTTTCCTTCACACTGTTTTTCCAACTTAGCCTAGTTCTCTTTAGATGAACAGGATGATTCTTTGTATTTACAAAAATAATAGTCCCGGTATCTTTAGTAGGTAAGTTTGTTGATTTTATATAATCTACTAAGACATCAGGACTATCTATTGCTTTTTTATTGTTTTTAATATTGGACTTGGCATAATCTAAGAATTCTAAAAGAGGTTTTATCTCATCATCCTGTCTTTTTATTTTTTCATAAAGTTCTTCCTTGCTATTACAATTAAATTCCCTATATAAATTTTTTTTCATTCCTATCCACCTCCCTATCAAGGCCTGTAGAATAGCTTTCAAATAATTCCTTTATCTCCCTAACCTTTTCATCCTCTGGATTTTCCCTAATATAGTTCATTATTTCACCATAGCTATTAAGACCAAAGTATTCCAGTAGCTTGTTTTTTTCATTAAACATAATATTCCTCCTTACGGTTTTCATTTATAATTCTCTTTAACAATGTATTTATAGTTTTTAAAAAGAAAAAACTTCGAGTTTCCTCAGAGCTTGTGTCAGTGTATCAGGGGGCTACACCCCCTAATAACCCCTGTGGACTTTATTTTTAATAAATTCATAGAATTTACCAAAAATAAAGTTTTATATTATCTTGCACCCTTATCCTTTTCCTTGTCTATGTCCTCCTGTGATAGACTAAATTCCTCCCTAACCTTTGCCTTATACTTTTTAAGTTTTCCAAGTGTAGACTCCTTATCATCTTTTTTTAGACCATCTACATCATAGGTAGATTCAAAGTAGTTGCTGCTCCTAAAGTCATTGTCATACCTATCTGGTATACCATCATTATCTAGGTCTTTTTCAAGTGGGTCATAATAATTTCCATCATCATCTATTTCAAGTCCTAATTTTTCCCTTAAATCATTTTCATCAACCCTTACATAGTCATTAAACTCCCCATACTTAAGGTCTAAAAGAAAGGCTTCAAGAGCTTGTTCCTTATTAACTGTCCCGCCATCTTCATCTTCAAGATAACTTCTATGAGATATTTCTTTATTATCTACATATTGTGTCCAGGAATAATCTTTAAGGCTTATTTCATACTGTATTTCATGGTTACCATCCTCTGTAGTTGTATAGGCAAGCCCAATATGTCCTTCATCTGGAAAAAGTGTATTAAAATCTTCATAAGCATGATCTTCGCCAAATTCTTTATTTAAATAATCAACTATGGCTCTTTTAACATCTTCAATGAGTGGACTTAAGTTTTCCAATTCCTCTACTTCACCCATATCTAGGAGTTTATTGATTTCAGCCAGTCTTGCTACTTTGTTTTTTAGTTCCTCCGCTTTATCAAAAGGCTTCTTTACTTCTTCTTTGGCAATTTCAAATTGTTCTTTAGTAGCTACAAGCCTTTCTTCAAACCTTTTTAGACTATCTGGAATTTTATCTATTACATTGTCCATCCTTGTAATGTTTCCATCTCTATTTTGCCCTAAGTCCCCATAATGATTATTAGAGCCTTTTAGATTAAAGTTATGTTCATTAGTTATAACGCTATAGGTTACTTCTATAGGAAATCCCCTATATTCTCCAATAACCTTCTTATCTCTAAGTTTTATTCCTTTAATAGCTTCTAGGATTTTATCTCCTGCTATTTTTCTATCCTTTATTTCTTCATCACCAATTTTAATTGAAGTAAATTTATTATCTCCTGTACCCTGTGGCTCGGTTCTAGCAATATCCTTTTTTGCTCCCTCAATCGATTTTTCATATTTCTCAATTTCTCTAGGATAGGTCTTAATAATTTTATCTTCAAGACTATAAAGATTGCTCTTATAGTTTCCTTCTAACATCTTTAATTTTGTAACTTCAATATCTAAGTCCATCTTTTCTTTTATAAGGGGATTACCTGTTGCTAAGGCTTTTATTTCAGCATAGGATAGGGTATTCTCATCAACATCTTCTGCCACTCTAGCGGGTGTTTTTGAGGTCATAATTTGAGAAATGAATTTTTGCTTATTTTCTATGGTTTGCCAGAGGTAGCTATCAAAGGTGTTTTCAGTAACATACCTAAATATTTTTACCTTATCATTTCTATTGCCACGCCTTACAATACGACCTGCCCTTTGCTCTAAGTCAGCTGGCCTCCAGGGTACATCAAGGTCATGAGTTGCTATAAGCCTTTCTTGCACATTAGTACCTGTTCCCATTTTTTGAGTAGAACCTAAAAGAATTCTAACATTACCTTTACGTACTTTTGAAAACAATTCATCTTTTTGCTTTTCTGTATTGGCATCATGGATAAAGGCTATCTCTTTTTCAGGAACCCCCATATCTAAAAGTTTTTCCTTTATATCATCATATACATTAAAGCTACCATCATTTTTAGGTGTTGACATATCTGAAAATACCAGTTGCGTTGAACGATTATCCCTTGTTTTATCCCATATGGAATAAATATTTTTAACACATACATTGACCTTGCTATCTGGATCATCTGGTAGTAGGGGATTGATGAGCCTTTGATCAAGTGCTAGTTTCTTACCATCATTTGTGATTTTCAACATATTATCCACTTCTGGTTCAACCCTTCTATCCCTAACCCTGTCTGCACGTTCAGAAATGCCTTTTAAGACCTCTCTCTGCTCTTCTGTAGGCATTGTTACTATTGTTTCATATTCAGCTTTAGGAACCTTTAAATCGAGCATATCTGCTGTTTTAATATCAGCAACTTCTTTAAACATAGCCATAAGTTCAGGCAGGTTATAAAACTTGCTAAACCTTGTCTTAGTTCTATATTTATCTCCTTCAGGAGAAAGCTCTACTGCTGTTACAGTTTCACCAAATGTACTAGCCCATGAATCAAAATGTTGCAAGTTATTCTTTTCAAGCTCATTAAATTGCAAATATCTTTGCATAGTATAAAGCTCCGTCATACTATTGGATATTGGAGTTCCTGTAGCAAATACAACTCCTCTTCCACCAGTCATTTCATCTAAATATCTACATTTCATAAACATATCAGAAGATTTAAGTGCTTCACTCTGTCCGATTCCTGCAACATTTCTCATCTTTGTATAAAGAAATAGGTTTTTGTAGTTATGGGCTTCATCTACATAAAGCTTATCAACCCCAAGCTCTTCAAAGGTTACCACATCATCTTTTTTAAAGTCATCATTTAACTTCTTAAGTCTTCCCTCAAGTTTCTTTTTAGTATTTTGTAATTGCTTTACTGTGAAATTCTGACTTCTATCGTACTTATACTCTTCAATATATTGGAGTATTCCTTCTATTTCGCTTCTTATATGGTTCTCTTGATATTCTTTACTCATTGGTATCTTTTCAAATTGTGAATGGCCAATAATAACTGCATCATATTCCCCTGTAGCAATCTTACCTATAAACCTCTTTCTGTTATTAGGCTGAAAATCTTTCTTTGTAGCAACCATAATATTAGCTCCAGGATAGAGTTCCATAAAATCTCTGCCTATTTGCTCAGTTAAGTGATTGGGAACTACAAACAAGGCTTTACTACTCATTCCAAGTCTTTTAGATTCCATTGCTGAGGCAATCATTTCAAAGGTCTTACCTGCCCCTACTGAATGGGCAAGAAGGGAGTTTCCACCATAAAGAGTCCTAGCAACTGCATTTTTTTGATGGTCTTTAAGGATAATACCTGTATTCATTCCTTCAAAATGAAGATTAGAACCGTCATATTCCCTATTGCGTACAGAATTAAACTTTTCATTGTATATTTTTTCTAGCCTATGCCTTCTATCTGGTTCATTAAATATCCAGTTTTTAAACTCCTCTTTTAAAAGTTCCTGTTTTTGACTTGCTAACATAGTTTCTTTTTTATTAAGTATAGAGGATGTACTACCATCTGGATTAGTAACCCTATCCCAGACCTTAGTTTCCTTAAGATTTAAAGCATCCTCTATGATTTTATAGGCATTTACCCTACTAGTTCCATAGGTCATATTTGCTAGATCATTTCCTCCATCTTTGCTTTTTCCTTCAATCCTCCATTCAGCAGTAAAGGGTGAATACCGAACATTAATATCCCATCTTGCAAATCCTGGTGTCTTAAGGATTTCAAACATGAATTCTTCAACATCTTTAGCTGGTACCCAGGTAGCCCCAAGCCTTACTGTAATTTCTGACGCTGTAAGTTCCTTTGGCATTACCTCTTTAAGACTTTCTCTTTGCATTTTTAAATTTAGTAAATTACTTTCTACTTCTCTAAGTTTCAAACTATCATTTTCATCTATAAAACGAAGACTTCTTTCAATCGTTTCAATATATTCATCTAATACACTTATTTTATCCCTAATATTCCCACTTAAGTATTCATCAATACTCACATAGTTAAAAGCCATAGGATTATGCTTTTCTTTTTCAGTAAAGGGTAAGGAATTATTTTCTCTATCAAATTCCTTAATATCAAGAAATATTTTACCCTTTAGGCTATCTACCAAGGTTTTTTCATCTATATCTGTAAGCTCTTCCATATAGTCAAGGTCTACTCTTCCTTTTTCTGCTATAGAAAGAATAAGTGCTTCATCTGGTGTATCTACATGGCTTACAGGAATAGCCTTTTTAATTGTACGTTTTGTAAATATGTCGCCCTTTTCCTTAAATTTTCCTTCTTCTAACTTTTCAATACTTGAGATAAGGGCAAAGTTACTGTCTTCAGATAAGAGCCTAGTATTCATTCTTCCATTGATATAGCCATGTTCTTTACTAAAGGCATCATAGATCTTATTTAAATGTTCCTGTGTTTCTTTAATTTCTACTTCACTTCTATCTTCCAGTTGTGAATCAATTACATCTCTAAGGGCATTTCCAAGGGCAATATAGTCTCTGATTTTATCCAGGTCCTTATCCTTCCTATTAACCTCCCTCATTATGGAATCTTCTCTCATATAAATCTTTCCATCTTTTTCAGTAAAGGAGAAATTCTTTACATTATCATCAGCTGGAATAATTTCAGGTTCACTATCCCCATCTTCTCTTTCTATCTTTATAGGCTCTATTTTCCCTTTAATATTCTTAATGGATTCAAAGAGTTCAGCCTTTAAATCATAATTATCTTTTGCCTTACAAGTTATGGTATTACCAAATCTTCCTGATACCTCTATCATTTCTCCTAATATCATTTGAGGATTTTCTACAAAGTAACTATTGTAATTAAGACCATTTTCATCAGTTTTTAATTCATACCAAGGCTCTTCTTTCTCTATTACCGAATCCTTCTTTTGAAGAAAGATAATATCACTGGTTACCTCTGTTCCCGCCATACCTTTAAAAGTATTATTAGGTAATCTTATAGCACCTAATAGGTCACACCTAGCTCCTATATATCTACGAATAGAAGCATCTTTTTTATCCATTGTTCCACTTGAAGTAATAAAGGCAATAACACCACCACTTCTAACCTTATCTATAGATTTGGCAAAGAAGTAATCATGTATTAAAAAATTATTTTTATCATATAATCTATCACTTACCTTAAATTCACCAAAAGGAACATTTCCAACTGCCACATCAAAAAAGTTATTAGAAAATGAAGTTTCCTCAAATCCTTTTACCTGTATTTTGTTTTCTGGATATAATTTCTTTGCTATATTTCCTGATATACTATCAAGCTCTACACCATAAACCTTTGACTTGTGCATACCCTCAGGAAGACTTCCCATAAAACTACCAACCCCGCATGAAGGCTCAAGTATGTTCCCTTTTTCAAAACCCATGTTTTCAAGTGCTTGATAAATTCCATCTATTACGACTTTAGGAGTATAGAAGGCTGTAAGAGTTGATTCCTCACAAGTTTCATATTCACTTGGGCTTAGGTTTTCTTTAAGGAAGTTTCTTGCTCTTTCCCATTGACCTGTTTTACTTTCATCAAATACATCTGATAAACCTCCCCAACCTACATATTTAGCTAAGATTTCTTGTTCCTCTTTACTAGCCCCCCTATCCTCTTCTTCTAGCATTTTAAGGATTCTTATAGCATTGATATTGTTTTCTAATCTTTCTTGTGGTGGAAGGCTTTCAGCTAATATTTCATCAGTGATTACGAAATTTTTAGCCCTTGGTCTTTCTATGATTTCTTCTTGCCTATCCTCACCATCTTCAAAGTTATCAAGAGAAAAAGTCATTTGTTCCACTTCTTTGGATTTTTCTGAATCAAAATCATAAAGCTCTGCATTATAAAGAAATTCATTCAATTCATCTATATCTTCAAATTGAAGTCTTCTAACCTGTCTTGCATCAAGAATGTATTCATCCTTAAGTTCATAGGGAAGGATTTCAATAGATAGGAGTTCCTCTTTTATACTTTTAACAATAAAAGGATTATCCCACATTTTTATAACACTATCTCTTGCAATAGGATTCTTATTTAATTTTTGGTCTTTCACATCTACTAGATAATCATTTATTTTATATGCCTTAAATACTTCTTCATCCATAAAAAACTCTATTTTTCTTGAATCCTCAAAGGTCTTACCCTTATAGAGGTGATACTCTACACCATCAACCAAAACTTGTCTTTCATCCTCAATAAGTTCTATATGATCAAGATAAGGTCTTGGAATAATAATAAAATCTGTACCAACTTTTACTGCAATTAATTCTTTTTCTAGTTCTAGCTCTCTTTGCATATAAAGAATTTCTGGATCTTCTTCCTCTAGGTTCTCATCCCTAGTAGGACTATCAAGTTGCCCAAAGAACACCCTGTGAATTTCTTCTTCACTTAACTGCTTTTTGAGTTCACTATCTCTTAATTCTTTAAATGTCTTAGGAAAATCTTCAAGTATAAGTCTTTCTGCTCCGACTTCCCTAAGCTCCTTAATATTAAAGTAACCCCATTCTGGCTCCATACCTATTACAAGACCAAAGGCATCTTCTGTTTCAGGGTCATACTCTGTTAAATACCAGGTCCAGTTACTTCTAAAAGGAATAATATAAGCTGCATGGACTGTTTTATCCCCTGCAGATACCTCTTCTGTTTTTCCTAATCTAGGAACTTGTTCTAAAATTTCATCATTCATAAGTTCCTTAGGATTAACCTTTGAATAATATTGGGGAACAAAAAAGGAAGTAGATTCATTGTCTACCTCCTGGTCCCTATCTTTACTTATTTCTTCATCTAATTGTAAACGTACTCCTTCATTGCTAGTTCCCTCAGCTGATGATTGAGATTCTCCATCAGCCCTACCCACTTCATTTGATCCTCTGCCTTTAGTTTCTCTGTCAGTCCAAAACTCTCCATCATCCTCGGTTTCTCCATCTCTATAAAGTTCCTGGCTGTCTCTTCTACTTCTAGTAGGTGTTTCATTAGGCTCTTGTCTAGGAACATTTCCTGGAATAAATCCTCCTTCTCCTCTGCCATGAAGTTCAGTCTGGCCTTGGCGAACCTGTGGGTCTGGTAGGTCTGATCTTTCATCAGAACTTCTTCCGACACTTCCTTCATCTTCGAGATTATCTCTTCCTGTGTTTCGCATTGTCCAAAAATCATCTGATATTCGTTCTCTATCTTCTCTTCTTTCTGGTATGCTTCCAGTCTCTCCTCGAAATTCATCATCCATCCCTCCTATATTTTCTTCATTACCTCTATCTTCTATATTTTCATTGTACCGCTCTACTGGTCTTTTTGTCAGCACCTTATTTTTATCTATTTCTTTATCTATAGTAACTGTTCTTTCAAGGATACTTTCAACCATTGAATTTAACTCATTTCCTACTATTATTAAAGAAATTTCATCAAGACTTCCAAGAACACTATTAATTTTATTTCTATCTACTTCATAATTCATATCAAGTCTGCTAGCATATCCTATTTTTATAGACTCTGTAAGAAAATCATTAAATATCTTCCTACTACTAGGAGCTACCTTAAGCTCATTTAAAATATAATTACCCCTGTTTATTACTTCTGTATATGCAATATTTTCAAGGATTTCATCTATTGTCATATCCTTTATTTCATATTCATTAAAAGCACCATGAAGCCCTAAAGCTGCTTTTAGACTTTCTTCTCCATTACTTAGTTTCCATAACTCAACTTGATTTGTTGTTTTTGACATTGATACCGTTTGGCTAAGGTCAAAGATGTAGGTTACTTTACCATACTCTCCATAATTCTTATATATAGGAATTCCCTTTTCTCCACGCTTTACAGTTCTATTAAATTTCTTTCTCCAAAAATCAAATTCTCCACAGGCTCTTGCTCTAGCATTCTTATCATAGATACTAAGTTGGCTAGTAAAATCATATTTATAATTATTTCCAACAGTTCTCATAAGTGAAATATACTCATCACTATTAGAGAGAACCCTTGACTTGATTTCTTGTATTAAATGCTCAAAATCATTTATCCTCATGTTTTCCTCCTTCTTCCATAATAAAATATAAGCTATAAGCTACAATTATGAATCTCCCTTATTATTTCTTCTAAAACATCAACCACTATGCTATTGCCAGCTTGTTTGTACAGAATACTTGACATACAGTTTTTCCTTCTTGGAAATATATTTATAAGCTTATCAAAGTCACTATCATCAAATCCCATTAACCTAAAACATTCTCTCTCAGTAAGATACCTATATCTGTTACCACCTATGGCAAGTATTCCTGAATTAGGTACTCTTACTTGTTTAGTAGATATGGTATAGCAATAGTCTTCTATTACTTGAAGCCTTCCTTGAAATTGTGGCTTATAGTCTGGGTCATAGAGTATTTTTAACATTGAAGGCTGTTTAACTAAAAATATATCTCCATACCTTTCCATTACATCATCTTCAAGAAAATCTGATAAATGCTTGGCTCTTTTGTGTTTTAAATTATTAAATTTAAAAGGATTTTTACCTAAATAACTAATGGCAAAAATCCTTTCCCTCTTTTGTGGTATGCCAAAATTTATTGAATTAAGGATTTCATACTTGGTTTCATAACCTAGTCTTTCCATTTCTTTAAGGTAATAAAAAAAGGAAGCTGTCATGTTTTTATCGAGAACTCCCTTAACATTTTCCCATATTATCCATCTGGGCTTATCCTGTTTTTCTTCTATTATCCTTATAGTTTCAAATAGAAGACTGCTCCTTGTTCCACTTCCTTTCCTTCCTCCAAGTTTTTCACCTATCCTAGAAAAATCCTGACAAGGACTACCATGAATTACTAAATCTACTTTTGTATCTGGAAGGCTATAATTACATACACTACGTGGCTCATAATTTTCATTAAAAAGTGCATTATAGCTTTTTACACAGTTCTTATCTATTTCAACATAATCTACAATCTCAAAGGGAATTTTACTATTGATGTAAGCCTTCCTTATTGCACCTATACCACCAAAAAGCTCTACAACCTTCATCCTTGTGAAATAACTTCCCTTATTCGTTTTTCTACATCTCCTATAAAATCCTTTAAATCAGCTTTTCCCTCTGAGATTTCATGTAGTTTTACTTCCCAATCTACTGTTGTATTTGGATTTCTAAGAAAGTCTGCCACAAGAGATATTAACTTTTCTCCTTTATCTGTTGAAATAAGTTTCCTCTCATCCCTTTTTACAAGTTCTTTTTGGATAAGATTTTCAATTGTTCCAGCCCTAGTTGCTGGTGTTCCTAAGCCTTTAGTTTCTATATCTGCCTCTTGTTTTGCATCTTTACCTGCCAGCTCCATATCCTTTAGCAAGGTATCCTCTGTATAAGCTTTGGGTGGATTTGTATATTTTTCATTTATTTTCTTATCTTCAATCCTAAGACTATCACCTTTATTTAGCCTTGGAAGAACCTTGTCTTCTTTTTTCTTAGTATATGAAGTAAGGTATTTAGTAAATCCTTCATCTATTACTACTGTTCCTCTACTTGTAAATTCATAACCCTCTACATCACATATAACCTTGGTATTTTCAGTAATTAGATTTCCTGATCTAGCTGCTAGAAGCTTTGCCTTTATAAGCTCAAATACCTTTTCCTCTGAAGCTTGTAAACTCCTAGTGTCAAATTTAAGAGAACCACTTGTTGGTATTATGCCATGATGATCTTCTACCTTCTTAGAGTTAAAAATACTTTTAAAATTCTTTTCATCAAAGTCATTACCAAAAGAATCTACATAAGCTTTAACACTAGAGACCATATCATCAGTAAGAAACCTACTGTCTGTCCTTGGATAAGTTATAAGTTTCTTTTCATATAAGCCTTGGGCATAGTCTAAGGTCTGCTTTGCACTATAGCCAAAATATTTATTACACTCTCTTTGAAGTGTTGTTAAATCAAAAAGTCTATCTGGCCTAGTAATTTTTCTTTTCTTCTCTATTTCCTTTATTTCAACAAGTTCAGGTATAGATAAAAGTAGATTTTTAGCTTTTTCTTTTTCGTCGATTCTTGATGTTTCTAAATCAATATCTTGTGCTTTTATCTGAACTGTAAAATACTTTTCTTTTACAAAACTTCTTATGGACTTATCCCTATCTACAACCATTGCAAGTGTTGGTGTTTGCACCCTACCTACTGAATAGTTATTATTATGAAGGCAAGAATAATATCTAGAAAGATTCATTCCCACTAACCAGTCAGCCTGTCCCCTTGCTAGTGCAGATCTAAATAAATTTTCATATTCTCTCCCATCTTTAAGACTATTAAAACCTTCTTTTATTGCCTTATCTTCCATTGATGAGATCCAAAGTCTTTTGATAGGTTTTTTACATCCTGCCTGATTATAAACCAGTCTAAAGATAAGTTCCCCTTCCCTTGCTGCATCACAAGCATTTATAACCTGGGTAACTTTTTCATCTGTTAGTAATTTCTTTAAAATACCATATTGTTTCTTAGTATATTTTGAAATTTCATATTTATAATTATCAGGAAAAATTGGAAGATCAACTATATCCCATTTTCTATATTTTTCATCGTAACTTTCAGGATTGCTCATCTTAATTAGATGCCCTACACACCAACTTACAATATAATTATTTCCCTCAATATATCCATCTTTTCTTGAATTTGCACCTAATACTTTGGCTATACTCATTGCTACACTTGGTTTTTCTGCTATTACTAATTTCAAATTATCTCCTCCATTTCATTTTTGGACAAAAAAATAGCAGCCTAGATATAATTACTTATCTAAGCCGCTACTATTTATCTATTTACTTATTTTTACCAGGACTTATTTGGATTTTTAAGGGAAAATGTAAATACAATTTTCATCTTTCCATTTGTGGTTTCCTCATATTTTGCAGTTTTAGTCTTTAAATTAAACTCCCATCCCCTATAATTACTCTTAAAATCTTTATAGTCAACATCTTCTGTTTCCCTTATATATTTTCCATTGCTTTTTATTACACGAGTAAATCTCATTTTCATTCCAGTCATATCTATGCTTTCACCATCATCATAGGTCTTTTTATCAGGTAAGCTTACTAGTTTTTCAGGATACCATTGATTAACCTTGACACCCTCTGGAAGGTTCATATCCTTTAAGTTGTTTTTTTCCTTTTCTTTTTCAATGCTTTCTCTCAAATCTCTTACATTATCCTCAAGATTTTCAAATTTTCCCTTGTATTTCTCATTGTCCTTTTCAAGCTTATCCTTCTCTTTACTAAGGTTTGAGATTTTATCATCAAGCTTATTTATCTCATTATTTAGCTTTTCCTTATCCTTACTTGACTGATTTTTTTGATTTTCTAGCTCTTTTTCCATCTCTTCTTTTGCCTTTTTCAAGGCTTCTATTTCTTTATTCATCTTATCTAGTTCTTTTCTTAAATCTGCTTCAAGTAAGTCCTTATCTTTAGATAATTGTTCAATTTCATCTTCTAGTTTTTCTACCTTTTTATCAAAGACTTCTATAGCCTGATTTAGTTTATCCTCTAGCCTTTCTTTTTCCTTATTTATTAAATCTAAATCCTTATTTAACTCGTCAATCTCACCCTTAAGTTTTTCTCTTTCCTCCTTGGTCTTATTTTTTTCATCAGCCAGTTCTTTTTCAAGTTCTGCCTTTTCTTTATTCATTTCTTCAATTTTCTTATCTAAATTGTCAATACTTTCTCTTAACTCATCTCTTTCTGCCTTAGATTCTTCTCTTTCTTTTTCAAGTTGTCCTTCAATTTCTGTTTTTTCATTGTCTAATTGGTCTAGCTTGTCGTTAAGGTCAGAAATCTTATTATCAAGCTCTTCTTTATCTTTCTCATACTCAGCCTTTTCCTGATTAAGCCTATCTTCAAGATCTTTGATTTTATTATTAAGTTCTTCTTCTACTAAGTCCTTTTCCTTTCTTAAATCTTCAAGATTCTTATCTAATTCTGCAATATCCTTTTCAAGTTCTTTTTTATCCTCTTCCATCTTATCTATTGTATCTTCTAGCTCTTTTTCTAGATTTTCTTTAGCTTCATTTAGATCATCAGTTTTTTGCTTTAGAGCATCTATCTCTTTTTCAAGAGCCTTCTTATCTTCTTCTGATTTTTCCTTCTCATCAGCTAATTCTTGTTCTAACCTATCCTTGGCTTTTTCAAGTTCATCAGTTTTATCCTTCAAATCATTTATTTCCTTGTTAAGCTCTTCCTTATCTTTGGCTGCTTGCTCTTTCTCCTTGGCAAACTCTTTCTCAAGCTCTGCTTTTTCCTTATCTAGTTCATCAATCCTATTATTAAGGTCTTCAAGCTCTTTTTCTAATTTTTCTTTTTCTATCTTATCTTTTATTTCATCAGTTAAGTCTTGAAAAACATCTTCTAGGTCGTCTGTATCTGAATCTTTAAACTTATCATCTCCACTTGCTACTTCCTTTAAAAATTCTTTTGCTTGTTCATTACAATCGACTGCTACTGTATAAATATCAAGGACATCAATATTGTCACTTTTTGCAAGATTAGCTTCTGCTAATGCACAAAATTTACCCTTGGCAACTGTTGTATCTTGCCCAGCCTTATCATAATAAAAACTTCCTTCAAGAACCTTTTTATTATTATTCATATAATCATCAAGGTTAATTTTCGGTTCATAAATACGATTTGCTTCTCCATCTGAAAGAAGAACTATAATTTTCTTATCTCCAGTTGATTTTTTAAATATCATCCTTGCTTCATGAATTCCCCCTTGTGTAAAGGTCATATCCTTTGCAACAAGCCCATCAATAACATTAAATAGCTTACTCTTATCTTTTTTCTGGAAAAAATCTGTTCCATCATTTTTATAATGGATCACATCAGATGCAAAGCTAATAAGTGCTATATTGGTGTTTATATTATGAGCCTCTTGCTCTTTCCATATAGCCTCAGCCATATCCTTAGCTGACTTCTTAGCCTTTGTCATTTTAGTTCCATTCATTGATCCTGAAATATCAACTACAATAACCATGTCAACTTCATAAGAAAATCTATCATTTTTATCACTTGCAAGTACAGGGGTTACTAGTCCACACATTACAGTAAAACTAAGTATCCCTGCTAATATTTTTTTAAATAATCCTGTTTTTTTACCCATTACATCAAATCCTCCTTTGTGTATTCAGTTTCATTATCCTCTTCCTCATTGTCTTCTTTATCACTAGATCTAAAAAAATCATCATTTGGAATTTCATCATCTTCAAAATCTCCAAATCCATCATCATTAGACTTAACAACCTTAAAGTAATATCCAGCTCCTACTACTGCAGCTACTATAAATAGGACAATTAAAAAAGAACCCTTAGAATCTTCTTTCTTGGGTTCTTCTGGTTCAGCTTCTTCTTTTTTCAATACTTCTTTTTTAGGTTCTTCCTTAATCTTATTCGTTCCATTTCTTTCCTCATCTTGCTCAATCATATTTAGTAGGTCTTGTTCTGATACCTCTGTTAAGAGCTGAACATTTGAATCTGGCTCATCATGATTGATAATAAGATGAAATACCTTGCCACTCTTTGTTTGAAAAGTAAGAAATTCTCTTGCATCAGCCTTTGGTCTTTCCTTCATTTGACCACCATTAGGTCCATCTATAGCATCTGTAATCTCACTTCTTCTTGGATATTCCCTATTATCAGCTCCAACAGACTCTGTAATAGTTCCCCTTGCCTGGCTAGGATCTGTAGGCTCATAGAGATTTTCCTTTGGTATAGTTGATTCTTCCTTTGGCTTATTTACATCTATTAGAAAACCATTGCCTGTTTCTGCTGGATTTAGTGAAGGCTTATTAACATCAACAGTAATGTTATTTTCCTTATTTTTAGCATTTTCAGGACTATTAACATCTATTACAAATTCTCTTTCAAGTTCTCGACTAGAGTCAGATGCAAAGACTTTAGATGCATAGCTTGTTCCAATTGCACTTACTATAACCAGTGCTAGTAATATCATTATAACTTTTCTCATGTTATTGTTCTTTTCCATAGGTCAGATTCTCCTTTTTAAGTTCTTTACATATTTTATTTTCATTTTTTCTTGTTTTTTCTGTTTCAGTAAAAATCTTTACTGCATCTAAAAGATTTATCTTTTGTTCATAACATATAGCCATTATTTCTTGACCAGCTATTTCCTCTTCTTCTAATCTCAGAAGTTCTAGTTCATCTTCACTTTTTTTAATTTGTTCTTTTAACTTTTTTTGGTCTCTTTTTATCTTCTTATATCTATTTTCCATTTTTTTATCCATTCATTAAAACCTCCTTCTTTTAATATGGGAATCCCCATTTTGCACTACTTCCATAGTAGGCAATCCAATCTAAAAGCTTGGTATCCTTTACAATACCAATATTTTCTCTTATGACTCCATTGCCAACATAAATACCAACATGACCATATTTCTTCCCTGCCTGAGTATGATTATGGGTAGGTACTGCTACCATCATTCCAGGTCTAAGTTCTGAAAGGTCATTGCTATTACAGTACCAATAATACTGATCATTTGCGTTGCCTCCAGGTCTTGGATAACCTGCCTTTACATAAACATTGCTTACCCATGCAGCACAGTAGCCACCACCAGCTGTAGGTGTTCTATATGCTGCTAATACAAGAGCTTTTTCCTTATCTGAAAGATTAGGGTTGTTTACTAATTCCCCTATTATGGTGCTATCTGGAATAACAGGAGTTATACCACTTCCACCAAAATACTCCTCCATGTTACCACCTGTTTCAAGAAGGGCTTCATAATGAGCAAGGTTTTCCTCATATCCATCAAATTCCTCTCTTGCAACAGTATCCATTTCTTTTTTCGTGACTGTAACCTTCAAAACATACCAGTCATAAGGCTCCATTACACAGTATCTATCTTTACCACTTCCATAGCATACCTGCCTATATCTGGTTTCAACTATGGTTTCATAATTAACTTTATACATCTTATTAAATAAGCTTTTTAATTCTCCACTAAGGCTTGATACATTGGTTACTTGTCCATGTTTGGCAGTTATAAAGCTTAAAAGTTCATGAATGTCATGACCTATATCAGTACTTCCTCCTACATGGTACTCGTCATAGCCTGGATAATAACTTTCTATATTGGCAAGTTCATCTGCTAGTTCATACTCTAGCTTGGTAAACTCACTATTTATATCTGCAAGAGTATCTTCCCCTGACAAGTAGGTGGTACTCATAACTTGGCTAGTTACTGATGATATTCCAGCTAGAAAAAATGTTGCAACTTGACTCAGGGTCATAAAACCTATAATGGCTATAGCAAGAAGAATAAGGATCTTTCTTATATTTCTTCTTATTAGTTGAGAACTTCCTTTTAAAATATTTTCCATTCCTTTTTTTAGCCTATCTTTGAAACCAATTGCAATATTATGCTCTTCATAGATTTTCTTTTTCATCTGCCTTCTTTTAATCAATTTCTTATAGGCAGTCTTTTTTTGAAAATCTTTTTCATTTTTCAAACCCTTGATTTCAGTCTTATATTCAGCTCTTGCTAAATTTTTCTGATGCTTTAAAGCCAATTTTCTTTCAAGCTTTATAGGACTTCTTCTTTGCCTTTGAAGCTTGTTTTGGGCATGTCTTGTCATACTTGCATTTAGATATAAACCTTTTTCACTTGCATCAATGGCTACATTTTCATCACTTCCAGCCCTAATATATTCAGCGGACAGATAGCTTGCCCCTGAAATTCCTCCTACAAATTTTCCTGTCTTATCATATTTAGGCTTGTGATAAAGTTTACTTGCCTTTTTCCTTTTTTGAATTAGTTTGCTTTCGCTTTTTCTATATTGTTTTTCTACCTTCCCATCAAGGGCTATAGTTTGACTTGGAACTTTTTTACCTGTCTTATTAGCCATGCCAGCTTTAAGGTCTTTAACATCATCTGTAGTTAATTTCCCATCTTTTTTGTTTATTTTTTTCTGATTATCATATACAAGCTTCCTCTTATAATAATCTTTCTTCTTACTATTATTTTTGAAACTATCTACGCCACTGGCTCTTTCCTCAAAATCTTCTACCCTTACCTCATCGTCTTCCTTATTAGGAATAATGAGATTGTTGGCATCATCTTTAAATAGGGTATTGCTTTTTGTTTCTTTATCTAAGCATTCATATTCTAGATCTTCCTTCTGCATTAAGTTATTTATCTGCTTCTGTTTTTTCCTTTTTTCTACACCTATTAATTGGTCTTGTAAATTATCTAAAGAACTCTTATCATCTCCTTCCCTATCCTTGTATTCATCATCCTTTTTAATTGTAGCTTTAGTATCTCTATCCTTTAATTTTGTTTGTTTTTTTATAATAGAATCATCAAATCTATCCTTTTCATGAATTCGTTTATTAAGGAAGTTACTAGTCTTTATCCTTGCACCTATATCAAGATTTTTTTCTTCTATTATGACTTCCTTTACCTGGCTACTTTCAGTAGTAATCTTTTCTAAATTGTTTGAATCACCAGTCCTTTCTTCCTTAGCCCTATGTTTTTCTATTTGTTTTTGAGATAAAGAAAGTCCACCTTTTTTATCAGTGGACTTAATTTCTCTCTCAAAATTATTTAACTTAGACTTCTTTTCTACAATGTTTTCTTGAAATCTTTCACCATCCTTAGTTCTTTTATCCTTGTAATCCTTTACTTTTTCACGTTTACCTATATCTAGATATGTTCTTCTTTTTATTTTCTTCTTATCTTTCATTTTAATCTACTTCCTCAGGTTTTGTTGTCATCTTCTGATACAAGATTGTATCTTTAGGGAACTTGTCAACAAAGGGAACAATAGTATTCCCAAAGAATAAAAGTCCCTCTCCTGCATTGGAATTTGTAACATAGTTTAATTGAAAAGGAGAAATTTTAAGTTTTTTGGCTAGGATTTCCCTATCTCCAGAAGCTTGGTTAAGCATGAGGACAAAGTCTGTATTATCAAAGATATTTTCAATTTCTGCACTTCCTAAAAGGTCTTTTACGTTTTGTGTTATACCTGTTGGAACTCCACCCCACTTTCTAAATCTTTTCCATATTTCAACTGAGTATTGGGCAGTTTGCTGATCTTTTAAAAGCAAGTGAAACTCGTCAATATAGTATCTTGTTGCCCTATTAGCCCCCCTATTTGAGGAAACTTTATTCCATACCTGGTCCTGTATAACTAACATTCCTATTTTCTTCAGTTGATTTCCCAGTTCCTTTATATCAAAGCATATAAGCTTTTTATTAAGGTCTACATTACTTCTGTTATTAAATACATTTAAAGAACCAGTAACATAGATTTCCATTTCTGTAGCCAGCTTTCTTCCTACACTTTCTTCTTGTTCTTGGAGAAGATTATAAAGGTCACTTAGTATAGGCATATTTTCAGGTTTAGGGTCTGTAAAATAATCCTTGTATATCTTAGGTAGACACCTATCTATTACAGACTTTTCAGCTGCAGTTAGACCACTGCCACCTACTACAAGTTCAAGCATACTCATTATAAAGTTCGCCTTATCCTTTAATGGTGCGTCTCCATCTCCATAGTTCATATTAATATCAAGTGGATTTAGATAGTCTTTAGACTTAGCTGAAATTTTAATAACCTCTCCATTAAATTGTTTTACAAGGTTTCCATACTCACCCTCTGGATCTGTAATAATCACATCATCATCTGTAACCAAAATCGCATTTGCCATTTCCCTTTTGGCTGCAAAGGATTTTCCAGACCCTGGTGTTCCTAGAATAAGTCCATTTGGATTTTTTAGTTTCTTCCTATCTGCCATTATAAGATTATGTGAAAGAGAATTAAGCCCATAATACAAGCTTGTATTTGAACCCATAAAAAGTTCTTCTGTTGTAAAAGGCATAAATACAGCAGTTGATGAAGATGTTAATTGTCTTTTTATTTCAACCTCATTCACTCCTAAAGGAAGAACTGACATATAACCTTGCTCTTGCTGATGGTCTAGTCTTTTTAAGGCACAGTTATTACGGTTACATATGGAAGAAATTTGGGCTATAGTAGTATCTAGCTTTTCCTTACTTTTACTTAAATTCATAATGGTAAAGGTTACATGGAACATTCTCTCATCCCTAGATTGAAGGTCAGTCAAAAGATTTTTTATATCACTTCCATATACATTAAGGTCTGATGGTATAATATCCATATCATAGCCAGCTCTTACAGCCTTTTTTTGTTCTTCTATCATCATCTTTTGAAGGTCTGTATTCTTTCTCTTTACCATCTTAATAGCATCTACCTGATCTATGGCATGAATATGAAGGCTTACATACATATTATCTTCAATAGAAAGAATTTCCGATAAAAACCTATCTGAAAGCTCACTTGCTAAAATCTGAAAATGACTTAGGGCACAGATATAATTCCCCATCTGCATATATTTAGGATTTATGAACTTGAATGTACTAGGCATTATAAGTTTTCTTGTGTCCCTATTTTCAAGCCCTTGTCCATCATAATCAAAGCTATTATCAGGATTTAGCATATCGTGAAGTAGTTTAAGTCTTTCAAGACCTACTAAGGTTTCAGCCCTTACCCCCATACTTTTTAAATTTGATAGGACATCTATCTCTATCCTCTCAAGAACAGATTTGGCTTGGTCATAGGTGTCTGCCCTTGTACTTACAACAACATACTTTGACTTTTTAAGACCATTGTTCCCCTTTGAAAGCTGGTCCTTAAGCATTCCCCTAAATTCTTTTCTTATCTCATCAAAACCATCCCCCTTACCTGGTATAGTAATTGCATTTTCCATTTCCTTAATTCTTCCTACCTGATTAACAAAGCTTAGTTGAAGCTCTGTTGTTGAATCAAAGGAATTTAAAAAGCCTGCAAATTGATTAAAGATAAGATCCCTATCTTCCTCAAGTGCAAGCTGATAATTTATATCCTCATATTTTATAACTTTATTGTACTTTCCCTCACCGATATAACATATACCATTCCTATACATCCTCTTATAGGGAATGGTATCTTCTATGGTATATCTTTTCTTTTCCTTCTTTAAGAAATCAAGAAATGAAGAGCTTTTCTTCTGACTAGACTTAATATTTCTTGTTTCCTTAGCTACTTTTTTTAGCTCTTTTTCCTTTTTTTGAAGTTTTTCTTCCTGTCTTTTTCTTTTTTCTAAATTTCTTTGCTGAATCTGATTTTTTCCCATTTATGTTTTGCTCCTCCTTCCTCATTTCTATAAATCTCTCCTTACTAACCCTAACTTTAGGTTGGTGTCTTTCATGAAGATATATATATTTAAGGTATTTCTCACTTGAAAGCCCATCCTTCTCATAAAAGACCACAAAGAAAATAGGGATAGTTAGTACAATCATTAAAAAGACAGCTAGATCATTACCAAGAACATTTCTCGTTTTTAGATATGTTGGAATACCAATAATACCTGCCACCCCAAACCCTATTAGCTGCCTTTTGGTCAGATTAAAAGCTACTTTTGTTTTAACATTGGTTAAATCTTTGGGTATCTGAACATAAGCCAATCTCTATCACCTCACTATTCCATTAGCTTTTTTATTCTTCTTCAATCTCATCTATGCTTTCTTCCAATTCATCAGGGTTGATATTTAATATTTTTGAACTTTCACCTACACCTTTTTTATTTTTCTTAAGTCTATCAAGTTCTGCAAGGTGGCTATAGATAGTAGCAATTTCATCTTCAATTTCATAAAATCTTTCATCAAAGTCTTCATAGTCATCTATTCTCATTTTTATTAAACTATTATGAGCCTTAGCAATTTCCTTCATAGACCTATTTAAACTCCATGTCTTTTCTTCAAGATCTTCTAAAAAATCCTCTGTATGATTAATTCTTTGTGTAAGCTCACCTAATTTCTTTCTACTTTTTACTTCAGAAACAAGAAGACCTGCCCCTGTAAGTGCCAAACCTATTATTAATCTTTTCTTTTTAAATTCCAAATTATATTCCTCCTATATTTTTAATGAGCATTCATTATGCTTTTTGCAATTGTTCCACTCTTTAACATCATAATTCCAAGAAGTACCGTATATCCAAGAACTCCGAATATGCTGGCATGAATATCTGTGGTTACATGAATCGTTTTTACAAGTACCGCATATATTCCAAGGCATATCATAAGAAACAATCCCTGAAGCCCTAGTGCAAATAATCCTTTGATATAATTTGTTCCAATCTGACCCCATTCTTTATTTCCCATAGTTGCAAATGGAATTGCTGATACTGAGCTATACAAGCAAATTTCAATCATTCTTCCATAAGTTATTACGGTAATTATGATTGATACAACCTGGATTGAAAGCTTCACCAGTGAAGTATCCATTGCTATCAGTATCAGATTCCATAAGCTTTCATCTTTTAGATGATCTATCATTGCGGCCACATCCATAGCATCAAGGGATGCATTTGTATTTATCACGCCCGCCGCCTTAGTTACTAGTGTCTGTGATACATCAAATACTGCCATCGAGAAAGTGAAAGCATTACTTACAAACCATACTGCTATCCACATCTTGATAATGTATTTAAAGAAATCAAATGTATCTGTATCAGAGTGCATATTATTTTTCTCCATGACCATGTTTATGAGTTCTATGCACAAGACGGCGGTTATGATAATTCCCGCTATAGGGATAACTACAGTATCGTTAATATTCTTTACAAAGCTGAACACTTCTGCATTCCAGCTACTTGGTGTTTTCCCGACTTCTGTAGCTACAAGACTTACATTCTCATTTATATCTAAGAACATTGCTTCAAGGTTTGCTTGGATAATTCCGATGAAAATCTCCTGAAAAAATTCAGTTATTTTGTCGAAAAGTCCAAACATATTTTATCTACCTCTTTCTTAATTAAGTGTATTTGCAAGTAAAGGTATAAGTTTCATTCCAATAAGAACAATACCTCCGCCTGCCATTAGCTGCTTGATCCCTTGTGATTTTGCTCCAGGGTTATCATTTCCATAACCCTCCATAAGGTTAATTACTCCCCATGCCCCTAAACCTGCACCAATTGCAGTAACTAAAGTTTTTAAAACTGCTATTCCTTCTGTAAAAAATGCCATATTATTTTTCCTCCTTATTTTCTTTTTCAATTTTATTCATATGTTTTACTATAAAATTCTTATATAGCTTGTCATTATTTCTTCTTTCCCTAATATAACCAAAGACATGGACAAGATCTCCAGCCTTTAGTTCCTTTGCTACTTCTGACCATTCACCATAAGCTGCACAGTTTGTATAGTGCCTTTTCCCATTCTTCTTTTCTACAAGGGAGAAATTTGTTACATTGATAGTTTCACCATCCCAGTCAAAAGAAGCTGTTTTTACCTCTCCTACTAGATTAGCTGTTACATTTTTCATATCTCTTTCTTTAAAATTTGCCATATTCTAATTCTAGCCTCCTCTTTTCTTTTTTGAAATAAAAAAAGCGACTGGACTTGTTTCTTATCCAATCGCTATAAATCAAATTTATTAACTTTGTTACTTTCTTTTTTGAAGGGCTTCTCACCTTAACCTTCATATCTTCACCTACAATCTTGTTATTATAGAATCTTTATTGAGCTTGGCCTTACCTTGTTTCTTCATATATTCTTCAATATCGAAGAAGTTTCTATCATCATAATCTTCAAGATGCTTATAATTTTTATGCTTGGTAATATCAAACTTCTCTGATAGAAATGGTCTTACACCTCTTAGTTGCATAATGCACTTGCTTCCATCCATTACAAAGAGTTCATCTTTAGTCATAAGTTCCTTGCCAGTTTTCTGATAGTTAAGCCCAAAAGACTTTTGATTACTTCTTGTTTCTGATGTATTGAATAGGTCAATAGTTTCCTTGCCTAAGGTTTCTGAAATCTCTTTTAAAGTACCATTCTCCTTTCCTCCTAAAAATAATGTGGTATCACAGTTACCAATAATAGTATCTGCATTATCTTTATATATGGCCTTTAGTTGTGATTGTGCTTGTAGAACTATGCAAGCACTTATTTCCCTAGAACGAATTGTCGCTATAAGCTTTTCAAATTTAGGGATTAGGCCAATATTTGCAAACTCATCAAGGAGACATCTAACATGAACAGGAAGTCTTCCGCCATAGACATCATCTGCCTTATCACAAAGTAGATTAAACATCTGAGAATAGAGAAGTGATACTACAAAATTAAAGGTATCATCTGTATCTGAAATGATGACGAATAAGGCTGTTTTTCTATCTCCTAGGGTATCAAGTTCCATTTCATCTTCACTCATTAGCTCTCTAAGTTCCTTAATATCAAAAGGAGCTAATCTTGCACCACAAGAAATTAAAATAGATTTTGCAGTTTTTCCTGCCGCTAGTTTATACTTGCGATATTGCTTAACTGCAAAATGGTCTGGATCCTTTTCTTCCAAGGCTTCAAACATATAATCTATTGCATTTTTAAAGTTTTCATCCTCCTCTCTAACCTCACTTGCATCTATCATGGCTAGTAGGGTTGTAAAGTTTTGTTCCTCCTTTGGAGTTTCATAAAATATATATCCTATAAGGGCTGTATAATAAAGTCTTTCAGCCTTTACCCAAAAATCCTCTCCTGCCTTTTCACCATCCCCCTTTGTATTTGCTATAATTGTCTGAACCAGCTTTAGAATATCTTTTTCACTTCTTAGGTAGGCAAAGGGATTATATTTCATGCTCTTATTAAAATTAATTGTATTAAGAGATTTTATTTCATAACCATTCACCTCTAACATTTTGCCACATTCATGAAGAAGACTTCCTTTAGGATCAGTTACTACATAACTTGAGTGTAGTTGCATCAAATTAGGTTTTACAAAGAATCTCGTCTTTCCAGAACCTGACCCACCAATTACAAGTACATTTTTATTTCTTGCATACTTAGGAATCTTTGGTCTACTATTCATGGTAATTCTTTCTGTTTCAGTTAGTAGAAGATTATTTCCAAAATCATCATCCATATATGGAGAAATATCCTTGGCATTACCCCATCTTGCAGAGCCATATTCAGTACCCTGCCTAAATTTCTTTGCATTTTTACCCTTGCTATATAAAATAAGTTTCACTATTCCAGCTAGGACAAGACCTACAAGCAAGTCCCTCGGATAAAAACTTGGAATATAGGTCATAGTTTCTATTTCCATGACCGCCTGGAATATACGGTCTATTAAGTCACCTCCTATATATGAATTTATATGGTGAGAGAGAATATCTCCTAAATAGAAAAATGCAAGATAGGGCATGTTCTTTTTAATAAATTCCTTCCCATCTTGCACATCAAATAAATCCTTTATGTCCTTTTTAATTTTTTCTACTATGCTCACAACCTCACCTCCTTAAGCCAGAGATTTCTTATCTTTCCTCACCTTTTTCTTTTATTTGACTATCTTTTTTTATAGTGTTATTATTAATAACTTTTTCTTTATATTCACTAAGAAGTGCAATAGTTGATTTCTTCTTTTTATTCAACTGCTTGTCTGAAAATCTTATAGGCTTTCCTTCAAGAATAAATTCAGATATATTAAGGAAATTCAAATCTTCATCATGGGGAATAATTTTAAAGACAGCATGGATAAAATGGCTTTCTCCCCCCAGCTTATAGGTCTGTCCATATACAGAAAGATTAAGAAATCCCTCATCATCTATAAGAAAATCTACTCCATTTTTAAAATCAGCAAGCTCTGCCAGCTCATATATATCCCATAGATTTATATTAATAACTTGCAAATCTTTATTTCTATGGCCTATATCCTGGTACTTATGAAGGACTACACAATCATAGTTATCTAGCTTTCTTAATTCCCCTAGAATCTTATTTATTTCTTCATTATGTTTAACTAAATCTCTTTCATCACAATTTATACAACTTTTCTTATTAAGCATTATCATCCAAGACCACCTCCTTCTAGATTTCTCCCATCTCTTTAAATAAGGAGAAAAGATATGCTCTTCCCTCAGGTCTAACTACTGTATAGACTCCGGGTTGTCCATTATATTTATTGATATAATCTTTTAATTTAAAGTAATCAGCTGCAGTTGAGTAATATCTTAGTTTCCCTTTTTGATTTCTATAAAGATAACCCCTATCAATGAGTATATTTATAAATCTATTTTGAGAAACTCCTAATTCTTTTGCAGTATCCCTAAGGCATATACAGTCACCTAAATCCATAAACTTATCAAAGAATTCTCCCTTGGGAATAAGACCTTCTAATTCTTCTGTCCTAGCTTCTATTTGTCTTAAGGCTACAAGATAGCCCCTTGCTAAAAGTTCTTGATCATTCATTTCCTCCTGTCCTGAAAAATATCCACCATGCTTTCTAATTGAAGGTAGAACTTCACTTGTTACCCAGTTTTTAAATCTTATGGCACTTTCAAGTTTACTTCCAAAAATCAGTGCATACATTCCAGACTCATTTATTACTATCAAATTCCTTCCTTGACCTGATACGGTAAAACACCGTTTCAGCTTATCTTCCTCATATACATGACTTGCAATCGCATCACTTGGTCTTTTGTATCCTAGAGCCTGGGCTATATCCATTCCTACAAACCATGGTTCATTATCTATAAGCATTGTCCTAACCTGTCCAAATTCAAAACTTTCAAATGTTTTTATTTTATTCATCTCTTTCACCTATCTTTCACCTAGAAGTAACTCTCTAGTTTTATTTAATTTTAATTTTCCTATTTCTCTTCTTATGTCCTCTCCTGCAATTTTTACTGGAATACACATCTCCCTAATTCTTGAATATATCCTTTCTTTATCAATATCATTACTTCCACTCATGATTACACCTAAGGGAATATTTGTTGAAATAATAGTGGGTTTCTTTGCTTCATATCTGGTATTGATAATCTGATAGACCATTTCATTTATATATTCTGTATTTCTTTCAATTCCAAAATCATCAAGAATGAGAAGTGGTACACTGCATAAGAGCCTGTAATATTCATTTTTATCTATATCAAAGCCACGCTTTTCAATATCATTTATTATCTGAGGGATATTTCTCATCTTCACCCTTATCTGGTATTCTTCAATAATTTTATTAGCAATACAAGCTGCTAAATATGTCTTTCCTGTTCCAACATTCCCATGAAATATAAGTCCATTATTATTTTTCGCAAGTTCTTTAAAGTTCTTAACAAAATTCTTTGCTATAATAACTTCCTGTCTTTCAGGCTCTATAATCTTTTCAAAACTATAGCTTATTAGATTTCTGCTAGTAGCAAAACATTCTTCTTTAAGCCTTCTGATGTGGTTTGCTATTTCTTCTTCCTTTCTCTTAGCCTCTGTTTCCCTATCACATCTACAATTTCGACTAAATATTATTTTTTTACTACCAAGACAAGCAAGGGGTTCTGAATCTATTTGTTCACCACATTGTCTACAATAAACATGGCCATCTCTTTCATGAGCCCTATTTGCATTAAAAGAAAATCCTACTCCATCAATTTCAATTATTTTTATTTTATCTTCCATTTTATCTACCTCTCTAATCATTTAAGTTCCATTCACTTTCATAGTCCGAGGGATCTCCCGTATAAGATTCCTCCCTCCTAAGCTTTCCTTCGCTCTTATCTTTTAAATACCAGGTCATAATTGTTGAAGCATGGTCTTTATAGGTTTTTCCTGTACTTTGCATATAGGCTGATAATCTTTCAATATAATCATTAAGATTAGGGATTTTATCTTCTAGTTTCATTTCTTCTTCATTAGAAATAATTACATTTAAGAAGGTTCCTTTTTTATCCTTCTCACTAAAATCAATATAACTATTATCAATCTTATTATTCTCTATATAGTTAGGTTGTCTTTTTGATAAGTCTAGACTTTCCTTTTTTGCCACTCTTGAATTATCAAAATCACCATTCTTGACTTGTCCTTTTGACAAGTCTTGATTTTCCCTTTTGATTGATCTAAGCTCTTCATTTCTAAAAATACTCATAAAATCTTTGACATAAATTTTAGTAGGATTACCCTGGCCTGCCCTCTTTTTTGTAATAAGACCAATCTTCTCAAGATCTTTAATAAGTTTTACTGCCTTTTTAATACCACAAGCAAGTTGTGCGGCTGTTTCCTCAACAGTAAAGTAGATATAAACCCTTCCATTTTCATCTACCCAGTTATTCTTATAAGATAAGGTACTCCTTGACAGATACATGGAATAAAGCACCTTAGCATCTATTGATAGGCTTTTAAACGTTTCATCTTCAATAAGAACTATAGGTAAGCGGATAAACCTAAAGCTTTCAGCGTCTCTCCCATAGAAATAATCAAAATCCATTCACTTCACCTCATCTCAATAAAAAAAGACATCTAAAATTTCTCTTAAATGCCTCTCTCCTTATCTTTCTTGTTGCTGGTGTTTTTCTTTCACCTTGTCTTTAACTACTGTATTTTTCACTTTCACCTTAAACTTATTTAAAATATCCCTTGTTGAATTTCTCTTATTTTCTTTCTTTTCATATCTTTCTATAGCTTTTTTAAAGGCTAGATCCATAGCCTTAGTATCTTTTGCCTGGAAGAATACAGAGTATAGTCCTGCCTCCTTATTCTTCATTACAGAAAACCTTACTCCATATCGGTTAAGTTGTTTTTTAAGTTCCTTGACTTCACCTTTTTGTAGTTCAATATTTTCAAGCTGACCTTTTTTAACCATATCCTTAAGTCTCCTTGAATTAGTCTTCCTTTTCTCACTAAGATAGTCAGCAAGTGGTTGGCTTTTTTCAGCTGCATCTTCCATAATCTTTTTAATTGCCTTAAAGATTGCTTTTGCTGAATACTCTGCAACCTTAATCTCAATATTTATAGCCTTATTATTGACTTCGTCATTTACCATGCAGGTAACCTCCTTTCTAGGGAAATAAAAAAAACGGCCCAGACTTTTATATCTGAACCACTAAGATTTATTAAAAGATTTCATGTATTGTTATAATATTAATTATTAACTAGCTCCTCTTTAAATATTTTTGTTAAATGATTTAATGAGTAGTTTACACGATTTGGTTTAAGCCAATCATCTAAAAACATAATAAGCTCTTCCTAAGATCTTAAAGCATCCTCTGCTATAGCATATATATAAAACCTTATTTAGTATCCATAGTTATATACTACCACCATTTCTTGTTTTACGTATTGATGTTTATCCCATGGTTCATTTTTTTGTACATATGGTGAAAACCTTTATAGATATAGGTTTTATCCATATTTAACTGATAATTGCACTTAAGCTCCTTTCAAATTTCACTTTGTTTCTGAAATAAATATCTCAGTCCTTCTTTGCTACTATCATTATCATTATTTCTAATATCATTAGTTATAGACTCACCATTATATATATCATAACCATAAGGCTCAGTAATAAAAATACCTTTCCCATTTGAGTAGGAAAGCAATTCTGACTGATAGGACTTCGATGTATCAACAGGTATCTTTCCACTTAAAGTTGTCTCCTCTCCCTTGGCTATTATATCTTCAATAGAAGCCCTCATCTTTCTAAGATCACTCATAACCCTTCCGCAGAAATCATTTGGAACTTGAACTGTATATTTTAAATAAGGTTCTAATATTTCAGTTCCTGCTTTTCGAAGAGCTTCCCAAAATACATATGGTGTTAAATTCCTAAAGTCAGAGGGGGTACTTACTGGGCTATAGTATAATCCGTAGTCAAAAGTTACCTTTAAGTCTGTAACTTCCCATCCATAAAGCCCTTCTTTACAAGCCTTCTCTACAGCATCTTTTACTGCATTTTGAAATGAATTATTTAAATATCCATAGGACACCTCTGTCTTATATAATAATCCTGACCCTATTGGTAGTGGTTCTATTGACAGTCCAATAGATGCCCAATAAGGATTTGGTGGAACCTCTATATGGATTACTGCTTTAGAGTTTCTCTTAGGTCGTTCTTTATATATTGTTTTCAATTCACCAAATTTAGCATCTATTTTGTATCTGTTTTTAAGTAGTGATTCTATTATTTCCATTTGAATATTTCCAAATAGTTTCAATATGATTTCTCCAGTATCTCCGTTAATTTCACAATCTAGAAATGGATCTTCTTCAGTTAATTCAAATAACGCTCCTATCAGTTTACTTCTTTTACTTAAATCATAAGGTTTAATTGATGCCCTCAATGCTGGTTGGGCTATCTTTATATCTAGAACCCTATCATATTTCTCACCAATAAAATCACCTATTTTAAGAGAATTAGCATTAGAAATAATAGCAATATCCCCGCTATTAACCTGATCTACCTTTACAATTTCTCCATTCATAATTGATTCCAGACTTTTTATTTTAAAGGTTTCCTCTGTGTCATTTATGGGAACTTCTTGACGTGTCTTTATATTCCCACTGAATACTCTTAAGAAAGTAATCTTACGCGATTCTTCATCCCTATCTATCTTATAAACATACGCAGATAGGTTATCTGTAATATTATCATTATTTACAGGAAGATAGTTTGTAATAGCAAATAGCAACTCATCAATCCCAATATCTTTTAAAGCAGAACCATGCAAAACAGGATAAAGATTGCAACTATTTACCTCATCCAGAAATACATTATCATACTCTTTTTCTGTAATGACATCGCCATTTATATATTTTTCTGCTAGATAATCATTTATATCCAGTAACTTCTCTATTATTTGACTTTGAATTACTTTATCATCCCTTACATTTGTCAATTCAAAATCACCTTTATCTTTTATTTTAACTGATTGCATTATTGCAAGATTAGGAGTTAATTTCCTCTTTATCTGAGTATATATTTCATCTAAACATACTCCCTTTCTGTCTATTTTATTCACAAATATGAGTGTTGGAATATTTAATTTCGCCAAAGTATTAAAAATTATTTTGGTTTGAACTTGAATTCCTTCTTTCGCCGAAATTACTAAAACAGCTCCATCTAACACTCTCAGGGTTCGTTCGACTTCAGCTATAAAATCCATATGTCCGGGGGTATCTATGATATTAACCTTTGTATCATTGTAATTAAATGAAACTGTAGATGCTCGTATAGTTATCCCCCTATCTCTTTCCAGTTCCATTGAATCTGTTATTGTTGTACCATTATCGACCCTTCCTATTTTATTAATTGCACCACTTTTATACAATAAACCTTCTGTAACAGTTGTTTTTCCTGCATCAACATGTGCTAAGATTCCTATATTAATAATTTTCATTTTATACCTCCATAATTATATAAAAATCCCCTGTGATAAAATACTCTCTTCACAGGGGAACTTATTTTTTATATAACTGCTTAAAGTAAATATAACATACATAATTAGATACAACACCATGGTTTTATATCTATAACCTAATTAATGCTATATAATACATAAAAATATAAATTTATTATTATGAGAATATTTCTAAATAAAAGTACAATTAATAAGCCATACAAATATTATTTTGCACGGAAAATGTACTTGTTCTATTTTATTAATAGTTATTTAAAAATACTATGCCTCATATGATAAAACTCCTTTAATTAATACTACATATTATAATATTTGTTTTTATTATATTTGTCAAGGAAGATTTGATCCCTTAACGCATTTAACTTGTCATATTACTAATAACTCGTAGAGATTTTTATAGGAATTCATCTTTACATGATATATTCAAATCTTAATTTTCCAGATTAGATGATGTTGACCCTCTGCCCAATAATTCTCTAGGAAATATTCAGGTTCACCAAACCTTTTTCTCCATATTTTCTGTGCATTGGAATATCCACTATCCATACAAAACTCTTTGATTCCTTTACATTGTAATTCTTGAATCATAGCATTCAATAGTAAATTACCTATACCCTGTCCTTGGTAATCTGGTCTTACAAAAACTGTACCTATTTCATAAAGGTTCTTATATTTTCCATGTGTACAACTATTAATTAGGTCACTGGCAGGTCCATATTCTATTGTACCTACTATACAGCCCTCATATTCTGCTATTAGGAAACATCTAAGTTCTCCATTGCTCTTTAGATCATTTTCTAAATATTGCTTCTTAGATTCAATTTCTTCCTCTAAATCTTCTACCATTTCTTCGATACCTTCCTTGATAAAGGTATCGACCACTACAATTTTAAAAAATTTAACTAATCGGTCTTTGTCATCTTCAGTTGGTCTTCTAATCCTAATGTGCATCAATTAAATCTCGCCCCTTTAATCACTCTATACTTAGTCTCTTAATAGCCTGCTCTACATCAGATGTGAAAAAAATATTTTTTCCTTTATTACATTCATAAATAAAATCTTTCAAACTCTTACTTGTATATATAGAGAAATCTCCCACGATCATGACAAATCTTGTTTCAACCATGGTGCATACTCTGTTTTCTCATATCCATAAGACCTCCCTAGATAAGAACAACGGCCTTCCTCACAAGTAACCGTCACATTTACTGTATAAGGTTCGGGTAGTATTGGACTTTGTTTTGTTATGTAAACTCATCCACTTTATTTCACCCTGATGTGGCTTCTGTTCGCCAGTTCGGGATTTTGCCTCTAGTTTCCTTCAGATTCCATGTCGCTGTGGATAAATTTACTTTTAGCTAAAGGTTCCTACCAAATAGCTTTTACCATCAAGTTGTTGCCCATGTTGGGCACACAAATAAAAAGGAGTAGCAAATGCTATCCCTTTTTTCAACAATCGCGCCCTTTTGTTAAATTAAATTATTATTGAACAATTAACATAAACTGGTAGAATCTTACGTATGTATTCAAGTTGCTAAGTCACGACCACCTTTGTAGGGAAAAGAGAATAACGGCAGTGAGAGATCCACCCAGAATTGCTGCTCCATGTATATCATGAAACACCAACAGAGTTATCACACCAATGAAACCACCTATACTAGATAGGGTGCCTAATAATTTTTCTGGATTTTTCCTTTTCATGATAATTCCTGTAAGAACCCCAACCATAATGAAGAGTCCTATTGATACATAGATTCTTCCACTTGCAAAACTGACAAGACCAACAACAATATAAAGACTTAACAAGAGAGAAAGTGGATTTGCTACCTTTTTCCTACTTATCAATGTAATAATATATAATCCACCTAATAGGCCACAAAGACCTACTGATGCTCCAGCGCCATATGGTTCCCATGCATAGCCTGCAATCTCGCCAATCAAACCTCCCGCTAAATAAAGAAAAAGAAAATCAATTTTTCCATATAATCGTTCAACTTCAATCCCGATTACTATAATACACACTATATTGAAAATGTACTGTCCCCAACCATCGGAATGGACAAGTAAGGGTGTTATAATCCTCCACCACTCTCCAGATGCCAATCTTTCGGGGTCACGACGAAGTATGTTCAATACTTCAGGTTGAAAAAATTGAAAAATTGTTACAATGGAGGTAATTAAAACAATGACCATTGTCAAGGACAAGAAAAACTTGTTGTTTTTTATTGTTTTACCGTACATATATCTTCACTCCATTAAATTACCCTAATTCCCGTATTAATCGCTTGAATGTGTAGTATGCTGGTTTCGGTGAGTAATCATCTCGCATAACCCCAAATTGATGGAATAGATCATCTATGGAACTATTAGCATCCCGGAGTCCGAAAAGTTCGAAATGTGAAATGTTAAGTTCACTTCGTAAACTGTAGACTGTACGTATCACTGTTTCGAGTACCTTTGATTGATGTTCATAAGACCTATCTAAATCAGAAATAGACTTTTTCCCAGTAGACCACCCGTTTTCAGTAATTCGTATAGGAACTGAATTTGGTATACCAGCCTTAACGAGATCCACTTCCCTTAAACTACGAAGTGTATGTTCCACGACAGAAGGCACTTCCTGTAAAGCGAGAGTTTGCTCACCAAACACGTCTACATAAAAATTATGTCCAATAAAATCAACATATTTAACAAATTTATCATTTCCTTCTTTAGTGAGATTCTCCCAAAAGTATGGAACTGATGCATCACCGCTTGGTACCGAACCAAATCCAATATTAATTGGGAGTTTAAGCTTTTGGGCTTGCTTTTTCGCTACAACCACTCCTTCTACCAATGCTTGAATAATATGCGGATTCGACCCCTCCATAAACGGTAAATTAGGTTCGTTGGTAATTTGAAGGGAGCCCAAATGTGAGCCAAAATCGTTTATTACTTTTTTAATAAAATTAAGCCAATGATCAAGTTCTATATCCGACCCTTGTTTCTTTGTCCAATCACCTAATACTATACACAAGTCTCCCAATAAACTATCATCGCGAAAAAATGCTATATTGGATAACATTTCAGATTCCCATTCTTTCGTATAAACAATGTACATTCTCGGAATTACCCTTTTTGCATCCCCTTGTAAATCCTTTAAAGCTAGTTGAATCTTATCAAAATCATCAATAGGTCCTTTAGCCAACCCAGAAGGTGTACCTACCGCACCTAATGGGTAAACTCCAAACGTTAAACTAGTTGGATTCATATACTCTACACTTCCTTTCAGATAATCAATTTCGATTACTTTAAATTCACCCAAGACAACAAATTATAATACCACAATCCACTCCGTTTGATGTGCAGCTCTAATTCCACAACTGCGCCTGATTGCTTAGTTATTATTCTTTATTTGATTGTCTGTATATAACCATTACCACATATAAAAAATTGAGGATGAATACTTTATATCTACGACATCAAAAGAATTACCATTTAAAAGATTATTTACTTTTCTGTCTAAGCCTGCCTCAGTCATCGCAGTAAAGGTTTTTACATTCATTTATCATTCTCCTAAAATTAATAATTTATTAAGTAATCTGTCCCATTTGTTGAACTAGTCTTTTATAAAATGGCTTTTACATTCCCAATTCCACATCTTTCATCATTCAATTCTGTAGCAATTTGATTAATCGCTATCAGGTCAAATGATTACGCATTGTAATAAATTCCCACATCTATATCAGAATCTTCTGTATGGGTGCCTCTTGCACATGAACCCCTAATATAATACCTCTCACGCAAGGCCAAGAAGATAATTTCTCTGTTACCATTTGAATAGCATTGTCTACCATACTAATACACCCCTTTAATATCAAAAGCTATAGTCCCTTTTATTGGTCCACTTACAATTTATCAGTACTAAAAATAAAATAATTATCGTTCCAGCATACCCTTTCATTAACACTTCCAGTGCCTCCAGGCTAGGTATATCAAGAAAATTACTTGGTTCATCCATTAATAATATATTATAACTACCCATAAGCTTTTTGGCCAGCATTAATTTAATAATTTCGCCCCCACTTAAACAGATGGTTTTTTGTTAATATCCCCATCTTTAATTCCCATGGAAGTGAGTAATGAGCGGTTTTTGGAAATATTGTAATCACAATCCTCCTGTATAAATTCCATAACCTTTCGATTATGGTTATATTTATACCCATTTTAGGAAAATTAGCCTACTTCTGCCTTAGGGGATATTGATATACCATCTTCATGGTTTAATATCATTTCGATTAGAGTTGTTTTCCAGTACCATTTTCTCCAGTTAGTGCCACATTTGCCCCGATAGGAATTTGGAAGGAGGCTTTTTTAAATAGCACATTATCCCCAAAGTTCCTATTCCCTTCTTCTCCAATAATAGGGTAGGGATTATGAAGTTCAAATGCCTTGCTCTGTTTAAAACGAATAGCGCTGACGTTTTCTAGAGCTTTTATTTCCCCCAAACCTTCAATTCTCTGCTCAATGGACTTAGCAGCATTATGCAATGTTTCTTGCTTGTTTCCTATAGTTTTCTGATGGAATATTTATTTTACTGGCTTCTACCATTCCCTTCCCTAAAAGGATGTGCAACATTCATTTCTACATATTTTTCAATAATACTATCAAAATCGGACCCTGGCATCTTTTCAATAACTTCCAGGTTAGATTCTAAAAATCCAACAGGAGCAAAACGAAAATTACCTTTTGATAAATTAACTGTCCTTATTTTTCTTGCACAATCAAATACATCTTGAAATATATAATGATGAATTTGTTGCACTCCCTTAAATGTTCCTACTTCAAAGGTATCTATTATCCCGTCATCAAAAAGTTCATAAGCTCTTTTTTGTTAATTCTGTATTTTCCCACATAAATCATACCTCCTTTTCATATAACATATCTCTTGTTCCATATTCCCCCTGTTATTCTATAAACTCTTTTGGGATTATGCCTTCTGAAAATCTTACTCTTTTATGTAAGAAGTTATCAGCTTTTAACTATTAAAATTATCACTAAACCCAAAAGATTTGTTGCACATTTTTCTATATCCACGACGCAGTTTATAAACTACACGCTTCTTTAATTATAATATATTTTCATCTTTTAGTTCTTTTATTGCCTTTTTCACGGCTGTTTTTATTACAAAATATAGGATTATTGCTGGTATTCCTAGGTATAAAGGTAATGAAATAAAAAGTGAAGGTAAAACATTAATCATATGAGTTCACTCCTTTAATTTCAATTAAGTTCGCTTAATACTACATATACGTAATTATTATTATTATTTTAAATGTAATTATACTAACTAATTGTCAACTATTAAAGAACTAATATTCTTGCCCCCTCTCATACATTGCTTACAGCAATCAACTTTAATTACTCTAAGCAATACACAAAATATATTTATTTAAAGTTCCTGAAACCCTTGGTTTCATAACATTAACTGCACCCATCACTATTATGACACGTTCCCCCGTTGCAAAACATAGCCCAGACTATTATATCTGGGCCAAAAATGTTTATTTCATAGTCATATTATATATTTTTATAAATATCTTTTCTATGACCTACTTCGATTATTAATATCTTAACTTCATCATCATTTATTTCTGCAATTATTCTATAATTACCTATCCTGTACCTCCAATAATCCTTTAGATTACCTTTTAAAGATTTACCAAAAATTCTTGGGTCATTAGTATTTTCTAAATTTTTAGCTATCCAGTTAACTATAATTCTTTGTTGGGTGATATCTATTTTTTTAAGTTGCTTATCTGCATTTTTTTCAAATAGGATTTTATATTTCATATTAAATTTCTAACCTTTTCTTTACTTCATCAAAAGAAATATATTCTGCTTCATCGTTCTTTAGTCTTTCCTCATAGGACAAAATTGCTTTTAAATCAATTTCATCTTCAATCTTTTCTTCTAAAGCTTCCTTCATTAAAGTTGATAGAGGAATATTTTTAAATTCAGCATACTCTTTATAAATCCTAGCTTCTTCACTATTCAATCTAACTGTAATTGTGCTCATGAAAGCCTCTCCTTTCTTTAATTATATTGTACTACATTGTATTACAATATGCAATAGAAACAAAATTTTAATATCTAATTTTTCCCAGGTCTAATTATTGGAATATCATTATAACTTTCTAGGGGAAATTAAAAAAGCGGCCCAGATTTTTACGTCTGAACCGCTAAGATTTGATTCTATAATTTTTTATTTTTAATTTTATTACTGATGTGACGTACTTTATAAAGAATGTTCAACTAAAACATTTATTAATTATTCCAATGTAAATAATTCATCCACCGTTGTACCTAAAAATTTTGCTAATGTCATTGCTAACTTTAAGGTTGGGTCATATTTATCATTTTCTATTGCCAAAATAGTCTGCCGCGTAACACCTACTAAATTAGCCAGTTCTTCTTGTGTTAATTTCTTTGCCTTTCTTTTCTCTAAAATTATATTTTTCATATTAATTTCCCATTTTTCTTTTATAGTAGTATAAATTAATAGTATATAATACAGAAGTCAATGCCATTGCTATAATTGGATTAATTCCTATAATCTTTACATTTAAAAATATACTCCTGATTATTTGTGAAATAAAATATATGCCAACACCTGTTGCTAAGATATGAAATGATCTTGAACTCACATGTAATATTATAGCTGTTTTTCTTTCATCGCCTTTACTGTTTAAATTGACAAACATTATTATTGTTCCAACGATACTAACTATTAAAAACAGCCAAAGTATCTTAATATTATCCTCTTTATGAATCATAATATTTTAGGAATTTTTCATAACCAAGCACCGATAAGACTATTAATATCATAGCAATAATTCCACCATAATATTTAGATAAAATACCAAGAATATTTATTATAATAAGATAAATAAGGTTATATCTTATTATTTTTGTTCTAGCTTTCTTACTGTATAATCTATAGGTAAAAATTGATAGCATCATAACACCTATAAATCCTAAAACTACATATGCAATCTTTAATGTAGTATCTATATTTCTAAATCCATAAAAAAACATTGCTGCTGCAGCTGATAAAGAATAACCTACTACGAAACCAAGTTTATCAATCTTTTTATCTTTATACTCATGATTATCTGATGTTAATTCCTCTACCGTTACATCTAATATTTCAGATATATATATCAAATTGTCAATACTGGGAACTGATTTACCAGACTCCCATTTTGATACAGCCTGCCTACTTATACCGATTTTTTCAGCTAGTTTTTCCTGCGATAATTTTTTGACTTTTCTATAATATTTAATCTTGTTTCCTATGCTCACTTTTAGACCCCCTCTGCTTTTCTTAACTTTACAATACCTTATTATTCACTTAATATCTACCAACTAGCTAGCAACTATAGGTTGCATCCTCTATTTTTCTTTATTTATTTTGAAATATTTATTTTTTTGACAACGTCCATAATGGTACTTATATTTTTTAGCGGAGGAAAATCATGCAAGATTTTCGAAACCTCCACAAATAGGGCATCTCAATCTTTTTTTATCTATCCTAGTGCATGAGAATAAAAAGCAGCTGAAAATATATAAAAAGGCCATTTAGTAAATCCAGCAACAAATGTAATTATACTAAATAATAATTAACTATAAAAAAACAAAATTATTACTTCTCATGCACTGCTCACAACAATTAGATCCTAATTACTCTAAGCAATGCATGAATTATATTTGGTTAAAGTTTCTGAAACCCTTGATTTTATAACATATATTGCACCCATCACTATTATGATACGTTCCCCTGTTGTATGCCAGATGTAACCTCCTGCATCTTGGTTTCCAGTGTTCTTATAATTAGTTGATACCACTATCCTATTTAATATCTTTTCTGTTGCTGCTATTTTATAGGGCCTCATAACAAGAAGTAAATCTTCACTAGTAAAAATACAATACTTAGTTCAGTAAATTTAAATCCATTGGATATCTTTTTACTTTTCTCTATATATACTTCAAATACTCTAGCTCTGTATACTTCTACACTAATTGTTGCAGCAACAGTTATAGCTATAAATAATATAATTGCAATCTTTTTGTCATAAAAATACCTCCAAGTGGATAATTTAATTTTAATTAATTAAACTATCTACTTTGGAGGCATTATACCAAAGAACTCTTCCTTCTTCTTTTGAGATAGCTTTGCTACATAAAAGAGCTTACCTCTAATTAATTAAAAGAATCATAATGCTTTCTACACTATAAAGAGCCCTTAAAATAAATTATTTCTAACATATAATCTAACTATTCCTGATATTCAGGTGGATAAATATCCTCATATTTACTTACTATTTTCAAAGCTTTTTCCCGGCTACTTGCAGAAAATACAATACAATAGCCTTCATTATCACCCCAGCCACTCATTTCTCTAGTAGCATTAGCTTTATTCTGTCCTGCCAATAGGATTACAGGATTACGCTTAAATGGACTATAATAAAAACTTCCTAATAATTCATAATTAAAGTTTACCCGTCCTTCATGATTAAAACCAGTCTCCCGTCTATACAATATACTTGCACCATTTTCATTAAAATCGAGTATATCCATTTTCAAAGATGTTATCTCGTATTCCGGGATAGTTATTTGTCCTTCAAAGGTGTCATCTGTAAATATATTAAACTTATATTTACCAGCGATATTAATTGTCTTTGTTTCTAGATATGACTCATCATCTATTTTTATTTCTATAGCTTCATAGTCCCTATTGATTTTAAAAGGAATCTTATAGAATAAAATAAATCCAATAGATATAATCTAAACTATAACTTTTATTATTTTCTTATATTTCATTTATCCACCTTTTTTAATATAATCATCTAAGCAAAATATTGCAAACAATTCCATTTATATAAAGTTCCTCACTACGGGTAAAGTATCCTATTTTATTTTCGTATAGGTCGATAATTCTTCTATATAATGTTGAGTTACCATATAGAGAATTATTCTTTTTGAAACATTAAAGATGTGGCTATAGAAGAAAGACCCACTACGAGAGCTAATGGAATAGCTCTTGCAATTAATGCTTCGCTTGTATATTTTAACTGAAAAACAATTACAAAACCTATGAATGAACTCATCAGTATAAAGAGCATGGTTATTTTTACTATCTGTCTAATTAGATTTTTTTTCACGCCATCCACCTACTTTCTATTAAGTGAGTAATGCTTTATAGCAGGTTTTCCTACACTACCATAGTATGTTTTTTTCCATAAGACACCATCCCAATTAGATCTATGTTCTTGAACAAGCTTAACTTTATGTGTATGTCTACCTTTTTGGTAATAGAAATCCCTGCTAGAAAAACCTGAACTTGGTCCTGTAAATGTTATTTTTTCAGTCACCTTTTTACTACCCGATGAATTAAGACCAAAAGATTTCTTCACTGACGGTAAAGAAGAATCTGGCAACTCTTTGCTAAATGTACCTGTAATGGTTGCTGACACTGATTTCGTTTTTTCATAGGTCATTCCTCTTGCAATGCTTATAATAAAATAAGGATTTGATAAATATGACCAGCTTTTAGTTATTCCTTGATCATAAACATACCATCTGTCATACTCTCTGTAATTGTCTAGGGGCTGAGTTCCGTTAGGATTCACAACTGGCTCATAATACCCCAAGAGAACATTTGTATTTCCATCATAATTCTTATCTACTGGCTCAGAAACTTCAATAAAATTGTAGCCCTCAATATTTTCACCTGCAAAAAATCCCATATTTTCGCCTTGAATCTTTTGGTTATTAAGACTTGTTTCTACTTTTATACTATTATTCAATTCTTTTAATTCTTGTGCAAATATATTTTGGAAACTAGTTAATAATATTATAGATGTTAATGCTATACAACTAATTACTTTTTTCATAGTTTTTAATTCCCCTTTTTTTTATTGTTTTTATAACCCTTCGTCAATTCTGAATTTAGCTAATTCTCTCCGCGATATTTTAATAATGTCCTGCAATTAATTGGTTTACGACAGACTTCTACTTCTATTTTCTAATATTTCTTATCCTATCTCCATCTAAACCACCACCTTTCCAATACATAATAGTTAATATTTTTGTTCACTACTTATAATGGTTTTTGATTCTTTTTCTCCATTATGTATAGCAGTTACTTTTGCCACAACCCTATATTTATAGCCCCTTGATACATCTGTAGTTTCATATATTCTTATACGATGTGAATTGTCTGAATCTGAGAAGGAAGTAACCTTTGTCCATCTTCCATTTTTATATTGTTGTAATTCAGCATTTATACTCACCTTATCTGTAACCCCTTTATAGCCATCAATTGATGCTGTTATTGTAGCTTTACCTTTTGAATCTATAATCAGATTTGCAGATGCTCTTGCTGTATATTTCATGTATGGGACTATTATAGGTGTATTGCCGATTGGTTCTGTTGGTGGAGGAACAGACCCTCCTGCAAAACTAGGTGTTGCAATTTGTAATAATACTACTGCCCATAATCCAATCTTACTTAGTTTTTTCTTGGTCATAAAAAGACCCCTTTCATTTGTTCTTACTATGTTAACGAATGAAAAGGGTCTTTTGTGACACTTAATTTGAAATTTTTTTATTTATTTCTTATTATACTCTCAGCCATCTTTATTAAATCTTTTTTATCATATGCTGAAATGATGATATAAATATAAGTGATATCATTCCAATATAGTTGATGGACATTTTTATTGGTAAAAGAAATAACTTCTTGTTCTTCTATAAGTATCCTTTCAACTTCTATACCCTCTGTATCATTTATAATTGCATTAGAGGTAATTTTAGCTTATTCAAACATAATCCCAATACCATAATCATTTTCCCAATAAATAAAATGTTCATAATGATTTGTGTCTTCTTCTATAATTGTAAAACCATGGGGAATATAAGTTGGATTTATTGGTATTAACTTTCCATTATCTATGTTTTCTTTACTCTTGAAAATTATTGATATGAATTCTTCCCATACCTCTATAACTACTTCAAAAATTCTAACCCTATATGCTTCTACACTCATTGTTGCAGCAAAGATTATAGATATAAATATTAAGAATATAATTGCAGCTTTTTTACTATAATTTATAAATACTTTTATAAAAGAAGCTCTTCTTTCTTGCCTTATAAGCTTATTCATCTTTCTTTCAAACCTTTTAGAAAATTCATGGGATAAATCATCTTCCTTTGGTAGGCTTTCCAGTATTATATTTTCTACACTTTCCATATGATCATATAAGAAATTATCGTCAATTATATATTTATTAATAGAGCTTTTCATCCTGCTTGGCTAAAGTTTCTGATAACTTCTTTTTACCTCTTGATATCCTTTGACGAACGTTTTCCTCAGATATTTTTAAAATCTTAACCCCGTCTCTAAAAATATCTATACCCGTATATCCAATATCCGAAGAACAATCTATTATTCCAATTAAAGAGCTACCAATTGATTGAAAATCCTCAGTTATTCTAATTCCACTATGAAAAATATCATAATTACTATCCTTATTTTTCTTTTTTTCTAAGACTAATTGGCATTGTCCATCTTCAAAAAAACAAGGCATCATTGTATTACCTGGATTTAAAACCAAATCCCCATGGTCTGTAATTGTTTTTAAATTTGTATTATTATCCCCACGAAATATTTTTATAGTTGCTGGTTGATTTAAATTTTTCTTAATGATACTAATCTTTTCACGAGGATCTTCACCAATTATAAATAAATTAAACTCATCATTTTCCAATTTCACGAGTAGATATCATTGATTCTTTCGCTGCTTTAGTTCCCAATTCCTTTTTTAAATTTGTACATCCTTGATTTAATGTTAAATATACTCTACTCATATCTTCAGAAAATAAATATACTATATAGACACCTCTTTGAATAGTAGTAGTAATCTCTTCATTATATGCAGCAATCCATGGATATCTTGTCCACGCGCCAGCACCACAGGAACCCCTTGCACTAAGACTATATTCTTTTACAATATCATTTAAAGCATCTGTAGTTATATAATTTATCAATTTAAACATTTCATGATTTTTATTAAATCTGCCTGTAGTTTTGCATTCAAGATAATTGTCTAGGATATCCTTGAAATGATTTGTTATCAATTTATCACCACCTATTTTTAACTGGATTATTTTTCTTTATATAACCAAAATGATTGGAAATTTTTAAGATAGAATTTATTTTGTTCGATATTTCGTTATATGGTACTTATGCATATCTAGCAATGACTTCAATATAAGTATACTAAATAATTATGTGTTTTTAAAGAACAAAACTCCCCTCTAGCTGGACTTGATTCTTTCCAGAAAGGAGATTTTTATAATTATACTAATATATAGTAATAGTCTTTTATTCTAAGCACCACTAGTTTTCTTCTTTCCCCTAGAAACTTTGGATAGTATTCACTCTGGATCTATTATTATATCTGATGCCGTTGTCTTCATCAGCTCTACAATCATCTTGATAATATACCTTGGTGTTCTAAACTGTCCATCGGTTCCTGATATAGATAGTTCTGTGTTTATCAATTTTTGATAAAAATGCTCCATAATAATGATCCGAACAAATATAGCCCCTCAGATTGATCAACCTAAGGGACTATATTATGAAAACAATATTAAGGTAGTATTTTACAAGCTTATCTTAAAAGTTTATATCTTCACCATAATATATGGATTTTATTAATTTTTCCATACTTTCATTATCTATTTCTCTAGGATTAGAACCTGTACAAGCATCGTCTACTGCATTTCTTGCTATTTCTGGCAATTTTTCTAAAAACTCATCTTCTTTTACTCCAAAATCTTTTAAACTTTTTTCAATACCGAACTCTTCACTTAATTTTCTTATTTCACTAATTAATTTTTCAGTTACGGTAAAATCATCCCCTTCAAAGCCCAGTGTTCTACCTATTTCACCATATTTAGTAAGAGCTGTTTCATTTTTTCTATTATATTGAATCACATAAGGAAGATACATTGCATTTGCATATCCATGAACTACATGTCCAGTTGAAAATACAGCACCTGTTTTATGAGCAATTGAGTGAACTATACCTAATAAGGCATTACTAAATGCTTGCCCTGCTAAACATTGGGCATAATGCATTTGTTCTCTTGCATTTTTATCTCCTTTTACTGAATCTGGTAAATATTTAAATACCATCTCTATTGCTTTTAATGCAAGTGGATCTGTAAAAGGACCGCTTTCGGTAGAAACATAGGCTTCAATTGCATGTGCTAAAGCATCCATTCCAGTATTTGCTGCAAGACTCTCAGGCATTGTTTCAGCGATTTCTGGATCTAAAATAGCTACATCAGGAGTAATTTCGAAATCTGCCAAAGGATATTTAATTCCTTTTTCATAATCTGTAATTACAGAAAAAGCTGTTACTTCTGTGGCAGTTCCAGATGTAGAAGGAATGGCTACAAATCTTGCCTTTGATCTTAGTTTTGGAAAATTAAATGGTATTATTAGTTCTTCAAATGTTATATTTGGATGTTCATAAAAAGCCCACATAGCTTTAGCAGCATCAATTGGCGACCCACCACCAATGGATACTATCCAGTCCGGTTCAAATTCTTGCATTAACTTTGCACCTGCCATAACAGTTTCCACAGATGGATCTGGTTCCACATCATCAAATACTTCTACTTCCATACCTGCTTCCTTTAAATTATTTAGAACTCTATCTAAAAACCCAAATCTTTTCATTGATCCTCCACCAACTACTACAACTGCCCTGGAACCTTCTAAACTCTTTAATACATCTAGGGATCCATGCCCATAATACATATCTCTTGGTAAGGTAAATCTTTTCATTAATAAATCCTCCTTTTAAATTTTATTAAGTTATTAGCTAGTATTTGCGTATTCCATTTATCCCTACTGTGATAGTATATCCAACACATCCTTTATTACTGAATTTATCCCTAAAATATTTTTATTTTGTATAAACATAACTAATGCTCTGATATAATACATAAATATATGGGTATAAATTTCAAGGAGGGATTTTATGAAAAACAAGGAACTTGGCGGATTAATTTTTATTATAATAGGTATACTTCTATTACTCTTTAATATGGGAACCATCAATTTTAATGTGTTTATAAGTCTTCTCGATCTATGGCCATTAATATTAATTGCAATTGGCATCAATATTATATTTAAAAATAATCGGGTCATATCTTATATCACATGGGGATTGCTATTTGTAATCATAATAATTTTTAGTATATCTACACAAGGTATTTCAAATACAAGCATTAGATCTAATGACATAGTTATAGAAAAATTTCCTGAGACAAAATATGGAAGTTTGAATTTAGACACTGGAGCTAGTAAGATTATAATGGATTCTACTGATAAACATCTTTTATCAGCTGATCTAAGGGGCAGACAGCTAGACTTAAAGCAAGAATATAAGAACAATAACGAAACTGCAATTATAAATTTCCAATCAGGCATGTTTAAAATAAGAGATAGAGAAAGACATAATACCCTATATAATTTCTATTTAAATAAGAATCTTATTTGGGATATAGACTTAAACTTAGGAGCAGTATCATGTGAAATGAATTTAGAGGATATTCCTGTTAGAAGGATTGATTTAGACTCAGGTGCAGCAGATTTAACATTTATCCTAGGAAATAAACATAACTTGGATTTTGAAATAGATGCTGGAGCCTCTAATATAAATATTATAATTCCTCAAGATGTAGGTTTAAAAATAGAAATAGATTCAGCACTTTCAAGTTCCAATATCAAAGATCTGAATTTAATTGATAGGGGAGATTATTATACTTCACAAAATTATGATGATGCTAATGTTATATTAAACTTTGATATTGATATGGGGGTTGGAAATATTAATTTTAGTTACTAAGGCAATATAAACTTCTCAATATATTTAGTAGAAGTCTTGAAACCCTTTTACATCAGTGTTCTAAGACTTTTCCTTGTTTATTTGACCATACACTTATTTGTTTCCACTTACTTCATCTATATTTATAGATAAAGAATGCAGATCTTACATACCAATCGCAGATCATTCCTATCCATATACTAACAATATTTTATTTTAATCTTAAATATGTTATTATTTATAATAGGTTGATGAAAGTTTAGACATAAGTTTTAGGAGTGATAAATTGAATCAAAAAGATAATTTAGGTTATTATCGTAGTGAAACTATTAAATTAACAATACCAGTATTTTTAGAGTTACTTATAAGTAGTCTCTTTGGTATGGTAGATATGATGATGGTAGGTAATAGCGGCCCCTCCCATATTACTACACCATCTATTGCTGCAATTGGTATAACAAACCAAATGATGTTTATAGGTATAGCCATGGCTCAAGCCATAAGTGCTGGTGGTACTGCAATGATCTCTAGATATTGTGGGGCTAACAAAAAGGAAAAGGTACCAAATGTGGTTAAGCATCTAGTGGTACTTATAATATTCCTATTAATTATTCCCTTTGTTACAGTTAATCAATTGATTCCTGAACGTATAATGGGTTTTATTGGTGCCAAACAAGATACTATTGATGTAGGACTTAACTATTTTAGAATTGTTATACTAGGTTTTATTTTTCAATCCTTTAATCTCTCCATATTTGCATCCATGAGAGGTACAGGTGATACTAAAACTCCAATGATAATAAATGTATGCATCAATATATTAAATGTAATTGGTAACTATATATTAGTTTTTGGAAAGCTAGGCCTTCCAGCTCTGGGAGTTACAGGTGCAGGCTTGTCTACTTCCCTATCCCATGTAATAGCATCTATTGTATTATTTATAATGTTGTTGAACAAATCCCATACAGTTAGATTAGATATTTCTAAAGGATTTAAATTTAATAAAGCTATTTTAGAAAATCTCATTAAAGTAGGTGGACCAGCAGCCTTGGAGCAGGTAGGATTTAGAATAGGAGTTATACTATTTATAAAGATAGTTTCTGGTCTTGGTACTGTAGTATATGCTACCCATCAAATTGCTTCAAATATCATAAGTCTTTCTTTTGCACCTGGACAATCCTTTGGTATAGCTGCATCTACTTTAGTAGGTAAGTCCCTTGGAGAAGAAAGAATAGATAAAGCTGATACATTTATTAAGGAAACTAATGGATTAGCCTTAATAGCTTCTATCTTTTTTGGACTCTTGTTTTTCTTCTTTGGTCCAAAACTTACAAGTTTATATACAGATGATCCATTAATTATTGAGCAATCTGTAAATGTTATGAAAATAATAGCACTTATACAACCTTTTCAAGCCTCTGCCTTCGCCATTTCTGGTGGTCTAAGAGGTGCTGGAGATACTGTATCTACTTTAATCGTTACTATGATAGGTGTTGTATTTATTAGATTAGTAACAGCATATATCCTTATTAATATGGTAGGAATGGGATTAGTAGGAGCATGGATTGCCATGTTATTTGATCAAATAACTAGATGGATAGGTATAACTCTTAGGTATAGAACTGGTAAATGGAAATATATTAAGTTAAAATAAATATTTTAAAAATAGAAAATCCATATATCTATTTTTACTCTTCCATAGATTAATTTCCTTCTATATTTTGGTATAAAAACTATAGGTTATTTACAATCTTATTTGATATGTAATAAACTATTATTATCCATTTAGATACCTCCTTTAATTAAGTTTGATTAGCCAAACCTAACTTAATCAAGGGAGGTGTCTTATTTTTTATTAACTGCTAGAAATTATTAAAACTTCACTCTTTGATTCATTTTATATATCCTATTTTTATAATAATCTTTTATAATAGGACCTTTTCAAAAGCAATTCTTTCGTTTCCATCCTTAAGATATATAATTCCACAATAATTAAATCCATTTTTCTCCAAAAGACTTCTCATGGATTTATTTTTTCTATGGGTATCTATTTTTATACTTCTTATATCCCTACTTATACATACCTTTTCTATTTCCCTTATGATATTACTGCCAAAACCCCTTCTATTCTTATCCATATCTACTGCCATTCTATGTATAACACCATAGTCATTATCAGTAATCCATTTTCCCTCATAAATTTTTTCATAAGTACTTTCTCCTTTGAAACTCAAAGCAGCAATACCTACTATATTATTATCTTCTGCCAAAACATAGAATTCATTATTGGCAATATCATTTTGTATTACATCTTCATTTGGATAATTATTTTGCCATTGATCTATACCTTGTTCTTTTAAGTAGTTTTGGGCCTTTTTTACAATTTTCATAATACCTTTTATATCTTCCTTTTCAGCTATTCTAAAATCCATTGATTACCTCCTGATAAAATATATTGACACTTATAAAAGTTTCTTTTATTTCATACCCATTTTTATAGTGACTTTAATATTTTATTTTATAATTGTCTTAATTTCAATTAATTTAGCACATATCTATGGATACAAAATAAGATTTTATATATTAAAAACAACTACTCTTCTAGGATTAAATCTGGAAATAGTAGTTGTTTTTGTGGAGACATTAATATTTTATTTATCTAACCAAATATAGGTATATTCACTTTCTGATGCTTTTTCTTTTGCATCTGTTGCTGGATGACCTTTTACATAGGCCTTAACTGGAATTTTAGCTCCCTTTTCAGCATAATAAACCATTGGCAAATCTTCAGATAAGATTTGTTGGATTTCCTTATATATAGGTGCCCTTTCTTCTTCAGTTGTAAGTGCTAACCCTTCTTTTAAAAGCTCATCTATTTTTGGATTGTTGTATCCTCCTATATTCATAGGTCCATCTGATCCAATACGACTTCCTATAGCTGATATATCAGGTCCTTGATAACCACCAATCATTGTTATTTCATAGTTATGACCAAACCAAACTTTTTCATCATAAGCTGGATCATCCATTACATTTATATCCATATCTATTCCTATATCTTTAAAGTTTGCCTTTATTACTTCTGCCACATCATCAAATCCAGGGAATAGATCCATAGTTGTAGAGAAATATACTCCATTTTCATCAGCTGTATATCCTGCTTCTTCTAATAACTTTTTCGCCTTTTCAACATCTCTCTCTGGCAGCTTTACATCTTTATTTATGGCCCAATCATAGATTGGAGATATAAAGTATTCAGATTTTTCTCCTACGCCCTTTAAAGCCTTAGTAAATATTTCATCTTTATCTATACCATAGGCCACTGCTTCTCTAACCTTTTTATTAGCAAAATTTCCTTCCCTTAGGTTAAAGTTTATGTATAGTTTATTAGGCCAAAGTTTTTCTCTAACTACATAATCTGGGTCATTGTCAAATCTATTAGATTCACTAGCTGGAATACTTCCAGTATCGTCTAATTCCCCATTTAGAAATGCTTGAAATGCTGTATTTCCATCTGGCATCACAGAATATACTACCTTATCTAAATATGGCTTATCTCCCCAATAATCATCATTTCTTTCAATGACTACACTTTCACCTTTTTTATGTTCTACAAATTTAAAAGGCCCAGTACCTATTGGATTTTGATTTGCTGGATTTTCAAGCCAATCTGTCCCTTCATATATATGCTTTGGCATTATGTATGTTCCAAACCATGCAATATGTCCTAATAGTCCCGCATTAGGAGCTTTCAATTTAAATACTACTGTATTTTCATCAGGACATGTTATTTCCTCTATATCTGAAAGTGATGCTGATGCAAATCCTTTTTCTTCTAGTATAGTATCAAATGTCCATTTTACATCTTCTGAGCTAAAATCTTTTCCATCATGCCATTTTACATTTTCTTGTAAATAGAAGGTTAATGTTTTCCCATCATCTGAATATTTCCATTCCTTTGCAATATCTGGAACTATCTTATCATCACCATTGATTTTTACAAGTTTATTAAAAACATTTTGAATTACCTTATACGCTGCATCGTCTGCTTGGGCACAAGGATTGTAAGTTTGAGGATCTCTTGAAATACTTGTAGCAAAGGTTCCTCCCATCTTTGGTTCCTTTGAATCTTCTTTATTATTTACTTTTGATGTTTCTTCTACTTTATCTACCTTTTTCCCTTCATTGGTACATCCTACCATAAAACCTAAACATAATACTAAAACAAGAAATAAAGATAATCCTTTCTTCATTTCGCATTCCTCCATCTGTTATATATTTTTTATTATATTGTAATAAGTAAATCGGTCTACACCTTCACCTCCAAATATAGTTTTTATTTAAAAAGGAATCATAAATTCCTTAATTGTCATATATTAAAACAACTTGCATAATGTCCATTGCCTAAGTCCATCATTTCTGGATAAGATTCTTTACATCTGTCATTGCCCCTATAGCATCTTTCATAAAAATAGCAACCAGGCCCTGTCCCTACTGGTGTAGGCGGCTCCCCTTTTACTTTGATTCTATTCCTCTTTTCAAAGGGATCTATAGATGCACAATTAGATATCAAAACCTTTGTATAGGGATGCTGAGCATTTTTTATAATATCATCTGTACTCCCAATCTCTACTATCTTTCCTAGATACATGATAGCTATCTTATCAGATACATAACCAGTAGTGGCTATATCGTGACTTATAAAAATCATAGAAGTTCCATGCTTTTTGATTAGATTTAATAATATATTAATAATATCTGCACGAACAGATACATCTAACATGGACACAGGTTCATCAGCAATAATTAGCTTAGGGTTTAAAAGCATAGATCTTATTATAGATATTCTCTGAAGTTGACCACCAGATAACTCATGGGGATATCTATGAATAAAATCCTTTGCTGGTTTTATTCCTGTCTCCTCCATAATCTCTATGATCATATCTATTCTTTCTTTATGTGAACTACCTATATTATGTATCTTAAGAGGTGTAGTCAAAATTCTTTGGATATTGTTTCTAGGATCAAATGTATCAAAGGGATCCTGAAATATCATTTGACAGTTTTTCTTAAAATGTAATTGATTTTCTTTAAGTATTTGATTAATTGGCACACCTTCAAATTTAATACTTCCAGCTGTAGGTTTTTCTAAAGCAACTAACATTCTACCAAAAGTAGATTTTCCACATCCTGATTCACCTATTATGCCTAAAACTTCTCCTTTGTTAATAGATAAATCTATGCCATCTACTGCTTTTATAATTTTATTTTTATTTTTGCCCTTTGGAATATACCATTTGGTTAAACCCTTTATCTTCATTAAACTATTCACCATCAAAACCTCCTAACAAATGACATGCTACATTCCATTCATTTGGAAAAGTTTTGATCTTTGGTATTTTTTCAAAGCATATACTCTTTGCCTTTTTGCATCTGTTAGTAAAAATACAAGATTTATATTCAAGACTTAGATCAGGAATAGAGCCTGGGATCCCTCTTAAATCCTTTTTTTCTCCAATAAAATCTGGAAAGGAATTTAAAAGTCCTTGAGTATAAGGATGTTTTGGGTTAACCAATACATCATACACATAGCCTGATTCTAAAAGACAACCTCCATACATTACTACAACTTTTTTACAGCTAGATGCTACTACAGATATATCATGAGTAATCATTATTCTAGTTAAATCCAAGGCTTCTTCAAGTTTCATAATTTCATCTAATATTTGACCTTGTGTAACTACATCTAATGCAGTTGTAGCTTCATCTAATATTAATAGTTTTGGATAATAGATCAAACTCAATGCGATACTAACTCTCTGCATCATGCCTCCAGATAATTCATGGGGATAAAGATTGTATACTCTATCTGATAGATTTACAAATCTAAATAACTCAAGTATTCTTTTCCTTACTTCCTCATCCCTTGCATCTGGTTCATGAACCCTATATATATCCTTCATTTGGAAACCTATTTTATGGACTGGGCTTAAAGAATTCATAGATTTTTGAAATACTACAGAAATATCCTTCCATCTCAGTTTTCTGAACTCTTCTTCAGTCAATTCTAATAAATCTACTCCATCAAATAAAATCTTCCCTGTTGTCTTAGTAGTCCCTTTAGGTAAAAGCTTAAGAATTCCCATTGCAAGGGTAGACTTACCTGAACCAGATTCTCCAACTATTCCAATAGAATCCTTTGTATCTATATTTAATGAAAAATCTTTTACAGCCCTTATTTCTTTTTTATCTGTTTTATATGTAATATTCAAATTTTGTATTTCAAGTAATGCCATTTTATTTCCTCCTAATTTAACCTACTGGATTTAGGATTTAATAAATTGTTGATCCCCTCTCCTATTAAATAAAAAGCAAGTACTGTAAATATAATCGCAATACCACCAAAAGTACATATCCACCAACCATTAGTTAAATATCCTCTACCGTGGGCAATTATTTTTCCCCAACTTACTACATTTGGATCTCCAATTCCTATAAAAGATAATCCTGCTTCTGATAATATGGCAGAAGACACAGCCATAGTAGAATCTGCAATAATAGGGAAAATTCCATTTGGTATAATGTGTTTAAAAAGTATTTCTTTGTTGCTTTCTCCTATGGTTATGGCACTTTTAATAAAGGTCCTCTCCCTTAGAGACATGGCCTGAGCCCTCATTAACCTTGCAGTACCTGTCCAGCTAGTTAGTCCTATAACTATAATTATATTTTTAAGACTACCACCATAAATTGCCACTACTATTAAAATTAAAAAGAAAGTAGGTAACATTAGAAACATATTTATAATTTCTGAAATTATTTTGTCTACTGTACCACCTATATATCCTGCAATACCACCTATTAATGTACCTATAACTGAAGATATAGCAGCTGCCAAAACACCAATTTTTAAGGATGTTCTAGAACCATAAATTACCATACTAAATACATCTCTACCTAGACCGTCAGTTCCAAATATATACTTAGATGAAGGTTTTGCAATTATATCATCATTTAAAACATATGGATCATAGTTGGCAATATGTGGTGCAAAAACTGCTATTAAAATCAGCATTATAAGAAAAATTACTCCAATTTTTAATTCTTTATTGGAACTTATTTTAGTAAATATATCCTTCATAAAAATACTCCTTATTCATATCTAATTCTAGGATCCATTAGTGCATATACTATATCTGTAATTATCATAACTATACAAATAGATATTGAAATCATCAGATATATTCCTGTAAGCAATGGATAATCTCTATTTTTTATTGCATCCATTATGAGCCTACCCATTCCAGGCCAAGCAAAGACTATTTCAATTAAAGCTACTCCACTTATGGTGAAGGCTAAGGATAAACTAAACATTGTAATAGTTGGAATAATTGCATTCCTAAGTATATATTTATTGAAAATTCTATTTTCCTTCATTCCAGTAGCCCTTAAGGTCAATATAAAGTCTTCAGACATTATCTGTAAAACAGATGATCTTGCCATTCGAAAATATAATGGAATTTGAATTATACAAAGAGTAATACAAGGAAGTATCATATGCTTTATCACATCTAAAGCTTTGTAAATCCCTTGATAATCTTCCCTTATATCATACATTCCAGAAGTAGGTAGAATTTTAAATGTTGATGCAAATATGAGAATTAAAATCATACCTAACCAAAACCCAGGTGTGGCATCTATAATATAGGATAATCCACACATAAATTTATCTATACCTGTACCTACCTTTCTTGCAGCATAAACTCCAAAAAATGTCCCTAACACAAGGGACAATATGGATGATGTAAGGGTTAATAATATGGTAGGAAACATTCTTTCCTTAATTAATTTGGTTACAGATTCATTACTTATATATGAATATCCAAAATCTCCTTTTAATACATTTTTTAAATAATTTATAAACTGAACTGAAATCGGCTTGTCCAATCCATATTTAGTAGTTAAGTGTTCTATAAGCTCTGGATTTGGATTATCTGTACCTGCTAAAACTTTTATAGGATTTCCTGGAGCACATCTAATTAGAAAAAATGTAAAGCAAAAAGAAAGAACTATAGTTAAAATTCCAGTGAGTACCTTTTTCCATATGTATTTCTTCATAATATTCCTCCCATATACTTACAGCTTTCACTAAATATGTCTATTTTTTAACTAGGCCCTTTTCCTTGATTAGTATAACACCTAATACTAAATCTGTTAAATAGAATCTATTTATATAATAGTGTTGTATTATAGGTTATTTAAATACAAAAACTAAGTATCTTCTCCCCAAAAAATTATTGGGGAAATGATACTTAGTTTATTTTTTTCTAGATATTATAAGTTTTTCTTCCATCAATATGGAAAATCTTTGCAGATATAGTTCCTAGGAAGGAGTAAATTTCATATTTGCTCCTTGAGAATGCCTTCCATTTTTTCATAATATAGTCTATAATATAGTCAATTTCATTAATATATTCTTGTTTATACTATTAATGATTTTATTAAATTGAGGTGAATTATGAATAATAACATATATATTTTACTTGGAATAATATTTTTAGCTTTTTTCTTACTTTGGTTTATTTTGCATATTAAAGATAGAAGAAGGGTTTTTAATGGTTTAGCCTTTTTTATATCTTTAGGATCTCTTTTGACACTTTTAATTTTGATTGGATTTATCAATGAAATTAGAATCTTAAATATAATTACTGGCTCTATAGTGTTAGGAATTCTTATTTTACTTCCTATTCTATATATAATTGGAATTGTTATTTTATTTTCTACTGGAAAAACAATTATTAAAAAAGAAGGATTTTCCTTATCCCATGTTTTAAGTATTTTGTTTGGAATAGGAATTGTAAGTTCTAGCTTCATCTTGCCAATTTTTATTAATAAAATAAAGTCTAAGATTTTAATAGGTATTATGGGATTTTTTATGACCGTATTTTCATACTTTGTACTAGGATTTATTATATTTTTAACTTCTTCTCTTATATATAATCTTTGGTATGAAAAAAGAAATAAAGATTATTTAATAGTTTTAGGTGCTGGACTTTCAGGCGATAAAGTAACGCCTTTGTTAGCTGGTAGAATTGATAAAGCTATAGAATTTTATAATAGTCAAAAAGAAAAAGGAGTAAAAGCTCCTAAGATAATTATGTCTGGAGGACAAGGTCCTGATGAAGTAGTTTCTGAAGCTTTGGCTATGAAAAATTATGCCTTAGAAATGAATATTCCAAAAGAAGATATTTTACTTGAAGATAAATCAACTAATACTAAGGAAAATCTAAAGTTTTCAACAGATTTAATTAAAAATGATTCAGAGAAAAATAATCCTAAAGTATTATTTTTTACTACAAACTATCATGTACTTAGGGCTGGAATATTAGCTAGATCATTGGGACTTAATTATAATGGTTTAGGTTCTAAAACTAAATTTTATTATTATGTTTCTGCAATTATACGAGAATATATTGGGATTATATATTTGAATCGAAAGAAAAATATATTATTTGCAATTTTTATAGGAATACTTTATTTACTCAACTTTATAATCTTAAGTTAGATTTTAATATATGAATATAATATTATTTAATAATAAAGAGTTAAATAAAAATCTTGCTATTTTGCAGAAGACATAAACAATTCTGTGCTTTAGCGATATAACTGATCTCTAAAATGACAAGAAATATTAAACTGTATAAATTTAATAATTTAATAATTCGTTTTATCTTTGTATTTTTGCTTACAAGATAAAGTATCTTCTGGGGAATCTCAGCTGTTTTAAATTCCCATTATTAATCATATTTCTTAAAACTTCTTTTGGTAATTTTGGCATAAAAAATTCTCCTTTCTGGTTTAAATCTTATTTTGATTCTTGCCATAAAAGAGAATTATATTTTACAAAAGTCCAAATTAGTTTACATTACTCTTAGACAATCTTATCATCCTTCATCAGCGTATATTATCTTATAATTTTATACCAACTGCGATATTGATCTAATAATTAAATCTGTGTCTTGATTCTCCAACTCATGAATAATATGCAAATAAGTCTTTTGAGTTGTTGTCATACTTGAATGCCCTAACCTGCGTGCAACACTGGCCATTGAAACTCCAGCAAATAAAAGTAAAGAAGCATGGGTATGCCTTAGCCCATGAATTGAGATTATTGGTATCCCTAATTGTTTACAATGTCTAGCAAGAATGTTATTAATAGTCGAATTATATATCTTCCCATTAACAAAAATTGGTTCATTTTCATTCATATCCTTAACTAATCTAACAAATTGACTTGTTGTTTGCCAGTCAATTTGTATTTTCCTTACTGAAGATTTATTTTTTGTTGGCAAAAATCCCTTCCCACCTTTATAGTCCCAGGTTTTATTTACAGAAATAGTTTGATAAGAAAAGTCAAAGTCATTTGGGGTTAAGCCCAAAGCCTCGGAAAATCTCATCCCTGTCTTTGCAATCAATAGAATCAACCAATCCCAATTAATTTCATCTGATAAATCCAAATTCTTAATCAATGTATTTAATTCAAATTGATTTAGAAACTTTGGTTTCTTTTCTCTTGGTGTCTTCCCTTTAATAATTGCTTTTCTTGTAGGATCTCTATCTATCAACCCATCATCGACAGCATCAAGTATAGCTCCTTTTAATTGATGATGAAAATCCATGGTTGTTTGTTTTTCATGGCATAGAGCATATTCATTTAGCAATTGCTGGTATGTTGTTCTATTTAATTCATAAACTTTTAGCGTTGGTGCCAATTCCTTTACCCATTTTAAGGTCATTCTATATTTTGCCATTGTAATTTCCCTAACAGCACCTTCTTTATAAACTTTTATCCATTGCTCATAATATAAAAAAAATAAATCATCTTTTTTTATTATCTTCATTGATTTTTCCTCCCACTTTTACTAGAAATTACATACGCTGATGAAGGGTGATAAGGTTGTCTAGGTTAGAAAAAAAGGTTCCTATTTTCTTTTGTTCCTCTTTAGAAGGATATATCAAATCAAGTTCTTGTAAGTCTGTATTATATAAATGAACAACTGATTTCCCTTGAGCCTTTTTGGCAAGTTCTACTTTTCTTTCTCCATGTGAAATTAATAAAGCTAAAAATATTGGATTAAAATTGTCGTTTAAATATATAATATTAAGATCGCCACCTAATAGAATCCCCTTATTTGCAACAACTGAAGCTCTTGCTATATCTTCTGCTGTTTCTCCAGAGGATGGAACTATAACCTCATTTCCTACGCTATAAATAGCATTATCTTTAGGTTTTGCAAATGTGTTAATTTCTTTAATTACTGTTTGATAATCTGTATATAAACTTCCATAAAGGATTATGGGTGTCCCTTCTTCTATTAAATCATTCTTTGAATATCCTTTTCCCTTACTAAACTTTGCCACTTCTCCCAACTTACGCTGTTCCCAAGAGAAAATAAAAATGGCACCTTTATGAAACTAAGGATGCCATTTTTATTTTCTCTTTTAAATTGTTAGTTATATCTTTGCTTAATTTCTACAAGCCAATCGGGCAGGGCTTTATTTATCAAAGTCATCGTATGTTCTAATTGATTTCTTGCTTTTTGTTTTGTAGCTTTATTGAAGTCAACACTTTCTGATAACTCAGCAATATAAGGTATATCATCTTCCCGAACCATAGAAAATTGATCTACTGATTTAGATAGCAAGGATTCATCTATACCCCAATCTTCTGCAAATCTTTTTACTTCTTTTTCTACTTTTTCTTGTTTCCAATTATCAAATGATTCATCGAAGCTTAAATCACTTGATAATTTACCAGGAACTAACTCTGTTTCCACGAATTCCTTTAATAGCTTTGCTTGTTCTGCTTCGCCCATATCACTTAATTCTTGGATTTCCTCATATATTATTCTCAAAGTTTCTCTGTCTACTGTTTGGACTCCTTTATCAATTTTTACTTTAGATCCAATCAAACTTAGGATATGATTTGCATCTATAATCTGGGTTCCTGATAATTTTGTTTTTCCTACTAAAGGTATAACTGGTTCATCTTCTGGTGGTTCACCTTCTTTAAATGTTAAATTTCTATAAGCTCCTACATACTTTAGCCATGTATGTTCATCTATGCCAAATAAATCATTATTCCATTTAAACTCATAATATTGCATAACTAACCTTAACTGCTCATTTGCATCTCTAAAGGATAAAATAAATAACTCTTTTGCCTCATCATTTGTTTTTAATTCTTCCCAATCTGTTGGATTAAGCAAAGTTTTTATCGTTTCTTGAACTTTTATAGCAAATTTTTTTACTGCCGTTTCATAGTGTTCTACTATAACTTTACTACTTGTCCCACCACTTCCATAAAGTTTTAATGCAGTATTTACTCGTTCTTCAGTGATTTTAGGGTATTGAAAGTTAACAATAGTTCCAAATTCTTTATTCTTTCCATAAATACGATTAGTACGAGAATAGGCTTGAATTAATCCCTGTAGCTCTAGGGATCTATCTACATATAGTGTATTTAAGAACTTAGAATCATATCCTGTTAAGAGTTGATCTGCAACGATAATAAGGTCTATATTCTTTTTGTTACGCCCACTTCCACCACGAGTACCACGTGCAACTATATCTTCAAAATATGCATCTTCTCCTTTTTTTCTATCTCCATGAATAAATTCTATACCAGTAAACTCTGCATAATCTTTAAACATATCCTCTATTACTTCAGATGGAATATTATCTATATCATTCTCATTTCCAAAGCTAAATGTCATAGCTATATTTATTTTATCTTCCTGTCCCTCTAATTGTTTTTTAAATTCATTGTAATATGCAATAACACGATCTTTATAGGCGACTGTTAAAATTGCATTAAAATATCTTTCTTGAGATTGCTCTTCCCAATTTGATAAAATTTCTTCTACAACTCTTGGTATATGGGTTTCATCTTGATAAACAAGAATCTTTCTCTTTTTTGCTTCCTTCTCAACCTCAAAGTCACTCCATCCTTGTACCAAACGTTCTATTTCACGGGTTGCCATTTCTGGTTTTTCTAGTTCTATTTGATCCTTTATTTGGTCTCTTAAATCCTCATAATTTAAAAATTCTCCAGTATTAATATAATCAACATGAAATCCTAAAACATTTCCATCTGCTATTGCTTCATCTATCGTATATTTATGAAGTTCTGGTCCGAATAATTTTTCTGTTGTGTCTATAACTTCACTTTTTTCATTAACCATTCCTGTAATTTCATTTTCATCAAATAAAGGTGTCCCTGTAAAACCATAAAATAGACTATTCTTTTTAAAGTAACTTTTTATATTTCCCATCATTTGTCCCATGGTCGTTCTATGAGCTTCATCTATTATAAAAATTATTTTCTTTCTAGCAAGACCATAATCTTTTACTTCCATTAAATCTTTAACTAAAGTATTTAACTTAAAAGTAGTAGTTACTACTATACCTTTTTTAACAGATAATAATTGTTTTTTTAACTGATAAGTATGTTTTGTGTCATCTACTGATACAGGTTCATAGGATGCATAGGCCTTGAAATTGTCACTAGTTTTCTTATCCAATTCTTTTCTATCTACTAAAAAAACAACTTTGTCAAATCCTCCACGAGTAGATAAAAATAAGGCGGTCTTAAAACTTGTAATGGTCTTGCCTGAGCCTGTAGTATGCCAAACATAACCACCATGTGGGATTTTATCATCATTATCCCAACCAAAAGCTGCACCTTCAACTGCTTGCAATGCATAAACCTGATAAGGGCGCATAATCATATGTCTTCTATTTTCCTCATCTTCTGCCTCATCTATGATTAAATAATCCCCTACTAGCTGATGTGCCATAGGTATCATTAAAAAACGAGACACAATCTCCTCCCAATTATTAATAGGTTTATTATGTTTATCTGCCCACCCAAATACAAAACTCAAATTAAAATCATTGATGGATTTTGGGGTTGCAAAATATCTTGTTGCCACTTCTGATGTAATCACCATCATCTGGGAAAATGCCATAAAATTATTTACATATTCTCCATCTTTATAATATCTTTTGAACTGCTCGAAAGCTTCATCTAATGTTTTATCAGAACGTTTCTGTTCAATATTAATTAAAGGTAAACCATTAATTAGGAGTACAATATCAAATCTATTATTATTTGATGTGGTAATCTCTCTAGCTATTTTATAACTTGAATCTCCACCTCTTACTTCTGCCTTTTTAAATATAGTAAGAGTTATTTGTTTTCTTGTAACCTTAGGATTGTCATCTCGATAAATGCCATCTATTTTACCTGTAGAACCCTCCATTGCAAGTATCTTTGATGCTTCAAAGCTATTATCAATTTGGCTTACCTTTGCCATTACCTGTGCAAATTCATTATCAGTTAGTTCTACGCCTTCCAATTGATCGGCATTAATACGATTAAGTTCAGATCTCCAATGGTCTATTAAGTCATCTACTGTTACTTTTTGCTTGTTCCCATCTAATTCGTCTGGAGCTACCCATCTATACTTTTCTAATTCTCGAACAAATCTTTCTTGAAAATTTCGTTCAGTTACAGTTTTTTTATAGTTCCCCACGAAATACCTCCTTTCTATCTACACAAACATTTCATTTAAATAGGCTTTTTTTATATCTTCTAATTTTTGTAGTTTACGCTGATGAAGGGTGATAAGGTTGTCGAGGTTATTGAAAAACGTACCAATTAACTCTTGCTCTTTCTTATCTAACGTTACAAAATACTCAACTTCAACAAGTTGTGATACCTTAATACTTGGTTGCACTGCTCCCATGACTATTCTATATGCTTTTGCTTTATTAGTTTTAGTAGAAAATAAAGCATATAAATATTCTGGCGAATATTCTTCTCTAGCTCTAAACGCAACAATATTTTGTGCAATAGCTGCATTTTCTCGGTCATCCATCAAACTTACTAAGCCAATACTTCCAACAGTAGAAAATAAAATGTCTCCTTTTTTGATATATCCCCTCAAATGATGTTCAAACGAATAGTCATTAAGATATTTTTCAACTTTAGAATAGTCTGGACTACCATTCCCTAGCGAGGCCACTTCTATGAGTGGATGGGTACCATTAACATCTATTGGCGGTGTTTTCCCCCTATTATCAACAGCCTTTTCTGCAAATTCCTCCAACTTACGCTGTTCCCAAGGGTCAGTAAAACCAGCAAATCTTCGTTTTGGATATTTTTCTCCCTCTTTCGGAAACATTTCTGAAAGATAAGCTAGTTTTAAATTTTTAAGCTTTTTAAGCTTACGCTGATGAAGGGTGATAAGGTTGTCTAGGTTAGAAAAAAAGGTTCCTATTTTCTTTTGTTCCTCTTTAGAAGGATATATCAAATCAAGTTCTTGTAAGTCTGTATTATATAAATGAACAACTGATTTCCCTTGAGCCTTTTTGGCAAGTTCTACTTTTCTTTCTCCATGTGAAATTAATAAAGCTAAAAATATTGGATTAAAATTGTCGTTTAAATATATAATATTAAGATCGCCACCTAATAGAATCCCCTTATTTGCAACAACTGAAGCTCTTGCTATATCTTCTGCTGTTTCTCCAGAGGATGGAACTATAACCTCATTTCCTACGCTATAAATAGCATTATCTTTAGGTTTTGCAAATGTGTTAATTTCTTTAATTACTGTTTGATAATCTGTATATAAACTTCCATAAAGGATTATGGGTGTCCCTTCTTCTATTAAATCATTCTTTGAATATCCTTTTCCCTTACTAAACTTTGCCACTTCTCCCAACTTACGCTGTTCCCAAGTATCATCATTTTTGAACTCTTTAAATCGTCTTTTAGGTATTAATTTGTCCTTTTTCATATTTTCACCAACTCAGCTAATAAACTTTGAAAACTAGCTTCCAATTCAGTATATTCTTCGTCTAAATCATCTAAAGTAGATTTATAACGATTATCTAGTAATTTTAATGTATTTAATTCATTTTTTAGTGGTTTTTCAATTAAATTAATCATTTCTTCTATTAATCCACCGAACCATTTTTCAAAAACTAAAGAATCTATTTCTTTATCTGTTAGTATTAATATACGCTCTTGAACTAATTCTTTAAGTTCTTTTTCCTTGTCTCGGATTTCTCTATTAATTTTAGATCTATCGGAAATTAGTTTTTCTACATTTTTTAGTAGTTTGTATTCATCTGTATCCTTGTTGTATTCTTTAAGTCCATCTTTGATAGCTTTAGCAGTAAAGGAATTTCCCGCTTCCCCTTCTTTGTTTTTTGTTAAACACTCATATAATATTTCATTTTCATCAGAATCTTCAACTTTAGCTGCTTCAACTAATTCTTCCAATTCCATTTCAATTTCTGATACTTCTTGTTTTAAATTTTCAATATTTGATGCTTCTAAACCGTATAATTGTTTAATAATAAGTTCATTTGGAATAATACTGCTTATCCAACCATCCTGTTCTTCCCTTCTACTGTTACCTGAGCCTTTAACAACCATATTAGGCTCCCTTGTACGTGCTACTGAATAAAAATCACTAAGAGATATTAGTTCTAAGTCTTTAGTTAAGGAATTTTTCCAAATTTCAGCAATATTTTGGTATCCATCATAGATATTTATAAATTCAAAAGAAGATAAAATTTCCTTGATATCCAATAACATATCTTCCATAATTCCTTTAATATTTGATTGTTTATTAAATCTTATTAAAGTCCTCCAATATTTATCCATATACTCATTTATTCTTTTCTTCATTTTTTCTGACTTAGCACTTACCTGTTCACTTTTCATTATTTCATCTGTTAGTTCAGTAATTTCTTTAATAAGTTCAACATATCCTGGGCGTAAAGGCTGTAAAGCATTAGCCAAGGTATCTGGCACAATGGCATTGAGTATTTTTAAATTTTTAATATCTTTTTCAGGAATCCCACCTAATAAATGTGCGTCAACATCATGGCTGATTTCCTCATTTTTTGCTGTAACATACCTTGGAATGTTCATATTATAATCATTTTCTAAAATATCTTTACGATAAACTAATGAACTGTACCCTTCTTCTTCATCTCTCTCCATAAATGTATCTACAATTTTAGCAATATGTTTTTCCTGTAATACATTTTGTTTACCTACCTTTATAAATTCCTGCGATGCATCAATAACAAGTACTGGCTCATCTAATTTTCTATTTTTCTTTAATATAAGTACTACTACAGGTATCCCGGTATTAGTAAACAGGTTGTTTGGTAATCCTATAATAGTATCAATATAATTTTTATCAATTAATCTTTTACGAATCTCCCCTTCTGCTCCACCACGAAACAATATTCCATGTGGCAATACAATAGCCATGGTTCCACTTTGTCTAAGATGGAATAGTCCATGTAAAAGAAAAGCAAAATCTCCCTTTGAATCTGGTGGTAGTACTCCTGCAATCTCAAAGCGTGGATCACTTACTTTCAATCCTGTTCGATTCCAATTCTTAACAGAATATGGTGGGTTCATAACTACTGCGTCAAATTGTACCCCCTCATTTGGTCTTTCTGGGTCTTCAGGCCAATCATAAGAAAGAGTATCGCCATTTCTTATAGTCATCTTTTCAGGTCTGACTCCATGTAGTAGTAAATTCATACGAGTTAAATTATAAGTTGCAGTATTTTTTTCTTGTCCATAATAATTAAGATTTTTTTGCCCATCCGAGTCTAAATGCTTACCTACAGTTAATAATAGGGAGCCAGATCCTACTGTTGGGTCATAGATTGATTCGATTTTAGAAGATTTAGCAACAATCTGTGCCATAACTTCGCTCACTTGATGTGGAGTATAGAATTCCCCTGCTTTCTTTCCAGACTCCATTGCAAATTGTCCTATTAAATATTCATATGCATCCCCTAGGATATCTCCTTTTTGAAGAGCAACCATATCTAAATCTGCAAAAAGCATGATTAAAGCTTGTATATTTTTACTACGTTCATTTAAATTGCTTCCCAAGGCTGTATCTGTTAAATCTATTGTAGAACTTGAGAACAATCCTTTAAAATCATCAGATCCAGTTTCAATGGATATGGATCTCTCAAAATTATGTAAGCTATCGGTTACCTTTTGTACTTCAAAATCTCCTGAGTTTATGTCATCTATCCAAGTTTGATATAGGTATTCTGGGGCGACATAGTATCCTAACACATTCTGAATAGTTTTATCTAAAGTTTCACCATAATCTTCTCTAGCCTTTTTATATTCTTTTACCAACTCTTCTTCAGTTGTTTTCCCAATACCTGCTGAGATCCTAAATGCGTCTAATGTTTTATCACTTAAAAATTTATAAAACATTAAGCCTAGCATATAATCTTTATATCGACTTGCATCCATAGAACCCCGTAATTCATTAGCTCCATCCCACAAACGTTTTTTAATTTCTTCTGATGTAATCATAGCTACCTCCAACTTTTATATTAAAATTCAATATCTTAATTATATTAAAGTTTTAATTAAACTAAATAACTTGTAATTATCATGCTCACATGCTAACTTTTACTAAGTCTAAGCATTGTAGAAGTTGTTGTTGATATTGCTTCTTTTAGATCTACCTTATTCATATTATTGTCTATTAGCAATTTCCATAGTTTATTATAACTAAAACCCATTATTAACCTCCACTTAATATTATATTTCAATTAAAATATCCATGTTTTTAAATGTATATACTTACTTATTCTATGTTTTTAATTATATCATATTTTTTACTAATCTACGTAAAAAAGCCCCCTAATAGGACCTTTCGTATTATAATGAATAAAAACTGCTCAGATTATTTGCCATGGTAATAATTTGAGATTACTTCCGACATGATTTACACCTTCTTTTGTTGATTTTGAGCATAGAAAACAGCAAGGATTTAATCTTGCTGTTGATGTTGTTTCAACTTTATAGCTAAGATTTAAGAAAACATAATATAGATAACTTTTAAATTCCAATCCATTTATCTAATGTGTTTTCTACAATTTCCAAATCTATTTATAGCCTTTCTATAAGTTTCACTTATAACTAAATTTTTAGTATAGATTATAACTATTATACAAGCTATCTCCTATCTACTATAATTATGTTTGAATAAAATTATAGGAGGTTTTAAAATGAATAAGACAAATAAAACTTATATCCTAATCTTTTCAGGATTAGCAATAGCTGTAAATCTTGTTCTTGGGACAGTTGTTAAGATGATTGGAATACCTTTATTATTTTTAGATACTGTTGGAACTATTTTTACTGCTGCTGTGTTTGGACCATTATATGGTGCTATGACTGGAGGCCTTACTAATGTAATCCAAGGGGTAATATCTGGACCTAAGATTATACCATTTGCTTTTGTAAATATTGCAGTTGGTTTAGTTGTTGGATTTGTGGCTAAAAGATGGAAGTTTAATTTTTCTACCGCTATAATTACAGGGTTAATACTTGCAATCGTGGCTCCTCTTATAGGTACACCTATTGCTACATATGTATATGGAGGAATCACAGGTGATTTTAATGATGTAATTTTTACTTGGCTTGTTCAATCAGGACAAAAAATATTTACTGCTGCATTTATTCCAAGAGTAACAAGTAATTTAGTGGATAAGATTGCAAGTTGCCTTATTGTTTCATTTTTAATCCAAAGACTACCTAGTAAATATTTTAAAGGAGTCAAGCATGGACAGATCTAAGAAGGTAATATTTGTTTCCCACTGTATATTAAACCAAAATACAGTTGTTTGTCCTCTAGCTAGGGCAAAAGGTCCTTATAGGGAAATAATTGAAAAGATTATGGAATATGATATCGGTATCCATCAAATGCCATGTCCTGAATTCAGAAAGCTTGGCCTTAAACGAATGCCCATGAACAAAGCAGAATACGATACTCCTGAATATAGAAATTTGTGTAACTCTCTAGCCAAAGATACTATTACTATTTTAAAAGAATATATATCTAATGATTATAAAGTTATAGGTCTTCTGGGAATCAATGGAAGTCCTACCTGTAGTATTAATGGTATAAAGGGTATTTTTATGGAAGAATTATTATCATTATTAGAAAAAGAAAAAACTTATTTAAATAAAATAGATGTACCTGAAGATTATATGGATATGAAAGATAATAAGGAGTTTATTTCAAAATTAGAATCCTTTTTATCCAGTTTATCTTCAAAGAGAATGTAAATAACTTTGTGCTTTAGAGATAATACTTATCTCTAAACTGACAAAAATTATTGAATTGGATAAAAGTCACAATTTAATTTATTAGTTTTATATTTGCCAAAATTATTTTAATTTATGCATGAAATTGAATAGTTTTGGCAATAATTTTTAATATGAGATATTGTCACTTTTACTAAATGTGTCTTTAATATATTTGGTAAGATGAACCTTGCTTTTTCAATTTGCTATATAGACTTTAATTAAACATCCAAACATCCTTAAATCCTATATAACAGGTATTTATATTGTAGCAACTAAAGATGTAGATCTATTCTTTCATAAAAGAATATGGGTAATTGGTTTATGATTAAATTCTAATTTCTATACCTTTGGGTCCATTTATTTATTGCATTTTGGATTGCTAAGTAAAGTATCTTTTCTAGAGCTAAGTCTGATGGAAATATGATTTTAGTCTTAGTTACTTTTCTTAGTTGGTCTATTAAAGTTATTTTAAATTTAAGACATAAATTTCCCTTATTAAACTTTTTATGAAATGGCACAGGGTGATTATAACTGTAACTTACTATTTCAAAAGTCCTCAAATAAGGCATTGGGACTTATCTTAGTCTATATAACCTTTGATATCACTACCTTTGAAATATTTCAAATAATTTTTGATTATGAGGAACTCCTAAAATTAAGACCCCTAATAGAAGAAGGTACAGAAGCTCTTATATCTCAAGATATAAACTTTAATGATTTTCTAATTGAATGGGATGAAATGAGAAAAAACACTATAACGGAGAATTTACAGATGAAGAATTTGAGGATTGGAAGCTCTAATATCCTAAGAAGTCTAGATTAAAAAAATAATTATTAAACTATAAATATATAACCTCATTTTTAAACTGGTCGAAATCGACCAGTTTAAAAATAACTCAATACTAAGTATATAATCCAATTTTAACCCTATCGAATTCGATAGAGTTAAAGTGTTTCATGAGCAAATTCATAACCCAAGTTTTAACCGTGTCGAATTCGATGCGTTTAGAAATTTATCTAGATTTTAAAAATAAATATACACACAAAAACACCATAGAATCTTATTTAGATTTCTATGGTGTTTATCTTTGTAAGCCACTTGGCATTATTTATTGAGTTATTCTTTAAAACTTCCTTATCCAATTTCCTTCCAGTTGAAGTTTTTTAACCTATATAATCATTGGTTTTATGGTTTTTCCTGTTTATTTCTAACTATTTCCACTGAATTTTCGAGATGGATAGTATAGCGCAATATCATCTCTATCCTAAGTATTTCTGATATTTATTTGTTATTGTAAGAAAAAGCCTTTGAATTTTTTACCATTGAATTATCTATAATCCCAGTCTAGCACCTACTTCTGCTCTCTCAATATCTTCTCTCTCTGGATCCCAGCTTTCACCGGTTTGCCCGTCCCATATTTCTCCTGTTTCTACAAACCCAACTGATGCATATAGGCCTCTAGCTGCTTCGTTAGTCTTCCAATAAGATAAATAAATAGCATCAGCTTTTCCTTGGGGAAATGTACGTAAAAATTCGATAACTTTTTGCATAGCCTGTTTCCCAAACCCTTTACCCTGATATTTATGTTCTATCATAAAATGGTTTATTCCATAGGTAGCTTTGTCGCCAAATTCCTCAAATAAAAAGGTAGTTTCCGATAACTCAAAAAATCCCATATCCACTAACCCTACAACTTTATCATGATGATATATGGCAAAGACCAGAGGAGGTTTCTCATTGTTGGTTTCTTTAACATAGGCCCAAGCTAGTCTATAAATATTAGAATCCACATAACCATCTTGCCCACTTGCTACTTTAAGATCCAATACTTTCCTTAAATTATCCTGAGTAATTTTACGAAGTTCAATCATAATCGTTCCCTCATCTCTTTATTTTTTCTACTGCATAACACGAGTATACCATGTATTTCCAGGATTAAGTATATTAACGAGTTCAAAAGTTAAAAAATCTATGACAAACCGATATTCAGATGAATAAATAATGTCTATATAAAAGAAACACCATAGAATCTTATTTAGATCTCTATGGTCTTTCTATTTGTAAGCCAGTCAGCACTATTCTTTATGTTATTCTAAAAAACTTTTTTACCCAATTTCGTTCCAGTTGAGGTTTATATTCCCTTACTCCAGCCGTAGGTTGCGGACTTCTAGCTCCTTACAGTCGCTATAAGCCTCGCCAACCCTGACAGGGGTAGTACCTACATAGCTTTCTGCGCTTTCAGCTTGAAACCTCTGGGTACTACTCCCACTCAATGGTTGCTGGTGGTTTACTTGTTATATCAAATACTACTCTATTTACTTCCTTTACTTCATCTGTGATCCTAGTAGATACTTTTTCCAATATATCTAAAGGTATTTTTACCCATTCTGCAGTCATACCATCTATAGAGTTTACTGCCCTAAGGGCTATGGTATGACAATAGGTTCTCTTACCATCAACTACACCTACAGATTGGATATTAGGTAATACAGCAAAATATTGCCATATATTTAATCCTGCTTTTTTTACTTCATCTCTAAATATATAGTCAGCATCTCTAAGTATATCTAGTTTATCTTTAGTCAATTCTCCTAAACATCTTACTCCAAGGCCTGGTCCTGGGAAAGGTTGCCTTTCTACTATATCAGAGGAAATACCTAGGGATCTACCTACTTCTCTTACTTCTTCCTTATATAGTTCCCTAAGGGGCTCCAGAAGCTCAAAGTTTACATCTTCAGGTAGACCTCCTACATTGTGATGGCTTTTAACTGCTACCTTTCCTTTAGTACCAGATTCTATTACATCTGATTTAATAGTTCCCTGTACTAAAAATGCTATATCACTTAATTTACTTTGTTCTTCTTCAAATACTCTGATAAATTCTTCTCCGATTACTTTTCTCTTTTTCTCTGGATCTGTAACACCCTTTAATTTATCTAAAAACCTATCTTCTGCATCTACAACTATAAGATTCATATGAAATTCATCTCTAAATACTCTTTCTACTTCTTGTCTTTCATTTTTCCTAAGTAGTCCATGGTCTACAAATACACAAGTTAGATTGTCTCCTATGGCTTTATGAACCAAAACTGCAGCTACTGAAGAATCAACTCCACCTGATAAGGCACATAGAGCCTTTTTATCTCCTACTTTTTTCTTTATATCTTCAATGCTTCTACTAATAAAGTCTTCCATCTTTTTCCTCCTATTTATCTTCTTGAATAATTTGGAGCTTCTTTTGTAATATGAATATCATGAGGATGGTTTTCAACTAAGGAAGCTGGACTTATTTTGATAAATCTTGCCTTTTCCTTTAAATCATCAAGATCCTTTGCTCCTACATAGCCCATACCTGATTTAAGTCCTCCTACCAATTGATATACTATATCTCCTAAAGGACCTCTAAAGTGGATTCTACCTTCTACTCCTTCTGGAACATATTTCTTAGTATTTTCTTGGAAGTATCTATCCTTACTACCAGAGTCCATGGCTCCTTCTGAACCCATTCCCCTATATTCCTTGTATCTTCTTCCTTCATATAGAACTTCTTCTCCTGGACTTTCTTCTGTACCTGCAAATAGTGATCCTGCCATGATTACACTTGCACCTGCTGCCAATGCTTTGGTTATATCTCCAGAATACTTGATTCCTCCATCTGCGATAACTGGTACTCCATATTCCTTTGCAGCTTCGGCACAATTTATTATGGCAGTTATTTGTGGTACTCCTATACCTGTTACAACTCTAGTAGTACAAATAGAACCAGGTCCTATACCTACCTTTACTGCATCTGCTCCTGCTTTTATTAGATCTACAGTAGCCTCAGCTGTTGCCACATTTCCTGCTATTACTTGTAGGTTTGGATATTCTCTTTTTATTTTAGCTACAGCTTCCAATACTCCTTTAGAATGTCCGTGAGCTGTATCTACTACTACTACATCTACTTGGGCTTTTACTAAGGCTTCTATTCTTTCAAGCATATCTCCTGTTACTCCAACTGCTGCACCTGCCAGTAGTCTACCTGATTTATCTCTAGCTGAATTTGGATATTGGATAGATTTTTCTATATCTTTAATAGTTATTAGTCCTACTAATTTAAAATCATCATCTACTAAAGGTAATTTTTCTATTTTATATTGTCTCATTGTTTCTAAAGCTTCATCCATAGTTATGCCCATTTCTGCAGTAACTAAGTTTTCTTTAGTCATTACTTCAGATATTCTTTTACTAGTTTCCCTTTCAAATCTAATATCTCTATTGGTGATTATTCCTACTAGTTTATTATCTTTATCAGTTATAGGTACTCCTGAAATATGGTATCTTTCCATCAATTCTAATGCATCACATACTAAATGATCAGGTGATAAATAAAAAGGATCTGTAATTACTCCATGCTCTGATCTTTTTACTTTATCTACTTCTAAAGCTTGAGCCTCTATGGACATATTTTTATGAATAATTCCGATTCCACCTTCTCTTGCCATAGCTATAGCCATTCTTGATTCAGTAACCGTATCCATTCCTGCACTCATTAAAGGAATATTAAGTTTAATATTTTTTGTTAGATAAGTATTTATATTCGTCTCCCTAGGTAGCACCTCTGACTTACCTGGCACTAAAAGTACATCATCAAATGTTAGACCTTCTCCTACAAATTCCAATTATAATTCCTCCTCTTTAGTTTTTATTAGTATACCACATATTACTGTTTTTTTATAATAGATATAAATATTTTTCTTAATAGCTTAACAAATTATTTCCCAATTGTCAAAGAAAAAAAGAGTACTTAAAAGTACTCTTAGATAAATATATGTCCAAATATGTTAAATGTGTATCCTATGATAATTATACCTAAAACTACAATACCAATAAATGTAAATAATAATTTAGGTTTTACAACCTTCTTAAGCATTATTATAGATGGTAAGGATAGGGCTGTTACCCCCATCATAAATGAAAGTGCTGTACCTACTCCTACTCCTTTGGCTACTAAAGCCTCTGAAATAGGTAGTGTACCAAATATATCTGCATACATTGGAACTCCTACAAAAGTAGCCAATAGTACAGAGTACCACTTATCTTTACCTAATAAGGCTGTAATTATTTCTTCAGGTATATAGTTGTGAATAGCTGCACCTATTCCAACTCCAATTAAAATATATAGCCACACCTTTTGAATAATATCAGCTACTTGTTCCAATGCAAAATCTACTCTATCTTTTTTAGTTAATTCACCTTGATCTACTTCTAGTATTTTATTGCTATATACAAATGATTCTACATATTTTTCAAGCTTTAGTTTACTAATAATAGTGCCTCCAATAACTGCAAGTACAAGTCCTACTACAACATAAGCAATTGCAATCTTCCAATTAAAAACACTGGCTAATAAAAGAATCGACGCTAAATCTACCAAAGGGGAAGATATTAAAAATGAAAATGTAGTTCCTATAGGCAATCCTGCCGATGTAAATCCTATAAATAATGGAATAGATGAACAAGAACAAAATGGAGTAACTGTACCTAATAGTGCTGCTAAAGTGTTTGCTGTTATTCCCTTGTATCTTCCCAATATTTTTCTAGTTCTTTCTGGTGGGAAAAAACTTTGTATATAAGAAATAGAAAATATTAAAACCGTTAAAAGAATAAATATTTTTATAACATCATAGATAAAAAAATGTATACTTCCACCCAATCTACTTTCCATGGATAATCCAAATATTTTTACTACTAATGCTTCAACCAACTTCCATAACCATTCCATTTTTAGTAATTGGGCATTTAAAAAGCTAAATAAGGCTTTAATTTTTATCACCACTTTCCCTATTTATTAGATCTATAACCTTTTCTTTAATTATATCTCTTGCTATACGATAATCTTCAATATGTCCTCCTGATGGATCCTCTATTCCCCAATCTTCCATTACTGAATTTGGAATATAGGGACAAACCACATTGCATCCCATAGTTATTAAATAGTCTACTTCATCTGGTATATCCTTCAATAGTTTAGGATATTGATTGCTCATATCGATGCCTTCTTCTTCCATAACCTTTATAGCTAAAGGCTTTACCTCTGGATAATTTTCTGTTCCTGCAGAATATACTTCAAATATATCCTTTCCTAAATGTTTTGCCCATCCTTCTGCCATTTGAGATCTACAGGAGTTATGGACACATATAAATGCAACTTTCTTTTTCATATCTAACTTAACCTCTCAACAATTTTACTATATCCTTAGTCTTAAGTACCTTTCCAAAAGATAAGACCTTTTCATCCACAACTAATGCAGGAGTTGTCATGACACCATATTTCATAATTTCTTTAAAATCCTCTACCTTAACTATTTCAGCATCAATCCTTAATTCTTCAATTGCTTTTCTTGTGTTATTCTCTAAAGTTTTACAATTTTTACATCCTGAACCTAAAATTTTAATTATCATTTACATAACCTCCCATATTTTATTGTTAATTTAATCCTCTTTAAACCTATGACAAATACAGTCCTCTTTAAAATTTGTTATATACGTAATAAATTTTTGTACTTCTTCTATCTTTTCTTTATTAATAGTATAATTCATCCATCTTCCCTTTTTTACTCCATTAACAAGTCCAACCCCTTGAAGTACTTTCATATGATGAGATATAGTTGGTTGGCTCAATTCTAACCCATCCATAATGTCACATGCACACAATTCTCCGCAAGATAACATATCTAAAATAGCCAATCTATTAATATCTCCTAAAGCCTTAAATACTTCTACCTTATCTTCCACATAATCACCCTTCTATATATAGATATATTTAAATGTATCAATGTTTATGCTAAAATTATAACCCCTATGAAGGGGTTATGTCAATAGTTAATATATAATTATTTGCCTAATCCACCTTTGAAAAACTCTATTAAATAGTTGGCTTCTGTTGCATATTCCTTTAGATCTATGATTTGTGAAATCTCATGAAGATTAGTCAATAGATACTTTATCATATTTTTTGTAAAATCCTTTGGTAAATCCTCTCTAAGTTCTCCTCTTTCATAAGCTTTTTCTATAATATTATCTAAATAATCATTTCCCATAAAACTATATTTTTCTTTTATTCTATGAAATATGGGATTTTTCATATCCTTAATATAAGTAGCAGAAAATCTATCTATTTCAGGACTATAGTGGGCAAATCCTATACCTACTTCAATCATAGTTTTTAATAATGTAAATATATCTTTTTGTAAATCCCTAGGATCTATGTTTTTGTTAAAATAGTCCATCTTTTCTGCTATTAAAATTTCTATTAAGTATAAATATAAGTCTTCCTTATTTTTAAAATGATAGTAGAATGTTCCCTTACTTATACCTGCTTCTTTTAATATATTATTTAATGAAGCCTTATCATATCCCTTGTCGCCAAATTCTAATAAGGCTGCTTTTATTAACTCATCCCTTTTTTCAAAGGATTTTTCATGTTTTTCTTTCAATGGTACAACTCCTTATTCTGATCTAGTTTTATTTATAAATACTTTATATGCAAATATATTTAATATTATCATATAGGCTAAACCTATAAAATAATACTGATTGTAGGAAAGGTATAAACCATCTCCTCTTATTAAAGAACTAATGGACTTTGCTGTCCAAAATCCTGGGGCAAAGGAGAAAAATAATTCTTTTATATTATTGAAAAATAGTCCCACTATGGGAAATATTATTATACCTCCTCCAGCTTTCATTACTGCAAATCCTTCTATTTTATTCTTTGCAAGGGCATTGATGAATAAGCCTGATATAGGTGCTTCCAATGATGCAAGTAAAGAAATAGCTATAATATTTTTTATATCCAAATCACCTATATCAGAAAACCACATTACAAATACAGTAGCCAATACACATAACACATATATTGCAGCCAATCTAAATCCTAAAAAGTGATTAAGGCTTAAAGGTGTTACCCTAATATTTGTAATGACATTGTCATCTCTATCTTCTAATATGGAAAATCCAATTAGTGCACCATAGGCTATGGGAACTAATAATACTATAATTACTAATATTAAATCATTAAAAGGTGTAAAATCAAATCCATTTCTCTTTGATAGCCAAGGTAAAAAATATCTTCCTAATAGGGCAAATATAATTGGATATCCAATCATGAAGCCCATCATAGAGTCTCCCATCCATTTTTTAATTTCCGATTTTAAAAAGTTAATATACATATTATTCACCACTTTCCCTTAAGGAATATTTTTTAAAATTTTTCCATACTAGATAATATAAAATTAGAGATCCTAAAGTCATATAAATAATGGATACTACAATCTCCCAAGACTGAATAGTACCTGTAGTCCCCATAAGTATCATAAGGGCTGATTTTGTAGGAAGTATATATACTAGCTTTCTAAATATTTCATTTGTCACTATATTGAATTCATCTAATAATACTGGCAATAAAAATATTAAAAAGATTTTCATAATTGCCATTACTAAATCTGTAAAATCCTTTGAATAATAGGTCAATAAAAATCCTACTAATGAGTGAAAAAAAGCTACAAGAATCACTGCCCCTAAAAGTATAAGGTAGTTTATATCTACTATTTTAAATACTTTAGAATATATATACATGATTGTCAGGGATAGTATACTGGGAATTATATTTGCTATCATCTTTGCCAATATATATTCAGATTTAGAAATAGGTGATACCAATATACTTCTGATAGTAGCTTCATCCCTTTCATATATAAATGTAACTCCTACCAATAACATAGCCATAGTAGTCACATCTATAAAGACCAATTGTGGTATGATTTTAGTTGCATCTTCAATATCTATAAAATGAAGTATTCCTACCCACATTATTGAAACAAAAACAGATGCTGCAAAGAGATTATATCTTTTAAGTCTTAAGAGCTCTCCTTTTATTAAGGTAATAAATCTATTCATCCTTAGTCACTCCAGTCACTTTTATAAATATATCATCTAGAGTATTTTCCTTACTGTGAATAGTTATGATTTCTTTTTCTTTTATAATATTTATAAATTCCTTATTATCACCAAGATTATCAAGACTAAATGTAGACTTAACTGTCCTATCTTCTTCTCTGTATTCCACATCTACCTCCCTAAATCCATATTTCAATTTTAAATCCTTTGGAGTGCTAATCTCTGCTATTTTACCTTCAGCCATAAATGCTACCCTATCACATAGCTCATCTACATCATTCATTAAATGGGTTGTAAGTAATACTGTACCTCCCTGTTCTTTAAATTCCTTTATAATTTCTTTAATGATTCTGGCATTTTTAGGATCTAGACCATTGGTAGGTTCGTCTAAAAATAATACCTTTGGATTGTTTAGCATGGCTCTAACAAAGTTCAGCCTTATCTTCATTCCCTTAGAATATTGGGCTATTTTTTTATTTCGATGATCATATAGTCCTACTCTCTTTAGCAATTCATCTATATTAGCTGTTGAAGAATATAGTTTTTTAAAGAAGTTTAGATTTTCTTCTGCTGTTAGTTTTGAAAAATGTACTGGCATCTCAAAGCCAACTCCCACCTCTTCAAAATAATTATTGCCATAGGAGTTAAGATCCTTTCCTTGATAAAGTATTTCTCCACTATAGCCAGATAATAGTTTTATAAGTAGCTTCTGTGTAGTGGATTTTCCAACTCCACTAGGTCCTAATAGGCCAAATATTTCTCCATCCTTTATTTCAAAGGATATGTCTTTTATGGTATCCTCTTTATTTTTAGGGTACTTAAATCTTAGATTACTTATTTTATACAATTTAATCACTCCTTTTGTAGACCGATTGGTCTAGACTAGTAAGTCTATTGTATAATTATTTTATTTTTATGTCAAGAAAAAAAGAACCTCTCGGTTCTTTATCTTCTATTTATTTCATCTATATTTGTTTCGTATCTAATAGTTTCTTCTGAAATTCTAAGTTTTATATAATCTAATATTCCAGTTTCCATCAAACCATAAAGCCCAATATTTACCATCAATATTACTAATACAATAAACATGGAAAATATATCATATCTAATTATACAATCCTTATCACTTTTTTTATTCTCAAAGGTATACCATAGGATTTCTCCACCTAATAGTATAAGTATAGCTGGCCAAAACTTAATAGCCAATTCTATAGATGAAATTTTACTAAATTGAGCCATAAATAGTAAGATTCCAAAGGATATGAGTACTATGGCCATGGAGATAGTCCCAACTCTCTTAGTCTTCATTTTCTTCACCTTCTTCATCTACTATTTCCTCTTTATTTTTTATTTTAAGTATTTTAACACCACCAATTATAAATATTAAAGATACAATGGATGTTTGAATATAATTCCTAATTTCATAATCTATATATCTCATCAATATTGGAAATAACATATTTTCTAAAGCAATTATTATACCTAGTGCTATAAGTCCCTTTCCTATATATTCATGCTTTAGATCAGGTAATATATTGGATAGGTCTATATCCTTTACTTCATTTCCATTTACAATATGGAAGGCATCAAAGAAGGAATAAAACCAAATAAGGGGCAACAAGAACATTAGTACACCTAGATTAAGCCATCCCATAAAGAATATGGTAAAGAAAAATCCTGACATAAATATAAGTCCTCTTTGTTGATGTCCCAAATACATATGACCTGCTCCGGGTACTATGGATAAGCCAAGGGTTATTACCTTTTTATTCATAAATTTTTCTTCCTCCAATCTTAAGGCACTTTCTTCCACTGGAGTATCTCTCATATATCTGGTTCTATTGATTATTGAAAAACCATCTACTAAAGAAATCAACCAGATAATAGGATATGAAAAAATAAAGATTAGAATTGGTGCATCATCTCCAAATAAAAAACATAATCCTAAAGAAGATATAAAGATTACACCTGCTATCAATAAATAAATGATACCCCTATCTGCATATCCTAAATAAAAATGTGATAATCCTGGTACAAAGGATAATAAAAATGTAATAAACTTGCTTTTTTCTTTCACGTTATTTCTCCTCTCTAACTATTTTAAATTCAAAATCATTTACTAATGATGAAGTCATATTTGCAATTTTTAAAGATAAATTGTACAAAGTATCTATTCTAAGATTACCTTGTTTTTGTGATATATTGTTTCCAATCTGTGGAACTGAATCTACCATCCTACTAAATAATCCTCCTGCTGTTAATATTATGGTTACAGAAGCTACTGCTACATAGTACATAAATATTTCATTAAAGGATTTTGATTTCTTTTTTATGGGCTTCTTAAATGGTCTAATATTGTCTACACTGTCCATTGTATTTTTTATAAAGTTATCTGAAATAATAGCTCCAGCCTCTTGTATTTCTTCTTCATCTATTAAGGATAAAAAGACTTCCATACATTCATCGCAATCATATAAATGTTCTTCCATATCTATTTTCATATCTTGTGATATTAAATTTTTCTTATAAAACAGCCATTCTACATAATCAAAATGTTTCATAGTCTTTCCCTCCATTTCTCCCTTAATATTTTTCTGCCTCTATAAAGCCTTGATTCTATTGTCTTAATAGTAACTCCTTCTTCCTTTGCTATCTCATCATAAGACTTTTCTTCAAAATAAAATTTCCTTATTACATCTATATATATTTGTGGTAGTAAATTAAGGATTTTGTTTATATCTTCCTTATTTTCCTTTTCAATAATCCATGATTCAGGTGTATCTTTATTACTTATACTCCATACATCCACTACTTCTTCTAGAACTTCCATAGTTTCTTCCTTAAACTTACTTCTTTTTTTCCTAAGCCAATCTATGGATTTGTTTGTAGCAATACGGCTAATCCATCCTTTGAAATTATCATTTTCATATTTAGGTAGGGAGATATAGGTTTGCAAAAATACTTCTTGAGCTACATTTTCTACTTCAGTATAATCTTTTATAAAGTTTAAAATAATTGCAAAAACATAATTTTTATATATTTCTATTAGTTTAGCAAAGGAATCTTCATCTCCTTCAACTGCTTTTTTAATCAATACTGATTCCTTTTCCATCTCTCCCCTCCTCCCACTATTAATTATAACGAATACAAAAAATAAAACACTGCAATTAAAATAAATTATTTTTTATGAAGTCTATAGTAGAAATATAATAAAAAAAGATAAGTTTCTGTCTAAACTTATCTTTTACCCAAATATCATATTGTAGTATCTATCTATTTTTGTATCTAGATCCCTGATACTGATATGTCTAACTTCCCTTATGGTTTCTTTACCTTGTACAAATAAAAATATGGCTGGTATAGTAAATATACTATAGCCTATGGCTATTTTATTTGATTTTTCAACATCAATATACAAACCTTTGATTTTGCTATATTTACTTAGGATATTTTCTACTTTTGGCTTCATATCTACACATACCCCACAGCTTTTACCACCAAAATAAACCAATACCATTTCATTATCAATTATTTCCTTTTCTAATATTTCTTTTGAGTCTATTAAATTTAACATAAAACCTACTCCTATTCCAATGATTTAAAGTATTATTTACCCTATTTATAAAATAATATACAATTGTACATATAAAAAATGCACCTAAAAGTTAAAACTATTGTCTACCTTTTAGGTGCATTTATTTTATATCTATCTTTGTGATTTATAACCTTTTGTGTAATTTATGCTTCTTGATGGGATTTTCCCTTATTTGTCTTTACTAAAAATACTGCTAAAGCTAATACTGCTGAAACTATACCTATTGGATAGGATATTGCAGTAGAAAGTCTAAAGCCTTCTGGTGCCATAAGTATATATGTTACACTTACCGCTGTCATAAATGTGCCTGGTACAGTTGCCATCCAATGGGATTTGTTGAATTTAACTAAATAAACAGCTGATGCCCAAAGTACTATAGTTGCTAAAGCTTGATTAGACCAAGCAAAATATCTCCAAATTATATTGAAGTCTATTCTAGTTAATCCAAATCCTATTGCAAATAGTGGTAATGCTAATAATAATCTATTTTTTATTGGTCCTTGATCATAGTCTATAGCATCTGCTATGGTTAATCTTGCTGATCTAAATGCAGTATCTCCTGAAGTTATAGGGCAGGCAATAACTCCTAGCATAGCTAATACTCCACCAATAGTACCTAGTAAGGATACAGAGATTTCATTTACTACACCACCAGGTCCTCCAAGAGTATTTAGAGCTTCTCCTAATTGTGGGATTCCACCGAAGAATACCATTCCTGCTGCAGCCCAAATCATAGCTATTACTCCTTCTGCTATCATTGAACCATAAAATATCTTTCTTCCATATTTTTCATTGGTCATACATCTTGCCATCATTGGTGATTGAGTAGCATGGAAACCTGAGATTGCTCCACATGCTATAGTTACAAATAGCATTGGCCATACTGGTAAATTCTTAGGATGTAAACTTGCCATAGTGAAAGCTGGAAGCTCATATCCTTTGATTATCAACATTCCCCCTATTCCACCTGCCATAGTCAATAGAGCTACTCCAAATAATGGATATATCTTTCCTATTATCTTATCTACTGGTAATATAGTGGCTAAGAAATAATAAGCTAGTACTATTGCAAGCCAAGTAGTCATACTTCCTATTCCAAATAATTTTAAGTTTGCCATTAAATCTGCTGGTCCAGTCATAAATACTGTACCTACTAAAATAAGTAGGACTACTGAAAAGACCCTCATTACTTTTTTGGCTCCATCACCTAAATATATACCTACTATTTCTGATATACTCTTTCCGTCATGTCTAACTGAAAGCATACCTGAGAAGTAATCATGAACTCCCCCTGCAAATACACTTCCTAGGGCTATCCATACAAATGCAGCTGGTCCAAAAAGCGCTCCCTGTATGGCACCAAATATAGGCCCTAATCCTGCAATATTAAGCAATTGAATTAAAAATATTTTACCCCAACTCATAGGTACAAAGTCTACACCATCATTGATTCTAGTTGCTGGTGTTTCTTTGTTTTCGTCTGCTCCAAATACATTGTCCACAAACTTTCCATAGGTAAAATATCCTACAAATAAAATAATAATACCTATAATAAATAGTAGCATATAAAGACCTCCTAAATTGATTTAATATTTATATGTAATCTTTCTACTAGATTATATACAAGTATTAAACTTTGGAGGTATTTTTCAGATAAGTTGCATATTTTTTATTCTAAAATGCATTTAATTTAGATTAACTTCAATTTAGTAATTACATATTACAAAAATCTATTTTTAAAATCATAGATATTAATCCTTAATCTATATTCATTATTTTCTTAAACTCTTTTGATTGGGACCTACTAACTAGTATCTTTTCCTTAGTATTTTTTATCTTTAAATTAAAAGTAGAATTAAACCAAGGCTCTATTGCCTCTATGGCATCTAAATTTACTAGATAAGATTTATGACTTCTAAAAAATCTAGGCGAATTAAGCTTTTCCTTTAACTCTCCTAAGGTAGCATTGATTTGAAATCTACCCTTATCTGTATATACAACTGTATTCTTATCTTCTATAGTCGCATAGATAATCTCATCAATATTTATTGGTATTAAAGTACCGTTTTGGTTTAAAGATATTTTATTTGGTATCTTTTCCTCTATTATATTTAATTTACTCAAAAGATTTCCCAGTCTATCAAAATAGCTTTCCCTTTCCCTATTTATACTATTTAATATCTTTTTTATAGACTTTTCCAGCCTTTCTTCTGAAATAGGCTTCAATATATAGTCTATAGCATTGACTTCAAATGCTTTTATAGCATATGCTTCATATGCAGTTACAAATACTATAAAGGGCCTAGAATCTGATTTAACTAACTCTTGGGCTACTTCAATTCCATTTAATCCTGGCATATCTATATCTAAAAATATTAAATCTGGATTTAACTGTTTTTCCAATTCTAAGGCCTCTTTTCCATAACTTGCCTCTCCTACTACTTCAATTTCTTTAAAAGATTTTAAAATATAGATAAGTTCTTCCCGTGCTGGAACCTCATCATCTACTACTAGTGCTCTTATCATGATACAATTCTCCTTTCCCTTTTAGGAATTATCATAGTAACCTTAGTTCCTTTATTTAATTCACTTTCTATTTGTAGCCCATATTCCTTTCCATATTTATTAATTAGTCTATCGTTCACATTAGATAGGCCTATGCAGTTTAAACCTTCCTTTTTCTCAAATAAACATAATAATGTTTCTTCATTCATTCCTACTCCATTATCTTCAACAGTTAAGATAGTCTTTGACTTGCTATCTATGGCCTTAATCTCTATACTTCCACCTTCAATCTTTTTCAGCACTCCATGTTTTACTGCATTTTCAACTATTGGCTGCAATAACAAAGGTGGTAGTTTACACTCTACATCCTTTGGGATTTCATATATTACTTTTAATTTATCTCCAAATCTTGCATTTTCAATTTCTAAATAAGAATTGATGTTTTCAATTTCTTTGTGTAGATCTACCTCTTCACTTGCTTCATATAAGCTGTTTCTAAAATAATCCCCCAAATTAATCAACAATTTTCTTGCGTTGTTTGGCTGAGTTCTTATTAAGGACACAATAGTATTTATGGCATTAAATAAAAAATGGGGATTTATTTGAGCTTGTAGTGCTTTTAATTCAAATTTTGCCAATAGTTCTGATTGATAATCTATTTTACTAAGCTCTATTTGAGTAGAAAATAAATGGGCAAGACCTACTGCCAACTCCTTCTCTACTTGAGTAATAGAATTTTCTTCTTCCTTATAAAGCTTTAATGTACCTATGATTTCATTTTCTACTAACAAAGGTACTATAATAGCAGATCTCAGTTTACAACTTTCTTCTGTACATCCTATTTCATCTTTGTTATTAGCTATTATAGTTTGCCCCATTCGAAGTATACTCTTTGTTAAATTGGTCATAATTGGATTTCCTGCCACATGATGGTCTTCACCAGTTCCCACATGGGCTAAAACTTCTTCCCTATCTGTAAAAGCTACTGCCTTTACATGGGTCATTTCCTTAATTATTTTAGCCGTTTCATAGGCAGTGGTTTTATTGAATCCCTTTCTAAAATATTGAAGACTTTTAGCTGCAATTCTAAGGGCCAACTGGGCTTGATATGCTGCTGCACTTTCCTGCTCCCTATAAATACTATCTGTAATAGATATAAATAGGGCTATTCCAACTCCATTGGCCATTATCATTGGAATTCCAATAATACTTACTAAGTTTAAAGCTTGGTCAAAGGGTTTAGCTAATATTAAAATTATTGCCATTTGAATTATTTCTGCCAACATACCTGTAAATAAAGCAAATACAATTTTATTTTTACTTCTATCCATATCCTTCTTTAAATTTCCTGCCATTGCTCCTTCTGTTATGGTAGAAACAGCACAGGCAAAAGCAGTAAATCCACCTATATCTATTAAATATCTATGGCCTCCAGCAATGATTCCTGATACTATACCTACAAAAGGTCCTCCTAAAAGACCTCCTACAAATACTCCTACTACTCTAGCATTGACTAAAGCCCCCTCTATTGGAATACCAGTATAAGTACCTATAATCCCATATATACCAAATATTAAAGATAATATGATTTTGTCTTTAAAATTTATTTTTTCCTTAGCTATTAATCTTTTAAATAAGGGAACCTTAGACATTAAAAATGCCAATAATATTATAACCCCTACCCTATTAGCTAAGTTTTTAAGTATTAGTATTAACAATTAAAACACCTCTTTGATTTTTCTTTCTTTATTATAATCCATTGAACTTTATTGTACAAATTTAAAAAGGATTATTTCCATATCTGTTTATGGAAATAATCCTTTTTAAATACTTAATCTTTTTTGTTTTTGACTATAGGCATTTAAATATCCTTCATATATAAATTCTAATTGATCACAATCTATAAAATCCATTGGTGCTGTAAGTGCTGGTTCCTTATCTAATAAAATAATTCCACATTTATGTAATAATTCTGCTACAAATTGAGAACAAAAATAATTATATTTCCTTTTAAGGGGATGATTAAAATATGCACTTATGACTCCAAGGAAATTGTAGCCATATTTATCTGCTTCCTTTTTAAACCTTTCTAATTCATTTTGAAGTTTCTTATATTGAATTTCATTGATCTTCAAAGAATACAATCTACATCTAGTGTGTGGAAATCTTCCATAGGTACCATTTATAATATCTTCTTTGACAAATCCAGCAAATAAAGGGTTGTTTGGTTTTAATCGTCCAAAGCTATAAAGCTCCTTTAAGTCACTATCTAATCCAATGGAAACATGGGTATAATCACCTCTAGTGCAAATATTGATAGCCTTTGAAAACATAGACCCACTATGGGATAATAAAATATAGATTTTATAATTCTTTGCCATAATCTACACCTCATAAACAATAATAATCCTTATAATATATAATACTAAAACTGTTAAACTTAATAATTTATCTATACAATGACATAATATAAGACATTATATCAATTATATAATTTTATATCTACAATATAATATTATATACCTTTATTAATTATAACGAGTTACAATTTTGTAACACTGCAAAATTTTTAAAACAAAAAAGGCTTTTCATATTTATATAAACATGAAAAGCCTTTTTATAAAGTCTATATTTTAATGGATTATATTACATCATTGGCATTCCGCCGCCCATGCCACCCATTCCTCCCATGGCTGCCATTGGGTCTTCTTCTTTAACATCTATTACTGCTGATTCTGTAGTTAGAACCATTGATGCAACACTTGCTGCATTTTGTAGTGCAGATCTAGTTACTTTAGTTGGATCTGCAATACCTGATTCTATCATATTTACATATCTTTCATTTAAGGCATCAAATCCTACTCCAGCTTCTTTTTCTTTTACTTTTTCAACTATTATAGATCCTTCTAATCCTGCATTAGTTGCTATTTGTCTTACTGGTTCTTCTAATGCCCTAACTAGTATACTTATACCAGTTTTTTCATCTCCATGGGCATCATCAAGTAATTTTGCTACCTCTGGGATAACGTCGATTAGTACAGTTCCTCCTCCAGGTATCATGCCTTCTTCTACTGCTGCTCTTGTTGCAGCCAAAGCATCTTCTATTCTTGATTTAGTTTCTTTTAGTTCAGTTTCTGTTGCAGCACCTACTTGAATAACTGCCACTCCACCTGATAACTTAGCTAATCTTTCTTGAAGCTTTTCAGCATCAAATTCTGATTCTGTTTCTTCAAGCTGAGCTTTAATTTGTTTTACTCTGTTTTCAATCTCTTCTTGAGCTCCTGCACCATTAACTATAACTGTGTTTTCTTTATCTATTTTAACCTTAGAAGCACTACCTAACATTTCTAATGTAGCTTCCTTTAGATCATATCCAAGTTCTTCTGATATTACTTGACCACCTGTAAGTATAGCAATATCTTCTAACATTTCTTTTCTTCTATCTCCAAATCCTGGTGCCTTTACAGCAGCACAGTTAAATGTTCCTCTAAGCTTATTAACTACTAAAGTAGCCATTGCTTCTCCTTCAATATCTTCTGCAATAATTACTAGTGGTTTACCTTGTTGTACTATTTGCTCTAATATTGGAAGGATTTCTTGAATATTGGATATCTTTTTGTCTGTGATTAGTATATATGGTTCATCAAATTCTGCTATCATTTTTTCAGTATCTGTTACCATATAAGGTGATACATATCCTCTATCAAACTGCATACCTTCTACTACTTCTAAAGTAGTTCCCATGGATCTTGATTCTTCAACAGTGATTACTCCATCATTGCCTACCTTTTCCATAGCTTCTGCTATTAAATTACCTATGTTTTCATCTCCAGCTGAAATAGAAGCAACTTGAGCTATATCTTCCTTGGATTCTACTTCTCTTGAGAATCTTCTTATTTCTTCTACTGCCTTCTCAACAGCTTTATGAACACCATTTTTTAATATAATTGGATTAGCACCTGCTGCCACATTCTTAAGACCTTCTCTTATGATTGCCTGAGCTAATAAAGTTGCAGTTGTAGTTCCATCTCCAGCTACATCTTGAGTTTTTGTTGCAACTTCTTTAACTAATTGTGCACCCATGTTTTCATATCTATCTTCTAATTCTATTTCACGAGCAATAGTTACACCATCATTTGTAATAAGTGGTGCGCCAAAACTTTTATCTAAAACTACATTTCTACCCTTTGGTCCAAGAGTAACCTTTACAGTATCTGCCAACTGGTTGATACCTTTTTCCATGCTTCGACGTGCATTTTCACCGAATTTAATTTCCTTCGCCATTTATATACACTCCCTTTTTATTCAATTAAAATTAAGAATCAACAATTGTTAATTGTTCTTTTGTTAATTATTAATTGTAATTATTCTACTATTGCTAAAATATCTGATAACTTTAATATAGTTAACTCTTCATTGTCGATTTTAACTTCTGTTCCTGCATACTTTGAAAATATAACTTTGTCTCCTACTTTTATTTCGTCTTTTTTCTTCTCATCATTTATAATACCATTTCCTACTGCTAAAACCTCTGCCATTTGTGGTTCTTCCTTTGCAGAACTTGGTAAAACAATACCACTTTTAGTCTTTTCTTCAACCTCAACTTTTTTAATAACCACTCTGTCTCCTAATGGTTTTAGATTCATATAGTATTACCTCCTTATATTTTCATCATTTTCCATATTGTTAGCACTTAACCTTAATGAGTGCTAAACTTTACAATGATAATATTACCTTAAAATAATTTTCTAATCAAGTATGAGATTTTCTTATTTTAGAGGTAAATTATCCATATTTGGAATTTATTCCAAGTTTTCTATGGTTTTCTCCATTTATCTTGATTTTCCTCTAATAATAATTATATCCATTATTATGTAATAAATAACAAGTATAAATAATAATATATTGTTATTTATCTAGGAATCATTCATAGGCAAATCATAGTCTAATTATATTTTCATTTTTATACTATTCTTAAACTAATGCCGCGGTTCTTCTTTTACCTTTTTTATTGCTATTATAATTTGTTTAACTACATCTGTTTTAAACTGGGTACTAAATTGATTTAGCTTTATGTATAATATCCCCTTTTCAGTTGCTACATACATAGGTTTCAAATTATTTAAAGCTATGGCTTTTATATCTGAAAGGCATTTATCACATTTACAGTCTAAATCTTCACCTTTAAGAACACTGGGTAATATATCATCTACTACTATTTCCATATAGTTCTTTAGCATATTCCAATTCCCCCTATTATTTTAAAATAAAAAGTTTAATCTATATCTACTATTCCTGCTTTTTATATTTATATTTTAAAATTGTAGATTACCTATTTTCCTATACCTAATTCCCTTGCATAATAAAATAGATATTGTTGTGCAAATCCTGCTAAATTACCAAATATTCTAGCTCCATGCTCACCAATATACTTAACATTTGTATCCTTTTTTAGATAAAAATATTCCATTATCCGTTTAATCCAAACATCCACAGGAAAAGCATCGTCTTTATTAAAGGCAAACAAAAGTATACATTCACTTACCTTTGGTCCAACTCCTGGTAAAGTCATCAGTAGTTCCTTGCCTTCATCCTTAGTTAAGCTATAGATTGAACTTAAATCTATGTCCCCTGATGCAATTATTTTAGATGTATTTATTATTCTTTCTGCCCTAAATCCTACCTTACATATTTCTTTTAGCTCCTCTGGACTAATTTTAGACAGTTCCTCTGGTGAAGGAAAAGAGTACTGAGCTTCATAAACTTTATCTTTTATCTGATTTTGTGTATCTATTTTATTTCCATAGTTTTTAGATATTAACTCTATGGACTTTTTTATTCTAGGTATTTGATTGTTTGCAGATATAATAAATGATATCAAAGTCTCAAAGGGCTCTTGATTTAATATTCTTATGCCTTCTCCAAATTTAATTGCTTCTTTTAACACTGGATCTTTCGATAGTTCTCTTTTTATTTCTCCATAATCCCTATCTAAGTCAAAGTAATTATACCATATATTGTGAAAGTCTTGTAAATTAGTACCATAAAATAATACATCTTTACCTTCTTTTTTTACATTTATTATTTTTCCCCTAGAAATTGCTGTATAACTGTTATCATCTTCTAATTTCCATCTAAAGGCCTGACCACATTCAAATATATGCTTTGGATCAAAATCCTTCATATCTTTAATAACCAATTTATCATTTTCTTCAATTATATTGTACTTCATAAGCTCCTCCTTAGTTTTACATAGTATATCATTACCCCTTTTTTTGGAAATATATACTAAACTAAAACCTAATCCCATCTATCTTTTAGTATAATATAATCATAAAAATTCTATATTAATTAAATCTTTGTCTCCTAATTTTAGATAGATAAAGACAAAAAAGGACTTATAAATAAATCCTTTTTTGATCTATTTACCAAGTCCTTTTAAGAAATATGATAGTGTGTATAAACTATCACTTAATCTAACATTTTCTAATACTATATCCTCAGGTACTACTAAATCTACTGGAGCAAAATTCCATATACCCTTTATACCTGATTTTATATAGATATCTGCAACTTTTTGTGCATTGTCCTTTGATGTAGTAATTATCCCTATATCTACATTGTTGTCTTTAATGAAATCCTCCAATTCAGACATATCTCTTACTTCCAAACCTTCCATATCAAAAGGTAAATCCTTATAATATCTACTAAATACTCCTATTATATCAAATCCTGCATCCTTAAATCCTCCATAATTAGCTATGGCATTACCTAAGTTTCCAGCTCCAGCTACTACTGCTTTATATTCCTTATTTAGACCGAGAATTTTACCTAATTCCTTATGTAGCTCCTCTACATTGTAGCCATATCCTTGCTGACCAAATCCACCGAAATTATTTAAATCCTGTCTTATTTGTGAAGCTGTAAATCCAGTTAATTTGCTAAGCTCTTGGGAGGATATTCTATTTATTCCTTTTTGGAGTAATTCTGATAAATATCTATAGTATTTTGGAAGTCTCCTTATTACTGTAATTGATACTTGTGTTTCTTTAGTCATTTCAATGTTCACCATCCAATTAATCTTTTATTTAGGATTCCTAATTATTATATCATCAGCAGATAATATAGTCAATTTTTTCACTATCTGAACCATGAATATTAAATGTCTTTTTTGAGATAATATCTACAAAAGGAGTGATTTCTATGGCAAGTAAAGATCAATTAAGAAAGATTGCTATATACTGTGATAAGTACAAATGTAAAATCCATGATGAAGAAGTATCTTTAAAAAACATCTCTGATGTAGAATATGAAAGCTGTACAAATTGTGTACATTTTACCAAGGAACATACCTGTGATTTGGATCTAATAGATAAAATCCTATCATCTCTAGCAATGGAGTTAGACTTAAAATCCTAAGGTATTGATACTTTAAATAGATAAACTTTTTTGATACAATGATAGTATTAGGATTTAGGAGGATTTTTATGCCGGTACTATCATGTAGCAATATAAGTAAATCATATATTGTAGATACTATATTAGAAGAAGTAAGCTTTACAGTTGAAAATGGAGATAAAATAGGAGTAATTGGCTTAAATGGATCAGGAAAAACTACCCTTTTTAATATATTATCTGGTGAAATAAATAAGGATAATGGTAATATATTTGTCCAAAAGGATTTAAAAATAGGATATTTAAAACAACATATTAAAATAGATAGTAATAATACCATCTTTGATGATTGTTTAGATGTCTTTGAAGAAATTATAGATATGGAAAAACAATTAAGATATCTGGAATCTGAAATTTCTATAGAAGGTGCCAAAGGTGAATCAGAAAAACTAAATAAATTGATGACTCAATATGGGCACCTTTCTGAAGAATTCCTTGCCTTAAATGGATATGGATATAAATCTGATATCAAGGGCGTATTAGTAGGTCTTGGTTTCAATGAAGAAGATTTCTCCAAGGAAGTAAATCTTTTAAGTGGTGGTCAAAAATCTAGATTAGCTTTGGGAAAACTTCTACTACAAAAACCAGATTTGTTATTATTGGACGAGCCTACTAACCATTTAGATATAGATGCCATTGACTGGTTGGAAAAATTTCTAAAGGATTATAAAGGTGCTGTTTTGATTATATCCCATGATAGATATTTCTTAGATAATGTAGTCAATAGAATATTTAATTTAGAAAATAAAAAAATATATATCTATAATACAAACTATACAAAGTTCATGGATCAAAGAAAAAAAGACTTAGAACTTAAAAAGAAACAATACGAAGATCAACAACGGGAACTTAATAGGCAACAGGAGATTATCGATAGATTTATGAATTATGGTGGGTCTAGATATATAAAACAAGCCCAAAGTAGACAAAAACTATTAGACAAAATGAAACTAATGGATAGACCTATAGAACAAAAGAAAACTAGAATTAGATTTGAACCAAAGATTAAATCTGGAAGGGATGTACTTTCAGTAAAAAATTTAAGTAAAAGTTTCCATGACTTTCAGCTTCTTGAAGATATCAACTTCAATATATATAGAGGAGAAAGAGTAGGACTTATAGGCCCTAATGGAATTGGAAAGACCACCTTATTTAAGATTATACTAGGGGAATTAGACTACAATGATGGAAGTATAGATATAGGACATCAAGTAGTACCTGGGTATTTCGATCAAGAAATGGACAAACTAGATTTAAATAAGACTATAATAGATGAAATATGGGATGATAATCCTAAGCTAAATTATTATGATATTAGAACTATACTTAGTCAGTTTCTATTTGTAGGTGATGATATATTTAAGGAAATAGAAAGTTTAAGTGGTGGAGAAAAAGGAAGACTTAGCCTACTTAAATTAATGTTGTCCAATGCCAATTTTCTCTTAATGGATGAGCCTACAAATCACCTAGATATAGACTCAAAGGAAGTCCTAGAAGACGCAATATTAGATTATGAAGGAACTTTATTTGTCATATCCCACGATAGATATTTTTTAAATAGAGTAACAAATAAAATACTAGAATTAACAGAAGAAGGTATAAAAGAATATTTAGGAAACTATAACTATTATTTAGAAAAGAAAAACGAAAACTTATATGTGGAAGAGGAAGAAAAGGAAAAGACTAAAACTCAAATAAAACTTGAACGAAAAAAAGAAAAAGAATTGTTAAATCAAAAAAGAGATAGAAAAAGAAAAATTATCAAATTAGAAGAAGAAATATCTATAAAGGAAGATGAGCTAGAATCCATAGATAATATTTTATCTAAACCAGAAAACTATGATGACCTAGATACAATTGTCGATTTAACAAAGAAAAGAGAAGAAATTGAAATGGTCCTTAATGATTTATATGAAAAATGGATAATCTTGAACGAAGAATGATATCCACATAAAATTCACAACTTATGCACAATACCCACAAGTTTATCCCCATGTATTTATCTATTATTCAACAATTTCTACTTAACTTCCCCACATTATCCACAAGCGGACATGGATTTTTAAACTCTTCTTGTGGATAATATGTGGAATATATTGTAAATATTTGTCACTTTAATCCTAGATTTGGCTCTACACTAAGATGTAAATCTGATTTTTTTCCTTTAATATAATTAAAGTATGCTGCTGATCCTATCATCGCAGCATTATCTGTACATAGAATCCTTGATGGATAGAAGATTTCTATATTTTCCCTACTTCCCCTTTCTTCCATCATCTTTCTTAATCCTTCATTGGCAGCTACCCCACCTGCTATGACAATTTTATTAGAAGACTTTTCTTTTGCTAATCTAAAGGACTTATCCACAAGTACATCTAAAACAGCCTGTTGAAAACTAGCAGCCACATCTTCTATGACAATTTCTTCACCTTTTTGCTTAGTTTGATTTAAATAATTTAATACTGCAGTCTTTAAACCACTAAAACTAAAGTCATAGGAATTATTTTCTAGAAATACCCTTGGAAAATCTATAGCTTCATTGTTTCCTTTTTTTGACAAATTATCAATAAAAGGCCCCCCTGGGTATGGTAATCCTAAGGCCCTAGCAATCTTGTCAAAGGCTTCTCCTGCTGCATCATCACGAGTTCTACCAATTAGTTCATAATCAGCATAATCCTTGGCATATACTAAATAGGTATGTCCACCAGAAACTATTAGACAAGTAAAAGGTGGCTTTAAATCCTTATGCTCTATATAATTTGCACAAATATGTCCTTCTATATGGTTCACACCCATAATAGGCTTGTTTAACCCATAGGCTAAGGCCTTAGCTGTAGATATCCCTACTAATAATGCACCTACTAATCCTGGTCCTTGAGTCACTCCTATTAGATCTATATCATTAAATGTACATTTAGCCTCATCTAGGGCTTCTTGTATTATATTGTTTATAGCTTCAATATGTTTTCTTGATGCTATTTCCGGTACTACTCCCCCAAATTTTCTATGAATATCTATTTGAGAGGATATTATATTAGATAAAACTTCTCTACCATCCCTTATTATTGCACAGGATGTTTCATCACAGGAAGTTTCTATGGCTAATGTTAACAAAAAATCACCTCTATTTATTCATTCTCCACATAATTATGGCATCTTCATTATTATCAGAATAATACTTTGGTCTTATTCCAAAATCTACAAATCCATATTTTTTATAAAGGTTTTGGGCTACTATGTTTGATTTTCTTACTTCTAAAGTCATATTTTCTATATCCTTTTTTTCGCAATAGTCTATTAATCCTTCTACTAGCTTATTGCCTATGCCCTTGCCTCTATAATCTTTTTTTACAGCTATATTTGTAATATGGCCTTCATTTAATATAAGCCATATTCCACCATATCCTACTATTTTCTTATCAAATTCAGCTATGATATATTTTGCCAACTTATTTTCTCTTATCTCTATTAAAAAAGCATTTTTAGACCAGGGTGTGGAAAATGTTTGTTTTTCAATTTCTACTATCTGATCTATGTCTTCTTCAGTTACTTCACGAACCAGGATATCCTCCACTTAAATCCCTCCTGACACTTTGTGCCTTTAAATTATTTATTAGAATCCTTTAATTGCCTTTCAGCTTGAGATGGCCTTAAGTAATCAGGGGCCAGGGTAAATAAGTCATCTGATTGTCCAGCTTCATGTTTTATTTTAGCTAATTCACAAATACTTGTAGCCCTACACATATTGTGACCAATTGTGGCAAACTGTACTTTATCTTTTAATATGGCCTTAATTGTATCCCTATGCAGCAAAGCACCATCTCCATTTACTATAGACTTATCATATTCCTTAAGCCTAGTTAATATATCTTCAATTTCTAATACATCAGGACCCATTATCTCTTTAATTTTTCCATTTTCCCAAGTATATATACCTGTATAGACCCTGTTTCTCCTTGCATCTATCATAGGTACTACTATGTCATTATAGGGTAAATTATAAGCTAAGGCTTCCAATGTAGATATGCCTACTATTGGTTTATTAAATAGATGGGCAAAAGCCTTCATAGTTGCAGCACCAATTCTTAAACCTGTAAAAGATCCAGGTCCTAAGGCTACCCCATATAAATCTATATCTTTTACTTCTAATTTTAAACTTTCCAATACTTCCTTAATCATTGGTACCAGCTTTTCAGAGTGAGTCATATCCTGATTTAAAGAGTATTCTCCAAGTAGTCTATTATCATCTATAACTGAACAAGTAGCCATCATAGTTGATGTATCTAATCCTAGTACTTTCAATTTTACTTCAGCTCCTTAATTATATCTTCATAGCTTTTACCATATCCATCTATATGAAGAATTCTTTCATTTTCATTATTGCCCTTTTGGATATTTATTACTATCTTTTCCTTTGGAATCATTTTATTTATTTTTTCTGCCCATTCAATGATACATACTCCATTTCCAAAAAAATATTCATCAAATCCTAAGTCATATAGTTCATCTACATTTTCCAATCTATACACATCAAAATGATATACAGGAATCCTACCTCTATACTGATTAATCAATGCAAAAGTAGGACTTGTAATATATTCTTCTACATCTAGGCCAATTCCAATGGATTTTGTCATAGTAGTCTTTCCGGCTCCCAAATCTCCATTAAGACACAGAATATCTCCTGATTTTAGGAGTTTACCTAATCTAATTCCAAATTCTTCTGTTTCTTGTAAACTATTTAACTTTATTTCCAATTTATTCAACCTTTCATATATATTGCTAACAATATATTATATCATAAAGAATATAGATATAATATATTCCTATCAAATGTATATAGGATATTTTATATTTTATATGTTTTATGTATTTTAAATAACCATAGATTATATTAATAGAAAAAATTGTATAATAAAAAAGGGCTATTTTTAGCCCTTTTTCTATTTAAATTGGATACTTAGTTTACTTATATTGGCGAATATAAATTAATCGAGTTTAATCTTTAAAATCCTTTATAGCATTTTCAGCTTCTGCTTTAGTCATACCATACTTCTCTTGGAGTTTACCTGCCAATATCTTAACATCACCTTTTATGACATCAAGATCATCATCTGTAAGCTTACCCCATTGTTTCTGAACTGTACCTTTTAACTGTTCCCATTTTCCTTCAAACATATCTTTATTCATCTCTTCCCCTCCTTTGTATCCTATTAATTATATTACCCACTAAAGTGGTAAATAAACATAGTGCCCATTGTCTTTTATCATATTAGCTAGTTTTTGTTAAAGTAAAGCCGGAATAATAATCTTAAATTCTTTGTCATCTATTACAGAATCAAAGGAATATACTGGTTGATAATAGCCTTTAGAATCTAAATGATAGTCTAATTCTATATTATTTATATTAATAGACTTTATAGAGTTTCCAGATGGGAAAAGGTTAAATTTTCCACTTCTTAATTCTTCATAGGCCTCCTTTTCACTTTTAATAGGTACGTCTTTTATCTTGGTATAAGTAATTAGATTATTGTTAATTTCCTTGATCGTATTATCATTATAATAGCTACAGGACAAAGATCCCTCTGTTAGAAAATCTTCTGTAATTTCTTTTTCTACAATCCACTCGTATCTTCCAATATCCTGATTATTAAATACTGCCTTTGCTGGTATTTGTATTCCAAGGTTAGACAATTCCTTCAGTAGGGAATCTTCATCTATGTTGGTTGGTTCCATATCTTCATCAAAGCTTGAAAAATCCGAATACCTATAGCTACCATCAAGATATTCCATCCATATATTATAAGATGGTTCTCCCCTTATCCAATATATAGCACTATTGTTATAGGGATCTATTTCTATATTACTAGTATCTATATCTTGATTTTCAAGAAAACCAATAACAAACGCATTAGCAGAGTCTTTATTATATCTAGGAGCTTGATAAATAGGATACTCAATCCTTTCTTCACTTAATTTCCTATTTAAAACTATATTTACATCCTTCATATTCTTTTTATAATTATATGCTACTGAAAGATTTCCAAATTCCTGTAAGTCATAGTATATGAAAATACATCCAAATATAGTTATGGTTAATATTAAAGGAGATAAATATCCCATAACCTTCAAAATTTTACCTTCCTTATGCTTTAATATTGTTAGGATACTCATTGTAATTCCATATCCTATTAGTGCACCTAATGTATTATTAAATATATCATCTAATTCAAAAATTCCAAAACCTGTAATCAATTGTAGACATTCTATAAACAATGTAAAGCTTAAAGCTACCCCAAAGGTCCATCTAATATCATAAAATTTTTTATGAATAAGTGGCAACATTATTCCTAAAGGTATAAGCATAAATATATTTAATATAAGAAATTGCCAGCTTATAAGGCTGAATGTATTCCATGCTTGTCTATAGGAACTTAAAAAATTAAGATTTATACTGCCCTTAAAATGGGACCTTCTGTTTAAAAAAGTAACTCCTATAACCATAATTATGTATCCAATAAATGCACACCCTAAAATTAGCTGTTTTTTATTAGGTTTTTTCTTTCCACTTAATAGTTTTCTATAAATAAAAAAATATCCTATAAGCCAAAGTACACCTAAACCTATTACTCCAATTAATCCTATATAAAAGTTTGTCTTAATTATTTCAAGTATATCATGTATTCTCAACTCTTCCCCTCCATAAAATATAAATTTATCTGACTTATATTTCTTTTGTCTACATTACAGTTCCGTATAAATATGCCCATTATATATATCAAATTATATCACTTTATCTCATTAGATTCTTCATATTATAAAACAAAAAACCTTTTAGGATAACAAAATCTATATTAAATTTAAATTTCATTAAAAAATGCATAATTTTAATAAAAATCTACCTTTTATTTGAAACTTCCTATTTACCCACATTATTATACTAATATTTCTATGTGAATTAATTAATCCATGTTATAATATATCTTATTTAATATAACTTGAGAGGAGTTTAATATGAGTATATTAACAGTCACAAATCTGAGTCATGGATACGGAGATAGAGAGATTTTAAAAGATGTTTCCTTTAGACTTTTAAATGGTGAACATGTAGGATTGATTGGAGCAAATGGAGAGGGTAAATCATCCTTTATGAATATAATAACAGGAAAATTAGAACCTGAAGAAGGTAATATTGAATGGGCTAAAAGGGTTAGAGTGGGATATTTGGACCAACATGCAGTTTTAGAAAAAGGAATGACTATTAGAGATGTGTTGAGAGGTGCATTCCAATATCTATTTGATATGGAACAAGAAATCCAAGATATTTATATGAAAATGGGTGAGTCTTCTGAAGATGAGCTAAGTGTTTTATTGGAAGAAGTAGGAATCCTACAAGATATTCTAGATCATAATGATTTTTATATAATCGATGCAAAGGTAGAAGATATAGCTAAAGGTCTTGGGTTAATTGATATAGGATTAGATACATGTGTAGAAGATTTAAGTGGTGGCCAAAGAACTAAAATACTCCTTGCTAAACTTCTATTACAAAAACCAGATATCCTTTTACTTGATGAGCCTACAAACTATTTAGATGAGGAACATATAGTATGGTTAAAAAAATATCTTCAAGAATATGAAAATGCATTTTTACTAATATCCCATGATATTCCTTTCTTAAATAGTGTGGTAAACTTAATTTATCATATAGAAGATAAGGAGCTTACTCGATACGTAGGAAATTATGATGATTTTCAAAGAATATATGAAGCCAAGAAGCAACAATTAGAAGCAGCATATAAAAAACAACAGCAGGAAATTGCAGAGCTTGAAGACTTTGTAGCAAGAAACAAAGCTAGGGTAGCTACTAGAAATATGGCTATGTCTAGACAAAAAAAATTAGATAAGATGGATTTAATTGAACTTTCTCGTGAAAAGCCAAAACCTGAATTCAACTTTAAGGAAGGTAAAACTGCAGGAAGATTGATATTTGAAACTAAAGATCTAGTAACTGGATATGATGAGCCTTTGTCTAAACCATTGAATCTTAGAATGGAACGTGGTCAAAAAATAGCTTTAGTCGGTGCCAATGGACTTGGTAAAACTACTTTATTAAAATCAATATTAGGTATTATCCCACCTCTTTCTGGTGAAGTAGAGCTTGGAGATAATCTCCAAATAGGCTATTACGAACAGGAGATTATGGATAAAAATAATAATACCTGTATAGAAGAAATCTGGAATGAATTTCCCGGATTAAGCCAATTTGAGGTAAGATCAGCACTAGCAAAATGTGGACTTACTACACAGCATATTGAGTCTAAATTTATGGTTTTAAGTGGTGGAGAACAAGCTAAGGTAAGGCTTTGTAAGCTTATAAATAGAGAAACCAATATATTAATACTAGATGAGCCTACTAATCATTTAGATGTAGATGCTAAGAAAGAGTTAAAAAGAGCATTAAAGGCTTATAAGGGTGGGGTTTTGATTATTTCTCATGAACCTGAATTTTATAATGATGTGGCTACTGAAATATGGAATTGTGAAAATTGGACTACTAAAATATTTTAATATTACAGGAGACTGTTTATTCAGCTCTCCTGTAATATTTCTGTCATATGAATTAAAAAATATCTAAACAAAATATATCATTGGGATACTTTATATAAAAATACGGCCTTATTTTCTTCTATATTTAATCTCAATTTTTCTAAGTGTAATTATAAGAAATATACATTCAAACATGGTACCTAATGCACTAAATATAATTAAAGGTGAGTTCTGCCCTGCCAATAGTGGTAAACCTAAGAGAATAAATATAGTTCCAAATATCCACCATAGTTTTGCTACAGCTTTATTATATGATTTCACATCAACAACATCTACAGTAGTTTTTATGTTTGCCCAAAAATTAACTGCCTTACTTGAATTAAAGGCATAAATACCTAAACCTATAAAAACTAACCCAAATAATGCCCAAATAAAAAATCCAATCATATATTGTCACTTCCTAATTATAGATAATAGTTCTATCCTATAACTTTAATTATCCAATAGTAAATATAAAAGATATATAATAATTAAATTTTTATAATAATTCTCATTTTTATAGAATCTTTTGCAAAGCTTTAATGAGTATTAAATCTAGTAGGTTTCCCATATTTCTATAGTGACTGGAAAATTGGTTCTACAACCTCACCATTTACATCATAAAATTTTACAATTCCCATACCACTAGGTAAAACGAGGGCAAAGGGCTTAGTGCTGTCAATGTTAATAACTTCAATAGTATCTCCTCTATCAACTTCAATTTTAATAATATGTTGTTTGTTCATTGAAAGATATGCCTTTTCTTGATATCCTTGTATTTGGTATTGAACAATATCTTTATCTTCTACAGTTATAGAGCCTCCCCCTCGAAAGAAGTATCCAAATGATAATCCACTTCTATTTACATAAATTGAGAATGTATGATTATCAAGATTTTTATCATAAAAAAGCATAGCGGACATATTGTCAGTTGTTGATTTTGATACTTGCCAACTATCATCAATTTTATGAGCCATTCTTGCATCCTTTTCAATATTTGATTTACTAGTACCAATATCGTTATTTAAATATAAAATACAAACTACAACAAATATCACGATCATAGCAACTCCAATATATTTAAATGTAGTTTTCATTCATACCACTTCCTCACTACTAGAAAATATAATGCTACTGGTATACAGCTAAGTAATTTATTTTTTATTTTTATTTGCATCTATTATTATACCAATAATCATCCCAACTAACATTCCTAAGCCAGGTGCAAAAAACCAAACTAGGGAAGATTTTATAAACATTTTTAAAATAGTTGCAAATAAAGTTCCTCCAATTAATCCAAAGCCAATTCCCAAACCAAGATAATAATCTTTATTATTTTTGTTGTTATTATTCTCAAACATATTACATCAACTCCTTTTGAGAATATATTTCATATATTAAAAAATAGATATACCATTGAGTTTTACTGTTTTTATTATGACAAATTTCACTTTATATTTAACTACTAATATTCATTTAATCATTTTAAAATAAAATGTTGAGAGAAATTATAGGAGTAATTTATATCTCTATATAACCTCCATCCATAAAATCTTTACCTTCCATTTTACAAATGTATTTTATTACTTCTTATTGATATATTCTTTGCTTATCATAAATTTAACTTCCTATGTATTTATTGATTTTATTGATATCTTCTGAACTATAATACTGATTTGCAAATATTGTTAAGGTGTTGATTTTGAAACTTTTCAGTTTGTTTTTATTTGTATCAATTTTAATATCTTTTATATCTTTCCACCTTGCTAATCGTACTAAAATACCTCTACCATATTGGTAATATATCCCCTTCTCATGAATTCCCTCTCCTACAACTCCAGATATAATAAATACACTTGCTGAAATTGCGATTAAATAATTTTCCCATAAATTCCCACCAATATAGGCTATAGCACAAAATATTAATGATGCAATTATTAAAATAATAATTCTTGGTTTTGTCAATCTTACTCGATAAATACATTGTCTACGAATTCTAAAATTATAAATACTACCAGAAACAAAAATTAATAACAATAAAAAATATACTGCTATCTGGTTTTTCATCTACTATCACCACTTTCCAAAGTCCTCCATATTACAATTTATGTAAATCTATAATGCTTACCATCGATTTTGACTTAAAAAGATAATATGTCCCCATTAAGTTTAATTTTACTCATCTTTATTTATTTACCCCTTTATTTATACATTTACCTATTTTATTGACTTTAATTAAAGAAAATCAATGTCCTATGTTAACTTTTCCACTATAAAATCTGTATCTAAAAAAAATGCTTGTCTTTTATTTTCATCTTCTATATCTTCAAATCCTAATTGGTAAACCCTTGGATTAGTATTAGACTTTACAGTTAGTAGTTTGTTTTTTGAATCATAGGAACAAATATATCTAGTATATGTGGTGTGATTATACTTTTTATTTCTAATAAATCCATTTGGCATAGTCATTGCACCCATTATGTTATAAGAATTAGAGAGTGCTTCTTTAAAAGTATTGGATTTAACATTCATTTTAGTAAGATAAAAGGCTTTAATAAATCTAGAAATAGGATCATATCCTCCTGGCAAATGTTTAGAAGGGTTAAAATCTTCAAGATTCTCTAAATCTAAAAGTTGATTTAGTCTTCTAACATGAGATTCAAAGCCTGGGGAATTGGTCATTACATCATAAGGATTTTCATAGCATTTCAACTCTCTTTTTTTAGGCTCAATAATAATACATCTTTTTGTAGAATCAGCAAACATAAAATGAAAATCTGGTGATATTACATTTTTTCCCTTGTAATCTTTAGTAGATATGTGAATATTAGGTAAATCTTCAATTAATTCGTCTACAGATTTGTAGTTTGCAAGAGCGTAAGTCAAGTAATCCAAACTAGAAAGATTGATCTTTTCTGATTTTATTTCATTGGAGTAAAGGTTGAAACCTGAAAAAGCATTGGTAATCCCTATTAATCCATATTCGTTAACACCATCTTTTAGAGGATCTTGATTTTCAAAACATATACCTAATGTCTTATATTGTGAATATAATGGCTTACCCCTTAAATCATTAGAAAAATTGTAGTTTTTTGGTAGATAGATTGGATTGTAATTTAAAGGAATTTCATAATCCATTGTCCTACCCATGACACAGCCATCTTTATAATTTATCTTTATACCAGTACACATTATATCACCTCTCATTGTTGTTTATATTTTAATTTGACCTTAATTATATTAAGTATAGAACCTGATATTATCTAGATAATTTATATTAAATCCATAATGGAAGATAAAGTTATTTTTATTAGGATTCTTATTTACCTTTATATTCCTCATGAAGGATACCCATTATAATTACATCGTAATATTCTCCATTAATAAGTTCTCCTTTTCTTCTTCTTCCCTCTTCTATAAATCCTGCACCACAATATGCAGCATATGCTCTTTCATTAAAAGAAAATACTTCTAGTTCAATCCGATGTAAGTTTAATTCTTTGAATCCAAATTTTAAAGTCATCTCAATAGCTTCAGTCCCTATTCCTTGTCCACAGTCCTCACTTTTAAATAGAGCTATTCTAAAGTTTGCACATCTATTATAAAAATCTATTTCATTTATAACTGATTCACCAATAATTTCACCATCTGAATTAGTAATCAAAAAATCATATCGAGAGTCATCTTCTATGATTCCTTCCACATATATACGAATTTGTTCCTTTGTAACAACATTCTTTGTGCCAGTATATCGTTGCACTTCTTTATCTGGTGATTGAAATCCTCTTCTATAATATTCACATATATCTTTATGAGTAATAAGACGTAGTGATATATTTTTACCAGGAATTATAATGTTTTTATCTTTCATAATCTATCCTCCTTATTATGATTATATAAACCTTTGGAAATTACAATGTATAAACCTATACTTACCTATTCTATATTACCTTAAAAACTCCTTCCATAACAAGGAAATTCAAAAGTTTTAGAACACAAAAAAGTTGAGAGTAAAAATACTCTCAACTAAAAGTACAAAGTAACAATATATTTACTGTAATAGTATTATATCTATAATTTATTTTTTATAATTATTTGTGAAGTATTGGTGATACTCTTTTATATACCAATAAGGTGATTATAGATACTACTGTACCTTTTAATAAATTAAATGGTACAACTGCATATAGGATCAATGTCTTGTAATCTACTACAAATCTATTTACTAAACTTGCTGCTTCTATTATTTGATCTAATGGCATTAGCTTAGAATATAGGGGAAACACTACAAAATAATTACTTAAACTAGCGAAAAATGTCATCACTAAAACTCCTATTCCTAAACCTAAAACAGCTCTTTTAAAGCTCTTGTTTTTATAATAAACAAGACCTGAAATATAGACCAAAGTACTACCAACTAGAAAATTAGATAACTCTCCTACTCCTCCTGTCATAGATCCTTCTATTAAAAGATTTAATAAGTTTTTTAATAATTGAACTAATACTCCTGCCATTGGACCCATAGCAAAAGAGCCTATTAATGCTGGTAAGTCTGAAATATCCAACTTTAAAAAGGATGGAGCAAACCATACAGATAAATCAAAAAACATTAATACCATTGATATTACTCCAAGAACTGATACTTTTACCATGTTTCTAGTATTCCAAGTTTCTTTGCTTAATGTGTACATAAAATATCCCTCCAATTTTTTAATTGCTTCAGGGATTAAAAAAGCCCCGAAGTCTCTTCGGGGCAATTAGACAAAAATACTATCGTCTAATACATCTTCTTTCATCCAGACTGTAACTGTCGGCCTTGGAATCTAACCAAGTCAACCTATAAAGGCTCGCGGGCTATACCGCCGGTGAGGATTTACACCTCCCCCTGAAGATATATCTTTGATTTTATTATATATTTAGTATATCAAATTGTCAAATTTTTTTCAATTAATTTTTAAATTGTCTATTAAATTTCCTGTTTTTATGATTTTTTCCTGCATTTTATTATAATTTTTCTTCACTAAGTTGATGAATAGTATATCTATTATGGTCAATTGGGCAATTCTAGAAGATATGGCTCCCATTCTAAGATGCCTTTCTACTTCTGTGGTATATAGCTTTATATCTGCAATATCACTCACTGGATTGGAACCATATTTCGTTATAGATATGGTTTTAGCCCCTGAATTTTTAGCTATCTTTAGAGCATTAAATGTTTCCTTAGTTCGTCCACTATGAGAAATCCCAATGGCCAAATCTCCCTCTTGCATATTAGATGCAGATACTATTTGGAGATGAGGGTCTGGGTGGAATCCTGCCTTGGTACCTATTCTGACCATTTTATATTGTAAATCTTCACCAACTAGTCCAGAGCTTCCTACTCCAAATATATTCACATAATTGGCCTTGTCTATAGCCTCTACAGATATATCTATAATTTCTTTATTTAATAATGTTATAGTATCTTTTATAGCCTTAATATTTTCTATGGCCACTTTCTCCATAATTTCTTCTGTTGCATCTTGTAAAGTAATAGCCTCGTATAATTTTTCTATATCCATTTCATATTTTGGAGTATCTTTAGCTATAGCAATCTTTAACTCTTGAAAACCAGAATAACCTAATTTTTTGGCAAATCTTATGACACTGGCAGGACTAGTCTCTGTGATCTCAGCTAATTCTCCAGTAGTTAAATTACAAACTTCTTCTTTATTTTCTATAATATAATCTGCTATTCTTCCTTCTGAATCTGTAAAACTATCTTTTAAATTTTTAATCTTTAATATACTATTCAAAGTTTTTCACCTAAATCCTAAATAAAATTATATGATTGACTTATTTTCTTACACTTTCTAAAGCTTTTCTAATATGTCCTTTATGCTTTTCTAGAAGTTCCTTGGATTCTTTTTTATCTAACCCTGTTTTAATCATAGTTATAGTTAATTTTACATCATATTCTGTTTCTTTTAAATACCTTATTGCTATTTCTTCTGTTACTTTTGTAGCTTGTATTACAATTCTCTTTGCCCTCTCTACTAATTTTTTGTTTGAGGCTTTTACATCTACCATAAGATTTTCATAAACCTTACCTCTTTTTATCATGGCTCCTGTACTTAACATATTTAATACCATTTTTTGTGCTGTACCTGATTTCATCCTTGTGGATCCTGTAACTACCTCTCCTCCTACTTCTACTGCTATACATATATCTGTGACTTTGCTGATTTCAGAATTATTGGTATTAGTTATACCTATGGTCATAGCTCCTATGGATTTAGCGTATTCCAGTCCCCCAATTACATAAGGGGTTCTACCACTGGCGGCTATGCCTACTAGTATATCTTTATTAGTAAAGTTTATCTCCTTTAAATCCTTTATACCTTCCTCTTTCCTATCTTCAACACCTTCCATGGCCTTAAATATAGCTGTATGACCACCTGCTATTAAGCCTTGAACCAATTCATAGGATACTCCATATGTGGGGGGACACTCTGAAGCGTCTAGTATTCCCAATCTTCCACTGGTTCCAGCTCCTATATAAATTAATCTTCCACCATTTTCCATAGCATTTGCAATTAAATCCACTGCCTTTGCAATATTAGGAATTTGTTTTTCTACTGCAAAAGCAATCTTCTTATCTTCTTCATTTATAACTCTAATCATATCTTCTGTAGGAAGTATATCAATATCCATAGTTAAGGGATTTCTTTGCTCTGTAGCCAATCTATCAAGATCTATTTTCATAGTTCTCCTCCATTCATACATTAGTTATTAATTAAGTATACCCATGAATAAAAGAGTAATTCAATACATATATACTATACCGTAAAGAAAGTCTCAATCAAGTAGGGTATGCCAATTTTTATCTATAAAACAATTTATATATTTACATAATAATTTTCTAAATGAAATATTATTTCATCAAATAAAGCATACCACATGATTTTATTTCATGCAAGAAAAAGGGAATGAGTTCAATTGAACTCATTCCCTTTTAAGTACTGAAAACTTATTTTGATTATTTATTGTAAACTATATTACCATCTATTATGGTCATATATGCTTCACTATCTATATCTTTAATTGGATTTCCATCAAATACAACTATATCTGCATCTTTACCAGGCTCTATACTTCCCAATCTATCATCTAATCCTATAATCTCCGCTGGATTTATTGTAATAGCCTTAAGGGCCTCTATTTCATCTAATCCTGATTTATGTGCAAGGCCTGCACATAAGGCTAAATGTTGTAATGGTATAACTGGTGCATCTGTAGTGATTGCAATCTTTACACCTGCTTCATTTAGTACCTTTGGTGTTTCAAAAGTCTTATTTTTCAATTCAAACTTAGATCTGTTCCCAAAGGATGGTCCTACTATGGCACCTTTTCCTTCCTTAGCTAAATCTTCTGCTATTAAATGCCCTTCTGTACAATGGTCTAAAGTAATATCTATATCAAATTCCTTTGCTATTCTTAAGGATGTAAATATATCGTCTGCTCTATGGGCGTGAGCCTTTACAGGTATTTCCTTTTTAAGTACAGGTATCAAAGCCTCCATTTTCATATCAAATTCAGGCATCTTTGAAGGTTCTTCTGCATTTTCTTTCTTTTCCAAATAAGACTTTGCCTTAAATAATGTCTCTCTAAGTATGGAAGCAGTAGCCATTCTAGTCATTGGAGATTTTTTTTGACCATGGTACACTCTTTTTGGATTTTCTCCAAAAGCAATTTTCATAGCAACAGGTTCTTTGATTATCATATTGTCGATCCTATGGCCATAAGTCTTTATTGCTGCAAAAGTACCACCTATTACATTGGCACTGCCTGGTCCTGTAATGGCTGTTGTTACTCCTCCTTCATAGGCTTCTCTAAAGCTAATATCCATTGGATTTATAGCATCTATTGCCCTTAGCTGTGGAGTTACCGGATCTGTCATTTCGTTGCCGTCACTACCTTCAAATCCTATGGATTCTTCCCACATTCCTAAATGGCAGTGAGCATCAATAAAACCTGGAGTCACCATTCTACCTTCAACATCTATTACTTTAGCGTCTAATGGTGCTATAATATCTTTGCCTACTTCTTTTATCTTGCCATCTTTAATTAGTATGGATCCATTTTCTATGACCTCTCCATTCATTGTATAAATCAATCCATTTTTAATAAATAACATATACATCCCCCTTTGTCTTTAGACTCTCTAAATGTATTATATTCTTTAATTTAGTTTATATCAATTAAATTGTTATCTAATATAGGCAAAACTATTGTAAACTTAGTTCCTACTCCTACTTTACTTTCTACAAATATTTCACCATTACATTGACTTATTGTATTTTTGGATATTTTTAATCCTAAACCAGTTCCCCTATCACCTTTAGTAGTAAACTCAGGCATAAATATCTTTTCTAAATTGTCCTTAGGAATTCCTACTCCCGTATCTTGAACTTCTAATATCAGTTTATTACTATTTTCGTATAGATTGATATCTAATACTCCCCCTGTTTTCTCCATGGCATCTATTCCATTTAATACTATATTTAAAATAGCTTGCTTCATCTTATATTCATCACAATAGAAAATACCAAAGGACTCCATATTAAGATTTAGTTTTATTTCATTTCCATTTGGAGTATTTAGTCTATGCTTTATCATATCTGAAATTCCAAATATAATATCACTTAAACTAGTCTTTTTAATACCAAATGTATTATATCCCTTAATAAAACTATAAAATCTATCTATTGTATCTCTACATTCAAATGTAGCTTGACTAATAGTATCTAAATTATCTTTGACTTCACTACAGTTGGTGTTTAAAGCTGATAATTGGGACAAACCAGAAATTGTTGATAATATATTTTTAAAATCATGAAAGACTATTTCCGAAAATTCTACCATAACATTTAAATATTCTTCTGCTCCTAATTCAATCCTTCTAGTTTTTTGAAGATTTATATCCATTCCCTATACACCCCTTTTTATAAACCTTTCATACTTAGTGAAATTCTCCCCCTGTTTTTATCTATATCTATTATTTTTACTTCTACAATATCACCAACCACTACTACTTCTTTTGGATGTTTGATATATCTATTGGATAATTGTGATATGTGAATAAGTCCATCTTCCTTGACTCCTATGTCTACAAAGGCACCAAAATCTACTACATTTCTAACTGTTCCTTTTAAAACCATATCTATCTTTAGATCATCTAAACTTAGTACATCTTGTCTTAAAATAGGTTTAGGCATTTCATCCCTTGGATCTCTCCCTGGTTTTTCTAGTTCTTTAATTATATCCATTAAAGTAGGCTTGCCTACTTCTAAGCTTTGTGAAAGCTGGTCTATGTCCATATTTTTATAATCAATACCGATTAACTGAGAAGCTATATCATAGGACTCTGGATGTACTCCTGTATTATCTAGTGGATCTTTTCCATCAGGAATTCTTAAAAATCCAGCACATTGTTCAAATGTCTTAGGTCCTAATCCCTTTACCTTTAATAACTCCTTTCTATTTTCAAATCTACCCTTCTCCTCTCTGTGATTTACTAAATTGTTGGCAACTCTTGTAGAAATTCCAGCTACATAACTAAGTAAAGAAGGACTGGCTGTATTCAAGTCTACTCCAACCCTATTTACACAGTCTTCTACTACTCCCCTTAAGGCTTCATTAAGCTTTCCTTGATGTAAATCATGCTGATATTGACCTACTCCTATATGTTTAGGTTCAATCTTTACTAGCTCAGCTAAAGGATCTTGTAACCTTCTTCCTATGGAAATAGCTCCCCTAATAGTTACATCTAAATCTGGAAATTCCTTGATTCCTACTTCTGATGCAGAGTATATAGATGCCCCTGCTTCACTTACAATTATGTAGTAAATATTCCTATTTAATTCCCTTAATATTTCTGCAACTAAAGTTTCTGTTTCCCTAGAAGCAGTTCCATTGCCTATGGCAATTATATTAATATTATATTTATCTATTAATTTTTTTAACTTAATCTTTGTTTTCTCTATTTGATTTTGTGGTTCTGTTGGATAGACTACTTCATGATCTAGATATTTTCCAGTTTCGTCTATAATAGCTACCTTACAACCTGTCCTATATCCTGGGTCTATTGCCATTATCATCTTTCCTTTAATAGGAGGCTGCATTAGAAGTGGCTCTAGATTTAATGAAAATACCTTTATAGCTTCTTCTTCTGCCCTTTCTGTTAAATTGCTTCTGATTTCCCTTTCGATTGAAGGATAAAGTAAACGCTTATAACCATCTTCTATAGATAAGTTTAGATATTCAAATGTAGGTGAATTAGATTCTACAATAACTCTATCTTTTATTAAGTCTATGACTTTATCATGATTTATATGTATATTAACCTTTAATTTCTTTTCTTTTTCTCCTCTATTTATGGCTAATATTCTGTGATTGGCTATGGATTTTATAGGTTCTTTATAATCATAATACATATCATATACTGTTGTTTCTTCTTTATCCACAGCTTCAGTTATAATAAGTCCCTCACTAAGGATAATTTTTTTAATATCTTTTCTATAGTTAGCATCATCAGATACGATTTCAGCTATAATATCCATAGCTCCCTGAAGAGCTTCTTCTTTACTGTTTACTCCCTTTTCTTCATTTATATAACTAAGTACAATGTTATCAAATTCGTTTTTATGTATGTTTTGCTCTAATATTATATTAGATAATCCCTCTAGTCCCCTTTCCTTGGCAATAGTTGCCCTAGTTCTTCTCTTTTGTTTATAAGGTCTATATAAATCTTCCACTCTTTGAAGTGTTGTTGATTTTTCTATTTCAAGTTTTAATTCATCTGTTAATTTTCCTTGTTCATGGATTAATCTGATTACTTCTTCTTTTCTTGTTTCTAGATTTCTTAAATAATTTAGTCTGTTGGATAATTCTCTAATTATAGCATCTTCCATTTCTCCAGTCTGTTCTTTACGATATCTAGCAATAAATGGTATAGTATTTCCTTCATCTAAAAGTCCTATTACATTTTCTATATGTTTTTTCTTTAATTTAAATTCATCTACTAATATATTTAATATATCCATTTAACCTTGTCCTTTCACACATTATCTATGTACACTATTATAGTATTCTATATAACTTTTGTAACTCCTTCTTTTTTTAGAAAAAATTTTTTATTCACCTAAAAAAGGCCCCTTAAAGGGCCTTTTGTTTTAGATACTCATTTATAAAGTAGTCTAAATCTCCATCCATCACCTTATATACATCGCCTATTTCAGCATTAGTTCTATGGTCCTTGACCATACTATAGGGATGGAATACATAGGATCTGATTTGGGAACCCCATCCTATTTGAGAATAGTTTCCCTGAAGATCTTCTATCTTTTCCTTCTTCTCTTCTTCCTTTAGTTGGATCAATTTAGACTTTAACATATTCATGGCTGTTGCTTTATTACTATGTTGAGATCTTTCTGATTGACATTGTACTACTATCCCTGTAGGTATATGGGTTATTCTAATGGCAGAATCTGTAGTATTTACATGTTGGCCTCCAGCACCAGAAGATCTATAGGTATCAATTTTAAGGTCCTTTTCATTTAACTCTATATCTACATCCTCATTTAACTCTGGAAATACATCTATACTCGCAAAAGAAGTATGCCTTTTCCCAGAGGAATCAAAGGGAGAAATACGCACCAGCCTATGAACACCCTTCTCACATTTCAAATATCCATAGGCATTAAATCCTTTTATAAGAAGTGTTACAGATTTTATTCCACCTTCTGTATCAGGGAGTAGGTCTAAAGTTTCCACTTCATATCCTTTATTTTCTGACCATCTTCTATACATTCTTAAAAGCATCTCTGCCCAGTCTTGAGCCTCTAATCCTCCTGCTCCAGAATGTATAGAAAGTATTGCATTTCCCTTATCAAACTCTCCACTTAATAGGGTAGATAGTTTAAAATCATTAGACTCCTTTATTACTTCTTCTAATCCCTTTGTAATTTCTTCATAATCTTCAAAGGCTTCTTCCTCAATTACCAATTCCATTAAAATCTCTAAGTCTTCTATTTTTTGGATTAAATCTTCATATCTTTTGATTTCATTGTTTAATCCCTTTGTTTCCTGCATTATCTTTTGGGCCTTATTAACATCATCCCAAAAATCAGATTTATAGGACAAGGATTCATTTTCAGCAACCTTTTTTTTCATGGCCTCTAAGTCAAAGAGACCCTCCTAACTCTTCCACCATATTTTTAATTTGGGACAGTCTTTCCTTATTTAAATATATATCTTCCATCCAAACACCTCATCTTTACTAATTGCTTCCACAACACTTCTTATATTTCTTACCACTTCCACAAGGACAAGGATCATTTCTACCTATTTTTTTACCTTTATTTACTATTGGTGTATTAACTTCTCCTTGGTTAGTTTCAACTGGTTTTGCTACCCTTTTTCTTTCTACATTACCAGAGTTTTCAATATGGTATAAGTAGGATATAGTATCCTCCCATATGGCATGGTTCATTTCTTCAAACATATCAAAACCTTCTATTTGGTATGCCCTAATAGGATCCTCTTGTCCATAAGCCCTAAGGCCAATTCCCTGTCTTAATTGATCCATAGCATCTATATGATCCATCCACTTACTATCTACAACTTGTAGAAGTATTATCCTTTCTATTTCTCTAAATTTATCTTCTCCAAATTCCTTTTCCTTAGATATATATATTTCTTCAGCCTTATCCATTATATCTTTTACAAGCTTTTCCTTTGTTAAAGAATGAACATCTTGTGAATCTAAAAATCCTTCATCTAATCCAAATATCTTTACAAAATAATTTTTAAGTCCTTCTAAATCCCATTCTTCAGGATATTTAGATTGATTAGTATATACTTCTACATTGGTTTCTATTAGGCTTTCAGCCATGCTAAATATGTGATCTCTTATGTTTTCCCCTTCTAATACTTTTCTTCTTTCTCCATAGATTACTTCCCTTTGTTTGTTCATTACATCATCATATTTTAATACATGCTTTCTTATGGCAAAATTATTTCCTTCTACCTTCTTTTGTGCACTTTCAATAGTTCTGGTTAAAAGTCCATGTTCTAGGGGCTCATCTTCTGGCATATTTATGGAGTCGATTAGGCTTTTTACCCTTTCTCCACCAAATAATCGCATTAAATCATCTTCCAATGAAATATAAAACTTAGAACTACCAGTATCTCCCTGTCTACCTGAACGTCCCCTTAATTGATTGTCAATTCTTCTAGACTCGTGTCTTTCTGTACCAATAATATGAAGTCCACCAGCTTTTACTACCTTTTCATGCTCTAAATCAGTTTCTTTTTTATACTTTTCCACTAAGTCTTCATATACTTTTCTAGCTTTTAAGACTTCTTCATCTTCTGTATCAAAAAATCCATCTACTTCTTCTAAAGTTTCATCTGAATAGCCTTTTTTCTTCATTTCTAGTTTTGCCAAGTATTCAGGATTTCCCCCTAATACAATATCTGTACCTCTACCTGCCATATTAGTAGCAATAGTTACAGCACCATATCTACCTGCTTGGGCAACTATTTCTGCTTCCCTTTCATGATGTTTAGCGTTTAAGACTTCATGGGAAATTCCTTCTTTCTTTAATAGTTTAGAAAGTAATTCTGATTTTTCAATGGTAATAGTACCTACTAATATAGGTTGACCTGTTTTATGCCTTTCCTTTATCTCATTTACTACTGCTCTAAATTTAGCAACTTCAGATTGATACACTACATCTGGTAAATCTTCCCTTATAACAGGCTTATTAGTTGGTATCTCAACAACATCCATATTATATATTTCTCTAAACTCATCTTCTTCTGTCTTAGCAGTACCTGTCATACCTGCTAATTTTTCATACATTCTAAAATAGTTTTGGAATGTAATAGTAGCCAAAGTCTTGGATTCAGACCTTACATTTAATCCTTCTTTAGCTTCTATGGCTTGATGCAATCCATTACTATATCTTCTTCCATACATTAGTCTTCCAGTAAATTCATCTACTATAAGAACTTCTCCATCATTTACTACATAATCTATATCTCTTTTCATTATATTTCTAGCTTTAAGAGCTTGATTAATATGGTGAGCTAACTCCATATTATCCATATCTGCCAAGTTTTCTACACCAAAATAGGATTCAGCCTTAGCAGTTCCCTTTTCTGTCAAAGTACATGATTTAGCTTTTTCATCAATTAAAAAATCTACTACTTCTTCTTTAATTTCCCTATTGAAGGGATCCACTTTTCCTTCTTCAGGAGTTATTATTCTACCAGATAAAGTCTTGGTAAAATTATCTGCCAATCTATAAAGTTCTGTAGACTTATCACCTGCTCCTGATATAATCAATGGAGTTCTAGCTTCGTCTACTAATATACTGTCTACCTCATCTACTATTGCATAATATAATGGCCTTTGAACCATCTCTTCCTTATATATGACCATATTATCTCTTAAATAATCAAACCCAAATTCATTATTGGTACCATAAGTAATATCTGCCCTATAGGCTGCACTTCTTTCTTCTGTACTAATTCCATGGACAATACATCCAACACTTAAGCCTAAAAATTCATATAGTTTTCCCATCCATTGTCTGTCTCTTTTGGCTAGATAATCATTTACAGTAACTATATGAACTCCTTTTCCCGTAAGGGCATTTAAATATGCTGGTAAGGTAGCCACTAAAGTCTTTCCTTCACCAGTTTTCATCTCTGCTATCCTACCTTGGTGTAATATAATTCCACCATAAAGCTGTACCTTAAAGTGTTTCATGCCCAATACTCTATAGGAAGCCTCCCTTACTACTGCAAAGGCCTCAACTAGTATATCATCTAATGTCTCACCCTTATTTAATCTATCTTTAAATTCTGTGGTCTTTCCCTTTAATTCTTCATCAGTCAACTTTTCCATTTGGTCATCTAAACCCAATATTTGTTTTACCAAACCTTCTATTTTTTTTAGTTCTCTAGAGCTATAAGTTCCAAAAATCTTCTGAAATAAACTCGCCATCATTAAACCACCTTTCAATATATGAACCTATCTTATTTTATCATTAATGAAAGTCCCTTTCAACATGTAAAAAAAGTTGCAGCCAATGCTGCAACTTAGTTTTATTATTTGTTTTATTATTTATTATTTGATTTCTGGTTCTATTAATCCATAATCTCCATCTTTTCTTCTATAGACAATACTTACATCATCAGTATCTGCATCTAAAAATACAAAAAAGTTATGTCTAAGTAACTCCATTTGAAGAATTGCCTCTTCATGGGACATTGGTTTAAGATTAAATCTTTTTCTCCTTACTAATTTAGGTTTATGGTCTTCCTTTCCTTGAGTTAATTCCACAATATTTTCAAATCTAATGGTTTCACCTTTTTGATATCTTTTTTGCAACTTGGTCTTATATTTTCTTATTTGTCTTTCTAATATATCTACTGCTTTATCTATTGAAGCATACATATCATCACTTGACTCTTCAGCTCTAATTATAGTTCCAGGTAGGTTTATGGTAACCTCAATAATCTTTCGATTTTTTTGAGTGCTAAATGTAACATTCCCTTCAATATCTTTTTGGAAGTATTTATCTAGTTTACTTAATTTCTTTTCAGTTACTTCTCTTAGCGCATCTGTTACCTCCATATTTTTGCCAACGTAGTTCATTTTCATAAACCCAACTCCTTTCATCTAAGACTAATTGTCTTTGCTATAATGATACCCATATCTATATGGTTTTCAAACATTAACATAAATATAGCTTTTAAAATTTTATATAAAATTTAGTCCTCAAGACCTATGTTAATATTTTGTGGACTATCTTTATATAATCTTGTGGATAATGTGGATAACACTGTGGAAAACTGTTATTATGGGTTTTTCTCCTGTGGGAAAAGCTGTTAATTAAAATTTACTATCATCTATACTATCTAAATATTTCTTTAGTGGTTTTACTACCCTTTTTATTGTTCCGTCTATAAATGGATTGTCTAGTTTTCCTAGTTGAACTAACTCTAAAAATGGTTTACTACCTCCTGCCTTACATAGTCTTAGATAGTCTTCCCAATAATCTTTGTTTCCTTCATGTATTTTAATCCAAAATTGGAAAGCACACACTTGAGCCAATGTATAATCTATATAATAAAATGGATTTTTAAAAATATGTCCTTGTCTAAACCAATATCCACCCCTATTTAAAAGATCATTATCCTCATAATCCCTAAATGGTAGATATTTTCTTTCTATATCTCTCCATTTTGCTTTTCTTTCTTCTGGAGTAGCTTCTGGATTTTCATATACAAAGTGTTGAAATTCATCAACAGTTACACCATATGGTATGAAGTTTATAGCTCCTGCCAAATGACTAAATTTATATTTTTCCACTTCATCTTCAAAGAATAACTCCATCCAAGGCCATGTAATAAATTCCATACTCATGGAGTGGATTTCACAGGCTTCTAAAGTTGGAAATATATATTCTAACATTTCATATTCTCTACTTAAATAAACTTGAAAAGCATGGCCTGCTTCATGGGTCAGTACATCTACATCTCCACTGGTACCATTGAAATTAGAAAATATAAAAGGTGATTTGTAATCTGGTATATAAGTGCAGTATCCACCTGCTGATTTGCCTTTTTTACTTACTAAATCTAATAATTCCTTTTCCACCATAAATGTAAAAAATTCATCTGTCTCCGGTGAAAGTTCCTTATACATTTTCTTTCCATTGTCTAAAATCCAGTCTGGATCACCCTTAGGAGTAGCATTACCAGTTAAATATTCTAAAGGTTCATCATAGTATTTTAAACTATCTAAACCTAATCTTTTTCTCTGTCTGTCCTTTAACTCTTCTACTAAAGGCACCAAATCTTCATATACTTGCTTTCTATAATTAGCAACCATATCTGAATCATAATCCGAACGACTTAATCTTCCATATCCCATATCAACATAATTTTTATAACCTAGTTTTTTAGCCATTTTGGTTCTTACCTTTACTAGTTCATCATATATTCTGTCAAATTTTTCTTCATTATCTTCAAAAAAGCTAATATATGTTTCATAAGCCCTTTTTCTCATTTCTCTATTTTTAGATTCCATAAAGGGCTGCATCTGGCTTAAATTTCTCACTTCTCCTTCAAACTCTAACTTAGCTGAAGCTAAAAGTTTACTATATTCTGTAGCTAGCTTGTTTTCTTCTACTAAGTCCTCCATAATCTCTTCAGAAAAAGTTTTTAACTGTAACTCTGCCAATCTAAATACTTGTTGTCCCCATATTTCCTCTAATTCTTTCCTAAATTTTGATTTTAATAAAGCCTTATAAAATTTAGATACTGCATTTTCATATATAGGCCCATTTTCATCTATAAAATTTTGTTCTTTGCTATAAAACTCATCTTCAGTGTCTACAGTATGTCTAATACTAACTAAAGATGACATGGTTTCAACAAAGGATCTCACTTCATTTATCTTTTTTATGATTCTATTTTGCTCTTGTACATCTTTAGCATTTTCAAAATCTCTAATCAATAATTCTAGTTCATCCCTTGTTTTTTCCATATTAGGTCTTTCATATTTATAGTCCTTAAATTTTAACATAGTCTCCCCTCCTATATTTATCTTATGTCCATAATATCAGATAATACAGATAACTTCACTAAAAAAATCTTTAATTAATATATAAATATTGTATAATAGTAAGGAAACTTATCTCATCCCACTGTTATAAGTAAAATTAAAATATATATCATATATACCAGTATATAGCTGGATATATATAACTACTATGGAAGTTAAAACAACCATTATGCACTTATTATTTAATAGTGTATAATGGTTGTTAGATGTATTAGTCAGGAGGAAATTATGAAAAACTTGAATTATGATGAATTAAAGCAATTGGAAATAGGAGCTACTAAAAGGCTTTTATCATATATTCATTCAAATATAGATATTAATGAGATACTAAACGAATTGGATTTTGAACATTCCTATTTTTTAGATGATGCAAATAAACTTGCCTTCAATTTATGGCTTGGAATAGATTATATTTGGAAAAATGATAAGACTTTTGTGGAGACCTTACTAGAGGATAAATCCTTTAGATTAACATCATGGGAAAGAAAAATACTAACTGAAAGAATTGATTCCCATGTTTCAATATTTGAAGTAATCTCATATGAGGATGAATACATAAATGTAAGGGATGCCCTTAATAATGAATTTTTTAAATTATGGGAACCAAATCTTTATGAATTAATAGAGGAAGGTGAGTTTGTCTTTTCAAGAATTGGAAAGTCCTTAGATAATTATGGATTTATTGGGGATATTAACCACCTACCTCAATCAGTAAAGCCTATGTTTATTGAAAGTGTATTAATGGATTTTAACCATATTAGGGAAGATATAAAAAATCTTACTATAAAAGAATACTTAAAAAAATTTACATTAAATATTTATAAGATATATGATGATGCAATATTAAATATAATAGACCTAAGTGAAGATATAGATTCATTTTTGTCAGATGAAATAGATGAATTTAGAACATATTTAGAGAGTAAAGAAAACCGATGTAATATTAAAAAACATATTACCAATCTATTAAATATATCTGAATATTGTTTAATAAATCAGGACATGACCTTATATGATTTAGACCAAATAGATATGGAGGATCTATTCGATCAGGCAATTGAAGATGAATTTATAAATTCTAAGGACGAGCTTAATTCATATATTGGTACATTGAAAAAGTATCTTTCATTTTTAAATAAAAGATATAGTCAATATAATGAAGTTTATAATGATATATTACATATCAGTGAAAATAGATTCTTCTATATGAGCAGATTAGGCTTCCAAGATAGCTTTCAATTAGATAGAAGAATGGTCCAACTAATAGGATCTAAATTAAACAATAATGCTCTCAGTATTACCATGGACTTTGATAAATTTATTCTTTATTGTGGTGGAGAAGTTTTAGAGCTAACAGATAAAAATAAGTATATTAAGAAAAAAAACCTTATTGAAATTAATAATATACTAGAATTAAAAACTAAAGTTCATAAAAAATCTCCAACCCAAAGAAACTTCCCAATAATAGAGCTTTTCTATTATTTAGGCCTTGATTTAGGATTATTATCTATTGAAGATAATCAACTAGTTTTAGGTAAAAGAAGCACAAATTATTTAAGATTAAATGATGAAGAAAAATTTGTGTTAATATTCCAGTATTTATGGGGTAAAGATTTCATAAATAAGATTGTAAGGTTTGAAAATGTGGACTATTTTAAAGAACTATTAAATATGCTTATTAAGGAGTTTTCTTGCCTGAAAAAAGGTGATGATTATGCTATGGATCAAAATCCAGCTATTCTTTCTACCCATTATGAATATTTAAAGTATATGGGATTGATTAATTATAATTTCCAAGTAAATTATAATATTAAAGTCACTAATCTAGGTGAAAAAGTATTTAAATATCTGGCAGAAGATAGATATGAAAATAAAGAAGCCAGGGTGATTTACTTAGATATCTATAAAGAAACTAAGGAATGTCCAGTTTCCTAAAAAATGGAGGGATAATATGGAAAAGTTGTTATTAGATGATTTTACAAATTATAAGTTTCTATCTGGTATCAAATTTTCTCCAAATGGTCAGCATACAGGTTTTGTTTGTCATCATATTGACTTAGAGAAAAATAGTTATCTATCTAATATCTATATATTAGATGGATATAATAATTTAATGCTACTTACATCTTTAGATGAAGAAAAAAATTTTGTCTGGAAAAATAGTGAAACTATCTTATTCCCAGCCTTTAGATCTAAAGAAGAAAAAGAAAGAAGAAAAAATGGAGAAGCTTTCACACCATTTTATGAAATTAGTATTAAAGGTGAAGAAGCTAAGAAATCTTTTGAAGTACCATTAAATGTTAAGAGTGTAAAGATTATAGACGAAGATACTATACTGCTAACTGGAGTATGTGATCCTAGGATGGAAGGTTTTGATACACTTTCCCATTCCCAAAAAGAAGACTTCCTTAAGGAACTAAAAGATGAAAAAGACTTTGAAATATTAGATGAAATACCATTTTGGTCAAATGGTGTTGGTTTTAACAACAAGAAAAGAAATAGATTATATATATTTAATATAAAAGAAAATAGTCTACACCCTATAACTGATAAATTTTCTGATGTCTATAGTTATGAAATCAACCAAGACAAATCATTGATTATATTGATTTCAAATTCATATATAGATAAAAGATATAGTAAAACTGATTTACAAATCTATAATATCTTAGAAGATAGATTGGAAAAAATATCACCTACTGAAAATTTCTATTATTCTTATGCAAATTTTCTAGGAGATAAAATTTGCTTTTTAGGTAGCTCTATGAAGACCTATGGTATAAACGAAAATCCTCATTTTTATTTAACTAATTATGAAGGATATGATATGGTACAAATATCTAATGATGATTTTGATTTTAGTACTAGAAACTCCATAGGTTCTGATTGTAGATATGGTAATTATAATACTACTATAGTAGATGGTGATTACCTCTATTTTGTAACTACAGAGGGAGATTCCTCATTTATTAATAGAATAGATATTACTGGAAAAATAAATAAATTAACTTCAAAAAAAGGTTCCATAGATGATTTAGATGTATATGGAGATAATATTCAATTTATTGGACTTAGAAGTCTTAGACTTCAAGAGGTATATTCCCTAAAAAATAAAGATGAAATTAAACTTACTAGATTTAATGATTGGGTAATGAAAGAAAAGACTCTTTCTATACCAGAAAAACTTACCTTTAAAACTAAAGAAGAAGTCCTTATTGAAGGGTGGGTTCTAAAACCTGTAGACTTTACTATAGGACAAAGCTATCCTGCCATATTAAATATACATGGTGGGCCTAAAACCTCTTATGGAGAAGTATTTTTCCATGAGATGCAGTACTGGGCAAATGAAGGCTATGTAGTATTTTTCTGTAATCCTAGAGGAAGTGATGGTAGAGGAAATGCCTTCGCCGATATTAGAGGGAAATATGGTACCATAGATTATGAAGATATTATGGACTTTACAGACTTAGTCTTGGAAAAATATCATTTTATAGATAAGGACAGATTAGGAGTTACTGGTGGGTCCTATGGAGGTTTTATGACCAATTGGATAATAGGACATACAAATAGATTTAAGGCTGCCGTTTCTCAAAGGAGTATAGCAAATTGGATTTCTAAATTTGCCACTACAGATATAGGTTATTACTTTGTAGATGACCAAATTTCTGCTACTCCTTGGAATGATTATGAAAAGCTATGGAACCATTCTCCTATGAAATATGCAGACAAAATAAGTACTCCTACTCTATTTATTCACTCCCAGGAGGACTATAGATGTTGGTTAACAGAAGCCATTCAAATGTTTACTTCCTTAAAATATCATGGAGTTGAGTCTAAGCTGTGTATCTTTAGAGGAGAAAACCATGAATTAAGCCGTTCAGGCAAACCTAAAAATAGGATTAAAAGACTAGAAGAAATAACAAAATGGTTTGACAAGTATTTGAAGTAGATAAAAGAGGTGATTTCTATCGAAAATTTTATAAAAAAGTTAACAAAACTTAGGCCTATAATTTTCGTAGATCAGCTACTATATAGGGTAAAAGAAGATGGTGTTATGGCTACAGGTACTCAGCTTTCCTTTTTCCTAATACTATCTCTCTTTCCATTTATTATAGTATTTTTAAATGTATTAAGCTATACTTCTTTAGTAAGGCAAGATATATTGGGAGAGTTAATTTACTATTTACCTTTAGAAACACAAAAGATAATTATTAGTTTTGCCAAAGAAATAGCTAAAACTAGTAGCCAAGGCTTGTTATCTATTGCTGCAATTTTAGGTATTTGGAGTGCCTCTTCTGGAATTGCTCCTGTTATAAAAGCAATCAATAGAGCCTATGACTATGAAGAGTCTCGATCCTATTTTAGACTTAAGTTTATGTCTATCTTTTTTACCATAGCATTAATAGTATTGCTTACTTTAGTATTTTTTACATTAGTATTTGGAGAAATAGTCGGAAGAAGAATATTTTCTATAGTTGGAAAAACTCAACTTTTTACTAGTTTATGGGACTATATGCGTATTATTATTCCCATATTCTATATGGTCTTTATATTTGCTCTATTATATAAGTTTAGTCCATGTACTAGTAAAATAGATCCTGTTCCTTTAAGTGCTACCCTTCCAGGAGCAATATTTACAACTTTAGGTTGGATGATAACATCTATATTCTTTTCATACTATGTAAATAATTTTGGAAGATTTGCCATAACCTATGGAAGTTTGGTAGGTATAATCCTACTGTTAATTTGGCTTTATATAAGTAGTATCATAATAGTCTTAGGTGGAGAAATAAATGCCACTTTACAATATTTTAATATATACGGCTATAAGTGGCATCCTGAAAAGAGTATATTGACTAAATATATTAAATAAGTTTTCTTTATATCTTTTTACTTGAAGTTAGGGCTAATCCCCTAACTTCTTTTGCTCCATTTTCAATTAATATCTTTGCACATTGAATCATAGTAGTACCTGTTGTAATAATATCATCTATTAAGAGGATATTTTTGTCTTTTACTTCATCACGATTTTTTAATTTAAAAACTTTATCTAAATTAGTTAATCTATCCTGTTTACTTAATTTATTTTGATCCTTAGTATGCTTTGTCTTAATCAAATTGTTGTTGGACATAGGTATATTAAAGGATTTAGATATATATTTAGCCAATAGCTCAGATTGGTTATACCCTCTTATGGCCTCTTTTCTCCTATGGGAAGGAACAAAGAATATTATATGGATATTATTATGAATACTATGTTCTTTTATAGTTTCCATCATTATTTCTCCAAAAGGTCTATAAAGATAACTTTTTCCATGGAATTTAAAATCCTTCACCATATCCCTTGCTAAACGACTATATATAAGGGCATAATAAGCCTTTTCCATATATATAGAATCCATATCTACTTCCTTATGGACTTCTTCAAGATAGGCTCTACAATCATCACATATAAATTGTTCTATAATTTGGACGTTTTGCCTACAAAAATAGCATGTATTTCTAGTTGGAAACAATAAATTTTTAAAAGCCTTCATATATTCCATATTCCATCACCATTTACATATAAAATGTAGTTATAAATTCTCTAATCTTCCTATCTAATGAAGAGTATCTTTTGGCAATTTTATTATTGTTAATCATCATATATAGATACTTTTCTTGACCTACTAATACTACTAATTGTCTTGCTCTGGTTATGGCAGTATATATTAGATTTCTAGTAAGTAACATAGGTGGCCCCCAATGTATAGGCATTATTACTACTGGGAATTCACTACCTTGAGCCTTGTGAATAGTAGTAGCATATGCTAATTTTAATTCATCTAATTGATTAAAATCATATTCTACTTCTTTTTCATCATCAAAGAGAACCCTTAGTGTTCTGTCTTCATTATCTATATCTATAATAAATCCAAAATCTCCATTGAAGACTCCTTCACCTTTTTCTACTTCTAAGCCATCCTTTATGATCTTCCATTCCGTATTATAGTTATTTTTAATCTGCATAACTTTATCTCCCACCCTAAAGACTTCATCTCCTATTTGCTTTTCTTCTTTATCTTTAGACTTAGGATTTAAAGAGTTTTGTAAATGCTTATTTAAAGAGTTAATACCCACTTCCCCTTTTTTCATAGGAGTTAGGACTTGTATATCACGTACAGGATCTACATCATAAAAATTTGGCAGTCTGTCCTTATTTAGATTTACTATAGTATCTAAAATCTGTCTAGTATTATTTTTAACTATAAAATAAAAGTCTTTATCCTTTTCATTAACTAAAGGATTTTCACCTTTATTAATCCTATGGGCATTTACTATAATCATACTTTCTTCTGCCTGTCTAAATATTTCATCTAACATAACTACATTTATACTTCCAGAGTTAATTATATCCTTTAATACATTTCCTGGACCTACACTTGGTAATTGATCCACATCTCCTACTAATATAAGCCTTGTTCCTGGATTTATGGCCTTAAGCAAACTATTCATAAGTAGTATATCTATCATGGAAGCCTCGTCAATAATAAGTACATCTCCATCTATTGGACTGTCTTCATCCTTGTTAAAAGCCATATCCTCTTCCATATATGAAAACTCTAAAAGTCTATGGATAGTCTTACTTTCCCTTCCTGTAGTTTCTGTCATCCTCTTTGCTGCTCTACCTGTAGGTGCTGCTAGTACAACATTTAAACCTAAATCTTCATATATCTTAATAATTGCATTTATAGTAGTGGTTTTACCAGTACCTGGTCCTCCTGTAATAATCATAACCCCACTATTTATAGATTCTTCAATAGCAGTAATTTGTTTGTTTCCAAAAGCTATATTGTTTTCTTTCTCTATTTCTTTTATTTTTTTATCTATATTTACTTCAAAATCTTTAAAGTCTACCCTAGAAAGTTCTACAATCTTTCGAGCCACATTATTTTCTGCCATATGCAAGGGAGTATAATAAACTATGGTTTCTTCACCATCTTGGATTATTTGAAAACTATTTTTTAAAGCCAAATCCCTTAAAGAACTTTCAATAGACTCTATTTCTATATCTAGTAATTGGGCTGTTTTGTTTAATAGTTCATCCTTTGGTAAATAACAGTGTCCTTCCCCAGAACTTGACATCATAGCAAATTTAAGACCAGCCTCTACTCTATAGGGAGATTCATGACTTATTCCCATCTTTTTTGCAATATTATCTGCTGTTTTAAACCCAATTCCATATATATCTTCTGATAATCTATAAGGATTTTCACTAATAACAGCTATGGTATCCTTTCCATATTGTTTATATATCTTGATACCATAATTAACTGTAATATCGTATTGTTGAAGATATACCATTATATCTTTAATTTCCCTTTGCTCTTCATAGGCCTTTGCTATTTTTTCCAGCTTCTTTTCTCCTATTCCTGGTATCTCCTTTAATCTTTCTGGATTGTATTGAATAATCTCTAAAGAATCTAAACCAAATCTATTTACTATGTTCTTTGCAGTTTTTGGTCCCACATGAGGCAGAAGCCCTGAAGCTAAGTAATTTTCTATTCCCTTTAAAGTAGAAGGTGCTGTTGTCTTCATACTTGTAAAACTAAACTGTTCACCAAAGGTATTATGGTATATCCATTCACCTTCTACTTCTACCATTTCCTCAAGATTTATAAAAGCTACATTTCCTACTATTGTGATCATTCCATCTGAAGTATTTAATTTTGCAACAGTATAGCCATTGGTTTCATTTCTAAATATTACTTCTTCTATTACCCCTTCAATAACCATAACTTCACCCCCGATACTTATATTATTATAGCATATATAGACCTCTAACTTGAATACTTAATCCATATACTAAAGAATTGATTGCATAAATAAAGGAAGATGTTTTTTAAAGACCATCTTCCTTTATCCTATATTATTTAATATTGCCAATTGTTTGAGCAAGTTCATAGATACTCTCCGTTAGCTGATTTAACTTCCCCTCTATCCTTACTAATAAATATATGGATAAAACTATGGGAAATCCTAAATTAGCTATACCAGTATATATCTCTTCCATTTGACCACTCCTTCTTATATAAACTTAAAAATTTGACACCATCCCTATATTCAATAGTATAAAATTATATAATAAGCTGATACTGGAGATAAACTCCTAGTACCAGCTTATTAATCTAACTAAAGTTCAAACTCTTCAACAGTTGTCCTTACAAATCTGGCAGAATCTATACCTACTAGATCCTCTTCTTTAGATTTGAATATATTATATTGAATTATGTTTTCCATTGCCTCTTGTATTTCAGTTTTATCAAGATCTTCCCTAGGTTCATCTACTCGTATTCTATACTTTTTATTGGCACCATCTAAAAAGTCCATTTCCAATCTTAGTTTCTCCATGATTTCACCTCCATTTTCATATTTATAGACTATCTACAATTAAAGCAATTATAAATTGTCTATTTACTCATTTGTCAAGGAAGTCTCTTCTACCTTTTTTACATTTAGAAGTTCCTTGTCGTAAAGACCTCCTAAGGATATAGCAGCACTGTGTAAATCCTCATCTGCTGCAGTAGTCTTTACATTGTTGTAGGATTTAGATTGTATTTTTTGTTTTCCATCTACAATCCCTCCATCTAGTTCCAATTTCAATGATGTCTTTTCCTTTACAGTTATAATAGCCATATTTCCACCTCCTTTTTAGCTTTTATTTTTAATTTAACCCCTTCACTTTTCTGGGTTCAATTAACATATAGATTTATAGAAAGAATATTACTACTTTAAAAAATAAAAAAAGAAAGATATTTCTACAGTTAAATTAACACTGCTGAAAATCTCTCTTTTTAAACCTATTTTAAACCTATGATTTTTAATCTTTACTATACTTACTTCGAAAGATTAATCTTTTAAATATTAATTCTTAATTCTCAACTGTTCTACCTTATCAGTTCTTTCCCATGGTAAATCTAATCCCTCTCTGCCAAAATGTCCATATGCTGCTGTTTGTTTATATATTGGTCTCTTTAAGTCTAAATCTCTTATTATAGCTGAAGGTCTAAGATCAAAGTTTGCTTTTATTATTTCTACTATTTCTTCATCAGATATCTTTCCTGTTCCAAAGGTATCAACAAATATGGATAGTGGCTTTGCAACCCCTATTGCATAAGCTAATCCTATTTCACATTTGTTTGCTAATCCAGCAGCCACAATGTTTTTAGCTATATATCTAGCTGCGTAGGAGGCTGATCTATCTACTTTTGTAGGATCCTTTCCTGAAAACGCTCCACCACCATGTCTACCAGCCCCACCATAAGTATCCACTATTATCTTTCTTCCTGTAAGACCTGCATCACCCATAGGTCCTCCAATTACAAATCTTCCAGTAGGATTTACATAGTATTTAGTATCTTCATCTATCATATCTTCAGGTATTATCTTTAATATTACATGCTCAATTATATCTTTTCTAATGGTTTCCAAGTCAACATCTGGCTTATGCTGAGTTGATACCACTACATTTTCAATTCTAACTGGTTTTCCATCATGATACTCTACAGTTACTTGAGTCTTCCCATCTGGTCTTAAATAGTCCAATGTACCATCTTTTCTAATATCTGATAGTCTTTTGGCAAGTTTATGTGCCAAAGAAATTGGCATAGGCATTAATTCCTTAGTTTCATCACATGCATAACCAAACATCATACCTTGGTCTCCAGCCCCTATAGTATCTAGTTCATCACAGCTTTCCTCTTTGTTTTCCATTGAGTTATCTACACCTAAGGCAATATCTGGAGATTGCTCGTTTATAGAAGTAATTACTGCACATGTATCAGCATCAAATCCATACTTAGCTCTAACATATCCTATTCCTTCTATTGTCTCCCTTGCTATTTTAGGTATATCTACATAACAATTAGTAGTGATTTCACCAGCTACCAATACCATCCCTGTAGTAGCCATAGTCTCACAGGCTACTCTAGCATCAGGATCCTTAGCTAATATTGCATCTAAAATTGCATCAGATATTTGATCACATACTTTGTCCGGATGTCCTTCTGTTACTGATTCAGAAGTAAATAACCACTTTTTCATCTATATATCCTCCTATATTAAAATAAATTTTGTTTTATTACATAAACTCATATTGATTCATTGTGTTAAGCCATAAAAAAAGCCCATTCTTAAAAAGAAAAGGCATATTATCTGTAACCTCATCTTTCAGAATTAGTATTCTGTGGGATTTAGCACCTTTGTATTATACAGGTTGCCGGGTTTCAACGGGCCCATTCCCTCCACCACTCTCAATAAGGTATTTATTAAGTTATCCACATCTTAACACAATATAAAACTTTAGTCAACAACTAAGTAATATTATAAAATGATACCATAATATAAGGCTAATATAATAGATGCAGAAGTGACTATTCCCAAAGACATAGCAACAAGGGCTTTTTTAAACTTTAATTTTAAAAGGGTAGCTATAACTGCCCCTGTCCAAGCACCTGTAGTGGGTATAGGAATTGCTACAAATAGGAACAGGCCTAATAGGCTATATTTTTTAATAGTTCCTGCCTTTCTCATGGCTCTTCTTTTTACCCATCCTACAGTACTTTTAAAAAAACGTGTTTTTTCAAAATAATCCATCATAGGCTGTAACAATTTTAATAAAAAAACTAATATTAAAATATTACCAACTATACTTATTAGGGCACTATGAATAGGATGTAATCCTAAAGATATTCCTAAGGGGATTGCACCTCTTAATTCAAAAACAGGAGTCATAGAAAATACTAGCACCATTAGTTCCTTTTTAATTTCATCTATTAATCCCATTTTTTACACTCCCACTTTATAATCATATTTTCCACATTTATATATTTTCCATATTTATATATATTTTCCATATTTAATAAAGATACATAAATTTGTAGCTTTTGCCTTAATCTATCCAGATGTTTTTAGTATCTTTATTGAAATTTTAACTTATATACATATATCCATAGATTTAATTATAAATTAATATAGGACTTTTTTCAAGATTTCAAGATTTTAAAAAGATATTTGTAGTAATTTGCCAAAAAACAATGATATTTTTAGCAAATTTAATATCTTCAGCTGTAAGTTTTATATAAGCCTTTATATTGTCTATTATGGTCTGTTTTAAAGTATTGCATTTAGTTGGATTATATACTATACTATAATAGTCGTCAGAAACGACGGGGTGTAGCGCAGTTTGGTAGCGCACGTGGTTTGGGACCATGGGGCCGGGGGTTCAAATCCTCTCACCCCGACCATTGATGACAAAAGACTGAAATTTATTTCAGTCTTTTTTTATTGCCTTTTAAAAACCTTTTTAAAAATAAAAAACATCTAGGCTAAATTTCCTAAATGTTTAATATATCCATTCTCTTATTTATTTTCCTCCTAAAAGGTTCATCCAAGCAAGGGATTTACCTGTACCTCTTGCTACACATTCTATTGGATTATGGGCTATATTTACTTCTATTCCTGTTTTTTTAGATAATAACTTGTCCATTCCATAAAGCAAGGCACCTCCACCGGTCATCAATATGCCCTTGCAAGCTATATCTGCTGCTAATTCTGGTGGGGTCTTCTCTAAAGTAGATAAAACTGCTTCAACTATTTCTCCTATTGGCTCCTGAAGAGCTTCTAATATCTCAGAACTACTTACGCTTATATTAACAGGAAGTCCAGTTAGTAAATTTCTGCCTTTGATTTCTTCAAATTTTTCTTCTTCTAGAGGATATGCACATCCTACATTGTGTTTCAATTTCTCTGCAGTTCTTTCTCCTACTATCATATTATGTTTCTTTTTTATGTATCTAATAATAGCATCATCACAATCATCACCTGCTACTTTGATAGAGCTACTTACAACTATACCTCCTAAGGCAATTACAGCCACATCTGTAGTACCTCCCCCAATATCTATGATCATATTACCATTGGGCTCTGTAATATCTATTCCTGCCCCTATGGCAGCGGCTATAGGCTCTTCTATAATATATGTTCTAATTGCTCCAGCATTATTACTTGCTTCCGTTACAGCCCTTTTTTCTACTTCTGTAATTCCACTGGGAACACATACTACTACTCTTGGCTTGAATAAATATCTGTTTAAGGATTTCTTGATAAAATAATTTAATAATCTTTCCGTTATATCATAATCTGATATAACTCCATTTCTCATAGGTCTTTTAGCTATTATATTTCCTGGAGTTCTTCCTAGCATGCTTCTAGCATCTTCTCCAACAGCTAGAAACTTATTTGTATATTGGTCTACAGCCACAACTGAAGGCTCTTGAAGTACAATACCTTTTCCCTTTACATAGACTAAAATACTTGATGTACCTAAATCTATACCTATATCTGCCCTTAAACCCACTAATACCACCCTTCCATACATGATACATTTAATTATATCACTAATCACCAATAAATGGTATATATAGATAAATTTAAAAAGTCCTAATTATAGGACTTTTTAATCGTTCATAGCTTTATATTTTAGCTTCGTAGCTTCTCCGCCTCTAATATGCCTTTCGGCCTTATTGGTTTCTAGGATCTCTTTTACTTTAGATGCTATAAGAGGGTTTATCTTCGGTAGGCGCTCCGTAACATCTTTGTGAACTGTGCTTTTACTAACACCAAAAACACCTGCGGCTTGCCTTACAGTAGCCCCTTCACTTAGTATGTACTTTGCTATTTCTAAAGTTCTTTCCTCTATATAATCTTTCAAACAATAACCCCCCTCTATTTTTTGGCTATTTTATTTAATACTTATGCCTTTTTCCTATTTAATAGAACGAGGATCTATGTTTTTTCCATTTTTTATTACTTCAAAGTGTAAATGTGGTTCCATTAGCATTTCAATATCTGCTGTCTTCCCTATGGTGCCAATGTGATCTCCCCTTTTTACTTTAACTCCAACCTTTACCATATCCTTCGTTCCCAAATTGGCATATTTAGTTAATAATCCATCATTGTGTTCTATTACTATTACATTTCCCCATAAAGGATCTTCATATACTTCCTTTACAGTCCCATCTTTAGATGCTTTCACTTTTTCACCTATTTTCCCCTTAATATCAATGCCTGTATGTGCCCTCCACTCATCTAGAGTCTTTGAGTATACTAAGCTATCTGTGGTAAATTCTGTTATTATTTCACCATCTAGAGGCAAGATAAATGAAGCTTCTGCTGCATATACTGTGTTAGAGTGTTGTGTCTTGGCTTCTGTCTTGGTTTCTACTTGCTGTGGATTTTTAGTTGAATCTTCTTTTTCCAAATCCACATCTTCTTTCTCAGTATCTTGGTCTTGATCTTGATCCTGTTCTTCTTCCTCTTTCTTTTGATTTACTTGGGTATCTGCTTTTTTTGATGCTTCAATCAAATCATCCTCAGAATCCTTGTATTTACCTAGTTCTTCCTTTGTTTGATCCTCTAAAACCACCAATTGTTTATTATCCTTAGGATTGTCTACATCTTTTGTTAAAATAAAAATCGTACTAGCCGAAACTACACATACACAGACAAATAAGAATAATAAAAATCCATTTTCCTTAAACAACTTTACTAGTTTATTTTTCACAATCTTCACCTCCAGTACCTATTATTTCCACTATGCGTGGATTCATACATGAAATATAATAAAATAAGATAAAAAAGTACAACTTTAAATTTAAAGTTGTACTTTGTATTTTATATTTTGTATTTTTGTTTTATATTTTACTTCATTTTTTTAATTTCTACACCTGTATAATAATGTTTAAGGATTTCCTTATAGTTTTTTCCTGCCTTACCCATACCATTGGCCCCCCATTGACTCATCCCAACTCCATGACCATATCCATATGTTTCTATTTCTATTAAATTTACCTTTTTACTATACATTACTTTAAAGTTAGTTGAATTTAACTTAAATAAATCCCGTATATCTCTACCATTTACTATTTCATCACCTATTGCAATCTTTTGCACTCTACCACTAGGAGTTTTTTCCACTAACTTAATCTTATCTAAAAAATTATTCTTATTTATTTTAGCCTTTGGATACTCCTTATTCAATTTATCTATAAATTCCTCAGTGGTAAAGGTGACCACCTCCTTAAATTTAGGAGCTTCCTCTTCATTAGGACTTTTTACAGATTTTAAATATGGTCTATCTGATGCAAATACATTAACTGAATCCTCTGTCATACCTCCACTTGTAGAATGATACAATGGTTCAATTATTTCACCATTATAATAAATAAGTAATCCTTTAGTAGATTCCACAGCTTCTTCAATTTTCCCCCAATAATTTTCTATCCACTTATCCCCATGAACCTTTTTCAACTCTTCGAAAGATAAATAGGCCTGACAATGAACCCCAGTACAAATAGGAGCAGTTTTATGGTCTGGATGTCCATCATCAAATTTTATCTTTCTACTGATGGCATAAGTTCTTGCTGCCACTGCCTGAGCCTTTAAGGCCTCTATATGAAATTTGGCTGGCATTTCTGCAGCTACTACTCCTTTTATATATTCATCTAATAAAAGTTCCTCTGTTTTTTTAGTCTTAGTATTATATACTTTTATGTATTCAATATCTTTTTTATTTACAGTTACTGAATTCTTGTGATTTTCAGTCATGGGTATCATTTCTTTAAGGTTTTTTCCTTCAGCAGAGTTGGAACTAGATACAAAATTAAAAGTCTTAACAATAACTGCTGGAATTAATATAGTTATTACTAAGACTGAAATCAAATATACACTGATCTTACGCATACTTTTCCCCCTCGTTTCTTTAGTATATAGAATATAAATATTCATTTAATGGAATTTATATGCTGAAATATCTAAAACAATATAAAAAGGGTGAGCTAAGCTCACCCCATTGTTGTCATATTTTAAATACTAAATAAATCCTAACTACACTCTACTTCTTTTCTGTATATCTTTGCTCCTAATTTAGCAAATCTCTCTTCGATACCATCATATCCTCTTTCAATATGATATATGTTTTCTATTTCAGTAGTTCCATCAGCTACTAATCCTGCAATTACCAATGCTGCACCTGCTCTTAAATCTGATGCCTTTACAGGTGCACCAGTTAGATGATCTACTCCATGGATAATTGCAGACTTACCGTCTATTTTAATATCTGCACCCATTCTTTTCAATTCATCTACATGCATAAATCTATTTTCAAAAACTGTCTCAATAGCTATGCTTGTACCTTCGCATAAAGTCATCAATGCCATAAATTGAGCTTGCATATCTGTTGGAAAACCTGGATAAGGTAGTGTTTTAATATCTATTGGATTAATCTTTTTACTTCCTATAACCCTAATACTATCTCCATTTTCTATAATCTCTGCTCCAGCTTCTTTAAGTTTTGCTATAACAGGCTTTATATGGCTACTTATTACATTTTCTACTACTACATCTCCACCTGTAGCTGCAGCTGCTACCATAAAAGTACCTGCTTCTATTCTATCTGGTATAATTTGATGGGTTGTTCCACCTAATTTTTCTACTCCTTTAATTCTTATGGTAGAAGTTCCTGCACCTTTTATATCTGCACCTAATTTGTTTAAAAAGTTTTGTAAGTCTACAATTTCTGGCTCCATAGCCGCATTATCAATAATAGTTTCACCTTCTGCTAAAGATGCAACCATCATAATATTTTCTGTAGCTCCTACAGAAGGAAAGTCTAAGTATATCTTGCTTCCAATTAATTTATCTGCATGAGCTTCTATATTTCCATGCTCAGTACTGATTTCTGCTCCTAATGCTCTAAATCCTTTTAGATGCAAGTCGATAGGTCTTGTTCCTATGGCACATCCACCTGGTAAAGAACTTCTACTTTTTCCTAAACGAGCTAATAGAGGCCCCATTACCAAAAGAGATGCCCTCATTTTGTTCATAAGGTCATATCTAGTTACATAATTGTTTACATTTTTCGAATTGATTTTAACAACGTCTTTATCTAAAAATTCAACTGTAGATCCTAAGGATCTTAAAACTTCACACATAATCCCTACATCTCTAAGATTTGGTACATCTTCTAATATTATATCCTCTGTTCCAAGCAAAGATGCGGCTAATATAGGTAGTGCTGAGTTCTTTGCACCATTTATTCTAACATTCCCCTTTAATGGAGGACTCTTCTCCACTACTATAATTTCCAAACTATCTCCTCCTACTTTAATATCCAGTGGTGATTATAGGTGTCCCTATCCATAAATATGTTTTATTTTCATATTCATTGTATCTAATTGCAATATTTAAATTAATCTTTTCCTCATTAATTAGCATATGACTATCAATATAAGGAGTATATACTGTATAAGATAACAATGCATCATCTGAATATTTATCTATCCTATCTCCCTTGATATTTTTTAAGGCCTTATGAACCTTATTAGTCATATTTTTTTGCGAAACTTTTCCATCAATACTACCTATAATACATGAAGTCATCTCCATATCTGTATTATATTTAACAAAAATGGATTCTACCCTATCTATTATATCATTTATTTTAGAAAAGTCATCATCTTTTACAATGTTTATACATAAATATGTCTCTCCCTTTTTCTCTTCACTATTAAAATAGGAGTTTAAATTTATTGATATTTGATTTTTTTCCTTATCATAACCGTAGTAATTTATCTGACTAAAATCCTCCTCAAATATTATCTCTTTAGCATAATAATCTCCAATTAATTTTTGAGATATATAAGGGTCTATTTCCTTTCCTACAATATTTAATTCTTTAACTACCTCTCTCCCAATTTTATCCATTTGGTCTTGACCTATAAATTCATCTAAAATCATTCCATTAAATACTATATCTCCCTCTACAAACTCCCCTTGAAAATCCTCCAATATATTAGATAATATATCAATTTCCTCATGCTTCATATCAGCTGCTGTAAAAATAGGTAATAATAATAATATAATAATTCCGATTATAACAATTTTTTTCATTAATAACCCTCCCTATTTATATTAAGGAAAAGGACTTTTTAGGCAATGTAAAGGGGGACAAAACATTGTAAATAAAAAGTACCCTTTCCTTATAATAAAAGTATTGCCAAGGAAGGGTACTTTATATACATATTTTTTAATCAAATTTTTTTAAATTTGCAACTTCTAATCTATTGATTGCTCTCTTTAAGGCTGATTCTGCTCTCATGACATCTATACCATCTCTTCTATCTTTAAGCCTTGATTCTGCTCTTTTTTTAGCTTCTTCTGCTCTTTTTATATCTATTTCATCAGGCCATTCAGCAGCATCAGTAACTATAGTTGCCTTGTTATTTAAAACTGTAATATATCCATCTACTACAGCAGCAACTCTCTCTACATCTCCTTGAAAGATTCTAACTTTACCTATTTTAAGAGGCGTAGCTATAGGAGCTCTACCTTTTAGTATACCTAAATCTCCTTCCATTCCTCTAACAATAACCATCCTTACATCATCTTTAAAAAACAATCTATCAGGTGTTACTATTTCTAGATGAAAATCAGCCATATTATTTCTCCGCCTTTTTAACCTTTTCTAAAACATCATCTATTGTACCAGCCATAAAGAAGGCAGACTCTGGAACATCGTCATGTTTTCCTTCTAATATTTCTTTAAATCCACGTACAGTTTCACTTATTGGTACATACTTACCTTGTAATCCTGTAAATTGTTCAGCTACAAAGAATGGCTGTGATAAGAATCTTTGAACCTTTCTTGCTCTAGCTACAATAAGTCTATCATCATCTGATAACTCATCAATACCTAAAATCGCAATTATATCCTGTAAATCTTTATATCTTTGTAATAACTCTTGTACGCCTCTAGCTACTTTATAGTGTTCTTCTCCTACAATATCTGGACTAAGTATTCTAGAAGTAGAATCCAATGGATCTACTGCTGGATATATACCTAATTCTGCAATTGAACGAGAAAGTACAGTAGTTGCATCTAAGTGAGCGAAAGTCGTAGCTGGAGCCGGGTCTGTAAGGTCATCTGCAGGTACATATACAGCCTGAACACTTGTGATAGAACCTTTTTTTGTAGAAGTGATTCTCTCTTGAAGCTGTCCCATCTCAGTTGCCAAAGTAGGTTGATATCCCACTGCAGAAGGCATTCTACCTAGTAGAGCAGACACTTCTGAACCAGCTTGAGTAAATCTAAATATATTATCTATAAACAGTAAAACGTCTTGACCTTCTTCATCTCTAAAATGTTCTGCCATAGTAAGCCCAGTAAGAGCTACCCTCATCCTAGCTCCTGGTGGCTCATTCATCTGTCCAAAAACTAAGGCTGTCTTATCTATTACTCCTGACTCAATCATTTCATAGTATAAGTCATTTCCTTCCCTAGTTCTTTCTCCTACTCCCGTAAATACAGAAATACCACCATGGTGAGTTGCTATATTGTTTATAAGTTCCTGTATCAATACAGTCTTTCCTACACCTGCACCACCAAATAAACCAACTTTTCCTCCCTTTGAATATGGAGCAATAAGGTCTACTACTTTTATTCCTGTTTCAAATATTTCTTGAGCCGTATCTTGTTCTTCAAAGGATGGAGCTCCTCTATGTATTGGGGATTTTCTTGACGTCTTTAATCCTTCTTTTCCGTCAATTGTACGACCTAATACATCAAATAATCTTCCTAAAGTTTCTTCTCCAACAGGAACAGAGATTGACTCTCCTGTATTTATAGCTTTCATTCCCCTAACAAGTCCGTCAGTTGAATTCATAGATATACATCTAACAACATCATCACCAATATGTTGTGCTACTTCAACGATTATTTTCTCTTCTCCTTTTTGTATCTCAATAGCATTTAATAGCTCTGGTAAATTTTCTTCATCATAGCGAATATCTACAACGGGCCCAATAACCTGAACAATTTCTCCTATGTTCTTTTCCATATGCCCACTCCTTTCTAAATTACTTTAGAGCTTCGGCGCCAGCAACGATCTCAGATAATTCCATAGTAATAGCCGTTTGTCTAGCCCTATTGTAACTCATGTTAAGTTCTTCTATCATCTCTTCTGCATTATCTGTAGCTGACTGCATAGCTGTTCTTCTAGCTGCTTGTTCACTACAAGATGCTTCGATTAATGCTCCGTAAATACTACTTTCCATATATTTTGGAATCAAATAATCTAATACCTTATCTGGGGAAGGCTCAAATTCTATTATTTGATTTGAAGAATCTCCCATTATTTCATCAGTAGGTAATAATCTAATAGTAGTAGGTACATAGGATATAGTACTGACAAATTTAGTAAATACTATATTGATTTCATCTACTTCCTTCTTAATAAAAAGTTCTGTGGCTAATTCTCCAATTTCCTTAGCATCAGAAAAATAGGGTTCTTCTGAAATTCCTACAAATTCTCCTACTATATCATATCCTCTTCTTTTGAAGAAGTCTCTACCTTTAGAGCCTACAGTGATTAAAGAAATGGAGTCCTTTTTATCCTTGAACTTAGAGTGAATCAATCTATTAATATTAGCATTGTAACCACCAGCTAATCCTCTGTCAGCAGTTACAACAATATACAAGGATTTTTTTACTTCCCTACTTTCAAGTAAGGGATGACCTGCCTTAACATGACTAATTACATCATGTATATTACTAAGAACAGTTTCATAGTATGGTCTAGTCTTTTCAAGGCTTATCCTTGCTTTTCGCATTTTTGCTGAAGATACTAGTTCCATTGCCTTAGTAATCTGTTTAGTATTGTTTATCCCTCGCATTCTCCTTTTAATATCACGAGTTGATTCTGCCATAGTTCCCCACCTCCTATTTCTCTAATCTAAAAACTCTTTTTAAATTCTTTAATAGCTGATTCTATTTTTTCAATATTATCATCTGAAAGATCCTTAGTTTCCTTAATATCTTCTAAAATATCTGGATGATTATTATCCATATAAGTTAAAAAGTCTTTTTCAAATAAACCAATTTTCTCAACTGGTATATCTATTAAGTGTTTATTAACAGTAGCATATAACAATACTACTTGGTGTTCTAAAGTCACTGGTTTATATTGTGGCTGTCTTAAAATTTGCATCATTCTTTCCCCTTGATCTAGTCGTTCTTGAGTTTCTGGATCAAGTTCAGAACCAAATTGAGCAAATGCAGCTAATTCCCTATATTGAGCTAGTTCTAGTTTCAACTTACTAGAAACTTTTTTAATAGCCTTAGTTTGAGCAGCTCCACCAACCCTTGATACAGAAAGTCCTGTGTTAATAGCTGGCCTTTGACCTGCAAAAAATAAGTCTGTCTCTAAGAATATCTGTCCATCTGTAATAGATATTACATTTGTAGGTATATAGGCAGATATATCTCCTGCTTGAGTTTCAACAATAGGCAATGCAGTAATAGATCCACCACCATATTTTTCGTCTAATTTAGCAGCCCTTTCAAGTAATCTTGAATGAAGATAAAATACATCCCCAGGGAAAGCTTCCCTTCCTGGTGGCCTTCTAAGAAGTAATGACATAGCTCTATAGGCAGTAGCATGTTTAGATAAATCATCATATATAATCAATACATCTTTTCCATTTTCCATAAATTCCTCTGCCATGGATACTCCAGCATAAGGAGCTATGTATTGTAATGGTGCCAGCTCACTAGCAGTAGCTGAAACTACTATGGTATAATCCATTGCATTATGCTTTTCTAAAACATCTACAATTTGTGCTACAGTAGATCTTTTTTGGCCTATAGCTACATATATACAAATTACATCTTCTTGTTTTTGATTTATAATAGCATCAATAGCAATGGCTGTTTTTCCTGTTTGTCTATCTCCAATGATTAATTCCCTTTGTCCCCTACCAATTGGAAACATGGAATCAATTGCCTTTATACCTGTTTGTAGAGGCTGGTGTACACTTTTTCTAGTGATTACACCTGGTGCAATTCTCTCTATGGGTCTAAATCTTTTAGCATCTATTTGTCCTTTTCCATCTATAGGCTGACCTAGAGCATTTACTACTCTACCTATCATTTCTTCTCCAACTGGGACCTCTACTATTCTCTCAGTTCTTTTAACAGTGTCCCCTTCTTTAATAAATTCATCTGAACCTAAAAGAACGCATCCTATATTATCTTCTTCCAAGTTTAGAGCCATACCATAAACTCCACCGGGAAATTCGATTAATTCCCCTGCCATACATCCTTCTAAACCATGTATCCTAGCAATACCATCTCCAACCTGCATAACTGTACCAGTATCTACAAGGTCTAATTTTTTTTCATATTTTTTAATCTGTTCCTTTAGTATTGAGCTAATTTCTTCTGGTCTTAACTCCAAGTTTTTCACCTCTTCTTCCTATAATGATACGCCTTTTAATGCAGTTTCCATATCCTTTAGCTGACTAGCTAATGTGGCATCAACAAATTTGTTGTCCATTTTTAACAAGACCCCACCTATTATAGACTTATCTACTTTATTCAAAAACTTAATATTTTTATTAAGCTTTGTCTCCAATGCCTGTTTTAATCTATCTTGAGCCTTATCTTCCATAGGAATTGCAGTTATGGCTATAACATTGACTATATTCATATATTCATTATATTTTTTATTAAATTCTTCAACTATCTCATATATATATCTTTCTCTTCTCTTATCTATTATAATATAAAAGAAGTTTATAGTTTCTTGAGATAATTTACCCTTAAAGATTTCTTCTATTAAAGATTTCTTTTCATTCTTTGAAATCTTTGGATGTCTTAATATATCAAATAGCTTCTCTTCTGATTGAAATACTTGATTTATAAAATTTAACTCATTGTGAAAATCTTCTACCTTATCTAACTCTATTCCAGTCTCAAAAAGGGATAGGGCATATCTATTTGAAATTAATTTTGCCATTTTGAACTACCTACTTCATCAATAAATTTTTCAATCAATTGATTTTGCTTTTCAGAATTTATTTCTTCTTCCATTATCTTTGAAGCTATTAATAGTGCCAAATCACCTGTTTGAGATTTAACTTCTTGAAAGGCTGCTTCCCTTTCACGAGATATTTCTACTTTTGCCCTTGATTTAATTTCTTGAGCTTCTTTTTGAGCCTTAGATACTATATCTAAACGTAGTTCTTCTCCACGTTGTCTAGCAGCTTCAATGATTTCTTGGGCTTCTTCTTTAGCAGACTCCATATGTGCCTCATATTGAAGTTTTAATTGTTCTGCTTCAGATTTTAAAGCTTTAGATTCATCTATTTCACTTTGAATCTTTTTCTGCCTTTCAACTAATATATTTGAAACTGGTTTATATAAAAGTTTTTTCAATATCAAATATAATACAAATAAAGTTAACCAAGCAATAATCAATTTAGCAAAGGTAGGTGCTATATTTACAGAAATTTTTAAATCACCCATCACTCAACCTCCTTATTTCATATGTTTTAGAGATGGGATATTCCCCATCTCTATAATTTTTATAGTGCTGATAGTAAAGGTTGAACGAATAATAGGATGATTGCTACTAGTAAAGAGTAAATACCAGTTGTCTCTGCTACTGCTTGACCTAATAGCATGGTTCTAGTAATATCACCTTGAGCTTCTGGTTGTCTTCCTACAGCTTCTGTACCTTTTCCTGCTGCAATACCTTGACCAATACCAGGTCCTAAACCTGCGATCATTGCTAAACCTGCACCTATAGCTGAACATCCTAATACAAATGCTTCATTTGAAATACCTTGTAACATTTAAATTCCTCCTCTTAATATATAAGTATTATGCTTCTGTTGCTCCTCCAATGAAAACCATTGTAAGCATTGTAAATATAAAGGCTTGTAAGCCTCCAGAAAATATATCGAAATATATATGAAATGGTGGTGCCAAAACAGGTGCCAAATAACCAAATAATGCATATAATAATGTCATTATAAGGCCACCACTTAGTATGTTTCCAAACAAACGGAAAGATAATGATACTGGATTTGCTAGTTCTCCTATAACATTTAAAGGCGTCAGTAAAAAATTTGGCTCTGTAAATCCCTTTAAATATTTAAATAAACCTCCAGCTGATCTTACTCCTGTTACTTGTACTATGACAAAAGTAGCCAGTGCCAAAGCTAATGTAACTGAATAATCAGATGTTGGAGATGTGAAACCAAGTAATCCATAAAGGTTTGAACATAAAATAAGAACAAATATAGTCAAAATATATGGAGCAAACTTCATATTATGTTCTCCCATAGTAGATCTGACTAAATTGTTTATAGTTTCTATAAGCATTTCTACTACATTTAAAAAACCTGATGGTACATCATCTGGATTTGTATTTTTAGCTTTTTTGTTTACTATTGCAGAAAATATTACTATAAACAAGGCTATAAACACAAAGTTAACAATACTGTCGGGGATAAATATTTCTTTATCTCCAAGGGTTATAAAAATTTCCACACTTATCCCTCCCTTCATATCTATATTTTATAAAATATAGTATGTAAAATTTGCTTATAAACTTTTTTTAAAAATTGATGAAAGTACAATTACAATTTTTATACTTAGTAATCCTAAGGCTGTAGCCCCTAAGTTTAAGTAATCCGCCTTAGCTGCAACTGCTAGAACCAATCCATAAATAATGTATCTTATAAAATACTGTCCAGTAGCATAGGCAGATGCTCGCCTTGGAGGCAATTTTACTGCTTTTTGTATTGAAATATCTAGAAGTTTGAAGCATAATATAGTGATCAAAACCCCAAATATATAACCTAATATAATAGGTTTAGATTCCTTAAACAAAATTAGGCTAAATCCCATAATAAATATCGACAAAATTCCAATTCTTTTAATGATTTTTAGAATTAAATCATCATTCAACTTCTCACTTCCTTTTACCATTCCAAACACCTGTAATCTTTAATAGGTTTAAAAATCCACCACCGGTGCCTAAAAGAATAAATATAATCATAAAAACACCTTTAGTTCCAATCCAATCATCTATTGTCTTCCCTATATATACTCCTATAAGTATGGGTGTTATAATTGAAAATCCTATTTGAGTAATAAGTGTAATATTTTTCAAAGCATCTCTGTAGCCTTTATCTTTTTTCATAAACAATCACCCTATACCCTTCAATTTTCATCTTTAAATAGAATATAGATACTTCTGTATTTTATCAAAATATTAAGGCATATGCAACCAAAAGTAGTACTAACACCAGATTAATATATATACCCATAATATACAATTTAAACAAATCTTCAGTAACAATGGTTACTGAAAATCGTATATGGATAATATAATTTAAAGCTTGCAATTTTCGATAATAGTTCCAGTTTCTCCCCTTATCCCTTGAGATGCCTTTTCTAAGGATGTTATCAAGGCTGTCCTACCTTTCTTTGACAGCGCAAAGGCTTTTGCAGCTTCTATTTTAGGAAGCATAGACCCTGGCGCAAAGTGTCCTTCATCTATATATTTATCTATTGACTCTATATCTAGTCTAGAAAGCCATTTTTCACCCTCTTTACCAAAATTTATGGCTACCTTTTCTACAGCAGTTAAAATTATTAAATAATTTGCATCTAATTTCTCCGCCAATTTAGCAGAAGCAAAATCCTTATCTATTACTGCATCAATTCCTATGAACCTATTATTATCTTTATAAACTGGTATACCTCCACCACCTACAGTAATTACTAAATGATTATTTTCCAATAAAGTAGTTACCATATCTTTTTCAACAATATCTATTGGCTTTGGAGAAGGTACTACCCTTCTATATCCTCTTCCTGAATCTTCTACAAAAATATAAGAAGTTTCCTGAGAAAGTCTATCTGCTTCTTCTTTACTATAGAATCCACCTATTGGTTTAGTTGGATTATTGAAAGCCGGATCATCTTTATCTACGATTACTTGAGTAATTATTGTGCCAATTGATTTATTTATATTTCTATTTTCAAGTTCTTCTCTTATTGCATTTTGCAAATGAAATCCTATATAACCTTGGCTCATGGCATTACATTCTGCAAAGGGTACTTCCGGAATACTACTATTTGATTTTCTAGACTCTTCAAAGGCATTATTTATCATTCCTACTTGAGGCCCATTGCCATGAGCTATGACTACATCATGACCTGCTTCAATAAGATCTACTATTGGTTTTGCACTTTGTCTTACTAATTGTAATTGTTCCTTGAGACTATTTCCTAAAGCATTTCCACCTAGTGCTATTACTATTTTCAAACTATAAAACCTCCTTATATGATTTTGTATCTATTTTTATTTATTATACTACTTTTTCAAATATAATTTGAATAGATATGTAATTATAATCTTAATAAATTTAAAACTCCTATAAAACTATATAGTTCCATAGAAGTTTTTCATCAATTATTTTATATAGGACTTTTAAAATTAAGTTTTTATAATTTCACTTAACTATTTAAATAATTTATAGCATATATAGAAAATGCATACACAACTTTCCATAGCTCATCTTCATCAATATCAAATTTGGAATTATGATGGTCATACTTTTGTCCATTTACAGCCTTTATATTACTAAGATAAAAGAATGTACCTGGTACTTGCTGTAAATAATAAGACATATCTTCTCCTCCCATGAGAGGTTCCTTTATTCTAATTATATTATCCTTAAGTCTTGACTCTTTTATAATACGTTCAAAATCCTCAGTTGTTTTGCTATCATTTATTACAGGTGGATATTTGAACTCATATTCATACTCATAGTCTCCTCCATAAAAATCTACTATTGACTTTATTGCCTTTTCTATCCTATCTTGAATAAAAAGCTGAGTATCTTTATTCAAACATCTTACAGTACCCTCTAATTCAACTTTTTCCGGTATTATATTTTGATTAAATCCTCCATTAATTCTACATATAGAAATTACTGCAGGATCTGTTGCAGCTATTTCCCTACTTTTGATTTCTTGAATTAAAGATATTAGCTGCCCGGCCATAACTATTGGATCAATGCCTAAATGTGGATACGCTCCATGACATCCTTTACCTATTAACTTTATATAAAATCTATCCATAGATGCCATCATAGGACCATATTTAACACCTATATCTCCAAATTTTACTTCCCCTGATAGTTGACCCATATGTGCCCCTATTATTCTATCTACTTTAGGATTTTCTAATACTCCTTCTTCTATCATCTTCTTTGCTCCACCAGGATATTCTTCCCCCGGTTGAAATATTAATTTCACATTACCTCTAAATTTGTTTCTATTATTGTTTAGAAATTTTGCTGTGCCTAAAAGAGCTGCCATATGTCCATCATGACCACAAGCATGCATACATTCATTTAAAGAACTAAACTCTAGTCCTGTTTCCTCTTTGATTGGTAATCCATCCATATCTGCTCTTATTGCCAAAGTCTTTCCTTCCATAGTTCCTTCTATTATTCCAACAACTCCACTACCACCAAGGAGTCTTTTATATTTTATTCCCATAGAATCTAGTTCTTTGCAAATATATTCACTTGTTTTAGGTAGTACAAGTCCCAATTCAGGAATTCTATGAAGGGTCCTTCGCCAAACTTTTAAGTCTTTTGTTAACCCTTTTACCTCTCCATATATATCCATAGTCTCACCTTCTTTTTATTATATAAAAGTATGGATTATTTACATTCTCCAATATCTGTTTGAAATTATCCATATTTCATAATGAAATAAATTAATCTACATATGCAAACTTGAAAGTTAGATAATTATCCAACTTTCAAGTTTGTATTTTACTTAAATATTATTTACCTATGAATTGCATCAACTGATTAAATGATAAATATAATAACCAAACTACAGATATAACTCCAACTACATTTAACAGTAGTGAATTTTTATGTTTTCCCATTAATTCTTTGTCATTGGCAAGTATAAGCATAACTATAGCTATAATTGGAACTGCTAACATAGTGGTTCCTTGAGCTAAAATTAATAATTGTATTGGGTTTTGTCCAAATAAAATAGCCGCCAAAGTACCTAATATCATTACAAATGAAGCAAATATTTTGGACCATTTACTTTCCATGGAGTTACCAATTCCCAATCCATCTGCCAATAAGGTACCTCCTATCATTGCATTTCCAATAAATGATGAAAATGCTGCAGACCAAAATCCTAAAAGAAATAACCATTTAGCTAAGGAGCCTAATAAAGGTTCTAATTGGGTAGCCATGTCTATGGCACTAGTTACTTCTATACCAGCTGGTTTTAATACAGTTGCTGCCGTTATCATTATTACCATAGTAATAATCGCCAAAATAGTAGTACCTACATATGAACTTTTAAGTCCTTCGTTTAAATCATCTAACTTCCATCCTTTTGCTTTCACAGAATAGGCTTGAAAAGCTGCTGCCGCAACACTAAAGCTTGTACCCGATATGGAAATTATAAGTCCCATATTTTCTGGCTTACTTGGAACAAATCCTCTTGCAACTTCTCCTAAATTAGGTCTTATATAGAATACATTACCAACAAAAGTAATGATCATTATAAATACTAAAAATGTCATTAGTTTTTCTAAATATCCATACATGTCTTTAAAGCCCCACATAAATACTAAAGCAATCACTGTAAATATTCCAGCCCACATTCCAACAGAGCCACCAAAGACTGTACTAAAGGCTAAGCCTGCACCAATATTATTTCCTGTTTGAAATCCTGCAATTATAAAAAATCCTCCCAATCCTATTATTAAGGATAGTAGATTTCCATATTTATTTCTTACTGTTTGTAATAAAGACTCTTGTGACACAATACCGATAGTTGTTCCCATCTTTGAAAAAGCAGTCATCATAATTGCTGCTGCAAGTACTGCCCATAATGCGGAATATCCCATACTTGCCCCTATTTTACTACTAACAGTTATACTTCCAGGCCCCATTACTATAGCTGCTGTTATCAATCCAGGTCCTATAATAGATATCATTTTTTTAAATAATCCAGGTTTATTTGCACTTGAACCAACTTTTCTTTCCATTTTATATTCCTCCCAGGCTAATTTAGTTTTTTCCAGAGTTGCAAAGTGTATAAATGTCTAAGAATTTTAATATTTGATCATTATCCATATTTAACTTTTTCTTTAGATGAATCATTACAGGAACCAATCCATCTGTAGGATTAAACATTAACTCATGTATTGCCTTCCTTGCTCTACTACCTTCTTTAAGCTTATAGTTATGACTAGGTAATTGAAAGTAAGTATGCATCTGGCCTGATGTTGCTCCCCTAAGGGCATACTCTACCATCATTCTTCCAGAATTAATATTTCCAGTGGCACTTATTGGAATAAAACTATGATTGTTTTCTATAAATTTATCTAAGACCCTTAAATTTCTATTACTTAGATCATAACCTCCATAAGCAATACCTTTTTTACCTTCAAACTCTCTTTCCCTATCAAAAAGCCTGTTAAAAGCAGTTATAACTTGTACCTTATCCTTCATTTGATTTAGAACTTCCAACATTTTTACTTGAAATTCATCTCCCAATGAAGGATTAAATAATTTCATACCCAAGATAAAATCTTTGGCACTAGTGTATTTATGTATTAACCTAGGTACCTCTTGTATCCATCTAATTATTTCATCTTGAGAGTTTTCCATACTGGCCAGTGTAGCACTAAAATCTTGTTCTATTACAAAGGGCATATCTAAACTCTCATCTTTCCAAATCTTTTCTATACTTTGTGTAGTATACTTATATTCCGATTCCTTAAAGTCCTCACCTATATTTGGTAGATGATATTGAATAGAAGGTATTACAGGAACTTTTGACTGTTTATATACATTGTATGATTCCTTAACCAAATCTAAATAATCTTCAAAAGACTTGTCCCAACCTCGTCCCTTCCACGTGACTGTATATCCTATTTCACCACTTTTACTTTCTATTTCTTCTACAACCATCTTTGGTGCATTAACTTTCCATTCTTCCATAGATGATTTATTATCTTTGTCTTGAGATATTACTGTCTTTAGTACTACAAATCCAAGTCCATCATTAGCATCTGTTTTTACCTGATTTATATTTGATGATAGTTGTCCAGAAGCCTTACCAAATGGATTTTTTATCTCCAATTCACCGTATTTACCCTTTACATCTAAATTATAGTTTTCTAAAATATATTCTTCTAAACCTTTTTTATCATAGTTTATGTTTTCATAATCGTATAAGATTTTCTTTTGATCTTCTTGGGTTAAATCCAATTTTTTTTCAATCTTATATATTGAATTCATTACATACTCCTTTTAAAAAATATATTTAGGCTAATAAAGGCAACCTATAATCCTATATAAAACAATCTTTGAAATAGTTTAGTAAGCCATTTGCTTCTAATATTTTACATTTCACCTAGTTCTTCAATAAATCTATCTATTCTTTCCCTTTCCCATTGATCTACTCCTGGACCAAAGGGATCATTTGTAGCATCTTTTGAAATAATTCCTTTTTCACCAAGAATATATAATATTCTTTCAATATATCCTTCCATAGGACTATAGAATGTATGCTCTGCTAAATTGTCTACAACTTCTGATTTTCTTATAAATTCTTCATAATTACCTTTATAATAAGATGTGATCATATCTTTTTGAAGCTTTGTATAAATACTACTAAGACCTATTAAAGCACCTTTAGCTCCTCTCATAACAGTATATCCAAACATTCTATCTTCTCCTGTTATAAGAGCCACATCTGTATCTTCTTCTTTAATCATATTGCTAACATCCTGATAAGTCATTACTGAATCCAATGTTGCCATCTTAATCGCAATTACATTTGGAATCTTAAATAATTCTTTAAGCACATCTAATGAGTATGTTATTCCACCAGCATCCTCATATAAGAAAAATAAAACCATTGGCAAACCAAGTTTTGCAATTTCATTATGATACTTTAAGATCATTTCATCCTGATTTTCCCTGCCTCTAAATAGTGTTGGTGCATAAGGCATTATAAGGTTTGCTCCTAATTCTTTGGCTTCTTTAGCCATATTTACAGCTTCTTGAATATATTCTTCATCTTTAATACCATCCCTAATATTAGCTCCAACTCCACAAAGAATCATCTTTTCTTCATCAAGTCCATTTCTCCACTGATTAAAGACTACTTTTCTTTGCTCCTTACTAAGATTTAGTCCTCTACCAGTATGGGCCCATATAGCCACAGTATTTACAGGTTGCTTATTCATCCATTTTACATAGTTCTCCTGGGATTCCAAGTGGATGCTTCCATCCTCTAACAATGGCACTGGAACTGCAGGCATTATATCACCTAATATTTTTTCTTGTACTTCTTTATAATTCATTAATATTCCCCCTATTTAATATTATTTAGGACAACGTCTTTATTATGTCCATAATTGTGTAAAATTTAATTTACTAATGAAATTTTATTCTATAAAGCTTACTTGGTCTACCTCTACCACCTGATTGTTCTAATCCTACCTCCACTGCTGCTCCACCATCTACTAACTTTTTCATTATCCTATTGGCTGATCTTAAGGAAATATTTAATCCTTTTTGTATGTCAGAAGCAGTTATAGATTCTGTTTTCATATTGTTAAGTAAACTTTCTATCATAGTTATATTGGAAATACTTAATCCTGTCTTTTCAGACCAGCTTAAAAGATCTTTGTTTTCAGTTTTAAGTTTGTATTCTAATCTATTTTTAGATCCAATAGGCCCTAGGACCACTTTGTCCTGATCTATTAAATACCCTGCTGATTCTTTACTTTTTTTAGAAAGTAATAGTGCTCTTCTAGCATTTTCCTCGGCTTCTAATGCATTGATACCTGTACCAATTCCTATATTTATAGATAGTGAAAATTTTGATTTTATTTCATTTACCATAGGAATATCTTCATAGGAGTTAGTATATTCTTGAAACATTCCCTTAGTAATAAGTACTATAAATTCTTCACTTTCTGCCGATGAAAACACTGATGCTTGATAAATACGACTATAATCCAGCAATGTCTGATGTAGTTGCAAACGCTTTTCTTGCATCTCTATATTAGATAATTTTTCACCATTTAAACTATATTTATCTATATCTATTATCATTATTAATATTTGGTTATTTTTAGCTAAATGTGTCTTACTAGCTATTGATATCATCTTAAATGTATCTTTCATGGTATATTTTGTTGGTTCAATTTTAAGTACAGGTACTTTTAGATCAACTAATCTCTCGTATACAGAGTTTATTGATGTTATGGCTCCTTTGGTTTTTTTATCACTATATAATTGATAATGGAAATTAACATAATCATCCCTATTATAGTTTGAAAGATGTGCATCATTTACATATATGTCCTTAGTAGATATCCCTAAATCTTCATATATTTCATGAATCTCTTCTTTATCTAAAGTATCTATACTTATTTGCCCAATATCTACTCCATAACTATTTTTCATCTTTAACAACACTCTATATAGTGCAGATCCCAGTATAGGATAGTAAAAGATTTCTTTATCTGTTAATCTGTTATGCTTTACATTATAATATGGTAAAAATCCTGTAAATAAAAAAGCATCTGCTTGTGATTCAATAAGCCTTATATTATCCATAGTATTTTTTTCATCAATATATGGCATTGGAATCATGTCTATTTCTTCATATCGCTGTCCTATATTTATACTCTTTTTTACTAAATCTTTTGGTCCAATAATTCCTAATTTCATATTAAAACCTCATCCATTCTATAAACTTAGTTTTTATTTAAGCTTTATATTCATAAATTATTGTACCATATTTGTTGTAGTTTTTACTATTAATTTCTCCAATTCCTATCTCTTCCTTATAATATATTTTTCCCTCCTTATCCATTTCTATTTCCTTTAAATCCTTTCCACTTCCATACCATCTTTCACTTGGTTCAATACATGCTGGATACTTAAAACCTTCAAAGGTAGATAGAGCTAGTATTGCTGCCCCACCAATACCACTTTCTGGCATTGTACCTCCCCAAACTTCAATATTGTTGTGAGAAGCAATTGTGTAAATCTTGAGAGCTTCCAATAATCCCCCCACTCTTTGAATTTTAATATTCCATATCTTAGGCCCATCTATTTCAACTATTTGTCTAGCTATCATAGAGGATTTTAAAGATTCATCAAAACAGATAGGAGTCTTGGCTTTTTTCATCAATTTAGTATGATCTAAAATATCATTACTATCTAAGGGTTGTTCTATAAAGTTACAATTAAATTTATCTATTTCTTTTAATAAATTTAATCCTTCTTCATAACTGTATGCTGCATTAGCATCTGGCCAAAGAATAAATTCATCTCCTATTACATCTCGAGTATGTTTTAAGGCTTCTACATCCCAACCTGGCTTGATTTTTATTTTTACTCTAGTATATCCTTGTTCCACATATTCTTTTACCATATTTTTTAAAGTTTCATAACTATTATCCTCAGGAATTCCAACTGATACTCCAGAATATATATAGTCCTTATTCTTTAAATATTCTTCACTGGTTCCCAACTCTTTTAATTTATATGCTATTAAGGATTTTAAGCTAATATTATTCTTTTTAGCAACTAAATCCCAGTACCCTGTCTCTATTCCTGCCTTAGCAAAATTATTACCTCTTATATTTTTATTTAATATATTATTTAATTCCTCAATAGATTTTATCTCTACCCCAACAACTCTAGGAATTAATTCTTCTATTAATATTGCCTTTGCTGTACTTATGGTTTCTGATGAATAAAATGGAGACTCAAAAGGAGCCGCTTCTCCATAAGCCACCACATCTCCTGAATGAATCTCTATTATAAGAGACTTTCTACTATAACTTACTCCTCCACTTATTTGAAATGGAGTGTCATAAGGAATATTAACTTCAACTATTTTAATAGTATCTATTAAAAAATTTTCTTTAATCTTCATCTTTATACCTCCAATATATAATGAATTAAGGACAATGTCTTTAATTAGTCTTTAATTAATTTTATAATATAACGTTTTCAGTATTTTGTCAACTGAAAAATTTAATTTATCTTAAAAACTCCCGTTAATCCTTAAAATACTCATCTTTTTAAAAACAAATGGCTCCTAAGATTAGAAGCCATTTGTTTTAATTTTATATATTAAACTTTCATTTCCTTTAGATTAGCATCTATTAGAAGATGTGCCTCTGTAGCTTGTTGTACCTCTTCCACCTTATATTCTGGATTAATCTCCTTTAAAATCAATCCACTGTCTCCTACTTCTATTACTCCCATTTCAGTAACTATTAAGTCTACCTTTCCCACTGCAGTTAGAGGAAGATTACACTCTTTTAATATCTTGTGATTTCCCTTTACAGTATGTTCCATGGCAATGATTACCTTTTTAGCTCCTGTGACTAAATCCATGGCCCCTCCCATACCTGGTACCATCTTTCCTGGAATCATCCAGCTAGCTAAATTACCTTTTTCATCGACCTGTAGTGCTCCTAGTACAGTTATATCCACATGTCCACCACGGATTATACTAAAGGAATCTGCACTATCAAAAAATACTCCTCCAGGAAGAATAGTTACACACTGGGCTCCTGCATTTACTATATATGGATCTTCTTGACCTTCCTCTGGAGCTGGTCCAAGTCCTATAAATCCATTTTCAGATTGAAAGAAAGCATTAATCCCCTCTGGAACAAAATTAGCCACAACTGTAGGAAGTCCAATTCCCAAATTTACTACATAACCATCTTTTATTTCCTTTGCAACCCTTTTGGCAATAAACTCTCTGATTTGATTTCTATCCATGTGTTCCACCTCCATGTACAATATAATCTATAAATATTCCAGGAGTAACTACATGGTTTGGATCGATTTCTCCTACTTCCACTATCTTTTCAGCTTCAGCAATTACTAAATCTGCTGCTGTTGCCATAAGATGATTAAAATTTCTAGTAGCTCCATAGTATACAATATTTCCATATTTATCTATAGTGTCACCATGGACTAAAGCTATATCTGCTCCTATAGGTAGTTCTAGTAAATACTCTTTTCCTTCTATTTCTATTTTTTCCTTTCCTTCTTCAACTATAGTACCTACACCTGTAGGAGTTAGTATACCTCCAAGACCAGCACCCTTTGCTCTTATTTGTTCAGCTAAGGTACCCTGAGGTACTAATATTACTTCCATTTCACCTGAATTCATCTGATTTCCTGTTTCAGGATTAGTACCTATATGAGTTGCAATAAGTCTTTTAACCTGTTTATTTACTATTAACTTTCCTACACCAATCTCCGGAAATCCAGTATCATTGCATATTAAAGTTAAATCTTTTACATTTTTTTCAACCAAGGCATCTATTAGTCTATGGGGATTTCCACAACCTAAAAAACCACCTATCATGATTGTCATACCATCTTTGATATAATCTATTGCCTTATCAATACTAATTGTCTTATCCATTACTATCCCCCTTTTCTTTTAATTAACAATTGACAATTAAAATTTTACAATCACAAAGGATAAATCATAAAAATAAGACTCAACCCTGAAAAATTTGATATAAATATCCACTAAGTGAAAAATTTGAAAGAGCTGCACTGCTTGAACGGAACCCATTAGAGTGAGTTTGCAGCTCTAATTTTTTACGTGTGTCCATACTTCTTCAAATTTTGAAGTGGAGACTGGTTTTTTATGATTTATCTTAGTCTTTTTATGATTTATCTTAGCCATTGTCAATTATAGTTAAACGCTAGCGTTTAACTATAATTGCAATCCCTTGTCCTCCACCAATACAAAGGGTGGCTAATCCTTTTTTAGAATCTCTCTTTTCCATTTCATATAATAATGAAACTAATATCCTAGAACCTGATGCTCCTATTGGATGACCTAAAGCTATAGCTCCTCCATTTACATTGGTTTTTTCTGGATCTAGATTTAGCTCCTTTACTACTGATAGTGATTGGGCTGCAAAGGCTTCATTGGCCTCTACTAAGTCTATATCTTCTATTGTAAGCTTAGCCTTTTCAAGAGCTTTCTTAGATGCAGGTATAGGTCCTGTACCCATTACCTCTGGTGCAACACCTGCTGTTGCATAGGAAGCTATAGTAGCCATAGGTTTTAATCCTAATTCTTCACATTTTTCCTTACTCATTATTACTAAAGCAGCAGCTCCATCATTGATACCAGATGCATTGGCTGCCGTTACAGACCCATCCTTTTTAAAGGCTGGTCTCAATTTAGCCATCCCTTCTACATTTGCACCAAATCTTGGATATTCATCTGTATCTACTACTACTGGATCTCCCTTTCTTTGTGGAATACTTACTGGAACTATTTCATCTTTAAATTTTCCAGCTTTAATAGCTGCTTCAGCTCTATTTTGACTAATTACTGCAAATTCATCTTGTTCTTGTCTAGATAGTTTATATTCCTCAACTATATTCTCTGCTGTTATTCCCATATGATAGTTATTAAAGATATCTGTTAATCCGTCATGTACCATGTAGTCTACTAAAACTCCATCTCCCATTCTTTCTCCCCATCTGGCATTTTTTAGTAAATAGGGAGCTTGACTCATATTTTCAGTTCCACCAACCAATACAACATCTGCATCTCCAGCTTTTATAGCTTGAGCAGCCAATGCCACTACCTTTAGGCCTGATCCACATACTTTGTTAATTGTGTAAGAAGATACTTCCTTCGGAACCCCTGTATGTATGGCTATCTGTCTAGCAACATTTTGTCCCAATCCTGCAGATAATACATTTCCAAAGATAACCTCATCTACCAGCTGTGGGTCTAGTTTAGCACGATTTAAGGCCTCCTTAGCTGCAACAGTACCTAGTTCTACTGCAGATACATTTTTAAAGCTCCCTCCATAGGATCCTATTGGAGTTCTAGCTGCTGATACAATGACTACTTCTCTCATAACTCATCCCCCTTATAGATTTTTATAAAAGTTAGAAAATTAGGAAAATAATTTTCTTTCTAAACATTATATCTTAATTTTTGTACTATTGTCAATAAATTGAATATTCATTAATATGTCTTTTTATTATTATTTATTACTATTTATTATTATGTCTACTATTCTTTTAGAAGATTTTCCATCACCATAGGGATTTATGGTCTTTGCCATGTTTTCATATTCTTGTTTACTGGATAGTAATATTTTTAAATTCTCATAAAGTTCCTTGTAGTCTGTTCCAACTAATCTTGCAGTACCTGCATTTATCCCTTCAGGTCTTTCTGTCTCTTCCCTCACTACCAGTACAGGTTTTCCAAGGGCAGGAGCTTCTTCCTGTAAGCCCCCTGAGTCTGTTACTACTAAATATACTTTTGACATTAGATTTGTAAACTCTTCATACTCTAAAGGCTCTATTAAATGAACTTTTTCATGATCATTAAAAATCTTATATGCAATACTTCTTACATGGGGATTTAAATGAATTGGAAACACAATCTCCACATCCTCATTTTCATTTGCTATGTCCTTAATGGCTGTAAATATATTTTTCATAGGCTCACCTATATTTTCCCGTCTATGGCAAGTTAATAATATTACTTTTTTATTTTTATAATCTAATCTATTAAGTAAAGGATTACAAAACTTATAGTCCTTCTTAATTACATAATCTAAGGCATCAATTACAGTATTTCCTGTAACATATATCTTTTCCTTAGGATAGTTTTCTCTTATTAAATTGTTTCTATTGTTTTCAGTTGGTGCAAAATGATATTCAGCCAATACTCCTGTTAATTTTCTATTTGCTTCCTCTGGATATGGGGAATATATATTACCTGATCTTAGTCCTGCTTCAATATGTCCTATCTTTACCTTTTTATAAAAAGCTGCCAATGCTGCAACAAATACAGTTGTAGTATCTCCTTGCACTAAGAGTACATCAGGACTTTCCTTAGTTATTATTTCTTCTAAACCTGCCAGCACCTTTCTGCTTATACTAATTAGACTTTGACCCTCTTTAAATATATCTAAATCATAATCAGGCACTATATTAAATATATCTAATACTTGATCAAGCATCTGTCTATGTTGTGCCGTTATACATACTATATTTTGGATTTCATCTCTATTTTCTAGTTCCTTTATTATAGGTGCCATTTTTATTCCCTCTGGTCTTGTTCCAAATACAGTCATTACTTTTATCTTATTCAATTACTTCACTCCCTATCTTTCTTAAATAGACCCAATTTCATAGCTATAAATAAAGACATGATAAATAAAGCTATAGAAGCTAGAAATGCCCTTTTACTATTAGCATCAGCCATAATAACTGAAAAGGCTCCAAATATAATAGATATACTATATAAAATAAGAACTGTATCCCTGTGGCCATATCCTCTATTCATTAATCTATGATGTAGATGTCCTTTATCTGCATCCATAATGGACTTTCCACTTAAAAATCTTCTAATTATGGCAAATGTAGTATCAAATATAGGTATACCTAGTATCATTATAGGTACTACTATGGAAATGGCAGTTACGCTTTTCATTACTCCTTCAATCGATATACTAGCCAACATAAAACCTAAAAATAAAGAACCTGTATCTCCCATAAATATTCTAGCTGGATTAAAGTTAAAAGGTAAAAATCCAATACAAGCTCCTGCCACAATAGATGAAAGTATGATTATATTTGTGTAATTATACCGTCCTGCAACAAGTATCAAAGAAAAACTAGATATAAAAGCTACTCCTGCTGCTAAACCATCTAAACCATCTATTAAGTTAAATGTATTTATAATTCCTATACACCAAAATAATGTTATGGGAATAGAAAGCCATTTTAAATCTAATAAAAGATTATTGTTTGAAAAAGGATTTCTAATAAAGTCTATTCTTACATCACCTAATATAAGAACAAGTCCTGACATTAATTGAAATATTAATTTTAATCTTGGACTTAATTCCTTTATATCATCTATGATTCCTGAGATTACTATAATAGTACTTCCTATAATCATGGAAATCAAAAATCTATCTAAAGGTAAATATATAATAGATGTTATGATAACACCTATATAAATAGCTAGCCCACCTATAAGCGGCATTGCCTTCCTATGTATTCTTCTTCCGTCCTTTGGTATGTCTACTGCTCCTATTTTCCACGCCAGTTTTTTTACTAAGGGTGTCATTAGGAGAGATATAAAAGCAGATATACAAAATGGCATTATAAAATTTTCCATATAAATCCTCTCCCTTAATTATCTCTTATTAGTATGTGTAAAATTAACTTTTATATTGGATAATTACAAAAAATAAAAAATGTGAACAGTTCCTATGAACTGTTCACATTTTTATATAAGATAAACAATTTACTATTTCAATTAAATATTATTGAATTTTATAATTTTAATAATACTTTAAATCCTATTATTTTGTACCAAAAAGTCTATCTCCTGCATCTCCAAGACCTGGTACTATATATGCATCTTCGTTTAAGTTTTCATCCATATTTGCTAAATATATATCTACATCAGGATGGGCCTTATGGACAGCTTCTGCTCCCTCCGGTGCTGCAATAAGACATACTAGTTTAATATTATTGGCTCCCCTTTGTTTCAAGAAGGTAATAGCTGCTGATGCAGATCCACCTGTAGCCAACATAGGATCCACAACTATTAGTTTTCTTTCTTCAATATCTTGAGGTAATTTACAATAGTATTCAACTGGTTTTAAAGTTTCAGGATCTCTATAAAGACCTATATGTCCAACTTTAGCAGCTGGTAATAGACTAAGCATTCCATCTACCATGCCTAATCCAGCCCTTAGAATTGGTACTATACCAACCTTTTTACCTGCTATAACTTCTGATTTCATCTTTGTTATAGGAGTTTCTATCTCTACTTCCTCTAGTTCCATATCTCTAGTTACTTCATAGGCCATTAGCATGGCAACCTCTGAAACCAGCTCTCTAAATTCCTTTGATCCTGTATTTTTATCTCTAATATAAGTTAATTTATGCTTTATTAAAGGATGATCCAAAACGATAACTTTCCCCATAATAAAAACCTCCTCCTATGAATTTTTGCCAAATAAGATTATACCACAAACTAGCATCCAATTTCACCAATTTTATTGATTCTTCTTTCGTGCCTTCCACCTTCAAATTCGTTTTCTAACCAAGTTTTTACAATTTCAATTGCTAAATCTCTACCTAGAACCCTTCCTCCCAAGGCTAATACATTGGCATTATTATGCTGTCTACTCATTTTAGCAGAATAGGTATCACTACATAAGGCACATCTTATGCCCTTTACCTTATTTGCTGCAATAGAGATACCTATACCTGTCCCACAGACTACAATACCCCTATCTACTTCTTTATTTACTACAGCTTCTGCTACAACCCTACCAAAATCTGGATAATCTACCGATTCATTTGAATTAGTTCCATAGTCTACATACTCCACCTTTTGTTCTTCCAAAAATTCTTTAATATATTCTTTTAGTTCAAATCCACCATGGTCACTACCTATACCTATTTTCATCCTTAGTTTCCACCTTTCTTTTTTGTTTACTAAATATAGAATAATTTATTGTTTTTTAGACTTTAAAGATCCATCTTCAATTATACTTAATATAGCCTTATATATCTCATCTCTAGCTATCTCGTATTCTTCAATTCCTCCACCAAAAGGGTCTTCAATATTTTTAAAGGAATCAAAGGCATATTCATTAAGCAAAAAAACCTTATCTTTTATATTAGGGTACTTCCATATCAATACATCTTTATGACTATTTGACATTGTAAAAATCAAATCTGACTGATTAATCATATCTTCAGTTATAAGTTTTGATTTATGCTTTGATATATCTATGCCCATATTGCCCATGACTATAACAGCATTTGGAGATGCAGTATATCCATTTATTGCAGATACACCTGCAGATTTAACCTTTATATCCATATTATATTTGTTGCTAAAATCCCTAAGCATCCCCTCTGCCATTGGACTTCTGCAAGTATTACCAGTGCATACAAACAATATATTCAAAAGACATCACCCCTTAAAGATTAATAATCTTGCCACCTGCAGCCTTTGTCATTCTATTCATTATGGCCATACCTATATTATCTAGCTCTACTCCTTCTGCCAATATAATATCTACATCAGCATGGTCAAAATCCCTGATTGTTTTAAATAAGTTGGAAGCAATAGTTTCTCTTTTTCTTCTAGAACCTGATACAATAACTACTCCATCTTCATATTTATCTTTTGTTTCTTCCGTAGCCATAATACCTACTTTCTTCCCAGATAATATTAGCTCCTTAGTACTAGTATTTATCTTGTTTACAATATCATCTATATCCCCAGTAAATAGTATCATTTCAGCCTTAGGTGCATAATGTCTATATTTTTGACCTGGAGATTTTGGTGTTACATCTTTATGTAAAATTGATGCATCTTGGATAATATTTGGAATCATTTCTTTTAAATCTTCTAAGGTTATTGCTCCTGGCCTTAAAATAGTTGGGACTTCTCCTGATAAATCTAAAACTGTAGATTCAAGGCCTACTCCTGTACTGCCACCATCTATTACCATATCTATTTTTCCATACATATCTTCAACAACATGATCTGCATTAGTAGGACTAGGTCTACCAGAGGTATTGGCTGAAGGTGCTGCAATTGGTACTCCAGATAGACTTATAAGCTCTAAAGCAATAGGATGACTTGGCATCCTAATAGCCACACTTTCCAATCCTGCAGTTATGATATTTGGTATTATCCTACTTTTCTTGAAGATAATAGTAAGTGGTCCAGGCCAAAATCTTTTCATAATCATATGGGCCAAATCTGTAACTTCTTCTACTAAATCATCTAGTTCCTCTATTGAGCTAATATGAAGAATTAAAGGATTATCACTAGGTCTACCCTTAGCCTCATATATTTTTTTCACTGCATTTTCATCTAGTCCATTGGCACCTAGACCATATACTGTCTCCGTTGGAAAAGCTACTACTCCTCCACTTTTTACAATATCTCCAGCTTCAATCATCAATTTTTTATCTATATTAGATTTGTCGATTTTTATTATCTTAGTATCCATAATAATTTACTCCTATTAATATTCATACAAAAATGGAGAGGATATACCCCTCCTATATATCATACTATTGTTTTAATTTATTTGCCTGATCAGTAGTTACCAATGCATCTATTATCTCATCTAAATCTCCATCTACAATATTAGCCAATTTGTGCAGTGTAAGATTGATTCTATGATCTGTCACCCTACCTTGTGGATAATTATATGTTCTAATTCTTTCAGATCTATCACCAGTACCTACTTGATCCCTTCTTTCTTCAGCAATTTCTGAAGCTTGATCACTTAGCATCTTGTCATAAATTCTAGTCTTAAGAATCTTCATAGCCTTTTCCCTATTTTTTATCTGACTTCTCTCATCTTGACATGCAACTACAACTCCAGTAGGTAAATGGGTAATTCTAACAGCTGAGTCAGTTGTATTAACATGCTGTCCCCCAGCTCCAGAAGATCTATATATATCTATTTTTAAATCTGATTCTTGAATATCAATATCCACATCTTCAGCCTCAGGAAGAACTGCTACAGTTGCAGTAGAAGTATGGATTCTACCGCTGGATTCTGTTTCTGGAACCCTTTGAACTCTATGGACTCCTGACTCATATTTTAATCTACTATAGGCACCCTTACCTTTAATCATAAATATAACTTCTTTAAATCCACCAATACCTATTTCATTGGAACTCATAATCTCAATCTTCCAGCGATTTGTTTCTGCATACATAGAATACATCCTAAATAATACACCTGCAAATAAGGCTGCTTCATCTCCACCAGCCCCTGCTCTAATTTCCACAATAACATTTTTATGATCATTTGGATCCTTAGGTATAAGTAAAATCTTTAATTCTTCCTCTATGGCAGCTATGGATTCTTCTAATTCTTTAACTTCTTCCTTGACCATTTCTCTCATATCATCATCTAACTTATCGTAGAGCATCTCCTTAGCTCCCTCAAGTTCTTCCATAGCACCTGTATATTCTCTATATTTCATAACAATAGGTTCAATCTCTGCATGCTCCTTCATTACCTTTTGCCACTGAGACATATTATTAATAAGCTCTGGATCCATCATCTGTTCTGTTAATTCTTTATACTTTTTTTCAATAAAGTCTAATTTTTCTAACATAAAAAAACCTCCACATGATTAGGTGTTAAAATCATTCTTCAATATTATCATTATTTTTAACTAATTTATGATAAATAACCGATCCTCCAGCCCCTAGGATTACCATATATATAGGGCTTATCTTCAAAAAAACTATTATCAACATAATGGCTAAAGCCATAGACAAGGTACCATAGCCTAAATGTGATTTATATACTAATCTATATACTGCAGAAAATATTAAGGCTACAACTGCTGGCCTTATTCCCATAAACACTTTTTCAAAAATAATATTATCTTTAAACTGATTAAAAAATATTGCAATAATCAGTATTGTAATAAAGGAAGGCAATATTGTACCCAGTGTACACACCAAGGCACCAATAAAACCCTTTATTTTGTATCCAACATATATACTAGAATTTACAGCTATAGGTCCTGGTGATGATTGAGCTATAGAAATAGTATCCATAAACTCTTCATCTTTTATCCAATTATGTTTATCTACAACTTCCTGTTGTATAATAGGAATCATTGCAAATCCCCCACCAAAGGTGAAGGCTCCAATTTTAAAAAAAGTCAAAAACATCTTCCATAGCATGGCCCTCACTCCTTAGTAAAGTAATATTCCCAAAATCCCTGCTCCTACAATTCCTAAAATAGGATTTAATTTTTTAAAAGATACTAAATAAAATATTCCAGCTCCAATAATAATAGATTTAATATCCATAAAACTAGTCTTAGCCACTGTAACTCCTGCAGCTGCTATTAATCCTAACACTACAGGTCTAATTCCCTTGAAAATCCAATCTACATAGGGAGAGTTCTTAAATTTACTTATAAAGGTATATATTAGACTAATTACAATAAAAGATGGTAGTATAACAGCTAGGGTAGCTACCATTGCACCTAAAAATCCAGCTACTTTATAGCCTACAAATGTAGCAGCATTTACTGCAATAGGTCCAGGTGTCATTTCAGATATGGCAAATATATCGATAAATTCTGCCCCACTCATCCAACTATGTGTCTTGATTACCTCTTCTTCAAGTAAGGGTAACATGGCATATCCTCCACCAAAACTAAAGGCCCCTACCTTAAAAAAGGATAAAAAAAGTTGAAAAAATTTAATCATTAGAATAACTCCTTTATTCCATAAACCCTAAAACCACCCTATCATGACCTTGTAAGTCTTTTAATATTGAAATATTAGTAAAACCTTCCCCATCTAGTATACTTTTAACTTGATTTCCTTGATCATATCCTATTTCATAAATTAGAAGTCCTCCATGTATAAGATAGTTTTTAGACTTATGACTAATTTTCCTATAAAAGTCCAGTCCATCTTCTCCACCATCTAGTGCCGTCTTTGGCTCAAAGTCCCTTACATCTTTTTGTAATGACTCTAAATCTTTAGTCTTAATATATGGTGGATTTGAAGCTATAATATGAATCTTGTTTTTTAAGTCTAAATCCTCAATTGCTTCAAATAGATCACCTTGATAGAAATTTACATTGGATAGATTAAATCTATCCTTATTTATATTTCCTACATAAATAGGCTTATACTCTATATCTACCCCATAAACCATAGTATTAGCACAATATTTACCAATACTTAAAGAAATAGCTCCACTACCTATACCTAAATCCAATACATTTATATTCTCCATTGGGTATTCTTTATTTATATAGTCTATTATATACTCTACCATTAGTTCTGTTTCAGGCCTAGGGATTAAAACTCCTTCTTCCACATGAAAATTCAAGCCCATAAATTCCCGCTCACCCAAAATATATTGAATAGGATAGCCAGTTTTTCTTTTTTTCATTATTTTTATAAATCTATCCTCTATATCCTTATTTACTTCTTTTTTCCCATGTATATATATATAAGTCTTATCAACATCTAATAAATTAGATAAAACTAGTATAGACTCTAATATTGGGTTTGAATATTCATTCCCTTCAACTAGAGTCACACCTATTTTTAGTAGCTCATCTATTACCACTTGTCTTCCTCCCGATTAGTAGGGATTACAGCTTTCAGTGCTTCTATAGCTACCTCAATCTGTTCTCCATCTGGTTCTTTTACTGTGGCAAGCTTTTGTACCATAAGGCCTGGATAAGATATTATCTGACAAAATTTAGAATTGCTTCTTCCAATAATTCGATTTACTTCATAGGATATTCCTGCAATAACAGGAAACATAAGAATTCTAATTAGGACTCTTTGTAGTGGATTAGGCCATCCAAAAAAAGATAAAACAAATATACTTATTATCATTACCATAAATAAAAAGCTAGTTCCACAGCGTGGATGTAAAATAGAATATTTTTTTACATTTTCTACAGTTAATTCTTCCCTATTCTCATAACAGTGAATAGATTTATGCTCTGCACCATGGTACTGAAATACTCTTTTAATATCCTCTAGTTTTGAAATCCATATTACATATATAAAAAATATAATTACCCTAAACAAACCTTCAATAAGATTCAAAATTATAGGACTATCTACCCTGTTTTTAAAGAAATTAGATATGAAACTAGGTAAAATCATAAATATTAATATGGACAATCCTATGGAAAATAGGACTGTAAGTCCCATTTCAACATCTTCAGCCTTATCCTTAAATACTCTTTCAGTCAGACTTTTTTTCTTTTCCATATCCTCTTCATATAGGCTTTCTTCTTCATAAAAACTGGCAGAATATGTTAAGGCCTTAGTACCTATTACCATGGCCTCCACTAAACCTACTACCCCTCTTATAAAGGGAAGCCTAAAGAATTTATTTTTCATAGCCAAAGTATTTAATTCATCAACCTTAAGCTCTATCTCATCATTAGGTTTTCGTACTGCAATAGATAATTTTTTGGGTCCCCTCATCATTATTCCCTCTATGAGAGCTTGACCACCAATAGTTGTTTTATGTTTAGGATTTATACTAGGATTGTTTTCCTTCATAGTATCACAACCTTCATTAATGACAGAAAAAACTTCAAAAAAAGGTTAGATGCCCTTGCAACTAACCTAGATTTCGAAGAAATTAGTCCATATTGTATTTCTTCTTGAATTTTTCGACACGACCGCCACGTTCAGCGAATTTTTGTCTACCTGTATAGAATGGATGACATTCTGAACATATTTCTACTTTTAGATTTTCTTTTGTTGAGCCTGTCTTAAATGTATTTCCACATGCGCATGTTACCGTTGCTTCATAATATTTTGGATGAATACCTTCTTTCATTCTTTTCACCTCTTTCAAAATCGCTATATATCACAAAGACATATTATCATTTTAACTATTAAATTATAGCATAATTTTTTTTTATTATCAACTAAATCCAAATTTTATTTCTCATATGCTCTATGAAATCATCATTTGTCTTAGTTTGTACTAAATTATCAATCAAAGTTTCTGTTACTTCTTGAGTAGGTAAATTTCCCATTGCTTTTCTAATACCCCAAATTGTTTCTAATTCTTTTTGGCTTAAAATAAGTTCTTCTCTTCTAGTACCTGATTTATTAAGCTCTATGGCTGGGAATATTCTCTTCTCAGATAATTTTCTATCTAAATGAATTTCCATATTACCTGTTCCCTTAAACTCTTCAAAGATTACATCATCCATTCTACTACCTGTTTCTACTAGGGCAGTGGCCAATATAGTTAAACTTCCACCTTCCTCTAGGTTTCTAGCAGCACCGAAAAACCTCTTGGGTTTATGAAGTGCCCCTGGATCTAGTCCACCTGATAGAGTTCTTCCTGATGCAGGAATAGTAAGATTATAGGCCCTAGCAAGTCTAGTAATACTATCTAAAAGTATAACTACATCCTTTCCATGCTCTACAAGTCTTTTTGCCCTTTCTAAAACAATCTCTGCAACCTTAGTATGATTTTTAGGCAATTCATCAAAGGTAGAATAGATTACATCTCCCTTTACAGATCTTTTCATATCTGTTACTTCTTCTGGTCTTTCATCTATTAATAGAATGATTATTTCCACCTCTGGATGATTCTTGGATATGGCATTGGCTACCATCTTTAACAATGTTGTCTTTCCAGCTTTTGGAGGAGATACTATCATACCCCTTTGACCCTTACCTATTGGAGCAACTAAATCTATCATCCTAGTTGCAAAATCACTTGGATTAGTTTCAAGGATTAGTTTTTTTCTTGGATATATAGGGGTTAAACTGTCAAAGTCTGGCCTTTTTACAGCAGTTTCTGGATTCATTCCATTTACTGATTTTACATATAATAAGGCTTTAAACTTTTCTCCAGACTTAGGTGGCCTGGTAACCCCTGCTATTTTGTCTCCTGTTTTTAATCTAAATCTTCTAATTTGCGAAGGAGAAATATATATATCATCATCACCTGATTGATAATTATCTCTTCTTAAAAAACCATATCCATCAGTATGAAGTTCTAGGATTCCTTCTGCCATATTAATAGCGTCTAATTGTTCCATTTCCTCTGATGCTTTATCAGATAAATCCTCTATATCAATTCCAGATAAATCAACTTTTCCATTGTCTCCATTTTTCCCCTCACTGGGTTCTATATTGCTAAGAGAGCTTTTTCTTCCCTGCTGCTCCATTATTAATACTAGTAGCTCATCCTTTTTATATTTATAAGGACTAGATATTCCTACATCTTTAGCAATGTCCCTAAGTTCCACTATTTTTTTGCTTTTCAGCTCATCATAATTCAAAAAAACACCATCCCTTATTTCGCATATTCAGGTTTTTTATCTAATGTATGTATTGACTCTATAAATCTAATGGTGCCAGTTTCAGCCCTAAGAATCAATGTATGAGTTGTAGCGGTATTGTTTTCCATGTACTTTACTCCTTGTAACAGTTCTCCATAGGAAACACCTGTAGCTGCAAATACCATTTGATCTCCCTTGGCTAGATCATCTATATGATAAACTTTTTCTAGATCCGCACCCATTTTAATACATCTTTGCCTTTGTTCATCAGTGGCAGGTTTTAGGATTCCCTGTAGTTCTCCTCCTAAACACTTAAGAGCTACTGCAGCAATTACTCCCTCTGGTGCACCACCTGTTCCCATTAATATATCTACGTTAGTATAATCAAAGCAAGTAGATATTGCACCTAATACATCTCCATCACTGATCATCTTGATTCTAGCTCCTGCCTCACGAATTTCTTGTACCAATTGAACATGTCTTGGTCTATCTATTACTACAACAGTTATATCACTTACATCTTTGTTTAAGGCTTTGGCTACATTATCTATATTTTCTTTCACAGATTTTTTGATATCGATAACACCCTTTGCCTTTGGTCCTACGGCAATCTTTGCCATATAAGTATCTGGAGCATGTAGCAAACATCCACTTGGAGCTACACCTACTACAGAAATAGCATTTGGTAAACCATTTGCAACAGAACGAGTTCCATCTAAAGGATCCACTGCAATATCTACTTTTAACCCATCATCACCGGCAGTTCCTATTTGTTCACCAATATATAGCATAGGAGCTTCATCCATTTCTCCTTCTCCTATTACAACTTCACCATTTATATTAATGGTATCAAACATTCTTCTCATTGCATCTACAGCAGCCTGATCTGCCATGTTTTTATCTCCCCTACCTAAAAACTTTGCACTGGCCAATGCAGCTGCTTCTGTAACCCTACCTAAATTTACAGGTAAATTTCTATCCATAAAAATACACCTCCATTTTCTTATACATCAATTTTACACGAAGTAGAATAAATATTAAATAAAATTTCTAGTAATTCCTAATAAAATTTAATAAAAATTTAAAAGATAAATATTGTAGATTATATATGATTAGAATTAATAATTTAGATTTGATAAAGAAGGAAAGGGGAACAGCCCCAAGGACTTTATAGACTGTTCCAATCTTCTAAAAACTTTTCTATACCAATATCCGTTAAAGGATGCTTTATCATTTGAATAAAGACATTATATGGAATAGTTCCTATATGAGCTCCTGCCTTAGCAGCATCTAAGACATGGATTGGATTTCTAATACTTGCAGCAATTATTTGTGTTTTGATATTGTGAAGCTTAAATATCTGAACTATATCTTCAACAATATATAAACCTTCATTGCTTATATCATCAAGCCTTCCAACAAAAGGACTTACATATGTTGCTCCAGCCCTTGCAGCCAATAATGCCTGTGTTGGTGAAAAAATCAGGGTCACATTGGTTTTTATGCCTTCTTGTGAAAGTATTTTCACTGCCTTTAATCCTTCCTTATTCATAGGGATTTTAACCACAATATTTGGATGGATCTTTGCTAGTTCCCTAGCTTCCTTTAGCATTCCATTTGTATCTAAAGAAATGACTTCTGCACTAATAGGTCCATCTACAATACTAGTAATTTCCTTTACAACTTCTTTAAAATCCCTACCTTCCTTAGCTATTAGGCTAGGATTTGTAGTTACTCCACATATAACTCCCCATTGGTTGATTTCTTTTATTTCATCAATATTAGCAGTATCTATAAATAGTTTCAAACCAATCACCCCATTTGTCTAATTAATAATTAACATAAATCAATTAATAATTATATAATATAATTAAATAAATTTAAAATCTTTTATTATTAATTGGTGTCCCTGAATATTTCCTACTTCCATGCCTTTCCTGCAGAACCAAATATATTCATCTTTTCCTTTATAACTTCCTTCATTGCAACTGTAGCAGGTCCTAAGATCTTTCTAGGATCTATTTGATCTGGATTTTCTGCAACATATTCTTTAACAGTTTTAGCAAATGCTGCCCTAATATCTGTATCTATGTTTATCTTACATATACCTAAAGAAATAGCTTTTTGTAGACTTTCTGAAGGAACACCGCTGGAACCATGTAATACTAAAGGTATGTCAATAGTATTCCTAATCTCCTCAATTCTATCATAATCTAGCTTTGGCTCTCCCTTATATACTCCATGGGCAGTACCTACAGCTATGGCTAAATAGTCTACACCAGTTTCTTCTGCAAATATTTTAGCTTCCTTAGGATCTGTAAATGTAGCATCTTTCTCACTAACTGTAATATGGTCTTCTGTTCCACCAATCTTGCCTAGTTCTGCCTCTACAGTAACCCCTACAGAATGAGCTATTTCTACAACCTTTTTAGTGTACTGAATATTTTCCTCTAATGGGAATCTAGAAGCGTCTATCATAACAGAAGTAAAGCCATGTCTAATACATTGCATTACTTGTTCAAAATCTGTACCATGGTCTAAATGTAAAGCTACCGGTACCTTTGCATTTTTACCTGCTAATTTTCCTAATGCAGCAATATATTCTACTCCTGCATATTTAAGTCCACCTTGACTTGCTTGTAGGATAACAGGAGAGTTTGTTTCCTCGGCAGCTTGAATTATTGCCTGTACAACCTCCATATTATTAATATTAAATGCTCCAACAGCATAATTATTCTTTTGAGCATCTAATAATAGTTCCTTACCTGTTACTAACATACATATCTCCTCCAATCTTATCATCATATGTATTATACCACTTTAAGAACATAATTAAAAATTTTATTAATATAAAATATATCTTTAAGCTTAATAATGACTCAATGATGATAATTTAAAGCCTTATATACTTTTCAAACCTAGTATTTCCCTTGCTTCATCTGGAGTAGCCACTTTTCTGCCAAGTTCATTAGCTATTCTTACTACCTTTTCTACTAATTCTCCATTGGATTTTGCCAATACACCCTTAGATAAATATACATTATCTTCAAATCCTACCCTTACATGTCCACCCATAGCTATTCCCATAGCTGCCATTGGAAACTCATGTCTACCTACACCAGCTACAGTCCAAGTAGAACCTTCAGGAATACTATCCACCATAAAGGCTAAGTCCCTAGCTGTTGCTGCCATTTGAACACCTAGTACAAAATCAAAGTGCATAGGTTTTTTTATATATCCTTCTTTAGCATATTTAATAGCATAATCAATCATACCCTTATCAAAGACTTCAATTTCAGGCTTGATACCTCTTTCTATCATTATCTTTCCAAAATTTTTGATTGTATTTTCAGTATTAACAAATATTTCATCTCCACCAAAATTTAAAGTTCCACAATCAAGTGTAGCCATTTCAGGACCTAATTCCGTAGGTTGAAGTCTTTCCTCATCACTCATTCCTACTGCTCCCCCAGTGGAAGGCTGGATTATTACATCTGGACATCTTCTTTTTATTTCGTCTATACAAGCCTTAAATCTAGCCTTATTTTGGGTAGGTGTTCCATCATCTTCCCTTACATGTAAGTGAATTATACTGGCTCCTGCTTTATATGCGGATTCTGCTTCCCTTCCGATTTCCTCTACAGTATAAGGTACATTTGGATTGTTTTCCTTTGTAACCTCTGCACCACATATTGCCGCAGTTATTATTAGTTTTTCCATAGAATTATCCCCCTTATTTATAGTTTATCTCATTTTATCCTTTGGAACTACACAGGTCCCTTCTGCTCTACAAACTACAATAGGTTCCTTTAATACATCACAAGCTGAATCACTAATATCAGGCCTTGGTACTATTACCTTTTTAGCTTCAAATACCATCTTCCTTGATGTGTTTCCTACTTTTACTATTTCTCCAGTAGCTTCTATAAACTCTCCAGCATAAACAGGTGCTAAAAACTCAACCTTGTCATAAGCTACAAATAGTCCCTCATCTCCATCATGTCTAATTAATAATTCTGTAGCCACATCTCCAAATAATTGTAACATCTTTGCACCATCTACTAAGTTCCCACCATAATGGGCATCTGCTGCACTCATACGAAGTCTAATCATTGATTTTTCCAAAAAAACCCCTCCTATGTTTTTATTTGAATCTATATTAAAGCTGGTTCATATATATGAATTAATTCATCCTTGAATGTGGAGTAAATAATTAAATTATCTATTTTTATATCTTCAGCTCCTAAAATATCCTCTAAAAGTATTTTATAACCTTTTAATTGGGAAGCGTATTTTTTTCTTAATATATGTCCCATACTTTCCCTAAATAAAATATCTGTTTTATAGTCTAATATGGTCCATGAGCCGTCCTTGGATTGGATTACTAAATCTATTACTCCATTTATCAATATTGGTTTATTAAATTTCTTTACTAAATTTATCCTTTCATAACTAATATATTGAGATAATTTATTTAACAATACATCCTTATTTTTATCTATAGATATAGTAAAGGGTAGTTCGGTAAAAATCCTTCTAGAATCCTTAAATAGATTTCTAATATCATTGTTGTTTATAAAGTTTGTTAAATTTGTTTTTATATATTTATATAGCCTTTCCTTTAAAAATAATCTTGCTTCATCATTTCCCTTATCTTCTTTTATACTTAAAATTTCATTAACTATCCAAATATTAGTTGGATAAAAAACACTTATATTTGATCTATTTAATTCTAGATTTTCTATATATTCATTAATAGCTAGACTTATGGCATAATCTATTGTATCCTTATGAATATTATCAAGACCATTGGCCTTTTTAATCAAAATTTCAAAAGCCCTATGGACCATAAGTCCATAAATACGACCTCTAGGTCCCCCATATATACTTCCATCTTCTAATCCTTCTTTAATCCTACTTACTTTAACATCCTTTAATTTTATAGAATCAATTGTTATATATTCCTCTGATGATAAATTAGACTTGAATTCTGAAGGACTCATCTTAGAATAACTTGGCCTAAGGATTTCTTTTTTTATTCTTAAATCTTTAGTTTTCTCAAGCTCTTCCTTTTTCTTCCTTGTAGTTTTAGCATTATCTTTATAGTTTATATCTATTTCTACTTCCAACTGATTATCAATATTTCTAGATAAAGGATATAAAAATTGTTTTTCTTCCTCAGTCTTTGGAACCATTAGAACCGATTTAGTCCTAGTGGCAGCCACATATAAAAGCCTATCTATTTCTGCATCCTTAAAGGCTTTTTCCCTTTCTTTTCTAAGGATTTCATCTGGACCTAAAAGTCCATAACTACGTTTATATACCATATATCCTAAATTTTTATTTCCACTACTTTTTTCTATATAATGGGAGTCTGACCCTAATATTCTCTTTTTTTCTCCCCCTACTAAAATAACTATATTTGCTTCTAAGCCCTTAGATTTATGAATATTCATGACTCTTGCTGCATTATTAGCAAACTTATTACTTAGGGGTAATTCATAAGTAACTTCTCCACAAATCAACTTATCTAGTTCATTTCTCAATTCAAATAGACTTATACATCCTTTGAATTTTAATATTTCAATAGTTTGCCTAAGGGCTGAATTTGCATCTCTTTCTTCTATTTCACTATAATCCCTATGGACATCATATATTCCTATTCTATTTTCCACAAGAGTTTCTATAAAAGTAATAGGACTAAGCTTAGTTGCCAATGAATGGATTTCCTTCATATAAGTAAATGCCTGAGATATATCTGGATGCTGGATTTTTCTAATCTTTTCTTCATCAAATATAATGGAAGATAGATTGTCCATATTCTCCATAAATAAGTCTATGGTTTCCAAATCTAAATAAAAGGAATTCCTTAGGGCTGAAACTACTTTTATACTATCTCTATAATCTAAAATTGCATCAATTAATATAAATAGATTTAGTACTTCCCTAGTATCTCCTAGTTTCTTCTCTCCTGCCAACAAAGCAGGTATATTTCTCTCCTTCAATGCCCTTAGATATAGTCCAGTCTCTTGATTACTTTTAGTTAGTATCATAATATCTTTAGGTTCTACTTTTCTAGGAATAGTTTGATAAACTCCATCTATAGACTTTTTTTCTGTTATATAATAATTTTTTATAATATACTCTACTATATTGGCCACATATGTTTCCTCATCAATAGTAAATTCTTTATCATCTATAGAATTTGGAACCTCATATTGATAGATCCCTTTTAAATGTTTTCTTTCCTTTAATGGATCTTCTACTGTCTCAAGGGTATCATCCCAAAGACTAAGTATTCTTTCAAATCCTGCCTGAACTCCTGTAGATTTTTCTTTAAATCCAAAATCATAATCCCTTTTTTTAAATGTAGATTGAACCCAATTACATATTCTATCTGTAGATCTAAAATTAATATCTAAATAGGCCACTTCACCATATCTATCTATGATTTCCTTTACTTGATTATAAATAAGTATATCTGCCCTTCTAAATCTATATATGGATTGTTTAGGATCTCCTACTACAAATAGGGAGCCTGGTCTTGGAACACAATCTTGCCAATACATAGTTTCTTCATGTTCATCTTTTTCATCAGTTAAATATAGTATTAGCTCTGCCTGCATAGGATCTGTATCTTGAAATTCATCTACATAAAAATATCTATATTTACTTTTAAAGTGTTTTCTTGCCTCTGGAGATTCTTTAATTAATTTAGATGCCTTATATAACAATTCATTAAATGTAAGTTGATTTTTATAGTTTTGATTTTTATATTCTACAGCCAAGTTTATAAATTTGGTACATGTATTATAGGCCAATTGATTAAGGCTTAAATATATATTATATATTCCTAAAATCAAATCTCTATAATCATCACTATTAGAACAGTCTAAATGTTTTTTATACATAAGTTTTATATATAATTCTTCAAGATCAAAGTCCAACTTAGAGCATTCCTTTAGGATTATTTCCATATAGTCTTCTATATGTCCTCCATCTTCTAATATGGAACGAAGCAGTCTGCTAAAATTAGAGTTGGTCTTTATAAAATTAGGGTCAAGATATTGATGTTTAACCTTTAAATCTTCAAATCTCCCTTTAATATCATCAAAATTATAATCTACTCCTTCATATCCTACAAAGCTTACATCTGGGTTTTCCATGGCTAATATAGCCTTATCCTTTAAACCTCTATAATCTATCATAAATCTATCTAATATAGATATATACTCTTTATATTCCTTTTCACTATTTCTTAAAAAATCATACCATATATCATTATGGAACTCATAACTATCTTCTATTATTTCATAGGCAGGTGTCAAACCAGCCTCAAAGGGCATCTCCCTTAAAATCAATTCACAAAAGGAGTGAATTGTTCCAGTAAATATTTCATCTACAGCTTCTAGTCTGTGGCTTATATTCCCATACTTTCCATCCTTAAGATATTCTAATGCCTTCTTTTGTATTCTTTCAGCCAGCTCTGTTGAGGCAGCCTTTGTAAAGGTAATAGCAACTATATTAGATGGATGAATATCTGAATTTATTATATGATTTAATATTCTTTGGACTATGATAGTTGTTTTCCCTGCACCTGCACCTGCTTCTAGGAGATAATTTTTATCAAAGGTATTCATGATTTCTTGTCTTTTTTTCATTTCCTGTAATATTAACCCTTCATCCATCATCTAATATTCTACCTCCATTTCCACATCTCCTAAGTTTTTATCTACAATACATATGGCTTTATAGTCGCAATATTTGCAGCTTAATCCATTTGTTTCATCAAATACTATATCCTTTTCTGATTCTAAAATATCTATATTTAGTAATCCTATTATTCTGTTTTCAATATCTTGTACAAACTCTTCATTAAATTCTATATCTATAATTGGATCCTCTTCTTCGCCAAATATATATATAAAATTGTTTATCTTTGGATTTGGATATATATCACTTCTAGTTTCCAATATCTTTTCCAAAGCTTTTTTATAAATATAATATTGTAGTTTTTGTGTTTGTGAATAATCGTAAGTCTTGTTTTTACCTCTGCCTTTAGTAATTCTTAATTTTTTATCAAAATTCCACTTACTTCCTGTTTTATAGTCTACAATTCTAAAAGAACTAGGATCATTTCTATTTATATCTACCCTATCTATAGAACCAGAAATATATAAATCTATTCCTCCAATATTGATTTTTTGCTTAGGAAGGTCACCAAATATTTTATTATATTTTCTTTCCCTATCTCCAAAGCTTAGTTCATTGACCAATACTTGCCACTGACTATCCTTCTCTGTCATAATTATAGTATTTTTACAAGTTCTTAAAATATCATCTTTTTCCCTTAAATATACTTCCTTTAATATATATGGATTATCTATTTTTACATTTTCACATTGAATATTTACTAATTCCTCTAATATTCCATCCTTTTGTTCTCCTTTATCTAAATCAAAATACTGATTTAAAACAAAATGAACTATATTTCCCTTAGTTAATGGATCTAACCATCTATCTATCTTTATATCTACTTCTTCCTTAGGCATTAAGCCCATCTTATATCTTAAATATGCCTTTCTACTACATTCAGCTAGAGTCTCTAGAGATGTACCTGATTTGGCCAAATCCTTCCCATATATGGTCCATAAGCTTTCTATATCTTCCCTATGGTTATCACCATATCTATCCTTTAGTTCATTATATATTTGAGATGGAGACTGAATTTTTACATCTACAGTATCAAAATTAGAATATCCAATAGATATATTTTTAAAGTCAGCCGTCAATAACTCCTTAATCTTATACTTTTTATATCTATAGGACTCATGAGCATAGGATAAACTGTTAGAAATTCTATTTCTAGATACATCTAGTAAAATAGGTGATTCTACAACCTTATTAGATAATGTATTACTATCTAATCCTATTAAGTATAGATACCCTCTTCCAGTATACCCAGCATTTTTAAAACTAGTAGCAAAAACTGCCCCTGGTTGAGCTTGAGCCCTTAATATTTTGTTTTGTTTAATATAGGAAAGTATTGTATCAAAATATTCTTCTCTATTTACTTCCATCTTAATACTTTGTATTCGATTTAATGTTTCTATAACTACTTCCTTTGCAGCTCCATCATATTTATTTAGATTTCTAGTATATTTTCTTATTAAATTAATAAGTCGTGGAATATAGTCACTAAAACTTACTTGCCCCTTATCAGGTATGGCATAAAACAAATCTCCAAAGAACTCCTTTAACCAATCTCTTCTATAGGTTGAGTATGTTCCTAAATTTATATCTAAATTGTTTTGTAGTTTATTTATGCCTAGTATTCTGTTGTAATTTTCCTTGCCATAAAGAATTCTACTGACTACCAACTCCTCATACATTGAAGAAGGAGATATACTTCCATCTATCTCTCCATACTTTGCTTGTATTTTTATATCATTATTAATAAATATAGGTCTAATCTCATCTAAATTATAGTAATTTTTAGCCCAAGAAAAAATCGTATCTATAAATCTATATGCACTGCTGGATTCAATACCTAAACCTTGTCCAAAAGTAATAGGTATTTGATTCTTTTCAAACTCAATATTAATTAAATCAGCATATTTACCATTTGTATAAGCAATTACAACTTGGTCTATGGCTATTCTTTTATTTTTTATATCCTTAATTATATAATTAATTTCATTGAGAACACCATATTCTTCAAAAAACACAATATCCTTACCCTTTAAATCCCATATATTATGGTCCTTAAAATAATAGTTTTTTGGTTGTCCATCTACTCTTTTTACAGGCATCTTAATTCTAGTGCAGTTGTTTTCTATTAATTTTTCAAACAAATCCTTTTCCACATTGTGAAATTCAATATTTTCTGCTATCCCTATTTTTTTACTCTTATATTCTTGTAAACTTTCACTTTCACAGGATTTACGGACTATGTCACAAAAATCCATAGCATTTAACTCTTTTAAGCTTCTTTCATAGCCTTCATATATCTTATCTATATTCTTTTCTTTTGGAAAATTTTCTAGCTTAGCGTATTTAAGTTCCATAATAACCTTATATATTTCTTCAGCAGTTTTAGCATCTATTAAATCTTCTTTAAAGAAAAAATCCTTATCTTCATTATTTATTTCCTTTAATGTATCCATGATTAAATTACTGCCTAATATTTCATCTATAATCAGTATATTGTTATTTTCTATATAATCTTCTAATATTTCAAAGGCCAATCTTTTTAAAGTTATTGGTCTTAAATTTATTGTAGGATAACCATCTCTAGTAATTTTGTTAATCATTTGTAGTCCTATGGACCTACTTGGTACAATAAACAGCTTTTCATCTAAAAGATTTCCTTTACAAAATTCATACAATTCCATGTTTTCCATATACTACCACCTTATTTTACATTCTTGCTATTACTTTATCATTTTCTTATGTACTATTCTACTCTAATATTCTACATTTAAATACAAATTCCTTCTTTTATAAAAAAAGGATATTCCTACTGGAAATATCCTTTTCAAAGCAAATTATAATTATGAAATTTGTCAAACTAGTTTTTAAACTCCATAGTAGCTTTAACAAAACTTACAAAAAGTGGATGAGGTTTTGTTGGTCTTGATTTAAATTCCGGCTGGAATCCAACACCTATAAACCAAGGATGATCCTTTAGTTCAACTATTTCTACAAGTCTTTCATCTGGTGAAAGCCCTGAAATAACCAAGCCTTGTTCAATTAATTTATCTCTAAACTCATTATTTACTTCATACTTATTTCTATGTCTTTCATATATAAGTTCATCATTATAAATCTTATTAGCTAAAGTATCTTCCTTTAGCTTACAAGGATAAAGGCCTAGTCTCATCTTTCCGTTTGTTAGCTCTATGTCTTTTTGTTCAGGCATCAAATCTATTACTGGATGTTCAGTATCTTTATCCCATTCCGAACTATTTGCATCCTTTAAGCCAAGTACATTTCTTGCATATTCTATAACTGCCAATTGCATTCCCTGTGAAAGTCCAAGGAAAGGAATCTTTTGTTCCCTTGCATATTTAATGGCCTTTAGTTTGCCTTCCGTTTCAGTATCTCCAAATCCACTTGGTATCAGTATACCATCTACATCTCTAAATATTTCTTCACAATTTTCATCATTTATATTTTCTGACTGAATATATTTAATATCTATGTCTACACCATTTTCAATACCACCATGTTTTAAAGACTCTGCTATGGAGATATATGCATCTTTTAATTCCACATATTTTCCTACTAATCCAATAGTCACTTGTCCTTCTATATGGTCTAGCTTATTTAACAACTCATGCCAATGACTTAAATCCAATTCACCACAATTTAAGTTTAGATGTTCTATGACTAATTTAGCCAATCCTTCCCTCTCCAACATTAAAGGTATTTCATATATAGAATCTGCATCTGCATTTTCTATAACTTCTGATGGATCTAAATCGCAAAATAAAGCAATTTTATCCTTTAGATGTTTTTCCAATGGCATTTCTGTTCTACAGATCAAAACATCTGGTTGAATTCCTATACTTCTTAATTCCTTTACACTATGTTGAGTTGGCTTTGTCTTCAATTCTCCAGCCTTTGATAAATAAGGAAGCAATGTCACATGAAGATACATAACATTTTCTTTTCCTACTTCATACTTTATTTGTCTTATGGCTTCTAAAAATGGTAATGATTCAATATCTCCTACAGTACCACCGATTTCTGTAATTACAACATCTACTTCTCTTTCCTTAGATGCTCTAATTATTCTATCTTTAATTTCATTTGTTATATGAGGAATAACCTGCACAGTACGGCCATCATATTCCCCTTTTCTTTCTTTATTAAGTACCGTCCAATAAACTTTACCTGTAGTTACATTATTATTTTTACTTAAATTAACATCTATAAATCTTTCATAATGACCTAAGTCTAAATCCGTCTCTGCACCATCATCTGTAACAAATACTTCTCCATGTTGATATGGGCTCATATTACTTGGATCCACATTTATATAAGGGTCAAATTTTTGGATAGTAACCTTTAGACCTCTGCTTTTTAAAAGCTGACCTAAACTAGCTGCCGTTATACCCTTTCCTAAGGATGAAACCACACCACCTGTAACAAAAATATACTTTGTCGACATTTTACTACTCCTTTCCTTCTTATCTCTCAATTAACTATATCATTTTATATCAATGAAAAAGATTAGTCAATTAAATGTTCACATATTTATCCCATGACTTTCCACCAATATCTGTAATAAAAATAAGAACTTGTAATATTATATCCATATATTATAATATATTATAACTATAAAAAAAGGTGGTTATTAATATGAAAAGAATATTAGCTTTGATTCTAGTTTCTATTTTCATAATCTCAGCATTGATGCCTATTCTTACTTATGTTTTAGCATAATATCAATAACAAATTAATATATTCAAAGATTAAATTAAAGATTTTATATGTAAAAATATATGAAATATGTAAAATTTTACTTAAAAAGTAATATTTAAAAACTCCTCCAATTTTTGTTGTTGAAGGAGTTTTTCTTTATTAATTATAAACTTTATTAATTACAAGCTGATTTTTCAGAATCTCTAATAATCTTACCATTGACCTCTTCATTATCCTTATAGGTCGGAACTATGACTTTAACTTGATTGATTAGTTCTTCCTGTGTCCCATCCTTTAATAAGGCTTCTAAATTATCTAGAGACTTTAATAATAAACTATAATCAGTAAAGGTAGGTTTTCCTATAAAAATTTTATCATGCTTTGTATTGGAAATTCCTTCTTCATCTAATAATAGCTCTTCATATAGCTTTTCCCCTGGTCTCAAACCAGTTACCTTAATAGGAATATCTACATCGGGTTCAAAGCCAGAAAGCCTAATTAAGTCCTTAGCTAAATCCATGATTTTCACTGGTTCCCCCATATCAAGTATAAAAATTTCTCCTCCATTGGCCATGGCTCCTGCTTGTATTACCAATTGGACTGCTTCAGGAATAGTCATAAAATACCTAATAATATCCTCATGAGTAACTGTAACAGGTCCACCTTCTTCTATTTGTTTTTTAAATAAAGGTATTACACTTCCATTACTTCCAAGGACATTTCCAAACCTAACAGCCACATACTCTGTACTGGAGTTGGCATTTAAGGATTGGATTATCATCTCACAAACCCTTTTAGTAGCTCCCATTATATTAGTAGGATTAACAGCCTTATCTGTAGAGATCATAACAAATTTTTCAACGCCATATTTATCAGATAACTGGGCCAAGTTTAAAGTTCCAAATATATTATTCTTAATTGCTTCCTTAGGGCTATCTTCCATTAAGGGTACATGTTTATGGGCTGCAGCATGGAATATTACATCTGGTTTCTCTTCCTTTAGAATTTCCTCTAACCTATCCTTGTCCCTTATGGAACCAATAAGAACCTTTAAATTTAAATTACTATATGTTCTTTTTAATTCATTTTGAATATCATAGGCAGAGTTTTCATAAATATCGAATATAATAAGTTCCTTAGGACCATAAGCCGCAATTTGTCTACATAATTCAGAACCAATGGAACCACCACCACCTGTTACCATTACAGACTTATTAGCAATATAGGAGCTTATTTGTCCCAAATCAGTTTTGATTTCCTCTCTACCTAAAACATCACTTATATCTACATCTCTTATTTTTTTAATACTTACTTTTCCATCAATAAGTTCATAGTATCCTGGTAATATCTTTAGCTTACATCTAGTTTGTTTGCATATTTCAATTATGTCACTAATATCTTTTCTAGATGCAGATGGTATGGCTATTACTATTTCATCAACATTATATTTTTCTGCTGCTTCCAATATATCTTCCCTACCACCTACAACCTTTACTCCATTTATAATCTTTCCATGTTTGTTTTTGTTATCATCGATTATAGCTACAGGCTCAGATCTAAGTTGAACATGATTTCTAAACTCTCTAATAACTAAGGCTGCAGCATCTCCTGCCCCTATAATCATAATCTTCTTTTTTTCCACTGAATCAAACTTATTAAATAATTCATCTATTTTAAAAGTCCTAAAACTAAATCTCAACCCACCTATTAATGCTAAATCTAATAAAGTTGCAATAACATATATAGACCTTGGAAAGTTTTCCTGTCTAGCAAATAAAAAACTAATAACAACAGTATTTGATAACACTACTGCTGCAACTATATTTAATAATTCTGTAATACTAGCATATTTCCACATAGTCTTGTACATATCAAAATAATAAAATATTGCCACTTTCATCAAAGTTATGTATATGGCATTTTCTAAATATTTTGGTATATAAGCTAAAAACTGTCGACTTATCATAGTATCAAATCTAATATAGAAGGCTAATATATAAGCAAGATTAATCAGTATTATATCTGCTAAAATAAACTTCATTTTGCTCATCTTATTTTCCATGATTACATCCCTTTCTTTATACATATAGATACCAGCTTAAACATAATATTTGATACCCACATAATAATTATACCACAGTATATAAATAACATATAGTTCTATTTACTTATAGAGAAAGCTTCCAACTCTCCATAAATTATTATTATACCCTTAAATCCCCATTTTTGAAAGTATATATTTTCCAACCTAGGTTTCATCTCGTGAAAATTTAAACTAATAAAAATAGTGTAAATTTTCTAAATCTATGTTACAATATAATTTGGATAAACTAATTATAAGGGGGAATATCTATGATTATTGGAGTACCAAAGGAAATAAAACCTCAAGAAAACAGAGTTGCCTTAACACCAGCAGGAGTAGATGGATTGATTAGAGCTGGACATGAAGTTCTAATAGAATCAGGTGCAGGTCTTGGCTCTGGATTTACTGATGAATCCTATAAAGAATTAGGTGCCAAAATCATTGAGGATGCTAGTAAAGTATGGGAAAAAGCTGAAATGATTCTCAAAGTAAAAGAACCTCTTCCATCTGAATATGGATATTTTAAAAAGGATTTGATTTTATTTACTTATTTACATCTAGCCAACGAACCAGAACTTACTAAGGCACTGATGGAATCAGGTACCATAGCCTTAGCTTATGAAACAGTTCAATTGGCAAATAGATCACTACCACTTTTAACGCCTATGAGCGAAGTAGCTGGTAGAATGGCAGTTCAACAGGGATCCATATACTTAGAGAAAACCCGTGGTGGTAAAGGAAAACTAATAGACGGAGTACCAGGTGTGCCGCCAGCCCATGTAGTTGTAGTAGGTGGAGGAATTGTAGGCACTGGAGCTATTAGAAGAGCCATAGGATTAGGAGCTAGAGTTACAGTTGCAGATATAGATACAGATAGACTTCGCTATTTAGGAGAAGTATTTATGGGTAGAATCGAAACCCTATATTCAAATAACTACAATTTAACCGAAGCTATAAAAACTGCAGATTTAGTAGTAGGAGCAGTTCTAATTCCTGGATCAAAAGCTCCAAAACTTGTAACTGAAGAAATGGTTAAACAAATGGAACCAGGTAGTGTTATAGTAGATGTGGCCATAGACCAAGGTGGATGTGTAGAAACTATTGAAAAACCAACTACCCACCAAGACCCAATATTTGTAAAACATGGAGTAATTCACTATGCTGTAGCAAATATTCCAGGTGCAGTAGCCCAAACTTCCACATTGGCCTTAACAAATGTTACCCTTCCTTATGCCATGAGGATTGCAAATAAGGGTTGGAAACAAGCCCTTAAGGATGATCCAGCATTAGCTAAAGGTGCCAATGTAATAGATGGAAAAATTACTTATAAGGCTGTAGCAGATGCCTTTGATATGGAATATGTAGAGTTAGATAAAATATTAAATTAATTGAAATTAAAATTCAAAAAAATTATTAGGCCAGATTTTCTGGCCTTTATTTATTATATTAAACCATTTCTTCTGGTTTTATAAACTCATCAAATTGTTCTTCAGTTAAATACCCTAATTCTACTGCAGCTTGTTTTAAGGATATTCCTTTTTTATGGGCTGTTTTAGCTACTTTTGCTGCCTTTTCATATCCAATATGTGGATTTAGTGCCGTAACTAACATTAGAGATTTGTCTAGGTTTTCTTTCATTTTTTCCTTATTAGCCTTAATACCTGATGCACAATTATCATTAAAGGAAACAATACCATCACTTAATAGTCTAACAGATTGTAAAAAGTTATAGATTATCATAGGCATATATACATTTAGCTCAAAATTTCCTTGGGATGCTCCAATACCTATGGCCATATCATTTGCCATAACTTGTACAGTAACCATTGTCAAAGCTTCACTTTGGGTAGGATTTACTTTTCCCGGCATAATAGAACTGCCTGGCTCATTTTCAGGAATCAATATTTCTCCAATGCCACATCTTGGTCCACTGGCTAACCATCTTATATCATTGGCAATTTTCATCAAGTCTGCTCCTAGAGCCTTTAAGGCCCCATGACTATAAGTCAAAGCAGTCTTACTAGTTAGTGAATGAAACTTATTTTCTGCTGTAACAAAGTTTGTATTTGTAATAGAAGATATTTCTGCTGCTACAATTTTTCCAAAATCCTTATGAGCATTTAGCCCAGTACCTACAGCTGTTCCCCCCAATGCCAATTCCCTTAGACCTTCCATAGATTCTTCAATGTTTTTTTCTGCTTTTTTAAGCATTTGAGTCCATCCGCTTATTTCTTGAGAAAAAGCTATTGGAACAGCATCTTGAAGATGAGTCCTTCCAGTTTTGATTATTCCTTGATTTTCCCTTTCTAATCTTTCAAAGGTTTCCCTTAACTTTTTAACTGCAGGCATTAGATTGTTTTCAATCTCCATTACCGCTGCAATATGCATAGCTGTAGGAAATGTATCGTTGGAACTTTGGGACATATTTACATGATCATTAGGATGTATAAGTTTTTCTCCTAATATTTCATTTGCTCTATTGGATACCACTTCATTTATATTCATATTACTTTGAGTGCCACTTCCAGTTTGCCATACTACTAAAGGAAAATTATCATCTAGTTTGCCTGCATATATTTCATCACATACTTTAGATATGATCTCCATCCTTCTATCATCTAATTTTCCTAATTTATTATTTGTAATGGCTGCCGCCTTTTTTAAAATACTAAAAGCTCTAATAATCTCAATTGGCATCTTTTCTATACCTATTTTAAAATTATCCTTACTTCTTTGGGTTTGAGCCCCCCAATATTTATCAGAAGGTACCTTCACTTCCCCCATAGTATCCTGTTCAATTCTATAATCCACTATATAAACCTCCTCCAATTTAAGTACTTATGATCTATATACCCAAGTTTTTGTAGAACATATATATTTTATCTTAGATTAATTGCTATTGGCTATTTATAGTATAAGTTTGGAATTATATATGTTCTTTAAGAAGTTAAACTTTAAAACCTAATTTCTTATATTATAGATTAATATTTTATAGTAGATTAATATTTTATATTAAATTCTAATTTCTAAAATACCATATAAAAAACCTCCTATCCATTTTGATTTTATTTCTACCATCAATGGAAAGGAGATTTTATTTATTGATAAAATTTATTTATAATAGTTAATTCTTAGTAATACATAAACCAAATAGTATATGGATATGAACTAAAAATTTCATCTATCATAGTGTATCTTTTTATGTTTTTTATTGTTTCGTTTTTTATGTTTTTATTTTTTTATGTTTATTAAATGGCCACTGAAATTGCCATCTATTATGCTTTTTTCATATCTTGCTATTTCCAACAATCCATCTATATTTATTCCTGTATCATAACCCATATCCTTAAGCATATACACTAAGTCTTCAGTAGCTGTATTACCTGAAGCTCCAGGGGCAAACGGGCATCCACCTAAACCTCCAAGTGTTGATTGTACCTTAGTTATTCCAGATTCAATAGCAGCTAAAGTGTTTACCATTCCCATATTTCTAGTATCATGAATATGCACTTGAAACTCTACTTTTGGAAACTCTTCTTTTAGTGCTGTAACAATTTCCCTTACTTGTTTTGGATTTGCAACACCTATGGTATCTGCCAATGTCATTTCTTTTACACCCATATTCACTAGTTGTCTTATAAATTCCACTACTACTTCCGTGGAGAATTTACCCTCAAAAGGACAACCAAAAGTCGTTGCAACATCTACGCAGATATCCAAGTCCTTATAAGTGTCCATAATTTTTTTTAATTCCTCAAAAGATTCCTCATGGGTCCTATTGATATTGGCCTTATTATGGCTAGCACTTAGGGAAACAACATAAGATACCTTTTTAATTCCAAGTTCATAAGCTGTCCTAGCACCATAAAGATTTGGTACCAATGGGAAAAAATCAAAATCTGGGTACTTTTCTAGTAATACTTTAGTTATTTCACTTGCATCTCTTAACTGTGGGATGGCCTTTGGACTTACAAAAGATGTATGTTGCATATGCTTTATACCTGAAGCGATTAAACCTTCTATTATTTTAAGTTTTTCTTCTACAGGTATATATTCTTCTAAATTCTGAAATCCATCCCTTGGTCCTACCTCAACTATTTCTATTTTTTTATTCATTTCTATCCATCCTTTACTTTATAGAACTCCCTTTTCCATATATTCTTCTATTTGTTCTCTAGTTAATCCCACTAATTCTTCATATACTTCAAAATTATGTTGACCTAATATTGGTGCTGGAGTTCTAATGCTAGATTTTTTCTCACTAAACTTAATATGGTCACCTGTTAAAGTTGTTTTTCCTGCAACTGGATGCTCCACTTCTACAAACATTTCTCTAGCATCTGCAATATGTGGATCCTTTACCAATCTATCTATTGTATTAATTGGACATGATGGTACCCCTTTATCTAATAAACAGTCTACTATTTCATCAATTTCATATTGGGTTGTCCACTTTTCAATTATTACTTTTAATTCTTTATGATTTTGAACTCTTAGTGCATTTGTTTTAAATCTTTCATCTGATAATAATTCAGGTTGTTCCATAGCTTCTACCAATAGTTCATATAGTTTATCATTACCGCATCCAATTATAACATCTCCATCCTTTGCACTAAAAGAATCATATGGATATGCAGATTCATACCTATTTCCTATTCTTCCTGGAACCCTGCCGGTAGCAAGATATATCTGAGTAATGATTTCCAATGAAGATACTACAGAGTCAACTAAAGATACATCTACTTTTTGACCTTCTCCCGTTCTAACCTTGTTAACCACTGCAGCCAATACACCTATTGTACATCCTAACCCACCTAGAACATCTCCCATAGCAGTTCCCGTTCTTGTAGGTCCTCCCTCTGGCCAACCTGTAGTGCTCATTAATCCACCCATGGCTTGGGCAATTATATCGTATCCCGCTCTTTGACTATATGGCCCATAATGTCCAAATCCAGATACACATCCATATACAATTCCAGGATTTATTTCTTTTAATGTATCATATCCTAATCCTAATTTCTCCATAGTTCCTGGACGATAATTCTCAAGTATAACATCTGCCTTTTTAACCATATCCTTAAATATTTCTTTTCCTTCTGGGGATTTTAAGTTTAATGTTACTCCATACTTATTTCTGTTCAAATTCATATAGTATGCACTTTCTCCATTTATAAAAGGTCCAAAAGCTCTACTATCATCACCTTTTTTAGGCATTTCTATTTTATAAACTGTAGCTCCCATATCAGCCAGTAACATTGCTGCATATGGACCTGCCAATACACGTGTTAAATCAAGTACTACTATTCCGTCTAATATTCCTTTACTCATTTCGTCACTCCTAAATCTATATGATTTTCTATATTCCTACTCCAAACATTCCAAATGTCACAAAATACATTATTATTGGAAATACAATCAATCCAATTAATTTTAAACCAAATCCAGCTTTCATTAAGTCAGAAACCTCTACTGCACCAGTACTATATGCAATAGCATTTGGTGGCGTAGCTGGTGGTAACATAAATGCAAAATTAGATGCTATCATACAAGTCAACATCAATTGTAGTGGATCCATTCCAATTCCTTTTGCTATACCTGCAAGTACAGGTAAGAATGATGCAACAACAACTGCATTTGTTGTAACTTCTGTTAATACTGCTGTTACAAGGCCTACAGCTATTATTATGACTATTTCTGGCATTGTGCTTAATATTCCTAAATTTGAAGCTATCCATTCCGCAACACCTGCATCTGTAAAGGCATTTCCCATAACCATTGAACCGCCTAATAACAACATAGTACCCCATGGAGCTTCTGCCAATGCATGTTTACCTTCCAATAAATAGACTCCGTTTTTGTAATCTACTGGTATTATCATAGTTGATATTGCAATAGCTATAGCTATTGTTTCATCTGTTGCAAATGGTATATAATCTTTCCAAAGAGCACGGGTTACCCATAATAGAACTGATACACAAAATACTACAGAAGTTAATTTTTCCCCTTTATTCATAGGTCCCAGTGATTTATATTCTTCTTTCACCGTATTGATTTCTATTTCTTTCATATTATCAGTCTTATAAAACTTACGTAAATATATCCACATAACTGGTAACATAACTACTGTAAATGGTAATCCAATTTTTAGCCATTCCATAAAGTTTATTTCTATGCCAAGAGTTTGTTGAATAATACCTATTCCAGTTGGATTAGTTGTTGTACCTATTACAGTTGCAAGTCCCCCTAGAGTTGCTGCATATGGTATTGATAATACAAGGGCCTTTTTAAAACCATCTGTTACTTGATTTCCCATAGAAGCAATAATTGAAGCAGCTACAGGAAGCATCATAGCAGTTGCAGTTGTATTTGACATCCACATAGATACAACAGCAGTAGATAATATAAATCCTAGTATTATTTTACTAGGCTTACTACCAACCTTTAGTACAATCCATAAGGCCATTCTTCGATGCAAACCCCATCTTTGCATAGCTGACGCTAGAAAACTAACTCCTAATACTAAGTACACAGTCGGATATGCATAATGTGTAAATAGACTAATCTCATTTTGTCCTTTAGCACCTGTTATACCGACTATTGGATATAGCAATATTGGCAATAAAGCTGTCATAGGTATTGGAATTGCTTCTGTCATCCAAAATATGATCATTAAAACTGATACTGCTAATACTTTTTGTCCTAATTCAGATAATCCTGTTGGAGTAGGCATCATTAATAAAATTAAAAATATAACAACCCCTACTATCAACCCAATTTTTCTTACCTTAAACTTTCCTGCATTTTCTTTTTCTTTGGATTCAACCTTACCCATTTTCCTCCTCCATATTTTAAATAATTTTATTTTATAAATGCGCATTTATAATTTTAGTACTTCGACTATAAAATATAGCAATTATCGTGCCATAATTATGTATTAGCTAAAATTGTTAGATTGAAATATTGCACAAAGGTGAAAATTTCAACATCTAAGATATTTTTTTAATATATTAAATGTTAAAAAAATATATAGGATATTTAAAGTCTAATTTTATCAAGTTTTATTATGTTTATTTCTGTTTCAATCAGTTCCTATTTGTCATTTGTTAAATTTTGGGTATTTTCCGAATATATTAAATAAATAAAATGCTGATATTATATCAGCATTTTATAAAAATATATTAACTGTAAATCTAGTTTATCTATTATTTAAGTTCTATATTGTATTGTTTCATTTTTCTCCATAGAGTTGTTCGACTTATCCCTAAATCTTGAGCTGATTTTTGTATGGATAAGTTATTTCTTTTAAGGGTTGTTACAATTTCCTCCAACTCCCATTGCTCAAGATTAATATTTTTAATATCAGTCTTTTTGTTACCTTCTTCAACTCTCATTTTATAATTGTAATCATCTAACATATTATTTATCAAAAATCCATTTAGCAATTCTTCAATATTATCAGAACTTTTATGATATAGTAAAAGTACACAAATCCTTTCTATGAAATTCTGTAACTCTCGAATATTTCCATACCATTTATGATTTCTTACTCTATCCATTATGATTTCTAATTGCTCTAAATATTCTTTGCTATTGATTCCCAAGTATTTTTCAAAGAAAAATTTACTTAATATATTTACATCATTTCCTCTTTTCCTAAGTGGTGGTATATGCAATTCAAGAACACATATCCTATAATATAGATCTTCTCTAAACTTTTTAGATATTATTTCTTTTTTTAAATCTTTGTTAGTTGCAGTTATAACTCTAACATCAACAGGCATTGTAACGCCAGATCCAACTCTTCTTATTTCTTTTTCCTGTAATACTCTTAATAGTTGAGCCTGTATTTCCATAGGTATTTCTCCTATTTCATCTAAAAATATAGTTCCCTTGTGAGCCAGTTCAAAAAGTCCTATTTTCCCACCTTTAGCCGCACCAGTAAAAGCCCCCTCTTCATATCCAAATAGCTCTGATTCCAAAAGATTTTTTGATAATGCTGCACAGTTTATTGCTACAAAGGGTCCATTTTTTCTTTTGCTCATATTATGTATACTTTGTGCAAATAATTCCTTTCCAGTACCAGTTTCCCCTTGAATAAGAATAGTAGAGTCGGATAAGGCAAAGCTTTTTGCAATTTCAATTGTGTTTTCCAACAATTCGGACTCTCCTTTAATATCTCGAAAATTATATTTTGCAATTAGCCCTTTTCTATATAAAGTCCTTCTAATTTTATTTTCATTTTCTTGGATTGTCTTTATATCTTGAAAAGTTGCAACTACTCCTTTTATTTTATTTTCAACCATAATAGGAATCCTATTGGTAGATACTAAAGTCCCATTTATATCCATCAGTTGATTTAACTCTTTTTCTTTTAAATCTAGTAATTGAGACATCTGAGAATTATCAATTATATCATTTATATTCTTGCCCATAGCATAGCCTGGAGGAACCTTAACAATATTTTCAGCTATTGGATTAATAACATCAATAATTCCTTTTTCATCAATTGCTATAATAGCATCATGGGTAAAGTTAAGAACTGCTTGATATCTTTCTAGTTGCAATTTTAATTCATTTTGTTTCTTTAGCTCTTCTTTTTTTACTACTAATAACTGTTTTGCATTTTCTATTGCTGTTACTATGGATATCTCTGAGTTTTCAATTGTTATATGATCAAAATTATACATATCTGCATACTTTTGACTCATTGCTCCTCCAATGCCTAATACAGCTCCATCTTTTATCGCTTCATTAACAATACTCTCACAATCCTTATCAGATTTAAAAGTATAAAATTTAGCATCTATATTTAGCATATAGCAAGCACTTTTAACATCATCTGTTATTTCGTCATAAGAGAAAAAAGCTATTACCCCATCAAATTTTTTAGCAATTTCCATAGATTCAACATAATCTGATAGAATAGTATTAATGACTACTACTGATACATCTAATTTTGCATTTCTAATTGCAACAGCAGTTCCCTTTCTACTAATTATTATCTTTGTCCCGTTTTTTACCAATTTTTTTGCAATTTCTAAAGCATCATCAATAGCATCTTTTTCAGCCATTGATGTAAAAACCTCAATGTCTTCATTTCGTTCTTCAATAATTTTCCTGGTCTTTTTTGCCAGTTCTATAGTAGGAGCAATTAATGCAATTTCTGTAGATTTCACTTCTAAATCACAAGCAGTAGAGCTGCAACCTTTCATTTCCCTACATCCTTTCTTGGTCATTATAACTATAATTTTATTATGGTTATTTTAATATAACAAGATGACGGCCTACTTAAGTTTAAAATTTATATATAATATTTCTAATTCTATCTTTCTGTCCTTTCTCTATATCTTGTAAAAAATCCACTTATACCTATTAATGCACCTGTAATCAATGTTATTCCAAGGATTATCCTGGGAGTTAAAGGTTCATTTAAAAATAAATATCCTATTATGGCTCCCATTATTATTCTGCTTGTGGATACAAGGGCACCTGTGGCAGAATCTACATATTTATATCCCCAAGTTATAAACACTTGTCCCAAAAATCCCAATAAACCTGTTAATAATACTGGAATAGTTCCACTAACATCATAGTTTAAAAGATCCTTATATCCAAAGGGGATATTTATAATAGTACCTATTAACATAACATAAAATACAATCAGATACCCTTCATTTTTTTCTTGGGCTTTTTTCAAATACATTATACTAAAAGCTGCAATTACTGCAGAAGCAAATGCAAGAAAATCTCCAAAATTTATATTTGTAAAGCTAGGATTAGCAACTATATAAGAGCCCACCATTATAATAGTCAAATATATATATGTACTTTTCTTAACTGGTTCCTTAAGAAAAAAGGGTGCTACCAATATTACAAATACTGGATAAGTCATGTTCAACATATTTACATTTGTTATAGTAGTATATTTTACAGCAGCAGACATTAAAATCACTGCTAAACTATTGTGTAAAGCCCTATGAAATATTGGTTTTATATCTGGAGCCTTAAAACTCTTTCTTTTGTAAAGAATGTATATAAACATGATTATAGTTCCTATTAAAAACCTACTAAATGAAGCTATTACTCCAGACATAGTAGTAGTATTTGTAATTATCTTTCCATAATAAGAACTTAAAGCAAAGGATAATGCCGAAAGTAATACTAAAAAAACTCCCACAAAAATGCCTCCCTTATGTCAATTATATTATTTTTAATCTTACTAAATCTAAATATTTTATTAAATTCTATATAAAAATTACTTCTTTAATTTTTCCTTAATACTACTTATAGAAATAAAGTTTGATACTACTGAAAAGATTACCAATATAGTAAGTATAATGGTGATAGGTCTAAAAAATAAATCATTCAATAGATTATCAGAGGCACTGATTAAAGACATTGCCCTTCTAAAATTAGAGTCCATAATTCCCCCAAGTACTAGACCAAGTACCATAGGTGCCACTGCATAATCTCTCCTTCTCATAATATATCCTACAATTCCAAATATCAGCATCAAAAATACATCAAATATATGGGTACTTGCTGCATAAGATCCTATAACACATAATACTACTACTATAGGAAATAGATGTCTTTCTTTTATAGCTACTACCTTGGACAATAATGGTGCAACGGTTAGACCCAACAGCAAAATCATAATACTTCCCACAAATCCTCCAGCCAGTATTACACTAAACATTTCTGGTGTTTCAGTAAACAATAAAGGCCCTGGTCTTAAACCATGGACATAAAATGCAGATAATATAACAGCTGTAACAGCATCTCCAGGCATTGCTAAGGTAAGCATAGGTATCAAGGCTCCACCTATACAAGCATTATTGGCTGCTTCACTGGCTACAATACCTTCTATGGCTCCTTCTCCAAAGGGAACTTTAGGAGATTTGGTACTTTTCTTAGCATGTTCGTAGGATAGTAAAGCAGCTATTGGACCACCGGTACCTGGTAAAGCACCTATTATTACTCCAATAATAGATGATCTAATACTTAAAGCCCAATGGCCTAGTATATCCTTAAGGCTGTTTTTTTCCCTAGATACATTAAGCATTTCCTTTTTCTCTTTCTTTAGACTAATCTGGTATAACACTTCAGAAAATCCAAATAAACCTATAAGAGCCGGTATAATAGATATGCCTCTTTGCAGATTTACACTTCCATAGGTAAATCTGCTTATTCCTACAATTGGGTCCATACCAATCATACTAATAAATACCCCCACCATTGCACTAATCATTCCCTTAGTGAAGTTCTTAGATGTCAATGATCCTACAGTAGTAAGTCCAAATAAAGACAATAAAAAATAATCCATAGGAGTAAAAGCTAAAGCTAGCTTCGCCACTTCCTTGGCACTTATACCAAGTACTACTAATCCAATAATAGTTCCTATAAAGGAATAAAAAGCTGCAACTTTAAGGGCTAACAGTGCATCTCCCTTTTTTGCCATAGGATAACCATCTAATGTAGTAGCCACAGAAGAAGGAGCCCCAGGAATATTTATAAGTATTGCAGTTACAGCTCCTGAATATACTCCCACAGTATACACTCCCATAATAAGAGCCATGGCACTATTAACTTCCCAAGTAAAAGTTATGGAAACCAACAAAGCAGTGGCCATAGTCACAGAAAGTCCAGGCATAGCTCCTACAAATAGGCCAGCTATAGAGCCTACAAATACTAAAAATATAAAATTTAAATCTATAATAGAAAAAATTTCCTTAATCATAATATTAGCTTCCTTCTAAATGTTTTCTTTATGGTAAATATACACCTAGTAGATTTGCAAATAAATACCAAATCAGTACTGGTGTCAATGTGGAAATCAAAATCAATAACCACCATTTTCTTTCTCCTAATATAAAAGTAAATAGAAATAAATAAATTACACTAGATAGTATAAAACTAAACCTTTCTAAAAGGATTAAATACAAAAAAGATAATGCTACTATAAGTAGCACTAATCTTATATTCCCTTTGTCACTTCTAATATAGTCAGTCTTTTTTATTCCTTTGAATATTAGCAATATAGATAAAAATAGTCCCATAGATGTAATAATCAGTGGAAACAAAGCAGGAGATAGGGCCAACTCCTGATTGTTGTGTAGTTTTAGGGATTCTATTATAAAAAATATACTTAGTACTGATAATATTGATCCTTCTACTATTTCATTATTTTTCATTAATTCCACCTAGTCTATTTATTATATCTTTCTATTTTAAATTCTTCTGGACTATGAGGTGACGCTCCAGCATCATACAATAACCAAGATGTTATAGAGCCATACTTATCCCAATAATCCTTTATTTCATCTTGTGATAAATCATCTAATCTGGTGTAAGATTGAGACTTTACAAATTCTTCCCATTTTGGATCCTTAAGGGCCTTTTCAGTGGCCTCCATTAATACACTTTTAACATCCTCAGGTGTTCCCTTTTTAACTAATAGTATATTTGGGAAATATAAAGGAAGGTATTTTTCAGCCTCTGGTATTGTATCTGTCATAGGAGGAATATCTGCCAATATTTCTGATTGCTCAGCTGTAAATGTGGCCAAAGCTTTTAAATCTCCCACTTCTAAATAATCTTTTATTGTACCATAATTTCCAAAGGTAAAATCTACCTCACCACTAATAGTTGCTATCATAGATGGATTACCACCACCGTAGGGAGTCATAGAAACATCTAGTCCCATTTCTTTTAGCAACAAACCTTGAAGATGACCACTGGCTCCAGGACCTGAATAGGACATCTTTACTTTGCCTGGATTGTCCTTAATATCTTCTACTAATTCTTCAAAGGTATTATATTTTGAATCCTTAGGTACTACAATAACCTTTAAATCTTGAATTAGCATCTTCAAAGGATCAAAATCCTTAAAGCCTAATTCACTAGTTCCCATTACTTGAAAATTTGCCAAGGTTTCTGCAGAAAATAATACAGTATATCCGTCAGCTGGTTGTTCATAAGCAAACTCAGTACCTATGGCTCCTGAAGCTCCATCCTTGTTTACAATAGTTACAGGTTGACCTAGATTTTCTTCAAACAAAGGAGCAAATACTCTAGCTACCCTATCTGTAATCCCCCCTGCAGACCAAGGTACTACTAATGTTACTTTTTTATTTGGAAAACTAGCTTCTTTATTGTCTTTAGGACTACATCCCACTATACTAGTTCCAATAATTAATACAATCATTAATAAAGCAATTACCTTTTTCAACACAAACTCCCCTTAAATTTAATATTTATGACATTATTTTACCATACTTTTTACTGATTTTTCTATTCTTTTTAATCCTTCTTCTAATATCGGTCTTGGACAACCTATATTTAGTCTAAAGAATCCATCTCCATTTTCACCATAGGCTCTTCCATCATTTAGTGCAACCTTTCCTACTTTTATTAGGGCTTCAAAAATTTCATCTGTACTTTTTTCTAGACCATTGAAATCTAACCACAATAGATATGTTCCTTCAGGTCGATCTACTTTTATCTGTGGAATATTTTTATTTATATAATCTACTGCATAATCAATATTATCTTCTATATATTCCAATACCTCTTTAAGCCATTGTTCTCCATGATTATAGGCTACTTCCAAACCTAAAGCTCCAAATATATTTACATTTCCTATTTCCATGACTTCTATTGCCTTTTCATATTTAGTCCTTATTTCATCATTTGGTATTATAGCTATAGACGTACCTAAACCTGCTATATTAAAGGTTTTACTTGGTGCCATTAATGTAACTGTTCTTTGCTCTAATTCCTTAGATATAGTAGCTATAGGTATATGTTTATATCCCTTTAATATAAAATCACTATGAATTTCATCAGATATGATTATAGTATCGTTTTCCATACAGATATTGCCTAGTTCAGTTAACTCTTCCTTTGTCCATACCCTTCCAATAGGATTATGAGGATTACATAGCATCATTACCTTTGTATCTTTATCCATCTTATTTCTTATATCATCAAAGTCCATTACAAACTTTTCTCCATTATGTTTCAATGGACTTACATTTAACATTCTATTATTATTTTCTACAACTCTATAGAAAGGCGGATATATTGGTGATTGAAACATTATCTTTTCTCCCTCATCTGCCAGCTCTCTTACACCAAGATTTAGCCCCATAACAACTCCTGGAGTAAATAGAATCCATTCCTTTTTAATATCCCAATTATGTTTTTTCTTAACCCAATTTATTACTGCTTCATAAAAAGAATCTTGCTTCCATGTATATCCAAATACACCATGATCAGCCCTGTCCTTAAAAGCTTCTATTATTTCATCAGCAGATTTAAAGTCCATATCTGCAACCCACATAGGCAGTACATCATTAGTACCATATAATTCCTCCAGATTACACCATTTCTTTGAATCTGAGTTTTTCCTATCTACCACTTTATCAAAATTGTATTTCATTTCATATCCCCTCCTATAATTATTTATCAACGGAAGCCCTAGTTCCATGTGTTTTCTATTAAATAAATTATTAAATAGAATAATGCATACTATTAATAATTGTATTATAACATATTTTCTATAAAATAAAGGGAGTACAACTATTATAAGTTATACCCCCTTTTGCTTATTTTAAGTTAAATTTCTTGTTTGACTCCCTTTACATATACATCCTGTAAATTCCACAATCCATCTATTACTAATAAGTCTGCATCTTTGCCTTTTTCTATGGAGCCTTTTTTATCATATACATCTATATATTTTGCTGGATTTTCTGCTGTCATCTTCACTATATCTCCAATAGATGCATCTACATTTTTAACTACATTTTGTACAGATTTAAGATAGCTTAGCTCCAAATCCTTTACCATATCATAATCATATTTATATATTCTATCAACTTTACCATTATCATATTCCAATTTTAAATAATCTCCATCTGGAACAAAGGTACATTCCCTAATATAATGGTGAAATGGTTCCTTTACATGGGCTAATCCTGTACAATCTGATGTTAAAAATATTCCCTCAGGTCCCTTAATCTTATACATTATAGCAAAAGCTTCAGGCTTTACAGTCATACCTGTTTGTTTTGCAAACTCAGCATACATATCATCAAAATACATAGCAGCTCCTGCTACACCTAATCTTCTATGATGGAAACCTCTCATACCACTAAAGGTATGGGTAAAACCACCTAGTCCATAGTCCTTTAATTCTTTAATTTCTTCGAACTCAGCAGCACTATGACCTATTGAGATCTGAATTCCTTCTCTATTTACATATTTAATAAATTCTAGAGAACCATCTAATTCAGGAGCTAAAGTAATTAGCTTTATATTTTCCTTTCCTCCACTTTCAAAGAATTCTTCCAGTATTTTTATAGAAGGGTTTAGGCAATACTCTTCCCTTTGCATACCTTTAAACTCTTTATTTATAAATGGTCCTTCTAAGTGGAACCCTAATATATCTGCGCCTTTTTCTGGAGAATAATTCTCTATGGCTTTTCTACCTTGAAGTAGATGATTGTTTATGGTTTCTACTGAGTCAGTTCCTGATGTTGGTAAAAAGGAAGTAACTCCTATCTTTACCAATTCCTTTGACATATTTTCAATGGACTCTTTAGTTCCTTCATACCAAAAGGATCCTGTTGCCCATCCATGAATATGAACATCTATAAATCCTGGTACAATTATATAATCTTTATAGTCTATAAACTCTCCATCTACATCTTCTAATATATTCTTTATTTTTCCATCTTCAACTTCTATATATCCAGTTTTAAAACCTTGTGGAGTATAGATTCTTTCAGAATATAGATACATTTTATCAACTCCTATTTTAGATACCAAAAGTCTTTGTTTATCTCCATTAAATCATCTAATACTTTTTTTGCATCCACAGGATTTCCTCCTATGACTCTATTTAAAGTAAGGGCTTCTAAAGCCTTTTGGTAATTGGATTCTAAGCAAGCTTCCACAGTTAGTTTTTCATAAGCATGTTGATTTTCCATAAGTCCTTTATAGAAGGTCTTAACTTCTCCATAAGGATATAGCTTAGCTCCATCCTTAGAAAGCTCACCGGCTACTTCTACTAAAGCATCTTCTGGCATATTTGGTATAATCTTTCTGCCTTTATTAACTCCCATGATTATAAACACTTTCTTTAAATCAAAGGCTATAGATTCTGCTACTTCTACCATCATATTTCCATGAACTTCCCCAATTAACAATGGAATATCATCTAAGGATTGTTGTTCAGTGGCCTTTCTACAAATATCTAATACTTGTTTTTCTCTACCTGCCTTTGCCTCTTCTGCCCTAGTATAATTAGGATTACTTGCCTTAGCTATTTCATCACCAAAGAAATAGTATTGTAAATAGGTATTTGGCAAATATTCTGGGAAGAAGGACATCATTTTATTAACATTCTTATAGGTATCTAACCATGATTGATCCCTTTGTTCAGCATTAAATGGTTTAAATTCATGATCTACCAAATAATTCTTTAATCTTGGTAACATATCTTCTCCAGTTTTAGAGTTATACAATCTAGTAAACCAACCAAAGTGGTTAAGTCCAAAGTACCTAGGCTCTATATCATGCATATCAACATCTAATATTTTAGCAAAGGACTTTATCATTGAATATGGTTGATCACACATATTTAAAATTCTATCATCATGTGGGAATACTTTAGACAAAGCTAGTCCTACTATCGCTGCAGGATTAGTATAGTTTAGTATCCAAGCATCTGGGGCATATTGTCTAATCTTTTCAACCATATGAATCATAGGTTTAATAGATCTCATACCATAAGCAAATCCTCCTGGTCCACAGGTTTCTTGACCTACTATTCCATATTTAAGAGGATTCTTTTCATCATATCCTCTCATTTCAAATCCTCCTACCCTCATCTGTACAAAGGCGTAGTCAATTCCTATATAAGCTTCATCCTCATTATCTGTAAATACTAACTCTGTTTCTGGAGAATATTTTTCCATTGTTAGTCTAATATAATCTTCTTGTACATCTATTCTACTTTTATCTATATCAAATAAAATTAATTTCTTAAGTGGGAATCTTTCTTTATAATTTACCAAGCTGCCTATAAGTGCTGGAGTCCTAGTACTACCAGCTCCTACAATTGTAACTGTCAATGATCTGCGATTCATTAAAATCACTCCTTATTTTTATCCTTCATAGCTATATACGAAATCAATATTTGAACCAATGTGTGTAGTCCAATTCTAGAAATCAAGTCATTATATTTTGTTTCTATATCATCTGCAAAACAAAACATATTATAATTTGCAATTCTCTGTAGAGAATTGTTTGTAAAAGACGTAAGAGCAATTACATCTATGCCTCTTGCCCTTGCAGTCTTGGCTATAGTAAGAATCCTCTCTGTTTCACCTGATAGTGATAAAACTATAATAGTCTCATCAGGAGAAAGGGAATCACCTAATACATCTATAATATTAGGATCTCCTATTAATATAGCCCTTATATTCATCATAGCTAGTCTAGAGCTTAATAAGCTTCCTATTGGTCCTGATGCTCCCCTAGCTACAATATAAACTACCCTTGAACTCAAAATCTTATCTATTATTTTATTTATATTATCTTCATTTTGAAGGGATATGGTTTTAGAAACTTCTATATTAATATTTTCCAATATCCCTTCATATGTTAAGTCTTTTTTATCTTTTTCTTGTCCCTTTAAATAATTCTTTACATAATATCTAAGCTCACTATAGCCTTCAAAGCCTAGCTTTTTAGACAAATTGATAATAGATGTTTTAGACACATACAAAATATTTGCTATTTCACTAGCTGGTAAATCCTGTATAGACTTAGGATTATTAATAATATATTCTACAATTTTCTTTTCTAAATCAGTTAATTCATCATATCTTTCTGTCAATTTGCTTAGATTCAATTAATATCAACCTCTCTTATAGTTGTTTGTCTACTGCATTTTTAACAAATTCTACATTTGGACCAAATACTATATGAATATGATTCTTAGATGGGAAGAATATTCCCGATGTTCCAGAATCTTTAAGTCTGTCTTTATCTACTATATGCATATCTTTTAAGTCTATTCTAAGTCTAGTTACACAATTTTCCACACTGACAATATTTCCTTTTCCACCTAAGGCTTCAATAACTATTTCAGCTACCTCATCATATCTCTTTTCTTGTAATAAGGTATTATGCTCCATTTCTTCTTCTTCTCTACCTGGTGTTAATATATTAAACTTCTTAATAGCCCAACTAAAGGAGAAATAAGTAATTAAAGCTAGTGGAATACCTACTATCAATAAATTGTACCACTTAGTATTTTCATACATAAGACCAAATATTGCAAAGTCAAATATTGTACCTCTTATATATCCTACCCCTGTTCCCAACATAGCTAACAGTACAGCTCCAGATGCAGCTAAAAATACATACCATACATAAAGTAGAGGAGCTATAAATAGGAATGAAAACTCCATAGGTTCAGTAACATTACCTAAGAAAGGTGTCAATACCATAGTCCAGATAATACCCTTTACAAAGGGTTTATTTTTAGCATAGGATGACTTATACATTGCCAATCCTATTGCCGGTATCATAAATAAAGTAACTAACATTTGGTTTTGAGCCATAAATCTAGTAAGCTGTGGTACCATTTCCCAAGACTCATGGGATGGTCCTAAATCAAATAATATCTTATTAAGAGCAGGTAATACTCCTACAAAACTTTCTCCTGCTATCATATATGTTCCACCAGCAGGTGTAAATCTAAGCATAGCACTCCACACATGGTGTAAACCAAATGGGATCAATAGTCTTATCATTACTATATTTAAAAACACTCCTATATAACCATTCAAAATTACTGAAGATAAAGAGATAAGACCCTTAGTAACAAATTGCCAGAAGAATGGTACTATCAATCCTACTATGATTGTAGCTCCAGTAGTAATTATTGGAACAAATTTCTTACCACTAAAGAAAGCAAAAGCTATAGGAAGCTGTATATCATAATACCTATCTGTTAACCAAGCAGCTAAAAGACCACTTATAATACCACCTAATACATCTAATCTTAAGGTTTGTATACCTAATACCATACCTTGACCAACTTGGGCCATTTCCTCTGCCGGGGCCAAATTACCAGTTGATTTAAGCCATACATGAATAGTTGCATTTAAGATTAAATATGAAATAATAGATGAAAATACTGAAATTCCTTTTTCTTTTTTAGATACTCCATAGGCAACACCCATAGCAAATAAAACTGGAATATTACCAAATATTACATCAGCAATATCTCTTAGGCCAAGTAATATCATTTGTAGCGTTTCATTGGCTAAAAAAGGTACTCGCTCTATCATATAGCCTTGAACTAAGGCTCCTGTTAGACCCAATACCATACCTACTGGTGCCATTACTGCAATAGGCAATAGTAAAGAACGACCAAATCTTTGAACATTTTCGCTAAATTTTTTTCCTTTCGACATATTTTCACTCCCTTTTCTTTTTTATTCGATTGAAATCGATTTCATATTTAGCTTATTATATATATACCTATAAAACAATAGTTTATTATGCTTTAAGTCTATGACCAATGGATTTTACCCTAGTCATTTTTCTTGACTTTAGTCATTGAGATAAAATTTATTTAAACTTTTTTTGTTGGAATATTGTTAAATTTATGATAATCTATAGAATAAAGATAAATATATTTAAAAAATACTTAAACAGGAGTGATACCTTTGAAAAAAACACTTAAAAGAATACCTTTACCAATAGTTGGTCTTATGCTTGCTTTAGGGACTATTGGCAACTTAGTTCTATCCTATGGTGAAAACAATAGGAAAGCCTTTGGTATATTATCAGGAGTTATCTTTGTTCTAGTAGTATTGAAAATAGCAGCATATCCTAAAGATTTTATAAATGACTTAAATAATCCTGTTATAGCCAGTGTTTTTCCTACTTTCTCCATGGGGATTATGCTTCTATCTACATATATTAAACCTATAGAACCAAGCTTTGCATATCTAATGTGGATAGCCGGAATAGTAATTCATATTATTTTAATGATCCTATTTACACAAAAGTATGTCCTTAAACTAAACATTAAACAGGTTTTTCCTAGTTGGTTTATCCCCTATGTAGGAATAGTAGTAGCTTCAGTAACTGCTCCAGCCTTTGATAAGGTTCATATTGGAAAAATAGCCTTTTGGTTTGGATTGATTACTTATTTCTTGATATTACCTATTGTTTTAAAAAGAGTATTTAAAATCAAGGAAATCCCTGAGCCTGCTAGGCCTACAATTGGAATACTTGCAGCCCCTGTTGCCCTTTGTTTAGCAGGATATATGAACTCCTTCCAAGAAAAAAATATTTTAATGATATGGTTTTTACTAGCTTTATCACAAATAAATCTAATATATGTTTTAATTCAAATACCTAAATTGTTAAAGGGAGGATTCTATCCATCTTATTCAGCCTTTACATTTCCACTGGCAATAAGTGCATTATCCATTAAATTAGTCAATGGATTCTTTATTAAATCAGGTAATCCAATTAATATCTTACAATATATAGTAAGATTTGAAGAAATTATAGCCATAGCCATGGTCCTATATGTATTACTTAAATATCTAGAATTTATATTTGCTAAGGCTGAAACAGCAAAATAAAAATTTGTATATCAAAAAATAATTAAGGCCTGTTAATCCTTAGGATTAACAGGCCAAACTATTAAGCTTTAGCTTCTACTTCTACACCTAATCTATTTAGATCTACTTGATTATCTTCGATTAATCTTTCAGCTACCCATGCTGCAACTCTACCAGTTATCTCAATGCAGTGTTTCTTTCTTTCTGGACTTTGAAAATTATCTCCTGCCCATTGTCTTGTAATAACTCTACAACAATTTGAACCATATTCTTTCTTTATGTAATCATGTAGTCCAGCAGCTAAGGGGAACATCTTCTCATTCATAGGTTCTCCATGAACTCTACCATAGACCATTCCAAGAGCCATTTGTCCACCACTTACAGCACCACATAAACATCCTGATTTACCCATTCCAATTGGAAAACCTGAAGCCATCTTTACTATATTGTCATCATAGGGATTGCCAAGCAAATGATTGATTGTTTGAGCTACTGCCTCTGAACAGAAAAATTCTCCCTTTCTAAAATATTCCTCTGCTTCTTCTTGTACCTTTAATATAAGTTCTTCTTTAGTCATATATATCCCCCTCTATTTGTTAATTTACATACATATTATTACAATAATAGTTTCTAGACAAGGAATTTGCTATAGTTTTTTTCAATACAACCATTGCAAACTATTAGTAAATTTTATAGTTTCAATCCATCTTTATTTATAAAAGCAACCCCTTAAGTTAATCCTACATAACCTAAGGGGTCTTATTAAATAGAGGGTTTATTATATATTATTCAGCCATCTTTTTGTATTTTTCGTATCTTTCCTTAGCATCTTTTTCTGCTGCTGCAAATAATTCATCTGCAATTTCTGGGAAGGATCTTCTAAGGGAAGTATATCTTACTTCTGTATTTATGAAGTCCATAAATGGCTTAGTTGGCTCTTTAGAATCTAGTACAAATGGATTCTTGCCTTCATCTTTTAATCTAGGGTCAAATCTGTATAGATGCCAGTATCCTGTATCTACAGCAAACTTTTCTTGAGAAATAGATGTACCCATTCCAGTTCTAATGCCATGGTTTATACATGGTGCATAAGCAATCACTATGGAAGGTCCATCATAGGATTCTGCTTCCTTTAGTGCTTTCATTAATTGATTCATATTGGCACCCATAGCTACTTGAGCTACATATACATATCCATAGGATGCTGCTATCATTCCTAAATCTTTCTTTCTTACCTTTTTACCTGCTGCTGCAAATTTTGCAACTGCTGCAGTTGGTGTTGCCTTTGATGATTGTCCACCTGTATTGGAATATACTTCTGTATCCATTACAAGTACATTGATATCTTCTCCAGAGGCTAATACATGGTCTAATCCACCAAATCCAATATCATAAGCCCATCCATCTCCACCAAATACCCAAACTGATTTTTTGATTAGATAGTCTTTTCTACTTTCAATTTCCTTTAGAATTTTATTGGCTTCTTCATTTCCTGTATCCTGACCAAGTCTTGGTAATATCATTGCTGTAGCTGCTTTAGAACCCTTTGGATCCTTAATATTTTCAATCCACTCTTTAAAGTATTTATTTAAATCTGTATCTATATTTAATCCAAGGAACTCTTCCATTAATAATTGGATTTTTTCTCTTATTTTTCTAACTGCTAAGGCCATACCATATCCGTATTCAGCATTGTCTTCAAATAGAGAACTTGCCCATGCTGGTCCTTTTCCTTCTTGATTTTGACAGAATGTAGTTGATGGTGCAGAACCACCCCAAATTGATGAACAACCTGATGCATTTGCTATTAACATTCTATCACCATATAATTGAGTTATCAATTTAGCATATGGTGTTTCACCACAACCTGCACATGCTCCTGAGAACTGTAGTAGTGGCTCTTGGAACTGACTTCCCTTTACAGAATATTTGTCCATAGCATCTTTTTTAGCCTTAACTGTCATAGCATAATCCCAGTTATTAGATTGTTCTTCAAAGTCTTCTTCAAATGGTGTCATTACTAAAGCTTTTTCCTTAGCTGGACATACATTTGCACAGCTTCCACAACCTGTACAGTCTAATGCAGATACTTGGATTCTGTATTGGAAGTCTTCTAAACCTTTACCCATAGCCTTTATTGTTTCAAAGGTTTCTGGTGCATTTTCTTTTTCCTCTTCATCTAATAAGAATGGTCTTATTACTGCATGTGGACATACGTAGGAACATTGATTACATTGGATACAATTTTCCTTTATCCAATGAGGCATATTAACAGCAATTCCTCTCTTTTCATATGCTGCTGTTCCATTAGGGAATTCTCCACCTTCTCTTCCTACAAATGTAGAAACTGGTAGATCATCACCTTCTTGTCTATTCATTGGAATTAATACATTTTCTATGAAATCAGGTAGATTCTTATCTTCTACTGCTTCATCCTTTGCATCCTTCCATGAACTTGGAATTTCAATCTTAACTAAGGACTCTATACCTTGATCTACTGCTGCATAGTTCATTTTTACAATTTCTTCACCCTTATGACCATAATCTGAAACTATGGATTTCTTTAGGTGTTCTACAGCCTCTTCTATTGGTAATACTTCAGATAATTTGAAGAAAGCTGATTGCATTATCATATTAGTTCTACCACCTAATCCAATTTCACTAGCTATCTTTGTAGCATTTATAGTATAGAATTGGATATCATTTTCTGCCATATATCTCTTCATATTTGCTGGTAGATGCTCGTCTAATTCTTCTACATTCCATAGAGTATTTAATAGGAACTTTCCACCCTTTTTAAGTCCTTTTAATAGATCATATTGATATACATAGGATTGTTTTGAACAAGATATAAAGTCAGCATCTGATATTAAGTATGTGGATTTTATAGGCTCATTACCAAATCTTAAGTGGGATATAGTAACTCCACCTGATTTTTTACTATCATATGCGAAATATGCCTGTGCATACATATCAGTATCATCACCGATAATCTTTATGGCACTCTTGTTGGCTCCTACTGTACCATCAGATCCAAATCCCCAGAATTTACACTTAATAGTTCCTTCTGGTTCTGTTTTGATGATTTCTTTTATCTCTAAATTTGTATGAGTTACATCATCATTGATTCCTATTGTAAATCTATCTTTTGGTTCTTCTAATTTTAAGTTTTCATATACTGCTAAAATTTGTGAAGGAGTAGTATCCTTTGAAGCTAGACCATATCTTCCACCTACTATTACTGGTGCATCCTTTTTGCCAAGGAAAATATGAGCAACATCTAAATGTAGTGGTTCTGCTATGGCACCTTTTTCTTTAGTTCTATCAAGAACTGATATTTTCTTTACAGTACTTGGTAATACATCTAAGAAATATTTTGCAGAGAATGGTCTATATAATCTTACTTTGATTAATCCAACTTTTTCTCCCTTTGCCATTAAATAATCTACTGTTTCTTCTATAGTTTCCACAACTGAACCCATAGCTACTATTACTCTTTCAGCCTCTGGATGTCCATAGTAATTAAATGGCTTATAGTCTCTTCCAGTTATTTTGTTGATTTCTTTCATATAGTCATATGTTATATCTACTATATTTTCATAAAATGGATTGGAAGCTTCTGCTGCTTGAAAATATATATCTGGATTTTGAGCAGTTCCCTTTGTTATAGGTCTTTCAGGGTTTAGACTTCTATTTCTAAATTCTTCTACTGCATCATAATCTACTAATTTTGCAAACTCATCATATTCAATAACTTCTATTTTTTGAACTTCATGACTTGTTCTAAATCCATCAAAGAAATGTAAGAAAGGTACTCTACCTTTAATAGCAGCTAGATGGGCTACCCCTGCTAAATCCATTACTTCTTGCACACTTCCTGAAGCTAACATTGCAAACCCAGTTTGTCTTGTAGCCATTACGTCTTGATGATCTCCAAATATACTTAAAGCATGGCTAGATAACGCCCTTGCAGATACATGAAGAACTCCCGGTTGTAATTCTCCCGCCATTTTATACATATTTGGTATCATTAGTAAAAGACCTTGAGAAGCTGTATAAGAAGTAGTCAAAGCACCTGCTGTTAAAGAACCATGCATAGCACCTGCTGCTCCTGCTTCTGATTGAAGTTCTGATATAAGAACATTTTGTCCAAAAATATTTTTCTTACCCTTTGCTGCCCAAGCATCTACATATTCTGCCATATCTGTAGATGGTGTTATTGGATAAATAGCTGCCACGTCTGTAAAGGCATAAGATACATAGGCTGCAGCCGTATTACCATCCATTGTTTTCATCTTTCGTGTCATATATATTACTCCTCCGTGATTAATTATTTAGACAGTAGGCAACAAAATTACCTACTGTCTTTATTGTAAATTTTATGAATTTACCTATATTAGATTAATGAATCTAGAGCTTCTTTAAGGTCAGCGATTATATCATCTGCACTTTCTAGACCTACTGATAATCTAACTAGTCCTTCAGATATACCACTTTCTGCTCTTTCTTCTTCTGTATATGGTGAGTGAGTCATACTTGCAGGATGTTGAATCAATGTTTCAGCATCTCCTAAACTTACTGCTAATGTACATAATTCAACTGAGTTCATTAGCTTTCTACCAGCTTCTAATCCACCTTTGATTTCAAATGCTATCATAGCACCTGGTAAATTCATTTGTTTTTTAGCTAATTCATATTGTGGGAAACTCTTTAATCCTGGGTATGTTACTTTTTCAATTGCTGGATGTGACTCTAAGAATTCAGCAACTTTCATTGCATTTGCACAGTGTCTTTCCATTCTTATTTCTAAAGTTTTCATACCTCTATTGATTAAGAATGCATCAAATGGACTTAATGAAGCACCAGTCATATCTTTGATACCTACTAATCTAACTTGATCTATAAATTCTTGGCTTCCTACTACAAATCCTGCTATTACATCTCCATGTCCATTTAGGTATTTAGTTGCTGAGTGTACTACTACGTCTGCTCCTAAGTCTAATGGTCTTTGAATATATGGAGTGTTATAAGTATTATCAACTATTACTATACAGTCTTCTTTTTCATGAGCAATTTTTGAAACTGCTTCAATATCTGTTATGTTCATATTTGGATTTGCTGGTGTTTCTAAGTATACCACTTTTGTGTTATCTTTCATAGCCTTTCTTACATTTTCAGGATCTGAAGTATCTACAAATGTAACTTCTACTCCATATCTTGAAATTCCATGGTTTAAAAATGCAAATGTACAACCATATAATGTTTTAGCTGCTACTATGTGGTCTCCTGCTTCTACTGCTACCCATAGAGCTGAAGTTATAGCACCTATTCCTGATGCAGCTGATACTGCAGCTTCTGCATTTTCTAGGTTTGCTAATTTTTCTTCTACTTGTGTATTAGTTGGGTTTCCTAATCTTGAATATATATATCCACCTTCTTCAAGGGCAAATCTTCTTCCACCTTGCTCAGCTGAGTCAAAGATAAATGTTGATGTTTGGTATATAGGTGTTGCTAAAGCACCATGTTCATTTTTTTGATAACCTGCATGAATTGCTCTTGTACCAAAATCCATCTTGCTTAATTTTTCTTTATTCATTATTAATTCCTCCTAAAATTTATATATTTTAACTTTATGAACTAATTTAATTATTTACTTGTAGCTGTATTTTTCATTGGTCTGTCATTTTCAAAATCCCATGGATTTTTTCTAATATATCCATCACATATAGGAACAAATATAGAAACTATTACAATTACAGCTAAAAGTTGTTGATACCATAATAATGGTATTATATCAAATGGACTAAGTAATCCATTGGTAAAGCTACCTGCTAATAATAGTTGAGCTCCATAAGGAATCAACCCTTGGAATACGCATGAGAATGAGTCTAGTAATGATGCTGATCTTCTCGGGTCTACTTTGTACTCCTTAGACATTTCCTTTGCAATAGGTCCAGCAATGATTATAGCAACTGTATTGTTTGCTGTTGCAGCATCTGCTAAGGAAACCAATCCAGCAATACCAATTTCTGCTGACTTTCTACCTTTAACCATACCTTTAATCTTTTCAAGAAGCCACTGTATTCCTCCGCCTTCAGTAACCATTCGGGCAAGTCCACCAGTTAATAAGGATAAAAGGAAAATATCTATCATTCCAACAAAACCTGCATATATTTCTTGAGCTAATGTCAAGAAAGTAAAATCTCCATAAAATAATCCTACAGCTCCAGAAAATACTATACCACCTGTAAGTACTACAAATACATTCATGCCCATAACAGCAGTAATAAGTACAAATAAGTAAGGTAAAACTTTTACTATATTATAGCTTACTTCATCTATTTTAGGAACACTTACTGGCTTTCCAAATATAACAAGAAGTACTAATGTAATCAATGCTGCAGGTAAAGCCAAAGTTAAGTTTACTCTAAACTTATCCCTCATTTGAACATTTTGAGTCCTTGTTGCTGCAATCGTAGTATCAGAAATAACTGATAAGTTATCACCAAACATTGCTCCACCTACTGCTGCAGCTACTACTAAGGCTAACTGAAGTCCAGCCTTATCTGCTAATCCTACTGCTATTGGAGTAATAGCAACAATTGTACCTACTGATGAGCCTGTTGCAACAGATAAAAATCCTGAAATTATAAACAGACCTGCTGTTACATATTGTGGTGGAATCAATGTAAGTCCTAAATTAACTGTTGCATCTACACCACCCATTGATTTAGATACATTTGAAAATGCACCTGCTAATAAGTAAATAATACACATGATGATTATATTCTCATCACCACAGCCCTTAACAAAGCTGTCAAATTTTTCATCAATGGAACCCTCCAATAAGAAAAATGCTACAATGATTCCAATGATGACTGCTACTGGAGCTGGAAAAGCATAAAATGCCATCTCTACTCCCTTTGCTTGTAAAATAATTCCTGCTGCTAGATAAACTACTACAAATACCAAGAACGGAATCAATGCCTTTCCACTGCTCTTTATTTGTTTTGGTTTGTCCATCCGTTAAATTCCTCCTCATGTTTTTTATATTATTGACCCTAATGAAGGGGATCAACCAGCATATACCTTAGGCTTTCCATTCCTCATCTAATATCTCATATTTTTTAATCCTATTAATGAGTAATGTATGAGTAACTTCAACCTTTCTGGCAGCAGCCCTAATACTCTTACTTTCTCTTAGGGCCTTAACTATTACTTCCCTTTCTACTTCTCCTACAATATCCTTAAGAGATGAGGATTTAGGAATTTTTTTTAGAGGTTCTAAACCATTGTTTATTATAATGTCCTTTTCCTCGATGGTATGTCCCTCTGTTAAAGCAACTGCCCTTTCAATTATATTTTGTAGTTCCCTAATATTACCAGGCCAATCATAAGCAAAAAGCTTATCCATAGCTGATGGGCCTATACCAGAAACATTTTTACCATATCTCCTACTATGATTTTCAATAAAATATTCAACTAATATAGGTATATCTTCTTTTCTTTCTCTTAAAGAAGGTATTTCTATATTAAATATATTAATTCTATATAGCAAGTCTAATCGAAATTCATTATTATGTACTAACTTATTTATATCTTGATTTGTGGCAGATATAATCCTTACATCTATTGGTGACTCCCTATGACCACCAATTCTTCTGATACTCTTTTCCTGTAATACTCTTAAAAGTTTAGACTGTAGATGATGTGGCATTTCTCCAATTTCATCTAAAAATACAGTTCCACCTTCTGCAAGCTCAAATATTCCCTTTTTACCATTTTTCTTGCCTCCAGTAAAAGAACCTTCCTCATATCCAAATAGTTCACTTTCTAAAAGTTGTTCTGGAATAGCAGCACAGTTTATGGCTATAAAAGGCTTTGTCCTTCTATTACTTAAATTATGTATAGATCTTGCAAACAATTCCTTTCCTGTACCACTTTCTCCTGTTATAAGTACTGGGGAATCTGATGTAGCGTAGAGTTTTGCTTGGTTTACAACTTCATACATTTTATTACTTTCTCCAATTATATCTTTAAATGTAATATGATTATCAAATACATTTTGATTAATAATAGAATTAAGAGAAAGTATATATCCGGTGAAAACATTTTCATTACTTAAAAGAGGATTGAGATTAAGCATATATAATTGATTACCTATACTTATCTCTTTATTATTTATGGATTTTAGCTGTCCCTGATTCTGTGGAAATGTTTTCAAATCTTCCACTTTAATGTATTTAGTAATATGGTTATTATTTAATTTATTAGAAGTAGTCTTAAATATTCTTTCAGCCACATAATCATTGGCATATTTTATATTTCCAGTCCCATTTAAAACTATTACTCCTTGAGGGACAATATCTAAGACCCTTTTCATTTCAATATCTCTTTCTTCAAATGCTATTAAATCAATTTCTTCAATTGTCTCAAAGCCCTTAATATTGTGAAACTCATTTACTATTTTATCCCATAGTTCCTGCTCAATAATTGGCAATTTTAAATATATTACATATGTATATACTTCCATCATTAAAATTTCAATATCATATTTGTAAAGAACAGATAAAATATCATAGGTTATATGGGGCCTATCTAAATTGGTTATTACTTTAATCCTTTTTGTCTTCATAATAGCATCCTTTCACTACATATTTATAATAGATGCAATATTCATGCCAACATCTAAAAGCCTTGTAATCAATCTTTCAAAATCCTACACTTTCTGACAATGGAATGTATTTGTTCCATATTTTATTTTCTGTATATTTTAGGGGTTTAAGACGGTTCGTTTTTATTCCATTTGGAATTATTTTGAACCGTCTTAGGGGTGAGAATACAATCTTCAATTGAGGATTGACATTTAAAAGTTAATTTATATATTTAATAATTTAAATTAATAAATATATTCAATTATATATGTTTAAATACTTGGGTTTACTTAGCTAATTCTAGTATCTCTATTACGGCATCTTTGTTGATCTTCATAAATCTACCAACTGTACCTGTACCTGCACATTTTTCAGCCATTAATTGAAATTTATCATAAGGAATGCCTTCTTCTTCCAATCTACAAGGCATATTTATATCTTTTAAAAAGCTTTCAAATCTTTCTATACCTAGTAAAGCTATTTCTTCCTGTGTTTTAGAACTATCTTCTATACCAAATACTTTTTTTGCAAATCTGGCAAATCTATCTATATTTGTTTTGTATACATATTTCATCCATGCTGGAAGAATTATAGATAAAGTAACTCCATGGGTAGTACCATAAAGAGCAGTTATCTCATGACCAATTCTATGACTTGCCCAATCCTCTTGTCTACCTAGTCCTAAAATCCCTGAATGAGCCATAGTACCACTTAACATAATCTCTGCCCTTGCTCCATAATCTTTAGGATCCTTTACAAGTTTATATCCATTGGATATGACAGTCCTCATGGTAGCTTCACATAGATCATCAGTAAGTTCTACATCCTTTGTATTGGTAAAATATCTTTCCATTACATGGGATAGTATATCTACTATACCTGCAAAAGTCTGTCTTTCTGGTAATGATAGAGTAAGCTCTGGATTTAAAATTGCAAATTCTGGTCTTAAAAGATCATTTTCTAATCCACGTTTTTCTTTAGTTTCCTCATTACTAATAATAGTTGCATCACTACTCTCACTTCCTGAAGCTGGTATAGTCAAGATAACTCCTATTGGCAATGCATCGGAGATTTCCCTTCCCTCTATAAACAAATCCCATATATCATCTTCAGTACATACTCCAGCTGCTATTGCCTTAGAAGAATCAATAACACTTCCACCACCTACAGCTAATATAAAATCTACATTTTCTTCCTTACATATTTTGATTCCTTCCCTAACTAAAGATAGCTTAGGATTTGGAGTTACACCTGAAAGCTCAACTACTTCTATATCTTTTTCCTTTAGAATATTCATTATTTCATCATACAAACCTGATCTTTTTATACTGCCACCACCATAGTGTAAAAGCAATTTATTTACATCCTTTGGCAAGTATTCTGTAAACTTTGATACAGCATCTGTTCCAAATACTAATTTAGTTGGATTATAGTAATAAAAACTATTCACTATCTCCCCTCCTTGATTGAAAATTTAGATTGACAAATGATATATCAATTGTCAATCTAAATAGTATATTTGTATTCTTTATTAAAATTAAATTATATTAGATTTATAAATTAGATTTAAATATTTTGGTATAATCTTTTCCTGACTTAATATTTTCTCTATTCTTTATAAACTCTTTAGCACTTAATATAAGGATTCTTTCAGCCTTAATCCTTGCATCTATATCTTCTATACTAGTTATGTCTAGAACCTTTGAATCTCCTACTACTCTTCTAATAATCTCTAACCCTGCTGACCCAGCAGTATCAGATAATACAGAGTCTAAATACCAATTCATATAGTATTCTTCTTTAGCCATTACATCTGTTACTATTTCCTTATATTTCTTTATAAACTTATCCTTAAATAAGTCTACTATATCCTCTATGGTCTTTTCCAACCATTGGATGAACCCTTCTACCTCATCTGGATTCTTAGTAACATAAGCATTGGCCCAAGCAAAGAATAGATTACCTACTACATTTCCTAAATCATATCCAATTGGTCCATAAAATGCAAACTCAGGATCTAATACCTTAGTTGATTCTTTATTTAAGAAGATTGAGCCAGAGTGTAAGTCTCCATGGATTAATGCTTGAGCATTATTCATAAAGTTGTTTTTTAGTTTTCCTGCTTCTAAAACTAATTCTTTATCATTATATATCTCTTTTACAACAAAATCCATATTTTCTTCTAAGATTATATTTCTACCTTTATAATCTATATAAGGTTCTGTAAATACAAGATCCTCTGAAATCTTACAAAGATCCTTATTTATATATCTTGCCACCTTGTCCTTTTTGTCTCCAGAATCCATAACTAAATCTGTAGTAGGTAATAAAGTATCTACTACAAAGGAACTAATATGATCTGCAAAATAAGGGAAAGTTTCATTTTCCAATAAAGCCAGTCTTAAATTTCCATGATCTGATATATCTTCCATAACTATGGTACACATAATCGGATCATAATTATATATTTCTGGAGTTAATCCAGAGGATAGCTTCCATTGTGATGTTAAAACTTCAGCCTCTATTCTATTTCTATCTACATCTAAAGGTCTACCAGAAGATCTTAGTAATGTATCTGCTTGTTTTATGACTATGGATTTCCCAGTATCTTCATCCCATACTCTAAATACATAGTTTATATTTCCATCTCCTATTTCTTCAGCCTTTAGATTAGCATCCTTATTAAATATGTCTAAAGTCTCAAGCACATAGGGGATAATGTCCTTTTCTGTTAGTTTAAAATGAGAATTAAATTTAGGCAAATTACTCCCCTCCTTTAATTAATTAATTTCCTAATAGTAATCCTCTACTTCTGTTTCAAAATATCTTTTTAAATCATAAGGTGAATATATACCCTTATCAGTTACAACACCACTTACTAATTTAGGTGGTGTTATATCAAAGGATGGATAGTATCCCTTCACACCTTCCATAGTAGTCTTAATTCCTCTAAATTCAAGGACTTGTTGAGGATCTCTTTCTTCAATTTTAACTTGAGAAATAGTTTCATAGTCTCTATCTGGTATTCCTGTTACGAAATATGGTACACCAGAGTATTTAGCTGCTATGGCTATTTGTAGTGTCCCAATCTTATTTACAATATGACCATCTAAACATATAGAATCTGCTGCAGAAGTAAATACATCAATTCCCTTAGTCTGCATAGTAAATGCAGGCATATTGTCAGTAATTACAGTAGTATCAAATCCTTGATCATAGGCTACACTTGCTGTAAGTCTAGCTCCCTGTAAATATGGTCTTGTTTCTGGACAAAATAGTTTTATGTTTTTATTTCTATTTTTAGCTTCCTTTAACATCATACCAACTATAGTTTCACCAAAACATTGAGTCATTACATTACCATTGTCTGGGAACATATCCACCAAATACTTAGCTACAATTCCTATTCTTGAATATCTTTTATTCATAGAATTAACAGTATGCTCAAATATTGCTTCATCTACCTTTTTGCCATTTTCCATGGCTTCATCAGCTACTTCTAAGCATCTATTTACTACTTGAGTCATTCTATTTGCAGTAGTAGGCCTTGCATTTGCCAATCTATATGCTGCATCCTTTAAATATTCTTTTTGTTTTTCTTCTGATAAATCCCTACACTCATAAGCTGCCAAGGCCATTCCCATTCCTGCTGCCGTATATGGTCCGGCGCTTTGAGTAACCATATCCTTAATGGCTTTTGCTACTTCTTCATGGGTATTACATGTAACAAATATGGTTTCTGTAGGATATATTCTCCTATCTAGAATCCTTACCTTTCCATTTTCATACCAAGCCACATTTTCATATCTAAGCATAAATGCTAAATCCTTATCTGCCCTTTCCATATACATCCTACCTTTCTTTTGACTATCTTAAATCGATTATATACTATTTGTTTTCTGCTTTAAAACTATTCTTAAACTTTGGAATCCCAGTAACTATTGCCAGTACTCCAAATACTATCATTAAAAATGAATATATTGAATATGGTACAATTTCAACTGGAGAAATCTTTGCTATACCTGCTGCCAATAATAATTGTCCACCATAAGGGATTATTCCTTGGAAAGCAGATGAGAATATGTCTAAAAGCCCTGCTGTTCTTCTTGGATCAATATCATATTTTTCTCCCATTTCCTTTGCAAGAGGTCCTGCAGTAATTATTGAAATTGTATTATTAGTAGTAGCCACATCTAGTAAACTAACTAATATAACCATACCAAATTCTGCACCTTTTTTACTTTTAATCTTAGCATTTACCTTTTCAAGTAGATAGTCAATTCCACCATAGTAGTTCATAAGACCAACTACCCCACCTACTATTATGGCAATCATAGCTAAGTCTTGCATCCACTCCATACCTCTTTGTAAGAATCCAAATAATTCTACAGCTCCAAAGTCTCCCTTAATAAGACCAATAGCTGATCCAACAGCAATACCAGAGCCTAATACAGTCATAACGTTCCAACCTAAAAGTGCAGTTCCTATGATTACAATATATGGAACTATTCTAACTAACTCATAGTCATATGTTCCTATTTGAGCATTTCCAGTTGATAAAAATGATAATATAACTAAAGTACATATTACTGCTGGAAGTACAATTAAACCGTTTGCCTTAAACTTATCTCTAGGTCCTACACCTTGAGTTCTAATTGCTGCTATTGTTGTATCAGAAATAAAGGATAAGTTGTCCCCAAACATAGCACTACCTACTACAGTTCCCATTACTAAAGCTACATTTATACCAGTTTGTTCTGCAATACCTACACCTATAGGTGCTAAAGCCGTTATAGTTCCCATGGAAGTTCCCATTGAGAAGGATAATACTGCTCCAATTATAAATATTCCAGGTAATAGAGCATTAGTTGGTAATACACTTAAACCTAAATTAACTATGGAGTTAACTGCTCCCATTGCATCAGCAATTGAATAAAATGCTCCAGCTAACATAAATATAACAACCATTAAAATAATCGTAGGTTCTCCACCAGCTTTAGAGAATATATCTAGCTTATCATCTAAAGAAGTCTTTTCACCAGGCTTGTCCAGTAATAAAGCAAACCCTGAAGCAAATATAAATCCTAATAATAAAGGCATACCACTAAATTCACCTGATAATATTCCTGTACCCATATAAATAACTAAGAAAAATACTAAAGGTAATAATCCAATGAAGCTATTCTTTTTTTTCATTATGATTCCTCCTAATTTTTATTATCTTTTTTCTTTTACTTGACCATAATCCTTAAATAATCCTAACATCTTTTCCATTTCTTCATCTGGAAGGATTACTGGATTGCCTATTGATTTTGTTCTGTAGTAGATTTCTGCACAAAACTCGATTTCTTCTGCCTTGTTGAAAGCATTTGGTAAATCCTTGCCTCCTGTCAATAGTCCATGATTAGCTAAAAATACAGCCATTCTATCTTCCATTGCCTTATATGCATTTTCTGCCAATTCCTTTGTACCAAAGGTAGCATAATCTGCACATCTTACATTTTTACCACCTGATATGGCAACTAAATAATGGACTGCTGGAAGTTCCCAGTTTAGTGATGACAATGTAGTAGAGTAAGTAGAGTGAACATGAACTACTGAATTTATATCACTTCTCCTTTCATAAAAAATTTTATGCATGGAATATTCGCTTGAAGGCTTTTGCTTACCATCAACTATATTCCCATTTAAATCCATAACTACTATGTCTTCTGGATTTAGTTTAAAGTAATCGATACCACTTGGAGTTATTGCCATAAGCTTTTCTTCCCTAAAGAAAATGCTAATATTTCCTCCTGTACCTTTAGTTAAATTGCTAGTTATAAGTTTTTTACCATATTCTACGATTTGTGCCCTTTCTTTTTCAAAGATCAATTCTATCATCCTTTCTAAAAACCATTAATGTCTAAGATAAAGCTAATGCTTCTGCTGTATCAGCATCTGTAATCAATACATCTATATATCCGCCTTTTAAAGCTCCTAAAATAGCTTCATGCTTATTTTCTCCACCTGCTATTCCTATGGTTAACGCCTTATTTTTTTTATTCAATATGTCATAACCTATGGTTCTATCATTGTAATCGTGATCAACTGGATTTCCATCCTTGTCATACCATCTAAATCCAATATCTCCTACACAACCTTTGGATAAAAGATGTTCCTTATATTGTTGATTAAGATAACTTTCTTTATATAGGGTAGTTTCTTCCTTTAACTCTCCTATTCCCACAATTATCACATTACATTTTTCCATATTGCTAAAAGTTTCCTTTAGTTGATTGTCTGACATAATAGCATCTTTTATTTCTTTGTTTTCTACTATTGCAGGTGCATATAAAATATGGGCCTCTCCACCTAATTTCCTTGCTATTTCCCTAGTTATTTCATCTGCCTTTAAATCTGAATAAGCTATGTTCATTCCACCTATTAGCTGTACTGCTGAAATGTTAAGACTTTGATTATAAGATAATCTTTTGGCAACTTCAGATAGCGTTTTCCCCCAAGTTACTCCTACACAGTCACCTTTAGATAAACTATCTTCTAAATATTCTGCACCAGCTATTCCTAAGCTAGATATAGTAGACTTTTCATCCATCGGAGAAATAACAACTGCCTGAGTCAAACCAAACTTATCCTCTAATTTGTTTTCCAATTCTACATTGTACTTATCTATATCTACAATTGATATTTTAACTATATTTTCTTCAATAGCCCTTTTTAGAATTCTATTGACCCTTTGCCTAGACATACCCATCTTCTTGGCAATTTCAGCTTGAGTCAATCCTTTTCTATAGTAATAGTAAGCTATTTTCACCATTTCTTTATTTTTATAGTTAGACATTATTCTTTCCCCCTGTTACATATGCTCACTATATGTTATTTTGTAACTTCTTTGTGATTGCATTATATCACAGGAAAGTATTGAAGGCAATATTTTTTTGTAAATTTTCAATTTTTAATATTGGTAAAAGCTGTCTTTCATCTTTTCCAATGCCCGAGTTTTTGTGTTTACAACAGTTCTATAGCTTATAGATAATCTTTTTGATATTTCTTTTATAGATAAACCCTCTACATAATATCCAATGATCACCTCCCTTTGTCTATTAGTTAAATTTAATAGTACTTTTTGTATTTCCCCTGATTCCTCTAAATTCAAAGCTAAATCTAAAGGCCCATCATCTTGTGATTCAAGTAAATTTATCAATTCTTCATCTCCATCATTTCCTACAGCTATATTTAAAGATAAATACGTCTTTTCCTTATGTTTATTTAAATACGTAAACTTTAGCATAGTCTTTACATATCCTAAAAAATAAACCTCTTTACTTTCATCATAGTTCTCAATACACTGTAAAACTACTAAATATCCTTCTTGAATCAAATCATCAAAATCCTGTCTTTTGTTATAATATCTTTCAATAGAACTAATGATTAAAGGTTTAAGATTTTTTAGTATTTTTTCCTTACTAGATACATCACCTTTTCTAGACTTTTCCAATAGATTATTTATTTCCTTATACATATTTTCCTCCACATAGAAGGCAGCCTTCTTGAATATTCCTAGGTAAGGACCACTATACAAAAAAATCTATTATGTGGGAAAAATAGAATACTTGTAAACATTTGTTCTTGATTTTGTTTTTAGAACATTTGTTTATACTATTGTAAAAAAACTTCCCTACATCTCTGAACATCTGTTCTGAACATGGGGAAGTCTTAATTAAAACTTATATTTAATATTTTAAATTGTCCTTTATGATCATTAATCCTTAGTTATTAATGGTTAATTGTAAAAATTCCTTAGTCCTTTCTTCCTTTGGATTGTTAAATATATCCTCTGGTTTTCCTTCTTCCAATATGAACCCTTGATCCATAAATACTACTCTATCTGCTACACTTCTGGCAAAATCCATCTCATGGGTTACTACTAGCATAGTAAGTCCAGTATTGGCTAAAGCTTTCATAACCTTAAGGACTTCTCCTACCATTTCTGGATCCAACGCTGAAGTAGGCTCATCAAATAGTAATGCATCAGGATTCATGGAGAGAGCCCTAGCAATGGCAACCCTTTGTTTTTGACCACCTGATAATTGTTTAGGCCTTGCATTTATATATTGAGCCATACCTACCATTTCCAAATATTCCATGGCTATCTTTTTTGCTTGTTCCTTAGAACGATTCAGTACCTTGATCTGAGCTACTATACAATTATCTAATACATCTAAATTAGAAAACAAATTAAATTGTTGAAAAACCATACCCATTTTTGTTCTATAATTGGTCAAATCATTGGAATTATTTAATATATCTTTACCATTATATATTATCTGTCCTCCACTTGGTTTTTCCAAAAGATTTATACAACGTAAAAGTGTAGATTTACCTGATCCAGATGAACCTATAATACATACCACTTCTCCCTTATCTACTGAAAAGTTAATATCCTTTAGTACCTTATGATTTCCAAAACTCTTACTTAAATGTCTTATATCTATTATCCTATCCACTTTCTCACCTCTATCTAAGTATCTACTTTATTTATTGCCCATCATATCTTCAGGTCTTACTACTTGCATCTGATTTCCAATTATATTGTAATCCTTTGGCCCATCTAATCTTTTTTCAATAGATCTTAATATTCTTGTAACTGTGAAGGTCATTACAAAATAAATTATACAAGTTATAAAATAGGGTTCGAAAAATTTAAAACTACTACCTGCAATAGATTTAGTCTGGAAGAAAAGTTCAGTTACACCTATTACATTTAAAACTGATGTGTCCTTTATATTTACAACAAACTCATTTCCTGTTGCTGGTAATATATTTCTAATAACCTGGGGTAATACTACATTTACCATAGTTTGTACATGATTCATGCCTAGAGCATGGGCCGCCTCAAATTGACCTGGATCAATAGATACTATACCTCCACGAACAATTTCTGCCATATATGCACCAGTATTTATAGATACTATAAATATGGCAGCTGCTATTCTATTTACTTGAATCCCAAAGGCACCAGCAATTCCATAATATATAACCATAGATTGAACCATCATAGGAGTACCACGAAAAAACTCTATATATATGCCAAGTATACTATTTACTATATTTAAAAATACCCTTTTTCCACCTTTTTCTGGAATTGGAATAGTCCTTATAATTCCAATAACCAAACCTAAAATAGTACCTATAATAGTACTAGTTATGGAGATTAAAAGAGTCATATATGCCCCACGTAAAAACATAGGCCAATTATCTACAAACATTTTCTGTACTAGTTGAAAACTCATCTTATCTCTCCCCTATTACTTAGAAATTGGTTGGTACATTATAATGTCATCCATTATCTTTATACGTTCTTCTTCTGGTAATTCAGATAAAATATCATTAATCTTTTTAGTTAAGTCACTACCTTTTTTAAGACCTACTGCAATTGAAGTATCTTCTTTAGATGCTTTAAATCCATCCTGAAACTCAACCATAGCTAAATTTTCATTTGCAGATGATGCACTTATACCCTCTGGACGTTCTGAAACATATCCATCTATAATCCCTGATTCAAGAGCCACCCTCATGGCAGGAAAATCTGACATGGCAGTTTCCTTATGAACACCATCAATCTGATCTATAACATCATAGTGAAAAGTATTTAATTGGCCAGTTATTTTAGCCCCTTTAAAATCTTTGATAGAAGTTACATTTTCATACTTACTACCTTTTTTTACTACCATTACTAAATTAGAATCATAATAACTTTCAGTAAAATCAATGGATTCCATACGCTCTTTAGTTGGAGACATTCCAGCTATAACTGCATCTATAGTTCCTGATGTTAATGCAGGAAGTAGACCATCCCACTCCGTCTTTACAATTACCAATTCCTTACCTAGTTTCTTAGCAATTCTTTTAGCAATTTCCACATCATATCCACCAGCATACTCAGAAGTTCCTTCTATCTTAACAGCCCCATTAGATCCATCTTCTTGTGTCCAATTAAAAGGTGCATATCCCGCTTCCATACCTACCTTAAATGTATTATCATCATCTGTTTTTCCACATCCAACTAAAGATATAATTAGTAAACATATAGATATTATTAATAGTCCTTTTCTTTTCATTTCAATTCTCCCTTTCTATTTCTAGTTTTATCCTTTTATTTTTTGTACTATCTTCTTTGATTTTATATTTTTATTTGTATTAAATTACAAAAACAAAAAAACACCTGAAGATTGTCAGGTGCATATAATCATATAGCAAAGCTAGACATCCTCTCTCCTTTCTGGCTCAATGTGAGATAGCACAACATCAAAGTATCGAGCAAATACAATGATGACAGTCCTATGCCTATTCGGTATAGTCCCAGCCCTAGACTTTGGTATCTAAGACTTCGGCGATAGCTCCTTTCTCCATACTTCTCTGGATTCCGTCCTCCATATGGATACTAATAGATATCGCGCCTCTACCTCACCCGAAAGAAGGATGAGGATTTTTATTAAGTTTTATTGCTATACATAATAACATTAGTTTTTAAAACTGTCAAGTTTTACTTATACATAAATCTTATTCAATCTACTTCCTAACCTACACAAAATCTCATTTGAAATAGTTTCACCATTTGCTGCAAAATCAGTAGCAAGTATTTCTCTATTTCTACTGGTCCCAATAAGTACTATAGTATCTCCTACTTTTGCTTCAGGAATATCTGTAATATCTATCATAAGTTGATCCATACAAATTCTTCCTACAATTGGAACTTCACATCCATTTATTAAAACACTTCCCCTTCCACAGGATAAATTCCTAGGAACTCCATCTCCATATCCTATAGGTACTATTCCTATACGAGTATTTTTATTAGCTATAAAGGCCCTACCATATCCAAGACTTTCACCAGTCTTTATATCCCTAATAAGTCTAAGCTTTGATTTCAAAGACAATACTGGTCTAATATCTGGATTTAATCTAGGCTTATGGCTATTTTCACTTAATACTCCATATAAAGCCATACCTATTCGTGCATAATCACATCTAATCTCAGGATAATTTAAAAGTCCATAGCTACTTTGAATATGAGTCTTTGGAATCCTAACTCCCCTTTCTTTTAAATCTTTCAATAATTCATAGAAGGAACCTATCTGCTTTTCAGTAAACTCCATATCTTCCGTTCTTCTGCTATCGGACACAGCAAGATGAGTATATATGCCCCTGATTTCTAAATTTTCAAGCTTAAATATTTGTGCAATTTTTTCCACATTCCTATGGTCTATTCCCATTCTATGCATACCTGTATCTATTTTTATATGGACTTTTAAATCATATCCTAATTCACTTAATTCCCTACCATAGTCATAGCTAACTATAGTCTGAATTAGCTTATACTTCCATAGCTCCTGAGTTCTTCCTAAATCTGTATATCCTAAAATCAATATATCCCCTACAACACCCTTTTTTCTTAAAGCAATTCCTTCATCAATAGTAGCCACTGCAAAGGATTTTATTCCTATTTTATTTAAATAAGATGAAATCCTTTCTCCTCCATGACCATAGGCATCTGCCTTAACTACTGCCATTAAATGACAGTCCCTAGGCATTATCTGTTGTAATACAGTAACATTATGCTTTAGATTATCTAGATTTACTTCAATCCATGCCCTATCCCTTTTATTATCTAGATTCTTATGTGTATAATCCTTGTGGGGCCCATTTCCCCCCCTTGGATTTCTCCCTATTTCCCACCATACTGCTAAAATAGCAACCATGGTAGAAAGAAGGGTGACCATTATATAATGAATAATATTATTTTCAACTAATAGCCATTCCAACTTGAGTATCTTTCCCATTAGACGTACAAATATAATCATCATTGGGTGGATTATATATACTACCATAGTACCTGTTCCTAGGGTCGGTACCCTTTTACCCCTATATAATATTAGGGATCTAAAAAGAAAAAACATAGTAGGAACAAGCATTATATACATACTATCGTGACGTTGAAACTCTAAGCTATGAAGTGTTAGTCCCTCTATCAACATAAGAGATAGTGATATTAGTAAAGCTACAAAATTATTAATCTTAGTATAATTTACATTGGAATTTCTTATTATACTTCCAAGGATAAAAAATATAGGAGCAAAAAATAAACCATTACGAGTATAATCTGATACCTGAAAGATTAAGCCATATAAATTTGATAATAATGGAATATCCTTTATAAGACCAAAATAACTATCTCCAAATAATCCAATAAGATATAGAAAAACAGCAAAACTTAAAGCATCTTTATGACCCATTTTCCTTATAAGATTCCAAGCTACAACAGCTCCAAAGATAGATGCTGGTAAATACCATAGGTGATACATTGTACCTTCAATAAAGACATCCTTTAAGATATTTATAAATAAATTATCCATTTTAAAATATCCAGTATATATATTAACTGGAATATATATAATTATGGAAATTCCATATAAAAAAACAGTCTTTTTAAGAAAGTTTTTCAATCTTTTTTCACTTTTCTCCCAATCTGAAAATAAAAAGAATCCAGAAACCATAAAGAAAAATGGAACTGCCACCCTTCCAACAATACGGGTCAAAATAAAATCTGCTGTTTCATTTATATTTATCAGTGGTGAAATATGAATAGCAACTACTAAAAGGGCTGCAATAATTCTAAAATAATCAATTCCAGCATATTCCCTTGAATCAGACATTATTTCCCCCTCCATAGAGTTATAATACATCCATCCACATTATTTCCTGAAATCTGATATAAATCATAATCCTTTACTAGGATAGTCCTTTCATCTTCCTCTGATAAAATAGGAATATAAAATATCTCTATTTTCTGATTACCTTTCTCTACACTCAATGGTCCATTATTCCATGTATAGCTTTTTATTTTATCTATATACTCTTCAAGACAAAGACTATTATCATACATAATCTGAGAATGTGGATATCCAACATAGCGAAAATGCCAAGGCTCCTGGGAAATACCTGTGATTTTTTCCTTACCCTTTTCATATCTTTCAATAAATCCATATCTAGGAGCTTCTTTGCGAAAATCGTTATATATTCCATCATAGGGAAATTCGGGACATATAAAATCTATATTATCTTGATTTTTTGCTAGATCTATGGCAAGCCCTGTTTGATGTTCACTATGATTTGGAAGAGCCACATATTTTTTAGTAAACTCTTCTCCATTTTCCCTTAAAGATTCAGAATATATCTGTTCTTGTTCTTCAAAGGAACGATATCCACTTACAGGAACAATATCATGGCTACAATTCAAATCCACCATTAGATGGGCCAATACAGTGGCAGCCCTATATTCCATTAAAATCTCTGGAAATCTTATATCTAAAGGAATCAAAGATACATTTTTATTGGCTTTATCCTTAACAATAGGATAATCAGCATTTACAAGGATCAAACTACCTTTATATATATTTTCTTTCTTTAGCTTTATGGTTTTCATTATTTGATACCTAATTCAATCAGTTGGTCTAGGATTTCTCCATAGGACATACTGATGCCTTTCATCATGTTTGGATAACGACTGTGGGAAGTAAATCCTGGAATTGTATTTACTTCATTAAACACAATTCTCCCGTCTGTAGCCAAAAACATATCAACCCTTGCAAATCCAGAACATCCTAAAGCCTTGTAAATAATGGCAGCCACCCTTTGAATTGCCCTTTCAGTAGCTTCATCAATTCGTGCTGGCATATGAATCTTTGAAGTCTTTAGGGTGTATTTTTCATCAAAATCAAAAAATCCATCTGTCAATTCAATCTCATCTACCCTACCTAAGATTAAATCATCATCTCCCATAATTGCACATCCTACTTCAAAACCATCAATATTCTCTTCAATGATTACCTCATTATCATACTGAAAGGCATTTTCCACTGCATCTATTAAATCTTCTCTATGATAAATCTTGGTAATACCAAAGGAAGAACCTGCCTTCACCGGCTTTACAAATAAAGGGTATTGTAAATTATCGGTTAAAGTATAAATAGATTTCTTAGATATATGTTCATGAACTACTATACCCTTAGGTACAGATACTCCTGCAGCTTGAACAATCCTATGGGCCCTATCCTTATCCATAGATAAAGCAGAACAAAGAGTATTGCAACCAATAAGGGGGATTCCTGCCAATTCAATTAATCCTTGAACAGTACCATCTTCTCCATTTTTACCATGTAAAACTGGAAATGCTCCATCTAATTTTATATATCTAACTTCATCTTCATAAATTTCAAGTATTCCAGATTTTTTTCTGTCAGGAGATATAATTGCAGAAGTACAATTTTCCTCGTCCTCACTCCAAGTGTCATTTAGAATGTTTTCAAAACTTCCAAAATATCTAAACCATTCACCTTCCTTTGTAATTCCCATAGGTATTATATGATATTTTTCCATATCTAAATTTGACAAAACAGCATAGGCTGACTGTAATGATACGGAATACTCTGTAGAGGAACCTCCAAATAAAACTGCGATCTTCTTTTTTTTCATTTTTATTCTCCTTTTTCCACAATTCTTATATTTTCAGGCAATTCATAGCCTATTTCACATCTATTCTTGTATAAAAAAATCTCCCTTTTTTCTTGTGTTATATTATGGGTTCTATTACAATAAACAGATGACTCCTGTATAATCCTTCCTTTATCCTTGAAATATCTAATATCTTTATTAAATATTTCATAAGTAAATCTTGCTTCACCATCAGATAAAATAGAGCCATAAATATATTCATCATCAAAGGTAATCACTATTTGAAAAGTATACTGAGTTTCATTTTTTATTTTTAAGTCCTTCCACCCTTCACTAATAGTAGCATCTACCCCAACTAATAAATCATCTGTAGCTGGAGGAATGTTTTGTATAGTATGGGAGTGCCTTTCAATAATTGTTAAGGGAGTATGTAAAAACATCCAAAACAACATATTACTTAACTGACATAATCCACCACCATAGGAACCCTTAATCTGTCCATTTACTAAGTCTAATCCATCCTTATATGGCTCATATTTGTCTCCATAGCGAACAAGCTGCCAAAATGAAAATGTTTCATTTGGCTTAATTACAAGACCATCTATTGTACTAGCAGCAAGTTTTAAATTATGAACCTTATTTAACTGATACTTTATATGGAATCCACTATTTTTATTTATCATTAAAGAATCTACTTCATATACCTTGTGTGGTAATAGATCCTTTGATTTTTCCTTTGTATATTTATTTCCATCAAAATACATCTTTGTATAGAAAAATAATTTCCTCTGCCATTGTCTCAACGGAAGTAAAAATGGAAATATTTCAGTTATTCTTTTTCTAGTCATTTAATACAATCCCTTCTTATAAAATTTCCTGTAAAAACTTATAAAAAAAGAGCATTCTCTCTTTCAGTACTAAAATAATACCAAAATTAAGAATGCTCTTTTTCAATTTCTTCCAAAGGAATTTCTATTTTTTTATAATAAATTTCTTACGAATTTCTTACAAAATAGGAAGTATGACTTCAAATTCTATTACCTCATCTTCACTAAATACTGTAATACTACCATGATGAAGCTCTACAATCTCCTTAGCAATGGCAAGACCAAGACCTGCTCCACCTGATTTAGTTCCCCTGGATGTATCTAAACGATAAAATTGTTCAAAAATTCTATTAAGCTTTTCTTCTGGAATAGTATTTCCATGATTTCTAAACTTAAGTCTAGTTTCCTTGCTATTTTGTGTAACACTTACTTCAATAATATCATCTTCAAAACTATAATTTATAGCATTGCGAAGTAGATTATCAAATACTCTTTGTATCTTATCTACATCACATTTTATCATTATATTTGGCTCTGCCAGTAAATTACACTTTAGATTTTTCTCTAAAAACATTGGTTGAAACTCAAAAGTAATTTGCTCCATCATCCGAGTAAGATTTACTCTACTTAATTCAAGGCTTAAATTTGAAAGATTAAATCTAGTAATCTCAAAGAATTCATTGATTAGATTTTCCAATCTTTCTGATTTTTGTAGAGCTATGGAAATATATTTTTCTTGAAGTTCCCTTGATATTTGTCCTTCATCCCTTAGAAGAGTCAAATACCCTATTACTGAAGTTAATGGTGTCTTTAAATCATGGGCTAAATACACAATAAGGTCATTTTTTCTTTGCTCTGCTTCTTTAGCTATACGTTGATTTCTTTCTACATTTATTTTGATTTGATTCATTTTATTTTCCACTTCTACCAATTCTGTAGAAAGTTGGATATATTCATCCTTAGAATCATAAATATTTTCTGTAGCTTTTACAATTTCCTCAAGATAACCTAAGGGTTTAGACCAATAATAAATAAATATAACTATAAATTCAACAATCAAAGCAAAGACAAAAAAGAAAAAAACATTATTAGCAATTAGACTATATATTGGATATAAAGGCTCATTACCATACCATACAAATAATCTAGATACCTTTTCACCAAGTATAAGAAGTATAAAAGTAAGTATAAATGATATAGATACGGTAATTATAAATTTAACTAGTATACTTATAAATAGACTACGTTTAAAGTTTTTCATTCTGTTATTTCTCTTATTTATCTGGCTTGTATTCTTATTCAATCTGATATCCAACTCCCCATACAGTTTTTATAAACTTAGGATTCCTTCCGTCTTCTTCCATCTTTTCACGTAAACGTCCAATATGAGCCATAACAGTATTGTTATTATCTAAGTATTTTTCTCCCCAAACAGCTTCAAAGAGTTCTTCAGAAGATACTACCTTTCCCCTATTATGGCATAAATACCACAGTATAGAAAACTCAATGGGAGTTAAGTTTAAAGCCTTACCATATAATGTACATTTATGAGTATCTTTGTTTATGGTTAATCCCCTTATATCATATTCATTTAATATATGTTCTATTGATTCAGTATTGTTGTATCTTTTGTACCTTCTCATCTGAGTCTTAACCCTTGCAACTAACTCCAGTGGATTGAAGGGCTTAGTTATATAATCATCAGCACCAATAGTCAAACCCATAATCTTATCCATATCTTCAACCTTTGCAGTTAACATAATAATCGGGAAAAAGTGATCCTCCCTAATTTTTTGACAGATACTAAACCCATCAATATCAGGTAACATCACATCTAAAATAGCCATATCTAGTTTTGTTGTGTTGATACATTGTAAGGCTTCATTTCCAGTATAAAACTTATACACATCATAACCATCATTTTTTAAATAAAGCTCCACTAAATCTGCTATTTCCTTCTCATCATCTACAACCAAAATACTTTCTCTCATATTTCACACTTCCTTTATCTTTCAATCCTCATATGTTGAACTTTTCTATTATTTTTAACTGCAAGGATTTCAGCTAATATACTAATCCCTATTTCTTCAGGACTACTATTTCCAATATCTAATCCAATAGGACTGTATACTTTAGATAGGCTTTCCTCACTGATTCCCCTACTTTTTATATTATCAAACATATTTAGAACCTTCTTCTTGCTTCCCATAACTCCAATATATTTAGCCTTAGAATCTATAACAGCCTCTAAAGCTTCTTCATCATACTTATGACCCCTTGTAACTATTACAATATAGGAATCTTCACTAATCCCATGTTCCCTAAGGCTTTTGTCTATAGGTCCAAGTACAAGTTCCTTTGCCAAAGGAAATCTTTCAGGATTTAAAAATTCCTCCCTATCCTCAAATATCACTATATCAAAATCAAGAATAGATGCAAGATTATATAATGCAAAGGATACATGTCCACCACCTACTATTAATAGTTTTGGTCTACTTTTGTATATTTGAATAAATATCTCTATTTGGCCTCCACATACCATTCCTATATCTTCTGCTTTTAAATCTAAAGGAATACTTTGACTATTACCTTTTTCAATAGCCTCTACACCTAATTGAATAATCCTTTTCTCTAAGATTCCACCACCTACAGTTCCAATAATAGAACCATCTCCTAGAACTATCATTTGAGCCCCAATTCCCCTTGGTGTGGAACCTTGAGCCTTAGTAATTGTAATTAGGGCTAAATCTTCACCCTTTTCTATGAGTTCCAATAGACTTTTCATAATAATTATTTCAGACATATATAATACCACCTTTAAAAAATATTACATTATTGATACTATCCCTTTAGATAGTAGTATATGCCTGTATAATGATTTTATATTAAAAATTCAACTAATCTAAATATCCAATTTGCACTAACACCTGCACATATACCTCCCTCTGGTACTCCAGATGTCTTTCCATTATACTTCTCTCCTTATTTTAAAGCTTACTGAATTAAATTAATTTACAACTATAGTTAATTCTATTTTTTATTATCCTACTATTATACAGCAAAAAATCATAAACTGTTATAAAAAATGCTCATTTTTCAACAAATGAGCATTTTTTTATAATAATCAGCTTTATGGAAAAGATGGAATAATTCATAAAAATTCATCCCTATATACTACTTGTTTTCTTTAGCCTTACTTCAGGCTCCCTAGGCATTTTAAACAATGGAATAAATCTATCAAAACCTGTTAAAGTTAAAAACAATATAGATACTACAGCGATAATTGCCATAAAATTATATTTCATAATATCAAAAACTTGAAACTCATATAAAGGAAAAACAGCATTGGAAATTCCTACAAAATATGCTACATAAACATGCCAAGGGACTAGTTGAGAACCAAATACACCAAGAGCATCAGAAAAGATTGCATTTCTTAGACCCAGAGTATACATATCCTCTTTGCTTGCCTCCACATTTTCTTCTGTTAATTCCTTAATTATTGGACCAATGGTAACTATCTGTGCCATTTCATCAGCTAAGGCTGCATTTCCTATAATAGATAGGATTCCATTGGCAAACATTAGCTGTCTAACATTTCTAACCTTCTTTATAATTAAATTTGATAAGGGTTTAAAGGCCTGTATTTTTCCCATTATACCACCAAAGGCCCCCATCCACATCATCATTACAATTACCCAAGAACCAGCTTCTGAGAATCCAGTATACACTAAACCTAAGAAAGCTTTTACAGAATCTACAGTTCCTGCCATAAGCCCAAATCCTAATGAAGATATTATACCTATACCTAAACAAATTAAGGTGGGTAATCCTTTAATGGCAGTTATTAGGACTATTATCAATGGAATTACCATATAAAAAGGTACCCCTTCTTGTACTTGATTTAATAGTTTTACTGCACCAGGACTTTCTTCCATTAAACTTTTCCATACATCCTGAGGAATCTGTTCAATAGCATCAGACACATTTCCCACTGTTGAAGACAATCCTAAACTAAAGGTAATAAATAATATTGCAGCAAGTACTAAGCACAAAATAGACCAAACCCCTTGGTGTCTAATTCTATCTATTACTTCTACACCCTGAATGCCAGAACTTATTACAGTTGTCTCTGATATAAGACCAATATTGTCACCAAAGCAAGAACCACCAGCTATTGCCCCTAAAGTAAGAAGGATATTTCCACCTACAATATGATTTAGCCATAAAAATATGGGAGCAGTAGCAGCAAAAGTTCCCCAAGATGTTCCTGTAGCCACAGACAATATGGCAGTAACTAAAAATGCTGTAACTCCTATGGTCTTAGCAGAAAGACCAAGTCTTAAAGACATATTTATAATAGCAGCCCCTACTCCTGTAGACATAAAGATTTCAGCCATAGCATAAGCAAACATTAAAATAAAGAAAACCAATTGTAAATCCTTTACATTGTCCACTGCAGCATCTACTATTTCGTCAAATTTTATCTTTTCCGTTATATAAGCTATAATGGCGGCATAAATAGTAACTATTGGTCCGATTACTAAAATATCTAAATCTAAGCTACCAATATTGCTGCCAATCATCAATCCTGCTAAAAGAAAAACAGGTGATATTTTCAAAAACCCAGTCATTTAATCATTCCTTATTATGTCATATTTACTGTAATATAGTACCTTGATACCATATTACAGCATTTGTCCTGTAAAGTTGTAGTAATCCTCTATTATATTATATATATGAAATATTTTTTGACAACAACTTTATTAATCTAATAAAGGTTAAAACTTCCTATGAATCCTTAATTATTATAGATCCTTAACTATTAACTATTGATTTAATAATATTTTCTACGAAATCTTCCCTATTGATGCCAAAGGCCACATCTGCATTTGTCTTCTTATTAAATCTAGATCCCATATTTGCCACTGTAGCTCCTCTTGTAAATTCCCCTTTTAATTCAATATCCACATGTAAAGCTTTAGTATGGATCATATCTGGATTTGATACAGCATATACTGCCACTGGATCATGAAGTGGACAATAGATATTTCCATTTTTATCTTTAAACTTAGGTAATTTACCTATTATCCCCATCATAAATCTACTAATATTATTTTCTATATCCTTTATTCTATATATATCTTCTCTCAATAGATAGGCCCTTTTAGTTACATCTAATCCACACATGGTTATGGGAATACCAGACTTAAAAACTATATCTGCTGCCTCTGGATCTACATATATATTAAATTCTGCCGCTTTAGTTCTATTTCCTCCATTTATTCCTCCACCCATTAGTGATATTTTCTCAATTTTATCCTTTAGTTCTGGATACCTTAATATAAACATGGCTATATTAGTCAAAGGCCCTGTAGGTATTAGGGTAATCTTTTTTTCTGACTCCTCTACTATCTTCTTCATTAAATCTATGGCATGAAGAGAAGATATAGTCTTATTGGTTTTTGGTAATTCTATATTACAAATTCCATTTTCTCCATGGATATCTGATCCTATGACAAGTTCCCTAACTAAGGGCTTACTAAATCCTAAGGATACAGGTATATCCATACCTATAAGCTCTAAAAATCTCAGGGCATTTTCCCCTACTTTTTCCACTGTTTGATTTCCAGCAACCACTGTAACTGCCCTTACATCTAGTCTATTACTACTACAAGCCATTAAAAGGCCTATTATATCATCTAGTCCTGGATCACAGTCTATAATTACTGGTATTTTATTAAGCATAATATCATTCCCTTTTTAAGTAATATATTTTATTATATCATAACTAGATTCCATAACTAATATATCTATATCCCAATATATAAAAATGACCATAGTTGAATAACTATGATCATTTTTATTGTTTTTATTATTTTTATCTTTAATTAATACTACCTTTAAAATTTTCATGATACCTTTTCAAATCATTTCCCTGGTTTTTGTATCTTATACTATTTTATTAGCATCAATGACATCTGTGGAACAAATGTAATAATTAATAAATCCATTAGTAACAATATAATAAATGGTATACTTCCTTTTATAACATCTGCCAAGGACAGCTTACTTATACCAGAGGCAACAAATAAGTTTAGTCCAAAAGGTGGAGTCAACATTCCAATAGACAAGTTAATAATCATAATAACTCCAAAGTGAATTGGACTAACACCTATACTTGTAACAATAGGAAGGAATAAAGGTGTTAAAATAAGTACTGCTGCACTAGAATCCATAATCATTCCAACAAATAATAATATAACATTTATTGCAAGTAAAATTAATACAGGAGATCCTCCAAGTCCCAATACACTTTCAGCTACTTTTATAGGCACTTGCTGAAAAGTTAAATACCAGCTGAAAATATTTGAATTTGCAATAACAAACATTATCATAGCTGAAGTTATTACAGATTTTCTAGCAATAGAAAGTACATCTTTAAAAGTTATTTCTTTGTAAATAAAAAGAGAAATAATCAAACTATATACTATAGAAACTGCAGCTGCTTCAGTAGGAGTTGCAATTCCAAGATAAATTCCTCCTAAAATAATAACTGGCATTAATATACTAAAAAAAGCCTCACCAAAAGAAGTTACAACTTCCCTAAATTTTGGAAAATCCGCCTTTTCATGTTTCTTAACCCTAGAATAAATATAACTAAATATAATCAAAGTTAAACCTACAAAAACTCCAGGTATTATAGCAGCAATAAATAACTTACTTATGGATTGTTCCGAAACTACACCGTAAGACATCATAGTAATACTTGGAGGAATAACTATTCCAAGTGATCCTGCAGCACATAATAATCCTACTGTGAATTTTTTATCATATTTATTCTCAATTAAATTAGGGATCATCACTCCCCCAACTCCAGCTACTGTAGCAGGGCTTGAACCAGAAAGAGCTGCAAAAAACATAGATGAGATTACTGCAGTAATAGGCAATCCACCTGTTATCCAACCAAATAATTTATTGGCAAAATTTATCAATCTCTTTGAAGCTCCACCTTGCAGCATAATATCTCCTGCAAATATAAAAAATGGTATAGCCATAAGGCTGAAAGAATCTACCCCTGCAAACATCTTCTGTACTGCTGTATTTAATCCTATACCACTACTAAGCATTGCTATAATAGATGAAAGTCCTGTTGTTATAGCTATGGGAACTCCAAGTAAAAGAAGTACTATAAAGGATATTAACAGTATCATTATTCCACCTCATTTCCTTTATTAAAATTAATCAACTCTTTAAACTTATTTACTAAATTAATTATGTAGCGTATTAACATCAATAATACTCCAACAGGTACTGAAGCATATGGTATATAAAGTGGAATATTTACAGATGTAGCCATTGAACCTATCTCTATGGCACTTCTTATCATATCTATACCTGCATTTATTATCATAATACAAAATACAATATTTACAATATTTACTATTATATCTACTACCATCTTTAATCTACCTGATAATATAGAGGATAATGCATCCATATTTACATGAGCATTATCTTTTACAGCCATACTACTTCCAATAAAAATAAACCATGCTATCATCATTCTAGATACTTCTTCTGACCAAGATATTGAATAGTTGAATCCTTTTCTTAATATAACTTGGATAAAGACTAATAAAGACGTTATTATTAATAAAATAGAAGCCATATTGTCCTCTATCTTATTTAAGATCCGAAGTCCTTTTTTCATATACACCATCCTATCATGAAATTATATTAATGTATCAAGGATATTTTAAACTTATCCTTGATACATTTTATCACTATTTATTTTGTATATTTTTCAACTAAGTTTATTAACTCTTGTCCACTTTCTTTCTTTAAAAATTCATCATATGCTTCTTGTGTAGCTTCTCTAAATTCTTTTTTAGCAGCATCATCAAACTTATCTATGATCATACCTGCTTCCTCTATCTCTTCAAGATACTGAGCATCCATCTCTGCAGTCTTTTTCCACTCCCACTCTGTAACTTCCTTTGCAACTTCTTTAACAAGTTCTTGTAAATCTTCTGGTAAGGATTCAAACTTTTCTTTATTCATTAAAAAAGCATATCCCATAAATCCATGATCACTTATAGTTAAATATTTTTGAACTTCATAAAACTTTTTACTAGCTACATTAGAAAATGGGTTTTCTTGTCCATCTACTGTTCCTGTTTGTAATGCTGAATATAAGTCTGAAAAGGGTACTGAAATACCTCCAGCATTTATAGCCCTAAATTGTGTTACTAAAAGTGGACTTTGACTTACACGAATTTTTAAACCATCTAAATCTTTAACAGTCTTTACTGGCCTTACAGAGTTGGTGATTTGTTTAAATCCACCACTCCAATATCCTAAAGATACTAAACCTTTCTTAGCTAGATGTTCGTTTAACTTTGCTCCCACTTCACCTTCCAATGCTTCATATACTTCATCGCTATTATTAAATAGATATGGTAAATCAAATAGTTCAAATTCAGGAACAAAGGATGTAACTGTAGATAAGAATGGAGCATTCATATCCAATGTTTTACCTAATATTTGTTCATTAATTTCTTGGTCAGTTCCCATTTGTGAGTCTGGATATATTGTTACCTTAATTCTTCCATCACTTTTTTCTTCAATTATTTTCTTAAATTCTTCTGCTGCCATTCCTTTTGGAGTTGTAGGTCTTACAACATGAGCAAACTTTAATTCATAAACTTCTCCCGATTTATTGGAGTCCCCTCCACTTGTTGACGTTTTCCCACAAGCAAACAAGGGTAAAACTAGTACACATATCATTATTGAAGCAACTATTTTTTTAAAAGATAATTTTGATTTCATTTGTATCCTCCTATTTATAAATTTCTTTTTCTCTAAATTCTTTCCATGCATTTTCAAACCATGAATCATACTCTGGGATAGGACGTACATCTACCCAATTATGAGAAACTTTTATTTCTTTATTTGCTTTAACTACAGTTTCACATATCTTTTCTTTAAAATCATTTTCTAAAGAAAACTTCAAAACTTTATCTTCTATCTTTATTTCATAGGAACCATTATCTTTAGACACTAAATATGATCCTCTACTATCTCCACCCTTGTTGATATATTCTAAAATTGCACTTAAACATGCTATTTGAGTAATTATCATATCATATATTCTGAATACTGTAGGTAGTTCCTTTAAGTCATTTATATATATTATATCTGTAAACTCTTCAAATGCTTTAGTAAATTTATTGATTCCATTTTCAATATTTTCTTTATCCCTAATAAATGCTCCTATTTTAGACATTTCTTTTTGTAACTTTTCCTGTACTTCTATTAAGTTGGATTTCTTATCACTTACTATCTTAATCTTCTTTATTAACTCTATTCTTTTTAAAACTTGGTTACTGGTTTTCTCCACAAATTCTTCCGTATCCAAAGCTTGTCCTGAATATTTGTTTACAATGTATTCTGCTGCCCTATAACTTCCTACCTGAGTAGAGTTTAAAGCACTTCCACCTGGTCTATATATCCCTAAAGTTCCGTTTACTTCTCCAACTGGAAAGAAATGTCTTAAATTACTTTCCCACCAAATATTTCCATCTAATCCTCCATTTTGGTGTTGAGCACATACATCGATTTCTAAGTACTCTTTTGCTATATCAATATTATTATCTCTATATAAATCTATAGCAAGAGGATTCATCTTTTCTAATCTATCAATAGGAGTCTTTAAAAAGGCATTAGAATTTTCAAGATATTCATAAGCTTCCTTACCTAATAGATTGAAGTCTAAAGCACCATCTACAGTTGCACAATTTGGATTTTTAGTAAAATCTAAGAAAACTCTCCTTCCCTTAATCTGAGTTTCCATATATATAAGTAGGTCTATCATAGATGAACCATAATTGCTTAATTTTCTAGAATCAAAGGGCCATTGATATCCTTTTAAAAATATAGCATTTAATAAATCAGTTGGATTTTCAAAATAATCTTCTAAAAATTCTCTCTCATCATTCATATCCTTATCAGTAGATACATATCTAGGAATAACTTGTTGATAAGTTCCAGAAAGATTCCATCTAAATTTAGTAGAAGCTATACCATATTGCCATTCCGTTAAATTATTAGCCTTAGCTCCTGCTTCTAAAGCAATTCCTGTAGCTCCAGATTGACTCTTTGGAAATACAGAGCTGTAGTATATAGATGCTGGTCCACCTGTTCCATAGATTATGTTTTTACAATTAAATAAAGATAATCCATAATTTTCTTCATTTATATTTCTTATATCCAATGCCAGTATACCTATAGCATCTTCTCTAGACTCATCTTTTAATATTGATATTACTAAGAACCTATCAAATATATCTGTGCCATTGTTTCTAACTTGTTCTTCTAGCCTTTCAGTCATATACTTTGATGTCAAAGGACCAACAGAACTTGCCCTACTATTTTCATCATGATCTGTCATATATCCTACATATTGTCCAAATGTATCGTGAGGAAAAGGTACTCCTATATCAATTAGTTTATAAAAACCCTTTAATGATAATGCTGCTTCCACCAATGCAATGTCTCCATGCATTGCTCCACCATTAAATAATGTTTGAGCCATTTTCAGTGGACTATCAGCATCCTTTATAGAAGTAGATTGTTTGTAATAAGTCTGTTTATCAGATCCAGTATTTCTAGATGTTCCTCTATTCATTCCTTCCGTTATTAATGCTATATCTTTTTGTCCTAATTTATATAAAGCATCTGCAGCATTAAGACTTGCTGCTCCAGATCCAACTACTACTGTATTATACTCATATACATTAATGGATATATCATTGACACTAACTTGCCCCTTATACATTTAGCCTATAACCTCCTTATGTGATATCCACCATCAACATTTATTATATCACCAGTTGAATAACACATCTTTGGTGAACATAGTACACTGACAACTCCAGCTATATCCTTAGGTGTTCCCCATCTCTTAATTGGCAATAAACCACCTTCAATTAAATTATCGTATTTTTCACTTACTTTGGATGTCATATCTGTCTTAATTATTCCTGGCCTAACTTCATATACAAATATTCCATCATTAGCTAATCTATCAGCAAAAAGAGTAGTTATCATACTAATACCTGCTTTAGATATACAATACTCTCCCCTATTGGTAGAAGATGTATATGCTGACATGGAAGAAATATTTACAATTTTAGGTACAAAATCTCCCTTATCTTGTCCAATCATTACATTGGCAACTGCCTGTGTCATAAAATAAGTTCCCTTTAGATTTGTATTTATTACAAAATCAAAGCTTTCAGGCGTAGTTTCAAGAATATCATTTCTTTCCTTAGGTGCTACTCCTGCATTATTAACCAAAACATCTATTCTTCCAAATGTAGATACCACTTCTTGGACACTATTTCTTATTTTTTCAATATCACTAATATCCGTTGGAATAAATTGAACTTTTCCTTTAGATAACTCTATAAAATTATCTAATTCTGGATTTCTGGTTCTTCCAAGACAAGCCACTGAAAATCCATCTTCATATAATTCTTGAACTATACCAAATCCTATGCCCTTTGTTCCACCAGTAACCATTGCTACTTTATGCATATTAATTCTCCTCTCCTTTCTTCATTTCTTTATATATTGGTAGATAAACCTTACTATCTCTAACTATACAGCCACAAGTACCTATTTTAGACTTCATCTCGCTGCATTTACTACAAGAAATACAAACCTTATTTTTCTTCATCTCTTTATCTTTTAATATGTCCCTAGCAAAATTAGGATATGATATCCCTTCTCTACCAAATCCAACTATATTACATAAACCATTCTCTAAACTACCTGCCCCTATATAAGGAGCTAAATGTCTAAACCAACTATAGCCTACTCCAACTATATTGATTTCTGGAAATTGTTTTTGAATTTTTCCAATTTCACTTATAAGCCTGTTACAACTTATGATAACATTTTCATCTGGCGTATAAGTTCCTATATCATAAGGTTTATTTATATGTGGTATAAAATATGGATTACCCATTGTTAAGCTTATTAGACTAACACCTTTATCCTTTAATATTTCAATAAGTTTTTTCGGCTCTTCTAAATCTATTACATCTTCTCCATTCTTTGACATTCCCCAACCTTGAGGATAAGGTAAAACATCTGATGCATTAAGTCTAGAAGCCAATATCAATCCTTCACATTCTTTGTCTTCCTCTATCTTTTGAATAATATTTATAAGTAACTTTATTCTATTTTCAAAGCTACCTCCATATTCCCCTTCTCTTTCATATGCAGATAATAATTCTGATAAAAGATATCCATGGCATGCCTTAATATCTACTCCATCAAATCCTGCCTTTTTAGCCAATCTTGCTGACTTTAGAAAATCGTTTTCAAGTCCCTTTAAATAATCATCACTGACTATAGGATAATCTTCATCAATCCCAAGTCTGTTATCTAAATCTTTTTTATGTGTTGCAATAATAGGATTACTTTTTCCTTTTACCTTACAATATCTACCAGAATGATTTAGCTGAAGAATTGTTATAGGATTATAATCCTCACCAAACTCTTCTTTGGCAGATGTTTTAATTAAATCATTTAACTTTTTAAATTCTAGCCAATTATCTTCTGTTAACCATAGTTGTTTATCATTTGATCTTCCATCTTTACTTACGCTTACAGCCTCTAACCAAATAAGTCCTGCTCCACCTCTGGCAATTTTTTCATATTTCCTATATGTAAGTTCAGTTGGGCTTCCATGCTCAGTAGAGTCCCCACCTTCCATTGGAAGACTAGCAATAGCATTTGGAATTATATGATTTCCAATATTTATTTTTTCTTTAAATAGATCTAAATTCTGAGAAATTTTTATATCCAATCCTAAATTCTCTATATCCTTTTGTAATTCACTTAAATTCTTATATTTAAAACTTCCATTGCTCATATATTGATTACTAGCCAACTTTTCCCCTCCTTGAAAAATTATAACTATACTTGTCATTGCATTTTCTCTACCCTATCATTATAATATAGTAAAGATTGCAATTATATTGACAATTTGCTGAAAAATTGATAAATATTGCTTTTATAAGAAGGTGAGAAAATGAATCATCATATTATTCAAATGGATTATAAAACTCTAACATCTGAAACAAGGGGATTAAAGGAGCATTTTCATAATGGTTACGAGATAATCTTTATTACTGAGGGTGAGTCAAATTTTACCATAAATGACAACATCTATACATATGGTGAAAATAGTTTATTATTTTTAAACAATCTAGAAAAACATAAGATGGATTTAATATCTACACCCTATTCTAGATATATGATTATTGTTGACTCAGATTACTTAGATAATATTATTAAAGAGCATATCTTGCTTTCCATATTTAAAAATAGAACTTCTAAGTATAAAAAAGGATTTAATATCAAAGAAGAACATCTTGATTTCATAAATAAAACTTTGGACGACTTAATCAATATTTTTTCAAAGGAATCAGAGTTTTGGCAAATTGAATTTATGTCTATGCTAAGTATTCTTTTAGTATTTTTATATAGAAATTATACAGACCAGTTTCCTATTAGTCGTATTGATAAAAAAGAACAAAGAATTCTTGATATACAACATTTTATAGATGAAAATTTTAGAAAAGATATAAGTCTAGATTCAATTGCATCTGAATTTTTTATAAGTAAATACTATCTCTCACATTCTTTTAAAGATGTAACTGGCTTTACAATAAAACAATATATATTGTTAAAAAGAATATCCTATGCAAAAAATCAACTTTATTTTACAGATAACAGTGTCACTGATATTGCTATGGATTGTGGATTTAATAGTCAAAGTAGTTTTATAAGAACCTTTGGAGAAAAGGAAGGCATCACTCCACTACAATTTAGGAAATATTATAGAGCAAACAATGATTAATCTATATACTCTAACTTAAAATAAAGAGCTTGGTTACTATTCCTTGTAACCAAGCTCTTTTGATATTAAATCTGCATATTTTTTAACCATTTCAGCAATTTTCTCAACCTTATCCTTTGTAACCCTAATTGCAGGTCCAGAAATGCTTATGGCTCCCTCAACCTCTTTGTTATGATTAAATACTGGAGCACCAATACATCTAACTCCTATTTCATTTTCTTCATCATCTATGGCATAACCTTTTTCCCTAATAGTTTGCAGCTCTTTTTCAAACATTTTATAATCTGTAATAGTATTTTTAGTCAATTTTTGTATATTACTATTTTCCCATATTTTTTCCACTTGATCCCCATCCATAAATGCCAATATAGCCTTGCCTACTGAAGTGCAATATAATGGAGATCTTCTTCCTATATTAGAGGCCATACGTATAGTATTATCTGCCTCTACCTTGTCTATATATACTATATGATTATTATCTCTTATAACTAAATGGACAACTTCATTTAATTCCTTCATCAATTTCTCGGTATATGGTTTTGAAACTTGTAATATATCTAGGTCCTCTACTAGTTTTGCCCCTAATTCATAAAGCTTTAAAGATATCTTGTACTTGTTTGTCATAGAATCTTGAACTATAAAACCTTTATATATTAAAGTGCCCAATAATCTATGTACAGTACTTTTATGAAGATTTACCTTTTCACTTATCTCCGTAATACCTAAACCTTCAGTATATTCAGATACTAACTCCAATATGGATAATGCCCTATCTACAGATTGAACTATATCTAACATTTATTTCACCTCAACATATATTTTATCTTATTTATGAAATAGATTATTAATATTATTTTGATTATAACACATAAAAATATTTCTTGTGAATTGTAAGGTTCTAAAATGAAAACTCAAATTATTTTCTAATTTCCCTTGCAATTGTTTTCATTGATCATTATAATATAAATTAACAAGTTTCACAATGCAAAATATGGTTCCGTATTATGAAACCATGATTAGGAGGATTTATAATGAGAAAACATGAAATTCTTCAAAGAATTGAAGATGTAGGAGTAGTAGCTGTTGTAAGGGCTGAAAATAGTGAAAAAGCTAAAAAAATAGCCTTGGCTTGTATGGAAGGTGGAATCGATTCAATAGAGATTACCTTTACAGTCCCAGGTGCACATAAGGTTATTGAATCTCTAACAGAAGAGTTTGGAGATAAACTATTAGTAGGTGCTGGCACCGTTCTAGATAGTGAGACTGCCAGAACTGCCATATTATCTGGTGCAAAATATATAGTAAGTCCAGGATTTGATTTAGACACTGCTAAATTATGTAATAGATATCAAATTCCTTATATGCCTGGATGTATGACAATTACAGAAATGATTACAGCTATGGAAGCTGGAGCAGATATAATTAAAGTATTCCCAGGTAGTGCCTTTGGTCCATCCTTTATCAAGGCAATTAAAGGCCCCCTACCACAAGCAGTTCTAATGCCAACTGGTGGAGTAAGTATAGATAATGTGGATCAATGGATTAAAAATGGTTGTATTGCCGTAGGCGTAGGTGGAAACCTAACTAAAGGATCCAGTGAAGATATGACAAAAGCAGCTAAAGAATTTGTTGCAAAGGTAAAAGAAGCTAGAAAATAAATATAATTTAATGGAGGTTATAGATATGAAGAAGGTTGTAACTTTAGGAGAAATAATGCTAAGACTTTCAACTCCTGGATATGAAAGATTTGTACAATCAGACTCTTTTGATGTAGTGTATGGTGGTGGAGAGGCAAATGTTGCAGTATCTCTTTCTAATTATGGATATGATGCACATTTTGTATCAAAGCTTCCTAAACATGAAATTGGACAAGCTGCCATTAATCATCTAAGAAGATTTGGAGTAAACACTGATTATATCGTAAGAGGTGGAGATAGAGTAGGTATTTATTACTTAGAAACAGGAGCTTCCATGAGACCATCAAAGGTTATCTATGATAGAGCCAATTCATCAATTGCTGAGGCAGATGTATCAGATTTTGATTTTGATGAAATCTTTAAAGATGCAGTATGGTTCCACTTCTCTGGAATCACACCAGCTTTAAGTGATAAAGCGGCTGTCTTAACAGAAGAAGCCTTGAAGGCTGCAAAAAAACATGGAGTTACTGTATCAGTAGATCTAAACTACAGAAAAAATCTTTGGACTCCTGAAAAAGCCCAAAAAATAATGACTAATTTAATGCAATATGTAGATGTTTGTATTGGAAATGAAGAAGATGCCCACCTATGTCTAGGATTCAAACCAGGTGAAACAGATGTTACTTCTGGTGAATTAGAATTGACAGGATATGAAAGTATATTTAAGCAAATGAAAGAGAAATTTGGGTTCCAATATGTTATAAGCTCCCTAAGAGAATCCTATTCTGCATCAGATAATGGATGGTCAGCATGTGCCTATGATGGCAATGAATTCTACCATTCCAGAAAATATGATGTTAGAATAGTTGATAGAGTTGGTGGAGGGGATTCCTTTGCTTCAGGAGTAATCTATGGATTGTTAGAAGGTAAAAACTTTAAAGATGCATTAGAATTTGGTGTAGCTGCATCTGCCCTTAAACACACAATTCCTGGAGATTTTAATATGATGTCTGTGTCTGAAGTTGAAAACTTACTAAAGGGAGATGCTTCAGGTAGAGTACAAAGATAGTTGCAATTTACCTTTAATTGTAAAAATAAATAATTCATTAACCTTAAATATCCCAATGGATGCTGACCATTGGGATATTTTCTTTTATAAAATAATACAAACCCCTAGCTCATTGATTTGAACTAAGGGTTTGAGTATATATTCTTTATTTAATTATATTTTTTATGTCTTCTACTACAGTATTGTTGATTGCTCCATCTCCACCTAATACTATAATATTTTTAACTCCTGTATCCTTAAGATATCTTAATATATCCTTCTCTATCTTATCCCTTCCTGCCAATAATATTGGAGCATTTAATTTTGTTGCTAATTGTGTTCCTGATAATGCATCTGGGAATTTTTGACCATTGGCTATTATTATAGTTTCAGGTACATCAAACATCTCTCTAGCTATTTCTATAGATGTTTTATATCTATTGTCTCCTGATATTCTATTTACCCTATATCCTAAGTCTTTTAATTCCTTTTCTACTATTTTATCTACTACTAAATCTCCACCGATTAAATCAATTTCTTCAATGTTCCAAGCCTTTAAGGCATCTAAAGTTTCCTTAGGTAGTTTGTCAGATTTAGTAAAGACTATTGGACTTCCGTTTATTCCTGCTGGTGATCCAACGCTTAATACATCAGGGAAGTTTTGTCCACTAGCCAATACAGCTTTCTTACCCTTAGATTCCTTAGTTACTATATCTCCTATCTTAGTAGCAGTTTCATTTCTGTTTTTGCCTGCTATTCTACTAACTTTGTAGTTTGCCTTTATTGTATTTTCCAGCTCCTCTGATATTACTAGATTTCCACCTAGTATTATTATTTCTTTTGCTTCCAATCTCTTTATTTCATCTAATATTACTTTTGGTATTTCATTATTCTTAGTTAGTAGTACTGGAGCATCCTTTAGTTTTGCCAATGGTGCCCCTGCAAGAGCATCTGCAAAGGATTCTCCACTGGCTAATATAACAGTTTCTGCCTTTTCATAAGCTCTTTTACTTATTTCTACTGCTGTTTCATATCTATTGTTGCCTGATATTCTTTCTGTAGACATATTTGCTACAGGTGGCTTCTCTTCATTGTCTTTAGGAGGCTTCTCTTCGTTATCCTTTGGAGGTTCCTCTTCATTATCCTTTGGTGGTTGTTGCCCATCATTATCCTTCGGTGGTTCTTCCTTATTATCTCCACATTCTATAACTATTTCCTTAATAGTCTCATGACCTGCTAAGTCATACAAAGTAAATACAAATTTATTTTCTCCATCTTCTAATTCTACAGTATGAGTAATACTCTTAGAAACAGGATCTTGTTTTACCAATGGAGGCTCTTCTAGGAATATTTGACTATCACCTTGTAACAGTCTTAGATATCCCATATTATCACTCATATCTATATTTATGGTAGCAGTCTTCTTTTCACAGTCTTTATTCTTTAACTCTATATTTAATTCTGCTGGTGTAGTATCTACATAAAATCTTCTTATTAAGCTACCAGAACCACCAGATTTAGATATAGCTTCAACTCTTATTTCCTTATATCCATCTTCTAAGTTTAAGGTCTTGTTAAACTTATATGCTGGTCCTTGATATAAAGTAGTACTAGGATCATCTGGATGTTTTAGTACCACATTTTCCATATATTCTAAATCTGCTTCAATTTCTTCATTGATTATTACCTTATCTAAAGCCTTATAATTGGCTACATATCCTTCAAATAGTATCTCCGATTTATTATATACATCTAATAACTGTGGACTATAGATAAATATATGGGGATCATAATTATCTTGAACAATTTCTATAGTTCCATCTCCAATATTAAAGGCCTTATCTACTCCAATTATGGTAACTGATATTTTAGATCCTGGTTCACCTTTAACATATTCTCCTATATCTAAACTATATCTTGTCTTTCCATCTTCACCCATTACAACTTCTTCTAGAGATTTGCCATCTACTTCAAACTCAAATCCAACTACTCCTGAACCTTCTTCCACAACAGTCCAAGTCAATTTTCCTGTCTTTATATCAAACTCTATATCTGTGATTTCCGGTGCTATAGTATCTATCCTTACAGGAATCTTTTTAGACTGATAACTAGCATCTTTATAATGAATCTTAGACTTTATTTCATAGAAATATTCTCCATCTGGAAGTATCTTTCCATTGACTTTTCCATCCCATATACCTGAAGACTTAATACTTACAGGATAATTTCTTCCACCATTTATATAGTTTTTCCTTACATAGTTATCTACAGCTATGGTTCTTAGTTTCTTTCCTTCTTTATTCAGTATATTATATTGAACTTCTTCAGCATTTCTCATGAAGGATAAATATGGAATAAGGGAGTCTGTACCTAAGAACATACCATACATAGTTCCAGGACTCATATTTACCATATCATCAGAATAATAATATCCACTACCAAATAAATCAAGGCGAATAATACCAGAGGCATCAAAGTATGATTTACCTTCTTCATCTAGGAATCTCATACCATCTAAAATAGTTGGCTCATCCCATTTACCATAGAATCCAACAAATGGTACTGAAAGCTCTGGATTTTCATCTTTTTGATCTGTTAAAGTTACAAATCCCTCTATAAACATATTTTTATAAAGTGTTTTGTCTTTACTTAAATCAACTGTAATTTCAAATTCTACAGTATCATTAGCTGGAACCTTTAATATATTGCCTTTAGCACTTGTAGATATTGAACTTGTAGATATTTTAGCCTTCACTATATCTGTTGATAGCATATTTAAAGAATCTGCATATATATAATCCTTCAATACAGTAGTATCAAGCTTATATCTTATATCTTTATCACCATCATTGATGGCTTTAAATTTCATAGTGAATTTATCTTTTTCAAAATCCTTTAACTCTACCTTAGCTTCATTGGTATTTGCATTTACAACCCTAACAGGAGTATTTACTGCAGCATGGATATTCATAAGCCCTGCTCCTTGTCTCCTTGGTGAATATATAAATGATTCATCTGATAATTGGTTTGATTTTCCTGATGCAATTTCAGCTGTATTCATAAGAAGAACTTTAGCCAATCTAGATTGCTCTGAAAGAGATAAATCTTTATACTTTTCATGTCCCTTTATATATTCCATTACCAATGCTGCTCCACCTGCCACATGAGGTGCCGCCATGGATGTACCACTCATCATACCATATCTATCATCATTTAAAGTTGACCAAATACTTCCACCAGGAGCAGTTATCTCAGGTTTTAACTCTAGGGATGGAGTAGTACCCCAAGATGTAAAGTCAGATAATTCTCTTCCAGTTGGATTTGGTGTAGATACTTTACCCTCTGGGAAAGATACAAGTTTATCTTCTAATTCTAACAGTTCTACTCCTCCATTGTATCCAATAAATACTGCTGGTATTTTTAACTCAGGTGGTGTAGCCATATTTATTAATTCTTCTCCACCGGCCTCATGGTTACGAACGATTATACCTGCAGCCCCTGCATCTTGGGCATTTTGTATTTTATCAGTAAAGTTTGGTGTATCTCCACCACGAACAACTAAAACCATTTTCCCTTCTACATCATTTAAATGTTCAACACTTCCATCAACACCATCTACAAATTCTTGTGCTTCTTTAAATACTTTACTTGGATTAATATTTCCTGCTACCATCATAGGTATGGATTTTCTTTCTCCATTTATCTCATACTCTAGCTTATCAGCTTTTATATGAGTATTGTTAATAGATGCTACTTGTATAGTATCTTTGTTTAAACCTGGAGAACCAACTAAACCTATATCTGGATTTGTCTTCCATGGGAAGCCATAGTTAGTTTCAGACCAACCATAGGTCATGGAGCCTGAATTTCCTGCAGATACTGAACAAACTATACCATTATCAGTAGCATTGGTCAGTGCCTTATCTTCGGCAGAGTCCTCTATATAGAAACTAGCTGTTGAACCTAAACTCATATTTAAAACATCGGCACCTAATCTTATGGATTCGTCTATTGCTACTAAATATATATCCGAAAATGTAGTAGCATATATTGGATCATTTGAAAATACTTTCATAGCCAGTAGCTGAGCCTCTGGTGCTACTCCTTTGATTCCACCTTTCTCAGGGTCTCCATTTGCTCCAACTGTTCCTGCTACATGCATACCGTGCATAGAAGCATCTGGTCCTAAATCTAATACTTCATGATTTAAATCATAGTAGTTATATCCATAAGGAACTTTCTCTGTAAAATATTTGCCTAATAAATCTTTGTTTGATTCTATATCATCCTTTGTAATCTTAGTCTTAGTACCTTCACTAAGAACCATATCTCTATGTCTATAGTCAAGACCACTATCTATTATGGAAACTACTGTTCCTTCCCCTTTATATCCTGATAACCATGTTGGATAGGATCCTATCATATCCTTTGACGTGTCCATATTTGGCATTATTTCAGGTTTTTTATACTCATTTGCAATATAAACCTTCTTTACTGAAGGTAGCTTTTCTATTTTTTCAACTTCCTTAAACTTAACCTCACCACTAAATCCATTGAAGGCAGTTTGGAAATCATGGGCATACTTCATATTTACTTTATTAAGTTTTAGTTGTTTTTTTACAACATTTTGTTCAGCCTTAAGACTTTTTTCTACATTGGCTATTTCTTTTTTAGACATACTAGTATAGCTTAATCCTTTTTCTGTAGCCCTAACTATTGAAGGCTTAGATTTAAGCTCTACAATTACACGTACATTATCCTCAGGTTTAAAGATTTCCTCTAAATCTTCTTTATTAATAGGAGCTTCTTCTTTATTTAGTTCATCTTTAAACCTTTCATAAACCTTTTGAATTTCCTTTAATTCTTCTTCATTATGCTTATTATTTTCTGCAAAGGTAAACCCTGGCAACAATATGGCCAGTACTAAAACAATTGATAAAATCTTGTTTAGTTTTTTCAAATTATTCCCCCCTTGTATTTTTAGGCTTACTATAGCCTTTTATTGCTAAGTGTCCCTCCCTTCTTAGAAAATTTCGAAAATTTATGATATACATATATGTTTACAATTTAATAAATCTTGTAAGTCTTATTTCAAATATTTGTTATGGATTCTTTAAAAGAAATGTAAATAATGATTTTTATCTAGAAGACATGCTGTTGATTTTATTTATATGCAAGATTATAAATATGATGACTATTTGGACTAAGTTTTTTAATTTATATATTTAGTAGTAATATGACTATATGTACTAGATATCTATATTTATAAGACTCTAAAGGATAAAATTAAAATTAACTTAATATTAAAAAGTAATCTTATACTGTATCAATAAGCATCAAAGTATATTTTTCATCAAATTTTAACAATTTATAATCTATAATGTGGTATAATGGTATGTATAATTTTTTAAGCCTATTTATTGTTAGGAGGAAAATAATGTCTAAAAAGAATAAAAAGAAAAAACATAGAACTAGGAGGCAAATCTTTAGAAGGGTGTTCTTCCTTTCCATGCTTATATTTACTTTAATGGGGTTTGGCTTGCTATATGCCTATAATCTATTAGATAAGATAGAAAGTGCTGAAATACCTACCAATGATAAGGAACTAGGTATTAAAGAAGATGTATTTGAAGATAAAAAAATTATAAACATATTACTTTTCGGAGTAGATGAAAAAAACTCTCAACACACTGGTAGATCTGATTCCATCATGATAGCAACATTAGATAAGCAACATAAAAAGATTAAGCTAACTTCTATTATGAGAGATACTTACTTAGATATTCCAGGTAAAGGTATGGACAAGATAAACCATGCTTACTCAATTGGTGGCCCTGAATTAGCCATCAAAACTATAAATCAAAATTTTGATATGAATATTAGAGAATATGCTACAGTAGACTTTTTTGGATTAGAAAAGATAATAGATACCTTAGGTGGTTTAGAAGTCAATGTAAAGCCAAATGAAGTAAGCTTTATAAATAATGGTGTTAGAAATATGAATAAGCTAGATGGCAAAAATGGTAAATTACTTCAATCTAGTGGAAATATAACGCTTACAGGTAGACAAGCAGTAGCTTATTCTAGAATAAGAAAAACTGGTAATGGAGATTATGAAAGAACCGAAAGACAAAGAATAGTCTTAGAAAAAATAATCAATAAAGGCTTAAATGCTGGAATTACAAAATATCCAGCCCTATTAGATGCAATGCTTCCATATGTGGAAACTAGCCTTTCTAAATCTGAAATATTATCATATGGTACCTCTGTAATTACATCTGGTATCAAAACCATAGATAAATTTCGTATACCAGCCGATGGATATGTGGAAGATGCTAGAATCAATGGTGTTTCTTATGTAGTACCTGTAGAACTTGAAGATAATGTAAAGATTCTTCATACCTTTATATATGATGATAAAAAACCTGAAGATGAAAAATCGGGTACTATGAATTCTAACAATAATAAAAACTAGGTAAATATTAATTAATATTTACCTAGTTTTTTTCTATCTATATCTATCTATAGTAGGGTATATCAAATCTTAATACTATATTATTGTATCTTTTACATATGTCAACCATCATTTCTATATTCTTATTTTGCTTTGTTGGCCAACCTATATCAGTGGCATATTTATGCCAGCCACCTGGATCCTGTGGAAGCCACTTCATCTTATATAATGTATCTTGTTTATAGGTAGGATTATTTATATAATTTTGTGCAATCCATTTTGCTCCTCCTGATATAGCCGCCTCAGGAGTAAACCAGCCTTCTTGAAGTGCACGTTTAGTACCTCCCAATGCAGCAGCTCCATCATAGGCTCCAATACCATACATATTGTATACTACCTTACTATATGGCTCTTTACCTTTTTGGTTTGAACTTAAAACATTACCTGTCTTATTATCTACCAAGTACCCTTCTTTATTTATTAATTTACCATCTGCATCTAATCTTAATCCATTAGCTAATTTAGATGTTCCATTACCTGTTTCTAGTAATGAGTGAGCCATTAAGTATAATTCATTTATGTTGTTTGATTTTGCACCATCTAAAAAAGCTTGTCCCCTTCCTGCTAATATTCCTTTTCCTGTTAACTCCTTATTTAAATCAGCAAGAGTGATTCCTGAACTGCCAGAAAGAATCATAAATTGGTACATTCCTCTTGGGACATCATTTACCCTTTTTGTATAATCTCCATGAACCCAACCTATCTTTCCACCAGCATTTATTTGATACCATTCACCTTTTTGATCCAATACCACATACACACTACCTCTCTTTACTTGAGTAACTTCACTGCTATTGATAGAAGGTTCTTGTCTAACATTTAATGTGCTGGTAGTTATCTCAATGGAATGTAAATATTGTTTTTCACTTAATATCTGAATATGGCTTCCACTTATCCATCCTGATTTTCCATTTAGGGAAATTTGGTACCAACCATTAGACTTTCCTATCACATTATAAGTTTCATTAATTCTAACTTGTCCTATACTAGGATAGTCGATAGAAGGGCCAGTTCTTACATTTAGAGTATTAGTATTTATCTTGGCAATCTCTTTGCTAATAGTAGGTTTAAACTGTAAAAAGTTTAAAGGATCCAAATAATACTCTACTTCATCTCTAGTTGCATCTACTGGCTTACCACCTTTATAAATCTGAGGTTTAGTACCTGAAACACCCATTTGCTTATCTAATGCTGATTCCAAAGTATATCCATAATCAGTTACAGTATAAACTACTGCTGGATTTATTTTTATATCTTTATACAAGTGGGCATCCTTTGATAATCTACTGTATTTATCCTTAATATGAACTGCAATTTTATAATCTCCAGGATTCTCAGGAACCCAGTTAAAAGTATTGCTTTCATCATAATCTCTTATGATAACCCATCTATTTTCACTTAGATTATTTGCTAAAAACTGATATACTGCACCATTAGTACTAGTTCCTCCAGCCTTTAGTACATGATTGCCACCAACAAACTTACTTCCTGTAATTGTAAAAGAATTTAACTTTGCAGGGGGTGTTACTCCTATATTTATGTCCTTATACATATATGTATCCAATACTTCACTACTATTTCTATCCTTAATATGGACACCAATCTTATACTGTCCTACCTTTGTCGGTATCCAAGTATAGCTACTGTTTGTACTATAATCTTGAACCATAACCCACTCATTTTTACTTAAATCATTGATCCAAAACTTATATAATACTCCATTGGCACTTGTCCCATTTGCATTTAATTTATGCTTTGTATCTACAAATCCTTTACCTATAACTTCAAAACTATTCAATATAGTCTTTGAACTACTTAATGACATATTTTGTATTTTTCTTTCTTCTATTATTTTTATAGAATCATTATGCAGCCATCCTTCTACACCATCAGATTCTATTTTATACCAATCTTCTGATTCATCCAATATAGTGTATATTTGATTTTTGCCTACCTTTGATACAATCTCACTGTCAAGTGAAGGGTTAGATCTTAAATCCAATTCATCAACAGTTATCATAAGTTCTCTTTCTTCTTTTATAATTATTGCTTGATCCTCTTCTGCAAAAGCAAAATTACCTGTAAATCCAGATACCAATGCTAAAATTAAAAGAAAAGCAACAATTCTTTTACTTATTTTCATTTTTAAATTATTTCGCCTCCTTAGTATTATACTTATACTTTATTAACTCTAATACTGTATTTACATATGAAATGTACCTGTATAAATACAGAAGCTAGAATAAGTATATTATATAATATATACTTTTTATCTTCAATACAATTACCATGTTTTAAGTATATAGCATTTATATTAGATAAGTAAAAAGGATAAAGGCGAGTCCTTTATCCACAATTTATTTTCTATTTGATTTACTTATCCTCAGTTTTACCTCATCTACTAACATTTTTATCTCTTCTATCCCCAACATATAAGATAATATACCATATATAATTACACCTATCCCCACTGCAATACATAAAACTATTGCTTCATATATTGACAATGTAATTGGTATTGTCATAAGTCTATTATAAATGAAGTATACAGATATTCCCATTATACTAGATGCTAAACCTGCTTTTAGCCCACATTTTATATATGACTTTGTTCCTATATTCCCTATTCTTTTTCTAAGACTATAAAACAATAGTGCTGTTGCTACAATATTTGCAATACTAGTACCAAGGGCTAATCCACCATGACTCAAGAAATTAACCAATATCAAGTTTAATACTACATTAACAACTATAGATATAGTACCATTGATCATTGGCGTCTTAGTATCCTGTAATGAATAAAAAGTTCTTGCTAAAAGTACCCTTAGAGCAGCTCCAATAAGACCTACAGAATAAAATACTAAGGCCTTAGAAGTCATCAATGTTGCAGCAGCATCAAACTTTCCCCTTTCAAAAGCAACTCTAACTATAGGTTCAGCCAATGTAATCAATCCTATGGTAGCTGGTATAGTTATAAGGATTATTAAATTTACTCCATATCCTAAACTTTCTTTTACTCCTTCCATATTATCTTCATTTGCCTCTTTAGATAATATAGGATAAATAACTGTTGCAATAGCAGATATAAACACTCCAAGTATAAGACCGTTCAATTTATTTGCATAACTTAGAGCAGAAATACTTCCTATTTGTAAAGTTGAAGCTATTCTTCTATCTATAATAGCATTCAAGTCACTAATTGCTACTCCTAAAAGTACAGGAACACTTAACCAAAGAACCCTTATTATATACTTATCTTTTATATCAAATATAAAACTATATTTATATCCTGCAACTTTAGATTCTGGAATTAGTATCAACAATTGTCCTAATACAGCTAAAACCGCTGCTACCATAAGTCCAACTATACCAAAAGTTTTCGATAAAAACAGTAGAAAAAAAATATAAACCATATTAAAGGGAATACCTATTGCTGCAGTTGAAGTATGCCTTTGCTCACTTTGTAAAAAACCAGTTAAGGCTCCCATGAGGGAACTAAAAATAAGCATAGGTAATCCTATTCTTGTCAGCTTTATAGCCAAGTAATACTGTTCACTTTCAAAACCTTTGGCTAGTAGCTTTACTATTAGAGGAGCTGCTAATATTCCTAAAATAGACAAGACAATAGAAAGTACTAATAATATATTTATCATATTATTGGTATGGTTTATTTTGCCTTCTTTCCCTTCCTTCGCTTCTATCTCAGATAATACTGGAATAAATGTAGTTCCTATGGCTACACTAATAAGATTAGTCAAAAGCCCTGTTGCCGTTAGAGCAGCAAAGAAGGCATCTGTTTCCATTCCTGAACCAAACCTATTGGCTATGAGGGTCTCTCTAATGAACCCTAGGAATTTGCTTCCTAGGGAAAAAGTCATAATTATTAATGCAGACTTAGCTGCTTTGTTTGATTTTTTCATATTTCCACCTTATATTAAGTATTCAGCTTACATGTCTAAAACTTTATTTTTCTTAGACTATTTGAGCTTGAAAATGACATTCCTGCCAGTATCATTATAAGTGCCATTAACTGGAAGGAGTGAAATAGTGCTGCAGGTACCATGTATAATATGGCCCCTACTAAAGTTGATATATATATCTTTCCTATTAGATTATTAGTTAATTTACGCCAATGGGCTAAAACTGGTATAAAAAACATATTTATAAAATAAATGGTACCAACTATTCCATATTTTTTTAATAATATTAACCATTCATTATCCGCATTATATTGGTACTTTATAGCTTTTACTGGACCCATTCCTAGTATTGGACATCCTAAAAAATAATTAAAATGTTCACTCCAGTTTGCCAAACGAAGTTGCCATGACCTACTTGAAGATATATCTAATATTTCCTTAAGCCTCCAAGTCAATGCATCAGGTGCCACAAAAAACACTAGCGCCATAAAAGCTACTCCAAATACACCTATGCCAAACATTAACTTAATCCTTCCTCCTATGCCTATGGATTTTTTACGTGTATATTCCCTTAGGCCAAGTATAAAGAATATAAAAATAGAAACTACAGATAAAATAAATCCTGTCCTAGAACGTGTCATTAATAATGCTATATAATCAATACCAAAGATAATAATATTATATTTCTTTTTTTCATAAAAGAATAAACCTAAACTAATCAAAGCTCCTATAGCAACTATAACTGCATAGACATTTGGATTATCTGATAAACTAATTACCCTTGGATTCTTGTATCCATCTACTAGTGTTAAGTATTGAGTAGGAGCAATTATTTTCACATATTTTTCATTTAGTCCAAGAACATTAAAATATTGAGTTATAGCTATTAATCCACTTATCCAAATAAGTATATTTAAAAACTTTAATATCTCTACTTTATCCTCTTGATCATTAATAAGAGTAGCAGTTATTAAAAATGTACCAATATAGATTATAATTTTATACAGCTCAAAAAAGTCATTTAAAACTATTCTATATCCATGAAAATAACCATTAAATATTGAGTACAATATAAACATACTAAACAATATAAACATTACTGGAAATAGGGATATATGAATAGTAAGCTTTCTAAATATAAGAAATCGCACCATAGCATAAAAACATATACCTATTACAAGTACTTGCTCCATCCTTATTGCATGGGAGCTACTAATTGGTAAACGTGGAGTCAATACAATAAAAAACGCTAATAGTTTTATCAATAGTAGATTAATTTTTGACTTACTCTGTTGTTGTAGCATAATATCTCCTCAAATCTTTCTATTTCAATACTTCATTATAAGTTAGAATCAGCTCTTGTGCAATGGCTTTAGGGGAAAACTTTCTCTTTATATCTTCTGATATTCTCTCATTATCATAGTTTTCAATATTGTTGTACATATATACCATAGCTTCTACCAAGGCATCAATATCATCAACATCAACCATTATACCATTATGTTCATCAACAAACATTTCTGGTCCACCACATCTAGTTGCAATAACTGGTGTACCAGATGCTAAAGCTTCAATATATGCTACACCAAAGGTTTCTGTTTGAGATGGTAATACAAACAGGTCTCCATCTTTAAGAGCATCTGCTATTTCTTCCCGTGACCTTTGTCCGCATAGGGTAATATTGTCTTTTAAATCATATTTATGAACTAATTCTTCTAATTTTTTTCTTTCTGGGCCATCTCCAAATATTATTAACTCCACATTATGATTATCCTTAAAGGCTCTATTAAAAGCCTCTATAGCTAAATCCATCCTCTTAGTATATACGAGGTTCCCCGTGGAAATGATCCTAAATCTTTTATGGTTCTTTTCTCCTTTATAAGAAAACAATTCTGTATCTACTATATTTGGTATATATTTGGATTTAACACCAAAGTTATATTCTATGACTTCAGATAATGAATCACTAACTGAAATCAACTGATCTGCTTCCTTAAATGCTTTAGAACCCATCATCCTCTGTCTCTCTGATATATCCTTTTTATTCATCAAAGAAGAATGCTCAGTAACTACCAAAGGCACACCACTTTCTTCTTTTAACCAAGAAGCATAGTATCCCATTTTTGTAAAATGACCATGGAGTATATCTGGTTGTCCCTGTTCCTTTAGGATAATCTTATATAATTTCCTTAAAGCCCATAAACTCACCTTATCTTGTATAGATTTAGGTGCATTTCCAATTGGTATATTTATTCCATATATATGGACACCATCTATAATTTTTTTCTCCATACCCCATTGTCGCCATCTACGAATAGAACGTATATCTATAGATGCATATACAACCTTGCAACCTTCAGCTACTAAAGCTTTTGCTTGGTCAAATTCAAATATACCATTTTGTTTATACTTACTTGTTGGATAACCTCTAGCTATTTCTAATACATACATTTTTAATCTCCTCTAAAAAATTTAATTGGCTCCATATGCATTTAATATTATTTCTATAGCTTTTTTGCCTTCTTCACCATTTACTAAAGGCTCTCTATCTTCATTTATAGCATCTATTAAATCCTTATATAAAGGAGCATGTCCTAGATTGGTTTCATCAAAATCAAGAGTATCATAATCTTTTTCATCTGCAAACTGCCAAGTCTTTATTTTATTTCCTGATAAAACTACCGTTCCCTTTTCACCAAATATACCTAGGGACTCTTCTAAATTCTTAGGATATACACATACACTTCCTTCAACTATACCAACAGCTCCATTTGCAAATCTCATTAGCATAGCTCCAAAATCTTCTGTTTCTATATCCCTTATAAAAGTATCAGTTTCAGAACTAAGTCTCTCTACTTCTCCACCCATCATCCACTGTAATAAGTCAATATTGTGTATGCACTGGTTCATCAAAGTACCACCATCTAATTCTTTTGTACCTCTCCAAGAAGCTTGTTTATAATAATTATCATCTCTTGCCCATAATGTACGTGCTGTTCCATGAACTAGCTTACCAAATCTACCCTCATCTATGGCTTGTTTTAATTTTTGCACCGCTGGAATAAATCTATTTTGATGGCATACACATACTTTTTTGTTCTTTTCCTTACCTAGTGCAATTATTTTATCTACATCTTCTAAGGACAAAGCCATTGGCTTTTCTATCAGAACATGTTTATTGTGATTTAAACAATCAATAGCTTGCTGTGCATGATATCCACTTATAGTAGCTATGGTAACCACATCTATATTATTATCATTTAAAAAAGCTTCATAATCTGTATATACCTTTACATCTGCACCATCTATAGCTGATTCATATTGACTTTTTTTATCTATGGCAGGTGCCTCTATGATATCATATACTGCAACTAGTTCTGCCTCATCCTTATGGCTAATTAAAGCATCTACATGTCTTGCAGATATTCTTCCACATCCAATTATACCAAATTTAACTTTAGTCATTTACTGGCCACCTTCCTATAACAACTCAATATTATCTCTGTCTTCTACATTCTTCATTGCATTCTTAGTATCAAATATAAACTTAGCATTTTTTTGAACAAATCCATAGTCTACATTTGTATGACTTGTTGTTACTACTACTAGATCTGCCTCTTGAAGAACTTCTTTAGTTAATTCTTTCTTTCCAACTCTAACTTTTCCATTGTGCTTATACTCTGGAATATAAGCATCATAATAATCAACTATGCATCCTTCACTTTCAAAGTTTTCTACTACTTTTAAAGCTGGACTTTCTCTATAATCATCGATGTCTTGTTTATAAGCAATACCTAGTATCAATATCTTGGAACCATTAAGTGGCTTTTTAAATCTATTTAAAATCTTACTAGCCCTTTCTATTACATAAGATGGCATACTATCATTTATTATTCCAGAAGTCTCTATAAGTTGAGTGTGATAGTCATATTCCCTTGCCTTCCATGATAAATAATATGGATCAAGAGGTATACAGTGCCCACCAAGACCTGGTCCAGGATAAAATGCTTGGAAACCATAAGGCTTTGTCTTAGCCGCCTCTATAACTTCCCACACATTGATTCCCATTTTATGACATATAATAGCCATTTCATTGGCTAAACCAATATTTATATTTCTATAAGTATTTTCAAGTATCTTTTCCATTTCTGCTACTCTAGGTGATGAAGCTTCAAATATATCACTATCTAAAACCGATCTATACATAGCAGCAGCTATTTCAGTAGCATCTTTTCCTATTCCTCCTACTACCTTTGGAGTATTCTTTGTCTTATATATTAAATTACCTGGATCCACTCTTTCAGGAGAAAATGCTAAATAAAAATCTTCTCCACATTTTAATCCTGATCCTTCTTCTAATATCGGTAATAGTAACTCTTCAGTAGTTCCTGGATAAGTAGTAGACTCAAGTACTACTATGGTCCCCTTAGTTAGATGCTTAGATATTTCAATAGCAGATGATTTTACATAACTAATATCTGGCTGTTTGTACATATCCAGCGGAGTAGGCACACATATGGCTACAAAATCTAAATCCTTAATAAAAGAATAATCTGATGTAGCAGAAAGTCTACCTTCTTTAACTAAATACTCTAAATCAGAATCTACAACATCTCCTATATAATTGTGTCCTTCATTTACAAGATTTACTTTTTCCTCTTGAACATCAAAGCCTATGGTTTTGTATCCAGCCTTAGCCTTTTCTACAGCTAAGGGTAATCCTACATAACCTAAACCTATTACTCCTACTAATGCTTCCTTATTATTTATTTTTTCCAATAACTGTTGTTTTAATTTCATTTTCATTACTCCCTTGGGATAAGATTTTCATTTGATTTTTCATATTCTTTATCACATATACCACATTTATATCCATTATCTATCTTTTCCAGTCTATTTCCACATTCACATACATATCCTAAAATCCTAGCAGGATTTCCTACTACTAAGGCATAGTCTGGCACATCCTTAGTAACTACAGCACCTGCTCCAATAAATGCATATCTTCCAATATCATATCCACATACTATAGTAGAATTTGCTCCTATAGATGCACCTTTTTTGATTACAGTTTGTTTATACTCTTCCTTTCTTTCAATAAAAGATCTTGGATTTATTACATTTGTAAATACGCAAGAAGGTCCTAGAAATACGTCATCTTCACAAACTACTCCTGTATATACAGATACATTATTTTGTATCTTTACATTGTTTCCTATGACTACATTAGGAGATATGACCACATTTTGTCCTATATTACATCTTTCTCCTATTTTACAATCCTTCATTATATGCGAAAAGTGCCATATTTTGGTACCTTCCCCTATTTCACATGGTTCATCTACATAGCTTGATTCATGAACAAAATACTTCTTTTCTTCCATATTATTCACCAAATTCCTTTATTGTTTCCACAATATATGTTTTTTCCTCATCAGTTAACTCTGCAAACATAGGAATTGCAAAAGTTCTATGGGATAGGTGTTCTGCATTTGGTAGATCTCCCTCTTTATATCCTAAATTCACATATGCTTTTTGAAGATGTAATGGTACTGGATAGTATACTCCAGTGGCTATACCTTTTTCTCCTAAATAAGATACTAGCTCAGCTCTCTTTTCAGATTGTAATATATATAGATGATATATATGCTTCACATCTTTATCTTCATATGGAGTTACAAGATTTGTATCCTTTAGGCCTTCATTGTAAAATTCGGCATTTGCTCTTCTACCATCATTCCACTTATTTAGTTCCCTTAATTTAACCCTTAATATGGCAGCCTGTATCTCATCTAATCTTGAGTTATGACCTATTAAGTAATTATAGTATTTCAGTGGATTATATACTGTATTGTCAGATGAATCATCAGCAGCAATTTCTCCATCTATATCGTTTAATAGATTAAATGCTTTTTGTCCATTTTCTCCACTACCATGAGCCTTTAGTGCCTTACATATGGTAGCTAATTCATCATTATTTGTTACTATCATACCACCGTCACCAGCACAACCTAAGTTCTTAGTTGGGAAAAATGAAAATGTAGCTATATCAGATAGTGAGCCTATCATCTTGCCCTTATACTCAGAACCTATGGCTTGAGCAGCGTCTTCTATTACATATAGATTATGTTTTTTAGCTATTTCATTTATAGCATCCATATCACAAGGTTGACCAAATATGTGAACAGGCATAATAGCCTTAGTCTTATCAGTAATCTTTTCTTCTACCTTTGAAGGGTCAATATTAAAAGTATCTAGCTTTACATCAACAAATACTGGAGTAGCCCCTACAAAGGATATACTTTCAGCAGTAGCAAAGAAAGTGTATGGAGTGGTAATCACTTCATCGCCTTCACCTATGCCAAGAGCTTTTAATGCTATTATTAAAGCATCAGTTCCATTACCTACAGAAATACTATGCTTGACTCCAACATATTCACAAAATTCCTTTTCAAATTCCTTTACATTTTTACCCATTATATATTGAGCACCAGATAACACATCTAATGCTTCTCTATTTGCATCTTCAGCTATGGTTTCATATTGTCTTTTTAAATCTATCAATGATATATGCATATATATCCTCCCTTTATTAATCATCCAATGTTAGGATTACCTCTTCTAGTTTATTTGCTAAAGCCTTATAATCATAATCTTTGGCTCCCTCTAATGCATTTTCACAGTAATTATTATACTCTTTTTCATCCATGTTGTAAAACTTTAGAACCCCTTCAGCCAGTTCATCAACATTTGCATTGTCAATAGATAGACCAGCCTTATATCTAGTAAATAAATCATATCCAAATTTGCAATCAGATATGGAAGGCTTACCACTGGCAAGGTATTCAAACATCTTATTCATACTAGATCCATATTTTTTTAAACTACTTTGACGAAAATGCATTATATTTAAATCTGACTTATTAAGTATATATGGTATTTTATTCTTATCTATATGTCCTTTAAAGGACACATTGTCTATATTGTTTTCTAAACAATGCTTTTCTAAAACCTTCTTATCAGGTCCATCTCCATATATTAAAAACTTTATGTCTTTATATTCCTTATTCTTAATAGCTTCTGCCACATCAACAATCTTTCTTACATTGTTGGCTTCTCTTATGGAACCAGTATATACCACCTTAAATATATCATCATTATCTAAATCTTCATCCTCGACTATATTTGTCTGTTTATTTTTATTAAATATATCTAAGTCCACTCCATTGTTTATATGATGAATTTTAGACATATGGATATCCTTATCCCAACCTTTATCAACTATATAGTCTCTTCCACCTTCCATAGTAAATATTATTCTATGGGCCTTTTTATATATCCATTTTTCAAACCTATACATCATCCAAATAATAGGATTTTTTCTAGAAAAACCTTTGTATACTACTATGGATTCCGGCCATAAGTCTCTGACTTCAGTTATATATTTAGCATTTAATTTTCTTGAGACCCAGTAAGGTATTACCCCAAATACAGATTGAGGATTACCTATTATAATATCTGGCTTATCCTTTATTTCATTCCTTATTTGATAAAGATGTATAGGAAATTCTAACATATTTCTTATTCTCTTTAATCCATTACCAGTATAATTAGATGCCTTTACATGAATATACTTTACTCCATCATATTCCTTCTCTATATATTTTCTTTTATCACCAGGCTCTATTAGATTTATATCTGTATTGTGAATGGTACTGGCCCCAATTACATATACATTGTAGCCTTTTTCCTTCAAATATTTTGCCATTAAATTAGTCCTTACTCTCATAGCCAGATGAGGTGGCATGGCAGAATGGCTTACAAACCATATGGTTTTCATCTGTTTATTCCCTCTTTCTAGTTATTTGCTCTATTTCTTTTCTTTGTTCAATTCTATATCCTTTGTATCATTGGTATAGATACCTTCCCTTTTCAATACGATACTTATGGTTTTAAAAAATATCTTCAAATCTAAGGAAAAAGATACATTGTGGGCATACCATGCATCCTTTAGTCTTTTTTCCCTTGCTGATATAGTATTTCTGTAAAAGGCTTGAGTATATCCAGTAATTCCAGGACGAACTAAAACCTTGCCCTTTTCATCTTCTTCATAGTTAGGAAACATATCTGGCAATCCTGGTCTAGGACCGATAAGACTCATATCTCCCTTCAACACATTGATAAACTGTGGAAGTTCATCAATACTAGTTTCTCTAAGAAACTTCCCAACCTTAGTGACCCTAGGATCAGTAGGAGAATTGTATGTGCTTCCATCCTTATTTCTAATATCCTCTGCATTTACCTTCATAGATCTAAACTTAAACATCTTGAAGGTCCTTCCATCTTTTCCTAATCTATCAGATAGATAAAATATTGGCCCCCTATCATCTAATTTTATAGCTATACCAACTATGATAAATACAAAGAATAGTGGAATCAATATCAATATGGATAAACAAATGTCTAAAAATCTTTTTACATATTTATACATTTAAAAACACCTTTCGTCTAATTTCCCATGGAATAGATAACTAATTCCAAATAGGTCCTTCTATTCCTTGATCTGTTTTTACCTTTATTTGTAAAGCATCCTTTATAGCCTTCATATTCTCTATCAACTCATCATGGCTATCTCCACTTACAATAATAAACTTCCTTGCAGTCTTGTCTACAAAGGGTTTTGTCTTAAGTCCCATATATATAGTATCTAGATTATCCCTATGGGTGTATGAAAGCTCCTTAACCTTATGAACTCCCTCTATAGATACCACTTCCCCCACAGGTAAGAAAAATGCCATATAACAACATACTTTACCAGTATCTTTAATCTCTGGAACTTCCTTTAGTGTACCAGTAGCCATCTCGATTAAAAACTTTTCCGTATTTAGCCCTGTAGATAGGGAAATCAGGTCTGAAGATATAAATACCCCTCCACCTCTTGCAGCAGTTTCTATTAAATAGATTTCATCTCCGTCCATTATAAATTCACTATGGCTAATCCCTTGTTTTAGGCCAAATCCAGTAACTATTTTTCTATTTAAATCCTTTACTCTTTCTACTAGGTCCTTGTCTGCAGTAGATGGAAATATCCTAGTAGTGGCAGAAAATACATCTGGAATATTAAAATAATGTGTATCTCCACAGATTAGATTTTGAAATTCATAATCATAAGTCAAGCCTTCCACTACAAACTCTCTACCAGTTACATACTGCTCTATTAGTACTGATTGAGATTTGGAATAATCCATAGCTTCTTGGAATTTTTCAATCAAAACTTCCTTAGAGTTTATTTTAGATACACCCTTACTACCCTGATTATCCACTGGCTTTAATATAGCATCTCCCTCTAAAGCATCAAAGAATTCAATAGCTTCTTCTATATTTTTCACTAATTTATACTTTAAAGTAGGGATATTTAGCTCTTTACATTTTTCCCTCATCAAAAATTTATCTGTAAATAAAGTAGCTGTTTCATATCCAATACCTGGTAGCCCCATATTCTCGGCAATATATGCAGCAGTCCTTACAGGTATATCAGTCTGATCTGTAATCACTCCTGCTATATCATATTCCCTTGCATATTTTAATAATAGTTCCTGATCTTTTACATCAGCATATATTGGATAAGTAGCATACTTAAATCCAGGTTCCTCCTTATTTGGAGATACTACTACTGTATTAAATCCAATTCTTTGTGCCTCTTGAATCAGTGGAATTTGCAATGTATTTGCACCAAGAATCATTATATTTTTCACTATATCAACTCCTTATGCAATACCTCTTTTAATGTATCTATTACATAATTCACTTCCTCATCTGTAAGCAAAGTATTAAGAGGAAGGGTTATCTCATTTCTATACATATCAAAGGAATTTGGATAATCCTTTATATCAAATCCTAAATTCTTATATGCAGTATGCATAGGTAATGGCTTATAGTGAACATTAGTAGCTACACCTTTTTCTGCCATTTTTTCTATTACTTTATTTCTATAGTCTTCGTCCTTACCTAATAATCTAACTAAGTATAAATGTCCATTGGAAGAAATATCATCTGTAAAATGTCTCAATACTTGTACTTCTTCCCCTTTTAGTCCTTCATCATACATATTGATTATCTCTTTTCTTCTTTTTAGCAGTCCATCATATCTCCTAAGCTGTACTAGACCTATGGAAGCCATAATATCTGTCATATTGCACTTATAATTAGGAGCTACAATATCATATTCCCAAGCACCAGGCTTTAGCTTAGCCAATGCATCCTTAGATTGACCATGTAAGGATAAAAGCATAAACTCATTGTATATGTCTTCATTGTCAAATCCTGATATACCCCTCCAAGTAACAGCTCCACCTTCAGCAGTAGTTAAGTTTTTTACTGCATGGAAAGAAAAACAGGAAAAGTCTGCTACTTCCCCACTGGCTCTCCCCTTATATGTAGAACCAAAGGAATGGGCTGCATCTGCAACTACTATTACTCTATCAAATGATTTTTGAATTTCATTTGTTGGTTTAAATAGTTCCTTCTTTTCTTCTAGTACTTTGAATATCCTATCATAGTCACACATTCTTCCAGCTATATCTACTGGTATAATAGCCTTTGTATTTTCAGTAATGGCATCTGCCAACTTGTCGTAATCCATTTCAAAGGAATCCTTGGCAGTATCTACTAATACTATCTTTGCTCCTACATGATGGATCACACTGGCAGAAGCAGTATATGTATAAGCAGATGTGATTACTTCATCACCTTCACCTACACCTAAAAGTCTCAGTGTCATTTCCATGGCAGCAGTAGCTGAATTTAGACATACTGCCCTTGAAGCATTGGTATAATCAGCTATTTTTTTCTCCAGTGATTTTGTCTTAGGTCCTGTTGTTATCCATCCAGATTTTAGAGTATCTACTACCTCATCTATTTCTTCCTGTGTAATATCTGGTGGTGAAAAAGGTATTTTCATAATACAGTCTCCTTTCATTTTATATAATTATAGATTAATTGCTAAAAAACCTAATGATATTTTCCTTTGGATAATTTATTTCTTCTAATCTTGATTTTATTTCTTCTTCATAAGTATAGCTGGTAATGACTATGGCATCATGCTTATACTTATCTATTTCATCCCTGGAAATAATCTTATATCCTAACTCTTCTTCCCTTTTACTAACTTCATCATCTATGATGGCTACTACCCTTATGGAATCAAACTCCCTATCCCTTACTATTTCAAGTATAGTTCCTGCCACTTCTCCAGCCCCATATAGAAGTATATCCCTATAACCCCTACTGGCAAGATCATTAAAGAAGCTAACTACATTTTCCTTGGCCAATCTATATAGTTTGAGAAGTTCATGAAGATAATTTATAATCAGGAAGTTTTTTCGCTTAACTCCTTCAGATGTAACCCTGTAAATTACCTTTCTTGGAGAAAGATATTCCCTTTCAATATAAGCCTTTTCCTCATACTCATTTAAATATACATTTACCATAGAAGGTGCTGCATTTATTATATCTCCCATTTCCTTTTGAGTTGTAGTGGGATTTTCCTCCATATATTGTAACAGCATCAATTCCTTTAGTCTTGAATTAGGAGTAAAAAATCTAATATCATCTATATAATTAATCGTTCTCACCTTCTTTGCTTTTGTATTCATTCAATGATTGAATAATAAATATTATACCATATCTCTAATTAAATTGCTACATTGAAAACCATATTTCCATAGACAACAAAAACATAAAAAAACACCACAAATATTAAAATTTTAATACTTGTGGCGTCTATTATTCTAATATAATATTCCATCTATAATTTGGTTTTTTATAGATTCTGGTATTACAGTTTTTCCACCTATTAATGTATAGGATTTAGCTCCTATAATATACTTCTGAACTTCAGGCCTTACTGATCTCTGACTTACAAATAATAATGGTTTTCTTAATGTTGAAGCACTTACCGCATCTACCATAGATAAACCATTTGCAAACATAATATCCTCATTGCTATTCCAAAACTTCTCAGCAACCAATGCACTGGTTTCATATCTGTCATTTCCACCTATACGATTTACACTTTTTACTCCTGATATGCCTTTAAGCTCTGTGGCTATTTTATCACTTACTACACTTTTTCCACCGATTATATATATGTTTTCGATACCTAATTTATTGATTGCATTTTTAGTTTCAGTTGGTACACTATTTTTCTTTACTAGTAAAATAGGATTCCCAGTTTCTGAGGCCAAAGGTCCTGAAGCTAAGGCATCAGCTAGTGCATATCCATCTACTATATATGCAGTTTTAGATGTTGTATTTGATTTATAGGCTATGGCTTCAGCAGTTCCATAACGATCATCTCCAAATACTCTAGTGGCAGAAATACCTAAATCCTTTATTACATTATCTGTTATAGTAGTTTTTCCACCTACTACAATGGCATTTTTAGCTCCTAAATCCTTTATGGCTTGCTTTGTAGATGAAGATAATGATTTACTAGCTGTTAATAAAATAGGTGCATTTTCACTCTTTGCCAATAGACTAGCAGCCAATGCATCTGCTATTTGGGGAGTTCCGTTTATAGTATCTCCCCTTGCTATGATTACTGTATCTACTCCATTTGGATATAATTGTTTTGCTATTTTTGCTGCAGTTTCATATCTATTTGATCCATCAATACGTTTATTTTTTATAACTGGATCTACAGGAGTTTGAGAACCAAAATTAAAGTTCATATTCAAGTGTTTATCCAATACTGGCTTATACCTTTTTATTCTTCTATCAGATATCTTATTGTTTTTTAGTCTCAAAGGCTCTTGACCTTGGATATCATACATACCTACATTAGGTAAATTAGACATAGAATCACTATTATTCCATTGAATAACAATATTTATATTGTATTTAGGTGAATTGATTCCATTAAATATAAATTGATTATTCTCATTAAAAAATAGATTTATATTATCTATTAGATTATTATTTAAATTCATGTACTGAAGACCTTTCATATTAGACAATAGATCCACATTATTTATTTTATTGCCCTCTAAGTCTAAATATAATAATCCTCTAATCTCCTCCAGTGAATCTATATTAGAAATACCATTATTTGATAATGATAAAAGTTTCAGTCCTGCCATAGAAGATATGTAGCCTATATCTTTAATATTGTTTCCACCTAACTCTAACCAAATCATTCCTGTAGAACTTTTTAAAGCAGATATATCTGATATGCTATTTTTTCCTAAATTTAAATATTTTAAATCCCTTTTATTAGATAGAGAACTTATGCTACTAATTTGATTGTTTTCTAAACTAAGTTTACGTATATAGGAAAGTCCTGATAAAGAACTTATATCCCTTACTAAGTTGTTGTTCATATCCAATTCTTTTAGTTTTGTCAAATCCTTAAGTTGAGTAATATCTATAATTTGATTGTCTTTTAAGTTTAACGCTTCTAAATTAACCAATCCTGATATACCATTCAAATTACTTATCTTATTATTTCTTAAATCTAAATGTCTTAAACCTTTAAGACTTTCTAAAGGACTAATATTGCTAATATTATTTCCATCAAGAACTAGCTCTTCTAGGTTTGTCAAATTAGATAATAAAGTAATATCTGAAATAGTACAATCTTGTAATCTTAATTTCTTTAAACCAGTAAGATTTTCTATGCCCCTTAGATTTGCTGCAGATGTTTGATTATCACCCCATACATCTAAGCTTGTAATCTTTTCAACATCTGACCTTAGAATATCTCCTCCTGGCTTGTTTATTTTCAATCTTACAGCTCTCTCTAACAATGGTGAGCCAAACTTGATTACATCACTTGGATTGGCATAAGCAAAATTTATTCCACCTAATAATATGCATAACACCATAACCAAACTAATACCTTTTCTGAAAGTTTTCTTCATATATATCTCCTTTCTTTTCCTATTACAGATTTATATATAACTTTTTATATTTTATCCCCATATATACTGGCCATAGACATACTACATCCCCAACTGATCTAAAATTGCACCGGATATGGCCTTTATGATTTGACTTTTTTTAGCATCAAATATCTGATTGTCTTTATCATTACTGATAAATCCTATTTCTATTAAAACTGCTGGTGCTTTTGTATTCCTTAATACATAAAAATTCTCAGCCTTTACACCTCTATTATAATATCCTATATCCACTAAGGCTTTTTGAATTTTTTCAGCTAATTCCCTAGACTTTACACTTGCTCCTTTAGAAGTAAATGTTTCCACACCATGGGCTGCTGATGAAGAAAAGGAATTTCTATGGAAGGATACAAAATAATCATAGTCCTTTTTATTTGCAAATTTAGCTCTATCTTCAAGCTCTACCCTCTTATTCTCTGTTCTTGTTTCATCTACTATAACACCATGACTCCTTAATTCCCTAGCAACAGCCATCCCAACATCTAAAACATCATCTGCTTCTTTTCTACCATTTTCCTTATTTACAGCTCCTGGATCATTCCCACCATGTCCATAGTCTAAGCAGACCATAGGTTGTTTTGGTTTTTCAGGTACTTCAGGTTTAGATGGTTCCGTTGGTTTTTCAGGTAACTCTGGTTCCGTGATTATAGTTTCCTCCACAGCGTTTTTTATAGAATCAAATACATTAGAACTTATAGCCGCTGTTCCCCCTAGTACAAAGGGTTTAGCCTGAGAATTCTTTATATAACTTAAAACATCTGTATGAATTTTATTATTATTATTTGCTAAAAGTATGGGAGAATTTTTTATAGCAGCAAAATATCCACCTATTAAAGCATCAGTATAGTTTTCTCCATTTGTAACTATGGTAGCACCTAAGGTTGGAAAATATTTTTTAGCTATGGCAAGGGAAGTTTGTACTCTATTTGGACCACTTACCCTTTCTACAGTGGGTACATATTTTTTTAATTCTGCCATGCCTGTTTTGCTAATTGCACTTTCCCCACCTATAATAGTGACCTTCTTTACATTATTATCTTGAAGAACATGTAAAGTCTCACTAGGTATCCTGTCTTTGCTACTTATAAGAACTGGTACTCCTTTTTTAGCAGCTACAGGACCAATAGCTAAAGCATCTACTAAGGAATTATATTCTATTATAAATACTTCAGGTATACTATTATTTCCATAATAGGACTTTACCACATTAGCAGCAGTCTCAACTCTATTATTTCCCTTGATTCTTTTAGTTTTAAATCCATTATTTCTTAAAGCATCCTCTACTTCTTTAGATACTACACCTTCTCCCCCTAATATGGTTATATCTTCAGGCCCAAGTCTTTTTATCTCACTTAGAACCTCAGGGTCTAATCTATTCTTGCGAGTCAAAAGAAGAGGTGCTCCGGATTTACCTGCGTAAAAGGTACCTGTCAAAGCATCTGCTCCTCCACTATATCCTGCTAAAATTACCCTCTTAGCCTTTCCAGGATAGGACTTATTACTTACATTTATAGCTGTCTCAATCCTATCTTGTCCATAAATCCTATCCACTTCTCTATCTACCTTCATATTAGCTGCCTCACTAATATTAGGCAGTATCATACAAAGTATCATGAAAATAGAAAAAAACCTCTTAAATCTTTTCATAAACTTTCCCCCTATGTCTTTTAGTACATATATGTATTATATCAGAAGATTTTACTATTGGTTTAAATAATTGTTTATTTTTGTAGTATTTTAGGAAATAATTGGCTAATTGATGATATAATATCATAAAGAAAATTTATACTTATTTTCACAAGGGGGTTATTATGTTTAAGAAAAGAAATTTATTATTAATATTACTTATTATTGGAAGTATCTTTGTTTCCACAAATATATATGCTGAAACCAATAATGGAGACAATTCTAATGTAATATCTTCTGAAATTTGGTTTGAGAAATATAACTCATCTAGTATTGATAATATTAAATTACTTAGTAATAGCTTAGAAGAAGAACTATACTCAAAAATATATGATGGCCTCATAAACTTAGAGGATAATATTAATATACAAAGCTTCAATATACCTATTAGCAAAATAACTGATATATATTTCAAAGTCCTAGGAGACAATCCTCAAATATTTTATACTGGTGGATTAAAATATTCTTATAATCTAGATTCTAAGATTGTTATCAATATATATCCAAAATATATCTATGATAAAACTGTAATCCAATCTAAAACAAAAGAATTGGACAATAAAGTAGATAAAATAATAAGCTCAGTTATAAAACCTAATATGTCTGAATTTGAAAAAGAAAAGGCAATCCACGATTATATAGTTTTAAATACAAAATATGACCAAAAAAACTATGAAAATGGTACTATTCCCAAAGATTCATATAATGCCTATGGAATACTAGTAAAAGGTATTGGTGTATGTCAAGGTTACTCTGAAGCCATGAAATTACTTTTAGACAAGATAGGCATAGATTGTATAGTCTTAGCAGCCCCCGAAATGGACCATGCTTGGAATATAGTAACTATAGATGGTAAAAAATATCATGTAGATGCCACTTGGAACGATCCTATTCCCGATAGAAAAGGTCTTGTAAGATATAAATATTTAAATGTTTGTGATGAGGAAATGAAAAAGACCCATATATGGGACTATGATAAATATCCTAAATGTACTAGCAGGGATTACTCATTTCTATGGGATATAGATTCTTCTAAAAGTATAGAAAATTATATTTATTATGCCAGTAATGAAAAATCTAAAGAATATATATATAAATTTGATTTAAACACCTTTAAAAAAGAACAGATTACCAATGTAAGAGCACCCTATTTTGAAATAGCTGCAGATTGGATATATTTTAGCAATTATTCAAAGGGTGGCTATCTATATAAAATAAAGCTTGATGGTACCAGCTTAACCTTATTAAATAAAGTTCATTCTATAGATATATATAGGGAAGGTGATTATATATACTATACAGAATACGATACAGGACTAAAGAGAAAATTTGAAATAAAGGTAGAAAAAGATTCTGAAATAGATGAAGAAGACTATACAGGATACAAAAAATGGGAGGAAAGTTTAAATGTAGCTCCTAATAAAAGTTGGGCCATAGAGTTTAATCTAGCTTTAGATAAAAACTCCATTAACAATAAAAATGTTTACATCAAAGACTACTATGGAAATCTACTTTCAGATATATATATTAATAGCAAAGATGACTTCACCATAATAGCTACACCTACTAGAAACTATAATAGTGGTACTTATTATCTATATATAGAAAATCTTAAATCTAAAACTGGGAAACTATTAAAAGAAAATGTAAAGATGAAGTTTAGTGTAAAGTAAAGTTAAATAGGAAAGCTTTTTAATTTATTAAAATAGTATTGCTTTAATTAAATCTGCATTTTTCCTTTTAGACCTTTTTCTTCCCATAAAAAATACCTCCAAGTAGATAATCTAATTTTAATTAATTAGACTGTCTACTTTGGAAGTATCATAAACAGATCATCTCACAGTCTTGAGTAAAAATCCTATCTCCATAGACTAATTTTATATAGTCCATAAGCAATATTCCCTATTTACTAGGAACAAGTGCTAAAACTTCATGTGCTTCTTTTAAGTGCTCTATTATTTCAAGGTTTTGTGGACATAGTGTTTCACATCTTCCACACTCTATACATCTTGAAGCATCTATTTCTTTTTCTATATAATTTTTATACATATTTTTTGAACTTTCTTCTGTACCAAATATAGATAGTTCATTATATACCTGAAAGACTTCTGGAATAGCTACATCTTCTGGACACGGAAGACAATATTCACATGAAGTACAGCCAACCTTAGTCTTCTCTTCATATATCTTTGTTACCTTGTCTATTATATCTAACTCATTAGTACTTAAATGATTTGGACTTGCATCTGAAACTGTACTTATATTCTCTTTCACTTGTTCAAGATTACTCATACCACTTAATAAAAGGGATACTTCTTTGTGGTTTAGTACCCATCTAAGAGCCCAATCAGCTGGGGTTCTTTTGATATGATTTTCATCCCACAACTCCTTAATCTCTGGTGATGGATTTACTAGTTTACCTCCCTTGATAGGTTCCATTATTATTGTAGATATTTCTCTTTCATAAGCATATTTTAAACCTTCTAAACCTGCTTGATAATCCCTATCTACATAATTTAATTGAATCTGGCAAAAATCCCAATCGTAATAATCTACTATTTCCTTAAAAACATCTAAATCATCATGAAAAGAAAATCCTATATACTTTATCTTTCCAACTTCCTGAGCCTTTTCTAAGAAGTTAAATACATTTAGTTGTTTTAACTTTTTCCAATGCTTTTTATTTAAGGAATGTAATAAGTAAAAATCAATATATTCTGTATCCAATTTTTCCAACTGTTCTTCTAAATACCTATCAAAATCCTCATAGGTTTTCATTAGCCAACTAGGAAGCTTTGTAGCTAAATAAACCTTTTGTCTATACCCATCCTTCAAAGCCTTTCCTACTAAATACTCGCTATTACCTTTATGATATGGATAAGCAGTATCTATATAATTGACTCCATTATCTATAGCATATCTAAGCATTTCTATAGCCTTTCCTTCATCTATTTTCCCAGAATCATTATCTAGTATGGGAAACCTCATACATCCAAAACCTAAAGGTGATATCTGAATATTATCCTTAGTTATACTTCTATAATGCATACTTACACTTCCTTTCTTATATTTATGTATCCATATTTTAATATGATTATTATATACCCATATTAGCTACTATTAAGAATATGAACAGTAAAGACTGAGTTTAAAACATCCTTGGATATGCCCTAATATGATACCTAATATATCTTACATCTTATCTATGGCTTCTCTAAGCTGACCCATATCTTGATGTATATAAATACTAGTAACCCTCAAATCAGCATGTCCTAATAGTTTTTGTACATAGGGTAAAGGAACGTTTAACTTTATTAGATGACTAGCAAAGGAATGTCTTAAAACATGGGCAGAAACTCGCTTTTCTATTCCACTATCCTTTTGGGCTTGATATAAAGTCTTGTTAATATATTGGCTAGATAGCTTACCACTTCTTTGTGTACAAAAAAGTCTATCAGAATCTACAACTGGTCTAATATCCTTTAAATAATCTTTCAAGATCTTATATAGTTTACTATTTATAGGAATAGTTCTATTTTTATTTCCCTTGCCAGCTATTATATATATAAGTCTATTCTCCATATCTAAATCCCTTAATCTAAGATTAGTCAATTCTGAAACTCTCATTCCAGTATAATATAAAGTTTGTATAGCTGATTTTAATATAGGATGACTTACATGTATAAACATTAACTCTATCTCTTCTTCATCTAAGAACACCCTCTCCTTCTGATTTGTTTTGATACTTTCCAAGGTTGCCGGTAGATTTTCTTCACATAGTTTTCTTTTGCAAGCATAATTATAAAAACTACGAAGTATATATACTACCCTTTTCCTAGTTGAATCTGCTTTACCCCTCTGTTTTATATCATACATATATCCTTCTATATGTTCTAAGGTAATATCTTTTACATCTAAATCTTTTATATAAATAGATTTCAGATATCTGTTAAAGTATTCTAGTTCTTTCCTGTAGCCTTCTATTGTCTCCAAGGACCTATCTATACTTCCTAAGTACATTAGAAACTTATCTACTACTTCTGTATACTTCATAACAACATCCTTTCATTATTTTATAGGATTTATTATATAAGATTAGTGATTATTTGTAGAGATAAGTGCTATTAATGGTGTGACTGTTGAAGTTAAATTTAGTCAACCAGTAGATAAAGCAGATGCAACAACAACTTCTCCATATAAAGTTAATATTTCAGGAGTTACATTAACTAATCCTAAATTATCAGCAGATGGGAAAACATTGACTTTGACAGCAGAAGATGCTAACACAGCTGGAGCAGCAATTGATGTAGAAGATGCTACAGTTGTAGTTGAACCTATAAAATCAAAAGACGATGCGAAAGTTAAGTCAGAAAAATATGTTGGACTAATGACATATAAAGACGAAGTAGATCCGGAAATATTAAATGTTAAAGCTACTACAAACGGTACTATAGCTGAAGCAGCAACAATTGAGTTGACTGAACCAGTTAAATCAGGCGTTTTAGTTAAGGTTAATGGTAGTTATGCAACTGTGACTCCGTTTGCAGGTGCTAACTCAGATAAATTAGAATTAACAGGATTGAAACTTGAAACAGGTAAAACTCATACTGTTGAAGTTATTAATGCTGAAGACGTTGCAGGTAATAAAGTTGTATCAATGTCTGCAAGCTTTACAGTAGCAGTTGATAATGTAAGACCAGTAGCAACAGTAACAGCAGGCGGAAATGATAAAGAAATATTAGTAACATTTAACAAGGAAATGAATCCTGCTAAAGTTACAGGTATTACAGTTAAAGATGAAACATTATCACCAGTAACTGTAGATCCAGCAGCACCTGTTGCAAATACAGATAACAAGCAATTTACAATTAAAGTAACTCAAGTAAATATTTATGAAAATAAAGATAGTCGCATATTTAGTGTAGTATTACCTAAAGATATGGAAGACACATTAGGAAATAAAACAGTTGATACAGTACTAACTGTTACATTAACAAAAGATACTGTTAAGCCAGTTGCGACAGGCTATAATGTAGTAAAAGATTCTGATGATAAAGTTGAATCAATTGAAATCAGCTTTAGTGAAGGATTGAAAGCAGGTAGTCCAGCTACAGGTCAAACATTGGATCAAGTAACTTCTTCAATTGTAAAATCAAATGGAGTCCTTGCTGATACCACATTTAACATGTTTAAAGCTAAAGAGGTAAAAGCTGGAGATAAAAAAGTAGTATTTACAGCTGATTCAGCTCAAGATATTATAGGTGAATATGCATTTTCATTTGCTAAAGACTTAGTAACTGACCAATCTGAAGCAGGAAACAAATCAGCAGCATTCAATTATACTATTAACTTTGGTGATGCTAAAGCAGATACTGAATTTGAAGTAAGTACAGCAATAGGTGGAACAAACGTAATTACTGTTACATTCGATGAAGGTGTTAAGGGTGGAGCGGTAGCTGGTTCTGCAACAGACCTAGCTAATTATACATTAGGTGGTAAACCACTTCCAGAAGGAACTACAATTACACTTGATGGAACTCAAAAAGAAGCTGTAATTACACTACCTAAGGGATCTATAGAAAAAACAGATCCAGCAGTTGTATTTACAGTAGCAAATGTTAAAAATCTTAATGGAACTAAGACACTTAAGTCATATAGTGCAACAGTAGAACTTGAAGATAATACTGCACCAACAGTTGTAGAAGCACCTGTGCACAACGCAACTGCTAAGACAATTTCTTACAAATTCAACGAAGAAATACAATTAGTAAATCAAGCTGATTCAACAGTTGTTGCTGCTAATATGATTGAAAACCAACTAGCAGTATATAAAGTTGAAGATGGAGCTTATGATAATACATTACCAAACGTTGTAAAAGCTGTTGTTTGGGATGCAGACACTAACACTCTTACTGTAACTTATACAGATACTCTAGAAGCAGGCGACTACATCGTAGACGCATGGGGCTATAGCATCACTGACCTTGAAGGCAACAGAATTGCAAATCTTGATGATGCAACTAACTATTTAGTAACAGTAAAATAATTACTAACAGTAGCAGTAAATAGCTACAGTATAACAATCCAGAGCCCTCATACCTAAACAAAGGTGTGGGGGTTCTTTTATGCCTAGGAGTACTTAACGATTATCGGTGTAAGCCACTTAACTTATTAAGTAAACAAAGCATACCCTCAGGGAGATGACCATACCCCCTTAAAGTTTACAGATGAAATAATAAAAACCTGTAAAATTTTAAGGGGGTTTTTATATGTCTAGAAGTAAACATGATTCAAAAGTAAAACTAATAGTAATTGAAAGGTATCTAGATGGTGAATCAGTCACTAAATTAGCAGAAGAAATCGATGTAAGCATTGATGCTATCCTAGATTGGACTAATATGTATGAGACTTTTGGAATAGATGGATTAGTAGAATCAAAGTCTAAAACTAGATATTCTGAAGAATTAAAAATTTCTGCTGTTAGAGATCATTTAAATGGTGTAGATTCTCTAAGAAATATTTGTAAAAAGTATGGAATAAGAAGTCATAAGACTTTAAGAAGTTGGATTTTGAAGTATAATAATAATGAGATGTTAAAATCTTGTTCGAAAGGAAGTTCAAAATCCATGAAAAAAGGTCGAAAAACAACTCATGAAGAAAGAGTTAAGATAGCAAAACATTGTATAGAAAACGACTACAATTACATCGATACTGCAGGTAGATACACGGTTAGCTACCAGCAGGTCTATTCCTGGGTCAAGAAATTTGAAGACTCTGGAGAAAAGGGCTTAATTGATAGAAGAGGAAAATCAAAGGAAGAAATATCTTTAACAGAAGAAGATAAATTGAAGATTAAAATTAGAAAACTCGAAAAACAAAACAGGGAATTAGAAGTGGAGAATGCTTTGTTAAAAAAATTAGAGGAACTCAAGAAGAGATCTCGTTAGGCCGAGTTCCTGCCTTTAGAATTCATTCAGCCATAACTGAACTACAGCGAAGGCTACTCTATCTCTGAGCTATGTGGATGTGCTGGAGTATCAAGACAAGCGTATTACCAATATAGGAATAGAAGGAAATCAGAAAATGAAATTGTAAACACAAAATTAGTAGATGCAATATTAGAAATCTATGATGATGCTGATGGAATCTATGGATATAGACAGATGACATTAACTGTAAATAGGAAACTTAGTAAAAAATATAATCATAAAAGAATATATAGATTAATGAAAATATTGGGCATAAGATCAGTAACAAGAAGAAAGAAAAACGAATATGTAAAGACAAATCCACATCATATAGCAGATAATATATTAAATCGGGATTTCACCGCTAGCAAAGCTAATGAGAAATGGGTTACTGACGTAACAGAATTTAAGTATGGGAATGGAAAAAAATCATATTTAAGTGCAATTATGGATTTATATGATAACAGTATCGTAGCCTTCCAATTTGGTCATTCAAATAATAACAAATTAGTCTTTGATACATTGAAGGAAGCGATAAAGAAGAATCCAAAAGCAGAACCATTAATACATAGCGATCGAGGCTTCCAATATACATCATATGGATTTGAGCGAATGTTAAAGCTTCAAGGTATGACCCAAAGTATGTCTAGAACAGGAAAATGTATAGATAATGGACCAATGGAATCATATTGGGGTAAAATTAAATCAGAAAGATATTACTTAATATTAAAAAAAGAAGGATATGATACATTCGAAGGATTAAAGAAAGATATAGAAGACTATATAGAATGTTATAATAATGAGAGACCACAGAAGAAATGTGATGGATATACACCGATTGAATATAGGATGATGGCTGCATAGAAATTATACTGAAGTATTTCCAGTAAAATATGAAAAGTAGGATCTTACGATCCCACTCATCTATAGTTTTTATTATTCCCCCTATAAACCTAAATGGGTTCAGGTCAAAATCCCTGAGGGTATATTTTGTAATTTGCTATTAAGTTAGTAATAATTCTTAATTACTTAATTACTTAATTTCTTCAAATATAGCTACTCCATCTTCATACATAGCTATTTTAACAAGTTTATTAGTTTTGTTTGTGTTTAAAACGGTTATTCTGTAAGGAATAGTTTTATCCCCATTTTCTTTTACTTTATTCCAATCTGCACTGCTTAATAACTCACCTTTGATTGAAAGTTTACCCTCTTCTAATACTATATTACTAGCTTTAAAGTTAACACCATATTCACTATCAATAAACTCTTTAACTTCATCCAGTGTTACAACTTTTTGTGCAGTACCCGCTTCATTCATTAATCTAGAAGCTAGGTATTTAATATCAATTTCTTGTTCTTCTATAGTAAATTCAGTTTTTCCTTCAGGAGCAGTTAATATTCCCACTTTTACATTTACCATTAAGTTTGGAACTTCAATACTATCATTTATTTTAGTGATTACTAATGTTGCAGTTCCTACATCCTTGATACCATCATTATCAATTACTGATGTGTTATCTGAAACATATGTGAATCCACTAATATCTACACCTTCACCATTTTTTGTAACTTTAAATGCATCTTTTAAAGCTGTTTGCAAGTCGGAATCTCTTTCTACTTTTATTGAACTTTTTATTTGTTCTACTACTGGTTTAGCTTCTTCTGGTTTTGTGTCTACAACTGTGAATGTGTCTTCAAATACTGTAAGAGTTCCAACTTTAACTACTACTTTGTAAGTTTCGTCTTCAGTTAGATTTGTAACTACAATCTTATTGTTACTATTGTTTTCAAACGCACCTGTTACTTCTTTATCATCTTTATCAAGAACTTTTATTGTAAGGTTCTCAGTAACTTCACCTGTCTTAACTCCATTAGCATCTACACCAAATACTCTTAGTGTCATATCATTAGTATTTTTATCTTCGTCTACGTATTTATCTAATTCTTTTTCAAATCCTTCAACTACATAGTTATCAACTACATCAGCTTTTGCTACATTTACTGTTAATGTAGTTTTGAATGTGGAAGTTTTACCATCGGCTGCTGTAACTTCGTGTGTAAATTCTACTACTGCTTTGCCTTCTTTTCCTTCAACTGGTTTAACTGTGAATTCTGCTACGCCTTTATCATCTGTTTTTCCAGTTCCTTCAACTGTTACAATAGCTTCTTCTTTAACTTCAGCTTTAATTGCTTGATCTTGTATTTCTACTGCTTTACCATATTGATCTTTAACAGTAACTTTTACTTTTTGACCTTCTTTTAATTTGTCTGATAAGTTAATCTCAGCTTTATCTAATTCTATACTAGCAACTTTAGCATCTTCTTCTATTGTTACTTGAACGATTTGGTTTATATCTCCAACTATTACTCTAACATCAACTGTACCAACTTTTAATGGTGTAATTTTACCATTATTTTGGTCAACTAATGCTACTTCTTTATTTAGTGATTCAAATTTAACGCCTGTTGCTACTGATTTTGCTTCAAATTGGTCTTCTACATAAAGTGATAATTTACCACCAGTAGCTTTTCTTACTGAATGCTTAGCTTCAAAATCTTTTTCAGTAAAATCTGCACCATCTGTTGTATAAGCTAATAATTTAACAGCCTTAGTTTCTTCTGCTTTAACTGTTATTCTTTCACTTCTTGCTATTTCTTTACCATCTTTATCTACTGCTACTACATATACAAATCCTTGAGTACCTTTAGCTAAATTAACTTTTCCATCAGTAATTGTAAGTGTTGATTCAAATTTAATTTTAGCTATATTAGTAACGTCAAGTCCATTAGCATCTAATACTTTATATTCAATAGCTGTAGGTTCTCCAGCTTTTACTACTTGTGTAGTTTCAGCTTCTATTTTAGCTGCGTCAGCAACTACATAATCAAATTCTTTTTCTGCTTCACCAACAACTACTTTATAAGTGTTTTTTGTTACTAAAGCATCATAAAAAGTAACTTCAGCTGATTTCTTATCTTCAGCCAATTTTACTTCTTTTACATATTGTCTATCTGAAGTTTTTACGTTTGTTACTACTACATCTGCTCTATCTAACTCTTCAACCTCTTGGTTAAATACTACTTTGATAGTAGTAGGATTAATAGCACTTACTGAAACTACTTTAAATTCACTCTCAACTGGAGCTATTATTTCTTCAATGTCTGACACAACATTGTTAGATACTGCACTTGTTCCACCTATAACAGTGTGGTTTTTATCAGCATTTTCTTTTATGAATCCTTCAACTACAGTTTTCATTGAATTTGTATTAACTAATACAACTGGTGCACCTATCTTTGCTCCTAAAGCTGCTCCAGCTAATGCGTCCGCATAGTCATATCCATTTGCTATGATTACTTCTTTATTGTTCTCAAACTTTTCAGCAAAAGCTAAAGAAGTTTCCTCTCTAACTTCTCCATAGATTCTAGTTGGATTGTAAGCTGCTAATTCACTTTGTACTTTAGCACTTACTGCACTAGTTCCACCAGCTATGATTACATTTTCAATACCTAAAGCTTTTAATCCTTCTAATGTTCCAGCTGGTACTGAATTTTGTCTTACAAATAGAATTGGCATTCCATTCATTCCTGCATAAGCTCCTGCACTTAATGCATCTGCAAAACTTTCATATCCATTTGCAATTATAGCAGTTTTAGAAGTCATTCCTTTAGCTGCTGCAACTGCTGTATCTTCTCTTTTTAAACCTTCTTTTCTATCTACAGTTAATCCCATAGCTTTTAATTCATCTGCAACTGCTGCTGGAATTACTGTTTCTCCACCTACTATGATTACTTTTTCTGCACCCAAACTTATTAATTCTGCTTTTGTATCAGGGTGTAATCTTCTAGCAGCTGTTAGAAGTATTGGTGCTCCTTCTACTCCTGCTAATGCTGTTCCTGCTAAAGCATCTGGCCAGTTTTCTCCACTAGCTAATACTACAGTTTTGGACTTTCCAAATTTTTGATTACTTACATTTGCTGCTGTTTGATATCTATTTCCGCCAGATATCCTTGTAACAACTGCTGCTTCTTCAGCATCTACAGTTGCTGCTTGAGCTATTCCTGGCACTATCATTGCAAATACAAGTAATAGTGACAATACTTTACTAAATTTCTTCAAAATAATTCCTCCCTTTTTTATAATTTACATTGGTAACTAAAATTAGGTTTGATTAGAATATCCCTCCTCTTTTTTAAAATACCAAGTTAATTTATTAAGGTCTTGCCTTATATATTATATATAAATTTTATATAATATCTAATGATTTACTGCTTTGGTATCCACTACATGGGTATCTGGGATATTTATCCAATCAATACTTTTAATAATACACTATGGCTGCCATTTTGGCAATAGTATTTTAACAGTATATCCCTCTCATACCAAAATAGGTATATTAATTATACTATAAAATGTGGACAATTATTCCATCGTGACCTTATTTTACCATAGACTGCTAATTTTCTCAACCAGTTTTTTTACTTTATTTTCCACAATATTCAACTATATGTAACAAGCCCTACATTTTTTAGCGTCATACACTATATATCGTATAATTATCCTATAAATTAAATAGAGGTTGAGAAAAATCTTTGGATTTCTCTCAACCTCTATTTATACTTTACTTTTTATTCTTTACTTTTTATTGTTATCCTTATTTGTCTTCTCTTTTTTATTCTCTCTATTTCCTGTGTTTTGCCAGTATTCTTGTATAAAGGCTACTATTATACCTGTCATTAGCCCAAGTATTAAGAATATGGCTAGTTTTAGTTTTTTATTAGATCCAGGTCTAGTTGATGATGTTGCTTCTGAGATTATACTTATACTCATTTCACCAATATCTACTGTACTTGCCATATTTAATTCTTCGTATTTGGTTGCAAAGGCTTCATAACTTTCTTTGGCTATTTCCACCTTCTGTCTTATTGTAATTTGATTGTATTCTGCTTTTTGATATTCTACTTGTAGTGTTTGGGCTCTTTTTTCTAATTCCCTAATCTGTCTTTTAGTGCTTTCTATTCTTGCATTAGTATCTGCTAATTCTACATTAAGTGCCTTTTTTGCATCATCCATGTATAGATAGCTATCCCCTTCTCCTGATTGGACTAGGATTCCTCCTTTTCCTTGGGGATGTTTTGCATTTTCTTCAAGGGCTGCTGTTATTCCAGCCTTTTTTATTTCTAAATTGTTTATCTCTGCCTTGTACTCCACGATTTGTTCAAATACGCCTTCTAATTGTAGTTCTAAACCATGGGCACTGTTGGATTTAGTTACTACATTTTCATATTCTCTAAGGATTTCTTCATACTTTTCTTTTTCTACTTCCATTTGGTCCTTAATTACTTCAAGTGTCTGAATAGACATTTCCTGTGACTTTTCTGTAATATGGGATATGAAGTTCTTTCCTATACTATTTACTATATCCACTCCTAGTTTTGGATCTTTAGTTTGAAATACAAGGGTGATTACTTGTGTTTCTTCATTTCCTTGGACACTTAGTCTTTGACCTAAGTCACTTGTTGTGTATTTATCTTCTAGTTTTAGTTCCTTTATGGTCTTTTCTAAGACTTCTTCAGATTTGATTTCTTGTAAATAGGATCCAAAATCCATATCTGAATAATGTACTAGAGAGTCTAGCATATTTTGTATAGCTACAGACTTGGAGTCTTTGTTTGAATTGTTTTGCTGTGCATTTTCTTTATTGGATACTTGCATAGTCATTCTTGATTCATATATGTTTTCCCTAAGTACAAAACTTGTTCCCATGCCTAATATAACTGCTGCTAAAGTTATTATGCCTATGATTGCTTTTCTTTTTAATAATATTTCTATGATCTTTCTTAAATCTATTTCTTCTATTTTATCGTCCATTTTTTTCTCCTCCAGGGGTTTTGTAATAATATTATAGAAACTATTTTATATTATATAAATTTACTATTCAAGTACTAAATTATTTAAATAGAACTTAAAATAGCCCAGCTACGTATAGCCAGGCCATTTATTATATTTATCTTAACTTGGTTCCTATATATTTCAGGATTACAAATATTCTACCATATTTTTCCAGATAATGCTAGATAGTTTATATGTTCGTATTAAATTTGGAAATTAAACACCTTCTATTTCTTTATATATAGCTTCATATTCTTTAGATATATCAGTCCAATTAAACTTATTTACCATATGTTTACAATTACTTGATATATTTTTGTACTGGTCTAGTATGTCCTTAATCCTTTTTACGATTTCTCCTTCTGAATCATACTGTACTGAGTATCCTATGATCCCTTCTTTAAATTGTCCATCAAATCCTTGCCCCCTTGTATATATTATAGGCAGTCCTTGGGACATAGCTTCAGCATATACAAGGCCAAAGGTTTCATGTTTAGAAGGCATGACAAATATATGTCCATTTCTATAGTGGTTTATCAATTCTTCCTTTGTACAGTATGGTACATAGTGGATAAATGGATGATTTTCTATAAACTCCTTATATTTATTGTCCTTTATTTTTCCGATAACTTTATATTTTACTTTATATCCTTGGTCCAATAATATCTGGCAAGCCTTGGTAGTTGTTTCTATATTTTTATTAGAATTTATATCTCCTACATATATTATGTTAAGATTATCCTTATCTGGCTCTTCCCTTTCAACTATTTCATTTTTAAACCAAAAGTTATCTATTCCATTTGGTATTACTAAGGATTTAGAATATATTTCATCCCTATATTTATCTGGTACATATCTATCTATTGTATATTCTTTATATGGTTGTGATAAAAATATTATTTTTTCTGCATTTCTTAAAATATTAATCCCCATTTTCCTTAGATGTATCATCTTTTTAAAGAACACATTTACATCTGAATTTCTTACTGCTACTATATATGGGATATTATAATTTTGTTTTAATTTATATGCTATATATCCATTGGAAAAAAGTGAATGGGCATGGATTAAGGAATATTCTCCTATTTTAAATTTTTTTATTACATCATTATATATCTTTTTATGTTTTAGATGAAAAAATATCCTATCGTATTTACCATGGTTTTGACTTATTATACTGTAGTCATCATTTCTTACTTTTGATGGATCTAGTGCTGTTGATATTGGTACATATACATCTATGTCTAATCCTTTTTCAATTTGTTTATCATATAGATTTTTATAAAATTTACCTCCACTATAATATGAGTTGATATGGAGTATCTTCATGTTTTATCCCTCACTTTTATTCTTAGTTTATTGATTATGGATAGTATAACATTGGATTTTTAAAAATACAATTTATTATAGGATTAGTTGATCTAGTGTAGGTAATCTATATTTATTAAATTTAAATCATAGAATCCCTTCCTTTATTTCCATTAGTTCCATATATAGCATGGCTATATCTTTTTTAGTAGCTGGTCTATCTTCTTCTAAGTATAGGCTTGGATTTTCCTTTACTAGTAGTGGGTTTTTGTTTTGTAGCACCTTTTTTAGAACTTCTCCATTACTTATGTTTTTGTTTAAGGTTTCTATTCTAGAATATACCCTTATACTTCTACCATCCTTTAAATATATGGTAGCTTTTTCTTCCTCTCCATTGGACTCTTTTACTTTGTCGATGGTATTTACCTTTATATAGCCATAGGCTCCATCATCTTTGGCTAGGGGTATCCTTGTCTTTGCATTGATAAATATATCTTCCTTTGTAAAGGGTATTGGTGCACTTTTCTTTATGGCTAGTAGCTCTCCATAGGTCTTGTTTGCTGCTTTTAAATCTAGATGATAGTACTTTGCCATATTTCTTATTACTGTTTTTACTGATCTTTCTAATACTATTTCTTCTTTGTCTTTAGTCCATATTGTAGTACAGTTCCCCCTGTCCTTTATATACTCTGGCAATATGGCTATTATTCCCTTTTCTATTATTTTGTTCATACTCTATTCCTCCTTTAACTTTTAAACATCTGTTCTCAAGGATATTTTAGCAGAATGTAAGTTCTAGGTCAATGGATTTTTCTAAATTTTCTTATAAAATTTTATATAAAACTATAACTATAGAAATTTTAAAAAGTATAAGGATAAAAAATTAGCTTCAAACGACTTAGTACCGTTTGAAGCTATGAGTGATTGAGTGTTTATTAATTTACCTTTCTTCTTAATACAAATCCTACCATTACCAGCAGTAGTCCAAGTATTGGAATTATCAAATTAGTAGAGTATCCTGTCTTTGGTAATCCTACTTCTTCACCTTTTGGATCATCTGGTTTAGGTTTGTCAGGATTACCTGGTTCTGATGGATTTGTTGGTTTGTTTGGTTTGTTTGGTTTATTTGGTTTATTTGGATCAGGTTTATCTGGATCTGTTGGTTCAACCGGTTCATTTGGATCAGGTTTATCTGGGTCTGTTGGTTCAACTGGTTCATTTGGGTCAGGTTTATCTGGATCTGTTGGTTCTGTTGGATCCACATACGTGTTGATTACTGTTAGACCATCTTCTGAAATAGACTTTCTATAGCTTTTTGGTACTTTTACTTCGTCTATTGTATATTTATACTCTTTTCCATCTATATCTGTTTTGTCTAAGTTAGTCCATGTATAGGTCCATGGTTCATCTTCTGTTCCATTTAACTCTACAGAATCTCCAACAATCTCTTTTTCCATTCCTTTAATTTGTCTGTATAATTGAAGCTCAATTGTTGGTTTTGTAGAAGGTCCACCTTTCCATTCTTTAGCTCCAGTTACTTCTGTCTTTGGTATTGCGTAAGTGTTTGTTACCGTTAAGCTATCTTCTGATACTTCTTTTTCATAATTCTCTGGAACATTTACTTCATCTATGCTATATTTATATTCATTTCCATCTATATCTGTTTTATCTAAGTTAGTCCATGTATAGGCCCATGGTTCATCTTCTGTTCCATTTAATTCTACTGGCTCTCCAATAGGTTCTTTCTCTAATCCTTCAATCTGTCTATATAATTGAAGCTCTATGAATTCAGGCCTATTAGATTCTCCATTTACCCACTTTTTAGTTCCCGTTACTTCTATCTTTTCTTTAGTGTTTTCAAAATCTTTTTTTATAATATTTTCTTCATCATTATTATATTGTTTATCTACTACAATTTCCATCTCTTTATCTGATAAAACATATCCGTTTGGTGACTTAGTTTCTCTTAAATAATAGGTTTTAAGAGGTAAGTTCCCTATTTCTAGCACACCGTTCTCCGTCATAAATGGAATAACATTACCATCATTATCCACTTGAGTATATTGAACTCTTTCACCATTTAAATCGTACCATAGCTCAAAAGTTGCTTGATTGTTGTTTATTACTTCCTTTGTCTCAGCATCTACTTTAGTAACTCTTAAAGCACCTTTATTTTTAGCCCATTCTCCACCTACACTAGAGAACTGTCTAGCACTTAACTTTTCAGATACTATAGTCTTTTTATCAAGACTAGTTCCTTCTAGTGAGATTGAGTTGCTTATATCACCTTTGGTTGTTGTTACAACAGTAGTATACTTTAATACTAAGGTATCTTTCAAAGTTTCAGTAAGAGTGATTTTTAAAACATTATCCCTATCTTCTAGGGTATAGTCTGTTCCCTTTACTAGGGGATTATTTAGGTCTTGTGATTTATAAATTTTTAGACTATCAGCTACATAAACATGCCCCTCACTGATGGTATCCGTGATCACAGCATTATTGATGATAGATAGACTTTCATTCACTGTGACTTTCCAATCCACTTCATCACCTGTGAATACCTTGTTATCCTTTACTCCAACAGCACCTTTTTTCAGGAAATTATTATACTCTTTGTAGTTAACGGTTCCTTTGTAAGGATAATCCACTTCACCAACTTTAACATTTGCATTGTTGGTGTAAATTCCTGCCGATATATCAGGTACAGATGTTGTAAATTTAATAACATATCTTTCCTTCACTTCGAAATCTTCTGTGAAAGTTAAAATGAATTTGCCCTCTTCATCAGTGTTCACTGAATATTTATCAGTACCTAGTTCAGTGTCTGTAGCAGTCGCCTTTCCACTAGGCTCTACTTTATAAACGAATACTTTAATACTATCTTTATCAATTTTACCATTGTAAGCTAAGGTATCTGTAATTACTACACCAGTCCCAAGGTTTTGCTTTTGATAGTTCATATATAATTGCCATGCAATCTTTCTTTCACTGCCGCTTACCCACCCATTTATTATATTTCCTTCTTCATCAAGGCGTACTAATTGTCCTTCTTTTTTACCACTGTTCCAAGAATCTGTTCTTACTCTATGGCTAGCATCATATTCTTTATCAATTTTATTCCCATTTATCGTTTCTCCATCAAATTCAGCTTTATTTCTATAAAGCCCTTTTTCTTCTTCATTGGAATGAGGAATCAAAACATTGCCTTCAACCTCTTTTTGCGGGTCATAGGAGGTAGTGAAATTAACTACTAGCTCTCCTTTAGCTATCTCTCGGTGGAAGGTAATAGTAAATCCATTTTGATATCCACCGTCAATGGAAGCAACAGTATAATCCTCTCCCGCTACAAGTGAGGTTTTACCAAGGCTAATATTAACAGTCTCTGGCAGTAGGATCAGTCCATCATTGGTGAAAGTATCTGTAATAACAAATCCAGATTTAATATCTTCTCTTACCGGATTGACATTCAAACGCCAATTAATTGTTTTTTCCTTGTAGTCAATGCCAGCAAAACTCTTGGTATATGTGTTTGCTTTTGGATTGATAGTAGCCTCTCTACCTTCTCCCCCTTCACCAACGCCAACACCCTCCATGCCAACGGTGTTTGTAAACTGGTTAAGATTAAAATCTGTAATACTTGTAGTGTATCTAATAGTGATGGTTTCTGTACCGACATTCGTTAAGTTAATTGTAAGCTTGGTTTTCCCATCATTTGCACCATTATTTGTAGTATCTATGCTAGGATTCACACCAGAGAAGTCAGTGTCGTTATCACCAGTGATTGCAATATCCTTTGCATCAATTGATAGTCCTTCTGGTAAGATATCTGTCACAGTAACACCGCCTAATGGATGTTTTGCTTTGTTGACTGTGACTTTCCAAGTAATTGTTCGGTTTTCATAATCTACATTACTCGCTTCTACTTTTTCAAGAATTGGATCTCTTTGGATAGAAACTTCTACATCATCATCATTTAATTCTTTTTTACCATCATATAGTGTTGCTGTGTTTTTGAAACCATTATTCTTCAGATATTCACCAGTATTTACTTTTGACCAATCAATATCTGTTGTAAAATAAATTCGATAGGCGTCATCTTTTCCTAATGCACCTAAGTTTATGGGAAATTCCGTAAATGTTTTCTCATGATAATTTCCTGGTTCCCAATGGTCTCCATTTTGCGTGATTCTAACCACTTGGATATTATATGGGGCTTTTAAGCCTTTTGGTAATACATCATCAACAATAGCTTCACTAATTAAGCTACCATTTTTATTCACATCAATCTGCCACTGAATTTTGTCTAATTTTTTACCCTCTTCATTTACAATTTGCCAGCCATCTTTTTCAATTGGATTACTTCTTGTGAGTCCCCCTACTGTTGCTTTTGCTGGTAAACTTGTTTCACCATAACTAAATGTTGCATCGTTGGTAAAGGATTCTAATGCATAATTTTCAATGGTCGTCGTATATTGTACACGATAGCCTTTAAAAGGTCCGATTTTCCCTAAATTAATTGGAAATTTAGATGGATTTAGATTTGATGTTACATCAGCACCTTTTCTTTTACCTCCATCATAGTCAAGGCTTAGCTCATGAATAACAAAATCTCTAGCTTGACCTAATCCAGCAGGGATATTATCCGCTAATGTTGAATCTGTTATCTCTTCCTCGTTGGTATTGATTACATCAATGGTCCAAGTGATTTCTTTTGCATTCTCTTGACTGTCAGGATGTCCTTCTTTATCAATGCCGCTGGTTGTTATATTGGGTTTTGCGATAACGGTTATGTTTTGATCACTACCATCATGGAATGGAATCTCCTGTTCAATATCTTCTTTGAACTTCTCTAAATTAAATTCAAATCCAAGATCGACAAATCCATTTTGTACATCGAATTGTTCAATACCTTCGTTGAATTCAAATCTTAGTATTCCATCAACAACTCTATAAGTTCCTACATTTACTCCCTCAACCTGAATGTCTTCAGCCGGTGTGGTAATCCTCTTAAATGCATCAGAAAGGGTAATTTCTGCTGTATCACCAGCTTTTGCATTTTTCCCTTCTGTATCCCATTTAAATTTAATTTCTGCGATAGTATCATGTCCTATTGTGATAACATCACCATCTTTAATAGATTTACCATCAATCGTCATAGATTCAAATGTAAATATATTACCTAAATCCCCTTGTACTTCATTTTCTTCAGCAAAGGACATATTTAGTATTGATGGGATTAAGGTTTGACTTAGCATTGCCAATAATAAAATCATTACAATGCTATATTTAGCTTTACCTTTAAAGATTTTCATATATATATCATCCTTTCTATTTATATAATTATCTTTTAATCATTTTCATCATATTGTTCATATAGATAATGTCCTTCAAATTATAATGCTTACCACTGAACAAATACTGAACAAAAAAGGATATATCATAAACTCTATAGAAGTTATGATATATCCCTTTTATTTGATATAATTGTTATACTATTAAATTTTGAAAGGTAGGTAATAATGAAAAGAATCATATCTTTGGTATTAATTATCATAGGAATATTATTAATTTTAACTCCTATTACGTCGGAACAGATAATCAAATATTATGGCAAAAACCTAATTGATAATGGAACTCATAACGAAGAACTTAAATTTAATAATAGTAGGGAAATAGAGGCAGAATTTGATTATTCTGCAATAGATGATGTTGATATTATGGCAATATTACGCGGGTCCATGAATTTTAATAAGGAGCTTGCCATTGGTCTTCTATTGATTCCAGATTTAGATATGGAATTACCTATTATGAATGGGCTATCTAATTCTAATCTTATGGTGGGTGCTTCTACTATGAAGCCCGATCAAAGTTTTGGGAAGGGAAACTTTACTTTAGCAGGGCATTATATGAAAAACAAGGATCTATTATTTGGAAATTTAATGGATATAGAGATAGGAACCATTGTCTATGTTTCAAATGGTGAAAATATCTATGAATATGAAATATATGATAGGGTTTTAGTTCCTGATACGGAAATAGAAATGCTATCAGATGAAAGATCCAAAGAAGTAGGAAAGCCAATTATATCTTTAATGACTTGCTACTTCTCATCTGATAGCGGAAAAAGGTTTTTTGCATTAGGAGAATTAGTTGATGAATATCCTGTAGAGTAATTTATTTTAATTTGTAGTATTTGTCATAAAGCCTTTGAGTACTTTCCATAGGCTTTATGTTCATTTCTCTCCAAAGATTATCTTTATATTCTTTAAAAAAATCTCTTAATTCAGTTATATGACCCTGTTTCCCATGATACTCAATTGTGGCCTTAGCTATATTCTCATTAAAAGAATCTAGATTATATAAGAATTTTAAAACATCTTTTAAAATTGGTAAATTAATATTATCTAACATTTGTATATTAGTAAAATTCAATAATATATCTACTACTCGATCCCTATAATCTTGTTGTATACCCAATGCCCATTGGTATCTTTCATACTCCAAGAAATCTCCTTTGTATATCTTTAAAATCTTCAATATCTCTTCTTGTTTATGAATATTTAAATTAATTAACTCTTCCATTTTATAAAAATCACTATGAATAGGTAGATTAAGACTATATTCTCCATTTAGATAAGTTATACTGTCATTAAAACCTAGCTTATTTAAACTTTTTCTCAGCTGATAAATGGTGGTATGTAAAAGAGTATTTGCCTTTTCTAGATTTCTATCTGATAAAATAGTTTCTATAATTAAATCCTTTGATATACTTTTCTCCACTAATAGTAATGCAAATAATTCTTTACTTTTTTGAGTTCTCCAAGTTAAAGGCCTATCTATATCATCTCTTACTTCAAAATGACCAAAGCAATCTACCTTTAGAATATTGTTTTTCTCCTGAGTTTCCCTTTCACAATTTTTGAACCTTTTAATAAGCCTTTTTATGGTTTTGTTAAGACGATTTCGTTGAGGAGGTTTTAATACATAATCTATTGCGTTTAATTCAAAGGCTTCTATTGCATATTTAGAATATGCAGTAACAAATACTATTTCTATGAAATTCTTTTTTCTTATGAAATCATCTGCTATTTCTAAACCATTAACTGAACCCATCTCTATATCTAGAAATATCACATCTGGTTCTATAGTATTTATACTTTCTAGTGCAACAATTGGATCTGTATAACTACCTACTATATCAATTTCTTTATATGTAGATAGTACAGATTTTAATACTTTCAATGCAATAGGCTCATCATCCACTAATATAACTCGCATCAAGCTTCACCTCTTCAATTATGATTTTAATAGTGGTGCCTTTAGTTTCTTTGCTTTCTAATTCCAATGTAGCATTTTTCATCAACTTTACCTTTTCTAAAACATTTGTAAAACCTAATCTCTTACTTTTTCCGGTTATTATTTCCTTTTGTTTTTCTTCACTCATACCAATACCATTATCTTCAATGGTAATTATTACTACATCCGAATGTCTCTTTGCACTTATTTTTATATATCCTCCATCCTTATTAACTGATATGCCATGGCGTATTGAATTTTCCACCAAAGGCTGTAGGGTTAAAGGAGGAATCATAAGGTCTAAATCTTCATCTATATCCATCTGTATATTTAGCCTATCTCCATATCGTATTTGTTCAATTTCTAAATAGGCTGTTACTAATTCCAATTCTTCTTCTAAAGGTATTAGAGTTTTATCTTTGTATAATTCTAACTTTCCTCTAAAATAGATGGATAGATTATTTAATGCTTTTCTTGTTTGTTCTGGGTCAGTGTAACTTAATCCTATTATTGTGTTCAGTGTATTATATAAAAAGTGGGGTGATATTTGGGAATAAAAATATTGAAATTCCTTATTGAGTCCTTCCTCTACAGATTTTTTCATTAATAATAAGGAATGAATTCTAGTCTTTAGCTCCTGCGGATCTGCTGGTTTCTTAATAAAATCATTTGCACCATCTTTAAAGGCATTGTTAAAATCTATGGATTTTCCTGATGCAGTTAACATTATAATAGGCAATTCTACCATGGAATGTTTTTTTCGAATCTCTCTAGATACCTTATCGCCATACATATCTGGAAGCATAAAGTCAAGAACAATCAAATCAACTTTATTTTTTTCCACAGCGGCTATAGCTTCCTTACCATCACTTGCAAACAATAGATTAAAATCTGTAGTACCTAAAATATCTATCATCACTTTTTGATTTGGCAGTCTATCATCTACTATTAATATGGTAGGCTTATCTATACAATAATCCTTAGGATATTCTATTGTTGGCTCATATACTTCTATATCTTTTGTTGAATCAATTATATGGTCTTTTACATCTTCATCTATACTTATTGGAAGGGTGAAACTAAAGATTGAGCCTTTACCATAGATGGATTCCACAGAAATCCCTCCTCCTAAAATTTCTACTAAATGTTTAGTTATAGGAAGCCCCAATCCCATTCCAGGATTTTCAGTATCCTTATTGGTTTTATAAAAGACTTTAAATATATCTTCTTTATCTTCTTCTTTTATTCCAATACCAGTATCTTTTATATCAAATTTAACTTGTCCATTTATTAAGCAAGCAAAAACTATAATCTCTCCATTTCTAGTATGTTTAATTGCATTATTTATCAAATTGTATATTATTTGAGTAAATTTATCAGAATCACTATTTATAATAGGTAAATCATCTGGCACATTGTTGATTAAGACTATATCCTTATCCTCAGGTATCAAAACTTTCATTTCCCTCAATATATTATCAACTATCCTATATGGATCTATGGAATCAAATCTAATTTGTGTTTCCCCTCCATTGATTCTTGATGCATCAAGTAAATCTTCCACTAAACGTGATAGCCGCCTTCCTTCTTGATTTATAAAAAATAGACTTTCTTGTTGATTGGAATTGAGAGTTCCTTTCTTTCCTTCTATAAGGGATTGTGATGAATTTAAAATAACATGTAATGGAGTACTCAACTCATGGGAAGCCCTTGCTAAGAATTCATCTTTTAATTTATCATCTCTTATAAGTTTCTTAGATAGGATTTCTGCATTTTTATAGTCTATTTGTAATTTGTTACTTACTAATAAAGATGTGTTTATCATCATAATAAATATCAATACAGGGAATAAGTTTCCTAATTCCTTTTCCAATAAAACTTTAAGTAGCATTGCAAACCAACCTGAAAATAAGGCAGATGTAATAATTAAAATATATTCTAAGGAATCTATCTTTCTTATTATTGATTTGATCAATATATTAAATATCACTATAAAACAAACAAGTGTTGTAACTGATACCAAAACTTGAAGTATTGTAATATATTTCATCAAATTTACAGCTGCTATAGATAAAATCAAAGCTACATTGACCATTGCAATTCCAGTTATTACATTTATAAGCTTTTTATTGATATATTCTTTAAAAAAATAATTAAGAAATCTAAGGAGACATATGGTTAGCAACATTAGTGTTATCATTTGTATTTGAGTTCTTGTGACAAGATCATAGTCCAATACCAAATTTAATAGTTGTTCATTTAAAGTTGATACATAAATACCTATAAAAATGCTTGTTACACCAAAATATAAAAGTTCCTTATCTTTTCCCCTTTGGAAATAAATCATTATAAAGTATAATCCTAAAACTATGGATGTGAAAATAGCTAATCCATCAATCCCGCGATCTATTCGGTCTTGCTTTAATATTGACTGAAAGGTGCCAAATTCTATAGGACTTATAATTCCCCCTGTTATATAGTCATAATTTGTTACATTAACTATTAAATCTAATTCTTGATTTTGACTCTTTGAAAAACCAATTTTATATTTACTTTCAGCAATATAATTTTTCCTATTTATAGAAGGATTACCTACATTTATTATTTCGTTGCCGTTAACAAAAATTCGACTAGAATGTCTTATTGTTCTTGTTTTAAATCCATAGTTATCATCTTTTGATAAATTAATTTTTAGTCTATATGTACCTGAGCCATCCATACTTCCATTATCATTTAAATAAAGCTTCCATGTGCCTGGAACTTGTACATATTTTTTTATATTATCATATTGATTAAAATCATCTTCAGGACTAAGTAGTACATTGGGATAAAACTCCCATTCTCCTTCTAAGCGTATATTTCTATTACTATTCCATTGTTTTATATCTACGATTCCTTTATTAGCTTCAAATCTATGCATGTCATCATAGGGATTAATCAATAAAATATATATTATGGTCATGACTATGATTCCAATAGATAAAATAACAGCGATTCCAATTTTATTATAATTTCTAAGTTTATTTAAATTCATAATTTCCTCCAAAATTAAACCATTGTGCCAATCTAAGTTATTGGTATTATATCATATTGGTTAAATAGTTAACATGCCAAAGAATCTAAAGATAATACATATTTCAAAATACATTTATCTAATACCCATTTTCAAGATCTTTCCTTGATATTTAATTAAAATAAAATTTTTCTACAGATTTTTTTACAGAAAATCCCCATGTATTTTAATAAAATACATGGGGATTAGGTATAAAATATATTTACTTAGCCTTTGCCAGTTGTCCTTCTTCCTTATTTTCTGTTTTAGATAATTTTATTTGAGATACAATCATATCTAGTTTGCTTGCTGTTTCTTTATTGGCTTCTAATATATGATTTATATTATTTATTGCATCTACCATATGCATATTCTTTTCTGCTATATCTGTAGTTGCATTTGTTGATTCTTCTATGGTAACAGATATATCCTTCATAGATACTGACATTTCATTTACTGTGGCTGATAGTTCTTCTGCTGTTGCTGATAGGTCTGAGATTATATCATTTAGGGATGCTCCATCTCCTTTATAATCTTCCACTGCCCCTACCATCATTTCATAGTCTTTGATTACTGTATTTTCTAAGAAATCTATTAGACTGGATGTACTATTTACCAATTGGTCTACTACTTTAGTTATATTTTCAGTAACCAATTGTATTTCTCCTACTGTGGCGTTGGAGTTGTCTGCCAGCTTTCTTATTTCTTCTGCTACTACTGCAAAGCCTCTTCCTGCTTCTCCTGCTCTGGCTGCTTCTATGGCTGCATTTAAGGATAGTAGACTAGTTTGCTCTGATATATCTAGTATGGCATTGGATAGGACATTTATCTTTTCTACTTCTTTAGCTGATTCTATGGCTCCTTGGATTTCTTTCCTTGTAGTTGAATATATATCCATTGTATTGTCCTTGGCCATTACAAATTGGGTACTTAGTTCATCTGCCTTTGTACTTATTTCATTGGATGTAGTGGCTCCTTCTTCCATTTTCTCTGAGAAATCTGAAATAGCTGTATCTATTCCACGGGCTGATTCATCTAAAGATATGGTTGATGCTGCTGTTTCTTCCATACCTGCTGATAGCTCTTCTGTAGTGGCTGATGTGTCTTCTGCCTGTGTTAGTAAAAAGTTTAACTCTGATACTGTAGACTCAAAGGCCAATTGATTGCCTTGTATGCTTTTTTCCAACTCTATGGCAAAGTTTCTTAGTTTATCTATTATGGTGTTAAAGGAGTTGTACATCTGTCCTATTTCATCTTTTTTCTTTAATTGTTTTTCATCTATTTCAACATATAGCTCTAAATCTCCTATTTTTTCTGCGATTTCTGCTGCATGGACTATTGGTTTAGAAATAGTTTTTGATAGTAGGGCAGCTGATACAGTGCATAGTGCTAATATAATCACAAGTCCAATAAATGTATATTTTAGCACTTCATTTACTGTTCCTACTATATTTTGTGCTGAAATACCTTGTCCTACTTTCCAGTTGGTCTCTAATACATCTTCTAGGAAAAACACTCTATTATTTCCATCATAGTCCTTTACTATTCTGTCTCTAGGTTTTAGACTTTCTTTTTCTTCTATATCCTTTAGTTTTCCATCTAAGACTTCTCCTATATTGACTAGTTTATCTTCCTTTGGTCTATAGTCTTCATTTGGATGGGTGATTATATTTCCTTCATTATCTATTAAAAATGTATAGGAACCTTTAGCCATATCTGTTGATGATATAAGATCCAATAGATAATCTATTTCTATATCTGTTCCTATGACACCTTTTTTTCCATCCTTTGTAGTAAAGCCTTTGGATATAGTAACTACTGTGGAACCTGAAAGTCCATCTACATAGGGAGAGGATATAAAAAAGTCATTACTTTTTGATGCTTCTATGTAAAAGGGTCTCTCCAGTGATGATGATGGTGGTACAAATCTTTCTGAGCTTAAAAAGTAATCATCTGAAAATGCTATGTAATAGTGGTTCCCTGGGTTTCTATCTGCAGCTGCTTTTAGATAATCACATCCATAGTCGTATTCAAAATCATTTCCCATTACCATGTTTTCTATGGTTTCCCTTAGGGTTTGTTTTTGTACTGCCATCCATTTGTCTATATCTTTGGCTATATTTGTGGCTTCTAAATTTACTTTATTGTTTAATTCTTTTTCCAGTTTTTTTATGGATACTGTATAGTTGATTGCTGATATTAATAATATACTGACTATACATATACTTAGGGTAAATAGTATTATTCTGTTTCTTAGCTTCATTTTATATCCATTCCTTTCTTTTGCTATATTCATATACCTGTGTTCTTATATTTTATATCGGTCCCTTTTTAACTTTTTTAATATTTAGAAATAAAATTTATTTTCATCATGATAATCTTTTTTCACTGGTGGTTGAATAAAAATAACTCTATCCTTAGAATATTATCTAAAGATAGAGTTAGTCTGATTTTTATATTACTAATTTTATTTATCCTAAATTGCTTTCTACTCTTTTTAACATCTTTATAATAGGTAGATCATAGGGGCATCTTGTTTCACAATCTCCACACTCTATACAATCCTTTGCCCTTGTGGTCATGGCTTCATATCTGGATTTTGCCCAGTCTTGAAGATTGTATCTTGTATAGTATCCTTCCATGATAAATTGGCTTGGTATATCTATGCCTACTGTACATGGTGCACAGTATCCACATCTTCTACAAAATTCACTACCTAGAGTCTTTGCCTCTTCTTCTAAGTCTTTTCTTTCTTCTGGTGTAAGGGATCTTCTATCTTGTCCAGCCTTTGTGTTTTCCCTTACTTGTTCTATGGAGTCCATACCTGGTATGGCCACTGTTACATCATCATTTTCCAGTATAAATCTAAGGCATAGTTCTCCCTTTGGAATTGCTCCTCCAGCTAGGGGCTTCATGATAATTACTCCTATATTGTTTGCCTTTGCTTTTTTAAATACTGGTTCTCCCTGTCTTTCCACTGGATTGTATGGATATTGAATTGTGGAAAACTCTCCTGTATCTATGGCTATATCCAATATATCTACACTATGACTTGTGATTCCTATTTCTTTGATGATTCCCTTTTCTTTATATTCTTTTATGGCTTTTAGGGCTCCATTTTCTCCCATTACTGTATCTAGATCTTCCTTTGTCCTTACATTGTGAAATTGAAATAGGTCTATGTAGTCTGTTCTTAGGTTTTTTAAACTTGTATTTAACTCTTCTATTACTCCATCATAAGTCCTTGCCATGGATTTAGTAGCTAATATAAACTTATTTCTTCCAAATCTTTCTAGGGCAGCACCTAAAAGGTTTTCACTTTCCATATAGCCCCTTGCTGTGTCTATGAAGTTTATTCCTTGATTATAGGATTCTACCAATAATTCATAGGCTGTTTCTTCGTCTACTCTTTGAATTGGGATTCCTCCAAATCCTATTACGGATACTTCAAAGCCTGTTTTTCCTAATACTCTTTTTTCCATAATATTTCCCCCTATTTATACTTAAATATTTTTAACATGTATTTTTATTAAATGTTTATAGCTTGTGAAGAAATCTTTTTAGTGAAATTCCATATACACTTATACCTATTATACTAGATAAAAGTACATTAAATAAATTACCTAAAAAAGTATTAGATATTATATGGGAAAGGTAATTGTTTGAAACTCCTATGATTAGTCCCATAATAATAAGGGATATGGCAATCCTTACTATGTTTTTTATGTATATTCTTCCCTGTATAAATCCAATTTTCCTATTTAAATCATATATTCCATATAGGGCTGTAACTATGGCAGATATGGAAGTTGCCAAGGCTATTCCCTTTACTCCTATTTTTTCTGCAAGGATAATATTTAGTACAAAGTTTATACTTAGGTGGATGATTCCTAATATCATAGGCGTATTGGTATCTTGAATTGCATAGTATATCCTAATTACTAACATTACCAGTACTGTTCCTATTAATCCTACTCCATAGTATTTTAAAACTTCAGATATTATCTGACTTTCCAATGCCCTAAATTCTCCCCTTTGGTAAAATATGGTAACTATCGGATGTGAAAGCTTCATTAGGATTAGACTTAGGGGTAGGGCTACTATTAGTAGTAGGTTAATAGCAAAATTTATATTGGATTTTAATTCATCTATTTCATCTTTATAATAATTTTCCGTTAGTATGGGAAATAGGGCTGTTATCATTGCTCCAATAAACAAGCCAGAAATAAGGCTAGTGATTTCACTGGCATATCCTAATTGAGAGATGCTACCTGGCAATAGTGTAGATGCCCTTCCATTATCTATGGTTGTATTTAGTTGATTGACTCCTATGGCTATCATAATGGGTATCAGGGATCTTATTGTATTTTTTAGGGCAATACTCTTTGTATCCCAAATAAATCTATATCTAAATCCATCCTTTATTAAGGGTTTTATTAGAACAACCACTTGTCCTAGTACTGCAATTAATCCTGCTATAATTAGTCCTTCTAGTCCAAAGGTATCTCCAAATAATACAAGGTAGATTATATATATTAAAGGATTTATAACTGATGCCTTTGCTCCTGCTTTAAATCTATGTTCTGATTGTAAGTAGGCTCCACATATGGTTCTTATACTATGTAGTATTAGTATAGGGGTACCTAGTCTAAATAATTTAATAGTATCTTCCATTTCTTTGGCTTTAAACCCTGGTCCTAAAACTCTAATTAGCCAAGGTGCTATTATATAACCAAATGCTACAAATCCTAGGCCTACTATGGTAAAAAAGGTAATCAATACACTGGTAAACTCCCTTTTCCCTTTTTTTCCCCTTTTGTCTTCTATGTGTTGATATGGTGGAATTAAAGATAGAAGGATTCCATCTGCTACAATTGTAGTCAATAACATTGTAGTGGAAAAGGCCAATACATAGGTATCCATTTTATAATTGACACCTATGTAATAGGCTAAAAGTACGCTTTTTATTATGTTTAATACCTTTGCCGCCAATCCAAAGGATATGATTTCTTTTGTTGGTTGTTTTATAGTATGAAATCTATTCATTAATAGCTCCCTTTTATCTTAGTCTTATAATAACTCCCAATTCCTTGATTCTTAGGATTACACACATTAAAAAGTAGGTGATGATTCCTACTAATACTGAGAAAAGCATGACTATTAAATCTATGATTCTCTTATCTGGTAACAATGGTCCCAGTTTAAAGTATATCATATATACTACTGCTCCCATGATTAATGATGCTATTATAGTCTTTATAAAGGTAATGGATATGTTTTTCATACCTATAGGGCCCAGTCGTTTTCTTAAATCTACAAATAGTAGTACTGTTGTAAATATGGCTGATATACTAGTGGCTAGGGCCAAACCTTTGTGTCCCATGGTCCTTACAAACCATAGATTTAGTATAACATTTACTACTACTGCTATGGCTCCATTTATCATAGGTGTTTTTGTATCTTGAAATGCATAAAACATCTTGTTTAGCATAAGCCTTAAGGAAGCACCTACTAATCCAATGGAGTAAAATACTAGGGCTCCACTTGTCATCAATGTGGCTGTACTATCGAAGGCATTTCTTTCAAAGAATAGTCGAACTAAGGGTTCTGCTAATATTAGTATTCCTATGGTTGCTGGCACTGTAACTAATAGTATAATATTTACTCCTTGATTAAAGATTTCCTTTAGCTGCTGTCTGTTGTTGTCTGTAAAGGCTTGATTTAGCATTGGAAATACTACTGTAGTTATTGCCATTACAAATACTGAGATTACCATTTCATTGATTCTATTGGCATAGGTTAGGGCTGATATACTTCCCTCTACTAATTCTGATGCCAATGTCTTATCTATGATTGCATTGATTTGTCTTACGGCAGAGCCTATAAGGACTGGTACTATCAATGCCATAGCTTTATATAAATACGGATCTCTAAAGTCTATTCTAGGGCTATATCTATATCCTGAATGCCTTACTGCTGGTAATTGTATCAGGACTTGAGTAGTGGCAGCAAGTATGCTGACTACCATTAAATATGATATGTCTTGGTTTTTAGCAAAGAAAAATAAATATACTAGAAAGACCAAATTGTATGGAATTCCCATTATTGCATGGGGTCCAAATATTTGATTGCTTTGTAAATAGCCTGAAAACACATGGGTAAATCCTAATAGTATGATTATAGGTAGGCCTATTCTATTTAATCTTACTGCTAAATCAAACTGATCTCCTTCAAAGCCCTTTCCTACGATTTTTATGATTAATGGTGAAAATATATAACCAAATACTGCTATGACTATGGTAGTTAATAGGACTATATTTAATATATTATTTAAGTATCTTTTTTGATCTTTTTTTCCACCTTTTCCTCTGATTTCTGAAAAAATAGGTATAAGGGTTGTATTTAAGGCTGCTCCTATGGTACTCATTATAAGAACTGTAGCTGTCATGGCTACAAAGTATGTATCTGTTTCCATACCTGAACCAAATCTTGATGCTATCATTACTTCCCTAATAAATCCTAATCCTTTACTTATTAATGTAAATATGGCTATTATAGCTGCAGATTGTGCAACTTTATTTTTTTTGGTCATTATCTTTCCCTCTTTTATAATTAGTCTTTTTAATATTATATCATCAAATTTACAAAAGAAAACCACGAAACAAATATCTTTTCGTGGTTATGACCAATTCTATGCTTTTTGTATATTAGTATTAGATTCATCTAATACAAGCTTGTAAGGAGGATCTCCTATTTTTTCTTTATCTATCTCTATATTTATGGTTTTATAGGTCATTACTTGTAGTTGGACCATGTCTTCCTTTGGGGGTTTTATATCATAAAATATCCTTAAACATTGATCCTCCTTTGCTATCTTTTTTATATCCATTGAGTAGGCAGGTGTTGGAAATTGTTTTGTTATTGAAATCAATACTTTGTCATGGTTTTCTGTTATCTTTATTTCTTTTTCTCCATCATATGTTTTTACTGTTTCTAAAGTTTTGAAAGCTATACTATTACCCATATTTTTCCCTCCATATTTATAATAACAAAATCTAAAAAATATTGGCTTTTGTTATTATTCTCTATAGTATTAGTATATGCTTTTTTTCACCATTTCAGTTACTATAAAGGATGCTACATCATAGGCATAAGTTCCAGATCCAAATCCTGCATCATAGCCTAATTCTTTGGCTAATTCGTGGCTTAATCGTGGTCCTCCACATACTAGGACTATTTTATCCCTTATGTTTTCTCCTTCCAGTAGCTCTACTAGTTCTGTTAAGTTTGGTACATGGACATCCTTTTGGGTGACTACTTGAGATACTAGGATTGCATCTGCCTTTAGTTCTATGGCCTTGGCTACTAGTTCTTCATTGGGAATTTGACTACCTAGATTGTAGGCCTCTATTCCCTTATATCTTTCTAAACCAAAATGACCTGCAAATCCTTTCATATTCATTATGGCATCTATGCCTACAGTATGGGCATCTGTACCTGTACAGGCACCTAGGACTACTATATCTCTTTTTATGTTTTCTTCTATAAATTCTTCTACTTCTTCCTTAGTCATTATATCCATTTCCACCTTAGGTACATGGATCTTTGTATAATCTACTGTATGCCATGTTTTTCCATATAATATAAAGTAGGTATAACCTATGCCTAAATCCTTTGAATACACTACATTTGGTTCTTCAAATCCCATCTTTAAGGCTAGTTGTTTGGCTGCCTCTATCCCTTCATCTCCACTTGGAATTGGCAGTGTAAATCCTAATTGGACCATTCCATCATTTAATGTATCTCCATAGGGTTTTATTTTAGTAAAATCTATATTTTGTATTGCCATTATTTGTCACCTCCAAGGAATAGGAGAATAAATGGATTAAAGTATTCTTTTTCCTTTTTTACTACTCCTTCTAGGCCTTTACCACCTGATTGAGCTCTTTTTACTCCTCCAAATTTACCTGCTTCTATGGTTTCAAATAGTCCTTGATTTTCTATTTGTATAAGTAATTCTGTGGCATCCTTTAGGACTTCCTTTGCCCTAGATTGGATTATTCCATCTTGTTTAAATTCTATTTCATTGCCTAAGTCCTTAGCATTGTTGAATATATATTGGGCATTTTCTATGGATAAATATCTATCATGTAAATGTGGAGTATGAATGGCTTCTGTTAACATTCCCAATAATTGTATACTTTGGTTTGTCATTATGGCTGACATGTTAAATAGGGTGTTTTGTACATGGCCTTTAAATATATTTCCTGTCATAAATTTAGTAGGAGGCATATATTTTAGTGGTGCCTTAGGAAATATTTCCCTTGCCATTTGAGCTTGGGCTAATTCTAATAAAAATCCATTTTCCAGTTCTGGATCCATTTCAAAGGCATGACCTAGCCCCATTTGTTCTTCTGGTATTCCAGCCTTTAAGGCAAATTGTTCGTTTATAAATTGAGATGCCAATACTGTATGGGCTGATTCTACTGCATCATCTGTTGTCAAATAGTTATCTTCTCCTGTATTGATTATTATTCCTGCATAGCCGTTGATTATTCTGGAAAAATACTGATCTATCATAGTTCTTTGCATATTTATATCTCTAAAGAGTATTCCATATAGGGCATCATTTAGCATTATATCTAATCTTTCTAAAGCTCCCATGGCTGCAATCTCTGGCATACAAAGTCCTGAGCAATAGTTTGTAAGCCTTATATATCTTCCTACTTCTTCTCCTACTTCATCTAAGGCCCTTCGCATAAGCTTAAAGTTGGCCTGTGTTGCATAGGTGCCTCCAAAGCCTTCTTTAGTTGGTCCATAGGGTACATAGTCTAGTAGGGACTGTCCTGTTGTTCTAATAACTGCAATAATATCTGCCCCTTGTCTTGCTGCTGCTTGGGCCTGGATTATATCTTCGTATATATTTCCTGTGGCTACAATTACATATAAATAGGGGGTACTTCCTTCTCCTAATCTATCTATAAGTTCTTGTCTTTTGTTTTTATTTTCTTTTATCTTTTCTACTGTAGTTTTTCCAATATTTAATATCTTATTTTTTATTTCTTCTTCCTCTTGTAGTGGTAGCTTTGTAATATCCATTTGTCCTTGAGCTATCTTTTCTCCTATTTCTTGTGGACTTAGGCCTGTATTTATCATGGCATTTCCTAACCAATAGGCAGAGCCCTTTGATAGTCCATTTCCTTCTATTATATTGTCTACGATTACATTTGGTAGGGGCTTATGTATTTCATCTACTCCATCTATGCCTAATAGTCTAAGTATGGTTCTTTCTGTGGCTACTGTTGTGTGTTCATCTATAAAGCCTTGTACTTGGTCTGCTATGTTTTTGGCTGCCTTTCGTGCTGTATTTATTTGATTTTGATCTAGGTTTAATTTAGACATTTCATCACATCCTTTCGCTTTTTTCAAGTACCAGATCCATTACTGGAATATGAGATATGGATTTTCTCATTTTATTTAAAAATTCCCTTGGTTCAAAGGAAGGTCCATTGGGACAATAGGGGTTGATGGTGATTCCTATTAGATTTATTGGATTTAGGACCTTAACTTTTATTCCTTGTTTTTTAAATTTCATCCAATCCCTTGAGTTTATAAATATTTTGGTTCCGTCTTTAATGACTATATCTATATCTTTATATATTTTTGTAGTATCTATTAAGTCCTTTATTGTGTTTTTTACTAGGGAGCCTGGTACTACTACATATTTGGATTTATGGTCTAATCTTTCACCTAGTACCTTTCCTCCCCCTAGGGCTGTTTGTAAGTTTATTGGATTTATCTTTAAATCTTTATCTATTATGGCGATTTTGTTTTGTGCCATTAGACCTTCTATTATGCTTCTAGATTCTTTATCTTCAATTACTGGCAGAGAAAACACTTCCACTTGATGAAGGGTATCTTCTATGACTTTATCCATATCTGGTGAAAGTATGCCTCCTGTGGCCATAATCGTGGCATCTGATATAGATGGAGCCGCTGAGCTTTTCCTATCTATGGCTCCATCTACTATTACAAATTCTCCACCTATATTTAACATTTTATTGGAGACATCTTTTATTGCAGATATACTTTGAGGTCCTGCTATTTGAATATCTCCTGATGATTCTACTTTAGATATGACTATATCTCCTAAGGGAGAGGTATAGTCTGTTTTTTCTATTATACTTACATTGGCACTACTTATATATATAAGTTCCATGGTGGTAGCTATTAGGGTTCCTTTTTCCACATGGATTTTTGGTTTTTCTATATCATAGACTAAATCCATATCTTCTCCATCTCTACCTATGGATGTGATTCCTATGGGGATCTTTTCTTTATTGATTTCTGAAAGAAGATGGTTTAAGGCTACTGTTTTTCCAGTGTTTTTGCCTAAGCCAATTATGGATATTGTTTTATATCCTCTACATAGATTTAGTAGGGACATAGCTGAGTTTCTCCATTGTTTGACCTTTGTCTTCTTTGAAGATCCCTTGGTTCTAAATGTTTTATTTCTACTCCTTGGAGTAGTTCTGCTACTCCTTGGGTATCTGACTGTCTTTTTCCAGTACAAGTTGGACAATTACATGGCTCTTCTATAACTTGTGGCTGTCCATAGGTAGCTATTATTCCTTCATAGTTTCTTAGTATTATTTTAGATGGTGATTGTGAAATTAGATATTGAGGCATTACTGGGATCTTACCTCCTCCCCCTGGAGCATCTACTACAAATGTAGGTACAGCATAGCCAGATGTATGACCCCTTAGTGCCTCAATGATTTCTATCCCTTTTGACACTTTTGTCCTGAAGTGTTCTATTCCCATGGATAGATCGCATTGGTATATATAATATGGTCTTACTCTTATTTTGACCAGTTTGTGAACTAGTTCTTTCATTATATGTGGACAATCATTTACTCCCTTTAATAGTACTGATTGATTACCTAGTGGTATACCTGCATCTGCTAACTTTCTACAGGCTTCTATGGACTCAGGAGTTATTTCCTTTGAATGGTTAAAGTGTGTATTTAGCCATATAGGATGATATTTCTTTAGCATATTTACAAGGTTCTCTGTAATCCTTTGGGGTAAAACTACTGGTGTACGAGTCCCTAGCCTTATGATTTCCACATGGGGTATATTTCTTAATTCTTTGATTATATATTCTAAAAGCTCGTCACTTACCAGTAGACAATCTCCACCTGATAATAGTACATCCCTTACTTCTGGAGATTTTCTAATATATTCTATGGCAGCATCTATTCTATCTCTAGGTACTCCCATATCCTTTTGCCCTGCGAATCTTCTCCTTGTACAATGTCTACAATACATGGAGCATTGATCTGTTATTAAAAATAGTACCCTATCTGGATATCTGTGAGTTAGTCCTGGTACTGGTGAATCTACATCTTCATCTAGAGGGTCTTCTAAATCCGATTGACTTTCATAGGTTTCCATTATTGTTGGTACTGCTTGTTTTCTTATGGGACAATTTGGATCATTGGGATCCATTAGAGAGGCATAATATGGTGTAATTCCCATTCTAAATTTATCCAATACCTTTTCTATATCTTGGGCTTCTTTTTCTGTTAGATTGATTACCTTTTTTAAGGTATCTACATCTTGTATTCTATTTCTAACTTGCCATTTCCAGTCATTCCAATCTTCTTCAGCAATATCTTTCCATAGTTCAATTGCTTTATAATGACTCATTGATAGTCCCCCTTATTTTAAATTAATCATTGATAAACCGAATTTTTATATTGAAACTTTATTTTTATAATTTATTCCCCTGATTATCTATGTGTTGATTATCCATATGCTTAAGCATATAGCTCTGTAAATATTCTCCTTAGCTCTTCTGATTCCCTCATTAGGTTTAAGGATATGGCTGCATGGTCCTTTGTATATCCATTTCCTACTATCATATTTATATCTTTTCCTACTCCTTCTGCTCCTAGGGCTGCCTTTGTAAAATTAGTTGCCATACTAAAGAAATATACTATTCCTCCATCCTTTGTCATTAGTATACTGGACATTTCTGTATTAGGTATATTTACTGTGTTGATGACTACATCTGCCATTTCTCCATTGGTTATTTCCTTTACTTTTTCCAATAAATCTACTGCATCTGTAGCATTGGCCTTTATATAATAGTCTGCTAGATTTGCCTTTTTTGTCCTTTCAATGGTTATATCTCTAGAGCCTACACATATGACCTTTCCTGTAACTCCTGCTCTTTTTTTGGCTTCATATAGGCATAACATACCTGATTTTCCCGTTCCTCCAAGGACTACTACTGTATCTCCTGGTTTGACCAATTTGGCTGTTTGGGCCGGTGCTCCTGCCACATCTAATACAGATAGGGCAAGGTTTTCTGGCATATCATCTGGAAGTATGGCATATATTCCTGATTCAAATAATATGGCCTTTCCTTTAATATCTACTTGATCTACATCTTTTCTTATTTCTACAAACTCATCTATTCTAAGGGGCGTCAAGGATAAAGATACTAAGGTGGCTATTCTATCCCCTACTTTTAGGTCTGTCTTTCCTTCTAGACTTGGTCCTATTTTTTCTACTGTACCTATTAACATCCCTCCAGATCCTGTTACTGGATTTTGGTGCTTTCCTTTGTCTTCTACTATGGATTTCATTATGGATTTTATTTCTTCTATATTATCTTTAGCTTCTTGTCTTATTTGTGTAAAGCTGGCTGAATCTACATTTAGTGTTTGTACATCAATAAGTATTTCATTGTCATATATTTCCATGTCATTATTTATCTTAAGTGCTGGCTGTGGTAGTGCTCCTTTTGGTTCTATGACTCTATGGGTACCATAAGGACATCCTTTTTTCATCTCTACATTCCCCCTATTTTTATACTTTCTTATATATTTATGATGCAAAAACCGTGCCAATATTTTACTATTCTGAATATTGGCACGGTTAGTGGCTTAGAAAGATTATTTTATTTTTTATTAAAATCACGCTGCCGAAAAACGGGCTTATATATTCTATAAATATTATTTTATATCCTTTAAAGTATGGTTTGAAATCTTATTTAAGGTTTAGTTTTGAAAGTCTATACTGTAGGGTCTGTCTAGGAATTTTGAGAAGTTCTGCTGCTTTAGTAATATTGTTATTAGTCCTTTTTAAGGCTTCTTTGATTATTTTTCTTTCTGTTTCTTCAAGTATAGTATTTAGTGGTTTGTCTAATATATCTATTGTTTCTTCTATTTGATTTTCTACAATCTTTGGTGGTAGATGATTTTTATCTATTATTTTCATATCATTTATACTCATTATGCCTTCTATTAGATGCTCTAATTCTCTTATATTACCTTCCCAGGGATAGCTGTAAAATAATTCCATTGCTTCTTTGGAGACTCCTTTTACATTTTTATTTAGATTTTTATTAAATTTATCTATGAAGTGTTCCACTAATATAGGTATATCATCTTTACGATTTTTTAGGCTGGGGATTTGGAAGTTTATCACATTTAATCTATAGTATAAATCCTTTCTTAGTTGCTCTTTCTCTATGGCTTCTTCTGGTGGAATATTGGTGGCTCCTATGATTCGCACATCTACATTTATGGTGCTGGTTCCTCCTACTCTGCGAATATTTCCATCTTGGAGGACTCTTAGTAGCTTCGATTGAAGATCTAAAGGCATGGAGTTGATCTCATCTAAAAATAGTGTACCTCCATTGGCCAATTCAAACAATCCAGGCCTATCTTCTGCTCCTGTAAATCCTCCCTTTGCTGTACCAAATAGTATCCCTTCTAATAATGTACCTGGCAGGGCTGCACAGTTTTGGGCTATAAAGGGCTTATAGTGTCTAGGACTTGAGTTGTGTATTGAGTGTACAAATAACTCTTTTCCTGTACCTGTATCTCCCCATATTAAAATAGAAGCATTTCCTTTGGCTGCTCTTTTTCCTAAGTCCTTTAGTCTAAGGATCTCTTTATTTTGTCCTATTATATCTTCAAAGGTGTACTTAGCATATTCCTGGGATTCTGATGGTTTTTTTCTATTATATAATTTATCTTGAAGGTCTACTATTTTCTCTGACATTTCCTTTACATTGGTTATATCTTGGGATATTTCTATGGCCCCTAGGATATTGCCTGCTTTTTTAATAGGTATAGAAGTGTTTATGGTGGTTATTCTTTTTCCATTATAATTAATAAAGCTTTGTTGTCTTTTGTATATAGGCTGGCCTGTTTTCATAGATGTAAGTAATGTACTTGTATCTTCCCTAAGGGAAGGATATACTTCTAAAAGATGCCTTCCTATTATATCATCTCCCAGTAATCCATCTATTTCTTGTACAGAGGAGTTGTGGTATATTATCTTTCCTTCTTTGTCTATTATATGCACTCCTTCTTCTATATGGTCTAGTATATATAGGACTGTTTCCTTTAATAATAAATCTTCCATATTCTCCCCCTTTTTCTATGCCTAATTTTAGGCAATAGATGCCTGAAAATTGTCTGTTTATTTAATTTTATCAGTAAATTCTAAATTTTGCAATAAGTAATGAAATCTTTTATATATTCTTTTATATATAATGATATATAGATGAAATTTAAAATAAAAAGGATAAAATATTAAGTTTTCTATCCTTTCAATGGAATTCCTAATATTCTATCCCTATATTTCAATTATATCTTTCATTGTATTTAATATTTTTAATCCATATTTAATCTAATAGTAAATTTTAAATTATATGATTGTTTTAATTTTAAATTGTGAAAATCTGATTATTCTTTAAGACCTAAATCAAAGCCTTGCTTTTTGGCTATGTTTAACATTGCTTCTCGTTTAGGATTACTTGATTTTAATCTTGCTACTACTTGATTGCTAAAACTATCTACTCTGTTGTTTGCATCCCTTAGATCATAGTATGTTTGCATTTCTTCATCATAGTCTTTGATTTCTTGTAAGTAATTATCAAATACTTTGTATTGGTTTTCAAATACTCTAAGATCCATGGACATTCTTGGTTTTAGCTGTGGATCTTGATTAGGATATCCTATACCTAGTCCTAAAACTGGAAATGTAAACTTTGGAAGATTTAGAACTTCCACTAGCTTTTCTATATCGTTTAAAACACTACCTAGATATACTGTACCTAAATCCATTGATTCTGCTGCATTGACTACATTTTGAGCTCCTAGACAAGTATCTGTTATGGCTTGGAAGAAAAAGTCCATACTTACTGATTCTACTTCAGTATTTTCTTTTTCATTTGCTATGGTTCTATTTCTAAATTGATCTGCAACAAATATTAAAAGTTCTGGTGCCCTTGCTACATATTCTTGATTACATATATTTGCTATCTCCATTTTTATCTTAGGATCTGTTACTCGAATGATGGAGTATGATTGCAATCCTACAGAACTGGCTGTTTGCCTTGCAACTTCCATTAATGTATTAAAAATATCTTCTGGGATTCTTTCCTCCTTGAACTCCCTTATGGTACGGTGATTTAGTTGTTTTTTTATGGTGTTGTTCAATGAAATTCCTCCTTATTTTTATAGCTAATAATATCTATACCCAATTCATTTTAGTTTAATAATAATATTAATAGTCAAAATAAAGAAAGCAGGTATGTACCTGCTTTCTAAAATGTTAGGGTTCCATTTTCGTTGTGAATCAATTGTAGTATTTGTTCTTCTTTTCCATCTAAGGCATTTATATATATGATAAAGTCTGCATCTTTGTATTTTCCTTTAAATTCGTAACATAATATTTCATTTTTTCCTTTAGGTATAAGTGCTAATCTAGTTGAATCTATATCAAATTTTGTCCTTAGTCTTTCTCTAGCCTCTTCAGCACTTATCTTTGGAGTATCTAACTTTCTATCTTTATGATTTAGATAATAAGCTGATGCATCAAAGCTTATTATTTCTCCAGTATCTAGTGCTACTTTTACCTTTATTAGATCTGGATATATGGTTATATCATCTTCTTTATAGGCAAAATTAAATAATATATGCCCATCATATTTAAGGGAATAGTTTGGCTCCATGTTTTCAAATCCATGTTTTTTTAGATAATCTAAGGCCAATTTTTCTGCATCTTTAATGGACACATCTTCCTTTCCTATGGGCCTTGGATTGGCCATCCAGATTAATTTACCACCTTTTTTAGATACTCCTGCATATATTGGTAAATCATTTTTCTGATTGCCTTGGAATAGGTGGAATGTATAGGCTGGTATCCTTAGTTCATCTATGTCTTCTCCTTGTTCAAAGGCTTCTATTCTAGTAGATTTGTTTCCACCTATGAAATCCCTAGCTATTCTAGCAGCATCCTCCATGGATACCTTCTTGTTTCCTAGTCCTTCTGGCTTTTTGTTTATTATTTGATCTGCAAAGGGCCCATCATATATTAGCTCTGGAGTTTTCCCAACATGTGATTCTAAGTTAGTCAAGCTTGTTTGAAATTCATTTTTGTCATTTACATTTCTATCCTTTTTACTAAAAACTGCTGCAGCTTCATATATATATCCAGATTCTGCCATACTATCATGAAGTCTTGCCAACTCTCCATTGAACATTGCTGAATTTTCTTGTAGTGACCATAGTGCTTCCCTTTCTTCTGGGCTTATGTCCTTGCCATCTAAATGTTTTTGTATTAAAAAATAGCTATAGTCTGCTGCTTGGGCAAGAAACTTTTCTGTATTTGCTATGTCTGCATGGGATATGGGCATCTGCCCCAGCTTATCTTGGGCAAAGTTTGCGTCAGTCATTATTTGAGAAAATAACAGTATATTTCTTTCTTTACTAGTTGCTACTAAGGCCTTTGATAAGCCTACCTGCACATTTTCCACATGGCTTTTTACATCATGAAACAATCTTTGGTAGTGATTATCTAAGGCAGTAGCATATCTTTCATTTATTGTATATAGATTGTATCCCCATGCTATGGCTCCAACTAGTAGTATTCCTATTAGCACTGGGGCAATCCAATGTCTTCGTTTTTCCATTTGGACCTCCATTCCTTTCAGTTACAGTTTTATAGATACTTGATACTTTGACTTTTGAATCCAGTTATACTTTTAAATCTTTACACTATATACCAAACCAGTGCTTACCTATTTTTAGTGTAACTTTTCTAGACCAAATCCATTTTGATGTGGCTGTGGCTGGATTCCAGTAGTATAGGCATCCATAGGTTGGATCCCAACCATTTAGTGCGTCCCTTGCTGCATTTATAGAATCTTTGTTTGGTGTTAAGTTGATCTGTCCATCGGCTACTGCTGTAAAGGCCAATGGCTGATATACTACTCCTGCTATGGTATTAGGGAATGAAGGACTTTTTGTTCTGTTTAAAACTACTGCCCCTACTGCTACTTTCCCTATATAAGGCTCCCCTCTGGCCTCTCCATGGATTGTTCTTGCTAATAAATACTCGTCTGCACTTCTACTAACTCCTTGGGTTGATCCTGCTGGTGCGGCAGATGCAGATATTCCCATTGCACTTGCAGTTGATGGACCTACTACCCCATCTACTTTTAGTCCATTTTTTTCTTGGAATCTTCTTACTGCTCTATAGGTTCTTGCACCATAGATTCCGTCTACTTGACCATCATAATATTGCCATCTTAATAACTTATCCTGAACTACTCTCACATCTTGGCCTGTTACTCCCCAATATAAAGTCCTTGGTGCAAAGGCCATACCATATTTATTTACTGTATCTATCATGGTTTTAGGTTCATAGAGCTGGATTATGCCCAGTACTAATACTAATAAGACCATGACTCGAAGGATGTTTTTCTTCTTTTTACTCACTTTGTTGCCTCCTTTAAATGGTTTTTCTTATTTTTTGTCAAAGTGTGAAAATTATTCATTATATTCATAAATATACTGTTTTTTATGTATATATTTTTTTTACCTGTCCATAATCATAGTAAGGACGAGCTACTAAATCTTTAAAATTGAGCCTAATAATAATTATTAATTATCTGGGAGGTTTTAAAATGAAGTATAAAAGATTGATTTTGTTATTATCTATAATTCTTATATTTACTATATACATAGGTGCCCCATATCTTGAAGAAAGGTTTAATACTATTGATGGATTTAAAAAGAATATTATCCGATTTCATGTAAGAGCAAATAGTGATAAAAGAGAAGATCAGGAGCTTAAGCTTGAAGTTAGAGATGAAATATTAGATTATATGGACGGAAAACTTGATAATGCCAGCTCCATTGAGGAAAGCAGAAAAATATTAAATAACCATATAGATGATATCAAATCTGTATCTGAGAAGGTTATCAAAAAATGGAATAAAGACTATGAAGTTAGGGTATCTTTGGACAACCATAGCTTTCCAATTAGAAAATATGGAAATATAGTATTACCTCAAGGTGATTATGAAGCCCTTTTAGTAGAGATTGGTGAAGCCAAAGGTGAAAACTGGTGGTGTGTCATGTTTCCTCCTCTATGTTTTGTAGATGTTACCCACTCTACTGCTGTGAAGCCAGCCAGTGAAGATACATTAAATGAATTTGTTGTAGATGAAACTAAACCCTTTAAACTAAAATCTATAGTGGCTGACTTTTTTAAGAAGATATTTAAAGCTGATGCTAGTAATAATAATAAGTTAGGATATTTAGACCCTATAGAGAGTCTAAATATCCTTTTTATTTAACAAATCCTTATTTAGTAAGACCCCTAGTTCTTATATCCATATTTACCTTTAAGTCTATGTCCATATTAAAAAATACATCTTCCCAATTTTCTTTTACATTTTCCCATACCTTTGGTTGATATTTATATAGATATTCATTTATACCTAAAATATCAGCCCCTAATTGTTTTTGTATCTTTTGTATGGTAGTATTTAGCTGCTTTTGTGTTTTTTCTTCTATATCCTTTTCCATGGCTTTTAAAACATCTTCAGTGATTTTCCCATCTTCTTGTAATATTATATATTCCTCTAACTCTCCTTCTAAATCAATATTTAATAATACTTTTAAATTATCTTGATCCTTTATTAGTTTCTTTTTACATTTATTTTTTGTTATGGAAACGGATAACTCTATTCCATTATAATCCACATTTAAACTATCTTCTTTTACCTTTCCTTTTAATGTAACTATATCTTTATTTTCTTCTTCATTTATATATCCTATAAGTCTATAATCTTTAAATACTACTCCTCCAGATAGGGCAATTTCATCTCCTTCTGTCTTAATCAATGGGACTATAGAACCTGATTTCATGTCCATATCTTCTATAAACCCTTTTAAGGTCTTAGTTGTAAATCTAGTGGAATTTTGCCTATTTCTCAATAGACTATATATAAGCCCTTCTACAGTTTCTTGTTTTTTTGAATTCAATTTTACATTTAATATATTGTTTACTTCTTCTTCTGCCACTACTATATTTACCATCTTATTTATTAAGAAACCTCTATTTAAACTATCAAATATCTCTCTAATAAGTTTCTCATCTCTAGCTATTTCATCTTCTAATATTACTACTCTTAACTGTTTTAAATATATAGGACTATGAATATTTGTAGATAGATTATGGACTGCTTCAAAGAGATTGTTGGCTGTTGTGGATATAATATATACTGTTTCTTCTTGAGTTGGATTTTTCCCCAAGGCAGTTATATTGGGATAGGTAAAACTTATTTTATATTTATTTTCTTCTGAGTCTTCTCCATGATTTAGCTCAAAGGTTACTGTATAGGGAAATATCCTGTTTTCTATTTCTATCATATCCCAGCATCCTGTAGTCAATGTAAGGGATAATATTAAAAGCAGTACTATTATCTTTTTCATTTAGATAGCCTCCTTCTAAGGATACCTACTATATATATAAGTGCTGGAACTACTATTATGGAAATGATCCCTAATATATTTCTTATTCTACCTATACTTCTTTCCATCTGTATCATATTTTCTGGCATTGTTGCTATAAAGTATATTACTGGAGCCAGCAACCATATAAAGTTTTTATGTGATTTGGTGCTAAATACTTCACTAAGAATCTTTCCACTACCATAGTATGATGGTCCTACACTGGCAAAGATAACTAGAACCCAAATGGCCACGACAAATCCATCTAGATTTTGCAAAAAATATCCTGGTAAGTCTACATTTTTTGCTATTATCAATACTGGAAATATCTGATTTTGTATCTCTTCTACTGTAAACTGAGTCAATGTTATAAAAAACAAGCTTAAATATATTATGGTTATGGTTAATATGGCTAACATACTTGATTTCAGTACTTCTTTTTTGTCTTCAGCATAGGGTACTGCAAATATTATTAGTTCAAATCCTGCAAAGCTAAAAAAAGTATTTAATATTCCCTTTGGTAGATTTGTTAGATCTCCTTGAAATGCTGGTAATATATTTGTAAAATCTGCCGTTGGTAGTGCCAGTAATACAAATATAAGGGCAAAGCCAATGATTATAGGATACATAAAGTATCCTGCTCTGCAGATTACATCTATTTCACAGGTGGCTATATAGGAAGTAGCCAATATAAATACTATTATTATGACTTCTACAGGAGTATTAGATAATAAAAAGGCCTTTACCATTTCTCCTAGTATTCGAGAAAGGGAGGCACAGTATAATAGTAAACTACCGAAAAGACTTACTAACAATAGATTAAATATAGGTTTCCCCAGTGTTTCCCTGCCTATTTGAAAAAAGTCTTTTCCTGGATTTTCTTTAAAGACTTGATTTATGACCCATAGTAAGGGTATTGAAATTAATCCTATAGTTAATATGGCTATCCATCCATCTTTGCCCAATAGAATTGTTAAAATATTAGGTAGGCTTAATATTCCTACTCCGATGACGGAACTTACTATTAGACCCCTTATTTGAATATGGGATACCTTAAGATCTTTACTCATTTTTTTTCCCTCTTTTCATTCTCTTTTTATTTCTTGGATGTGTAAACCCAGGTCTCAACCATAGTCTTTGTATTGGAGCCTTTACTAGTGTATCTTTTATATCTCCATCTTCTATTCCTAAGCCTGAATATGGGGATGTAAAAGGTATACCAAAACTATTTAAGGTAAGAAGATGGGTACCTAAGATAATTAATCCTATGGCTATTCCATACAATCCTAGTATTGCTGCAAGTACTATAAACCCTAGCTTTAATATTCTAAGGGCTGCAGAAAATTCATAGGATGGAATGGCAAAACTGGCAATGGTAGTAATGGCAACTATGATTATCATAAGGGGGCTTACTATACCAGCCTCTACTGCTGCCTGACCTATTATAAGCCCACCTACTATACCTATGGTAGTACCTATAGGCCCTGATATCCTAGTTCCTGATTCCCTTAAAAGCTCCATAGTAAGCTCCATAAGCATAGCTTCTATTACTGCTGGAAATGGTACATTTAATCTACTGGCTGCTAAGGAATATGTTAACCTAGAAGGCAACATGGCAGGATGATAGGCTGTCATGGCTACATATAATGGGGAAGCCAAAAGTGCAAATATGATTGCTGCTATCCTTGTTACTCTTACTACTGATGCTTCAAACCATCTAGTATAATAGTCTTCTGATGACTGGAGTAATGTGCCTATTGTTCCTGGTATTATTAGGGCAAAGGGAGAGTTGTCAACGATTATTCCTATTCTTCCTTCATATATAGATGCAGCTACAGAGTCTGGCCTTTCTGTGTTTTCTAACTGGGGAAATGGAGATAGATAGTTATCTTCTATGAGATTTTCTAAAATAGAGCTATCTAAAACTGCATCTATATCAATATCCTTTAACCTTTTGTTTAGTTCCTTTAGTAGTTTTTGGTCTACTATATCATCTATATACATTACTGCCACATCAGTTTTTGATCTACGGCCTACTTGGTGAATTTTTATTTTAAGCTTAGTGTCTTTTATCCTTCTTCTAACTAAGGCTGTATTAAATTTCATAACTTCAGTGAATCCTTCTCTAGGACCTCTAATTACTGATTCTGTTTTGGGTTCATCTATACCCCTACTGGGCCAACCTCTAGATCCAATTATGATTGCCTTTTCAGAATTATCTATTAGAAGGAGGGTATCTCCTGATAGTATAAGATTTATAATACTATCCCAATCTTCTTTTTCTGAAATCTCTGCTGTGGCTAATCCTTCCTTTTTTATTGCTTCTAATATGGTAGTCCTATAGCCTTGGAGACTTAAAGATTTTATCTCTTCTTCACTTAATAGGGAAGCTATGGCATATTCTGATATATGATCTTTACTTATAAGTCCGTCTATAAATACAATGGCCATTTTAACCCTTATTACATCGCCTATTTCTATTTCCCTAATAACTAGATCGTCACAATCTACAAATAATGTTCTTATATGCTGTAGGTTTTTTTCTAAACTATTCCAAATATTTTTAGGCATAAAAAAATCCCACCTCCTTTAATTATATAATTGCCAGAGTATGGGACTTTTATTCTTTTATACTTGTATAAATCTTATATTGTTTTGCATGGAATAATTATCTTTGATATATCCTTTAGTTTGTCTTTAGTAAATAGTAGCTTTTCTTCATCATCATAAATTCCAAATACTGTTGGTCCACTACCACTCATAAGAGCTCCTAAGGCTCCACTTTCTATCATTGTTGATTTTATTTTGTCTATGATTGGATATTCTTGTATAATAGGAGTTTCCATTTTATTTCCCAGATTTTCAGCCACACAGTGGAGATCTTCCCTCTCTATACAAGAAATCAATTTGTCTACATCTAATCTTTCTTCTCCAAGCTGTACTTTGCTATATGCATAGGCTGTGGAAATCTCTATTCCTGGATTACATAGTAGTATATGCTTTCCAGTGAATGGCTTTAGTTTTATAAGCTTTTCTCCTATACCTTGGGCTAAGGCAGTACCCCCCATTATACAAAAGGGTATATCTGCTCCTAGATCCTTTCCTATTTTCATCAATTCTATATCGGATAGTTTTAAGTTCCACAGTTGGTTTATAGCTTGAAGTGTAGCAGCTCCATTGGAACTACCTCCTGCTAAACCTGCTGCTACAGGAATTCTTTTATCTATTTTTACATGAATTCCTCTATCTATGCCACTTATTTGCTTTAGCTTTTCCCAAGCCTTATATACTAGATTTGTAGAATCTTTAGGTACTTGTGGATTATTTGACTCTATTATAATTCCTTTATCTATTTCTTTAAATGCAAGAGTGTCCTTAAGATCTATTCTCTGCATTACACTATTTATTTCATGGTATCCGTCTTTTCTCTTGTGTAATATATCCAAGGTTAAATTTATTTTACCATAGGATTCTATGATTAATTCCCCCATATAATATCTCCTTATGATTATAATATAGGGTAATTATATCATAGTATTATTACAATTGAAAATTTAAAATATACCTATTGTAAGTCTAAATCTACATTTTTCTCTATAATTATTTTGTCTCCTACTTTTAATTCATAATTTGGTTCTAGATTATTTGATCTTAGTATTTCATCTGTTGTGGTATTATATCTTCTAGCTACATCCCAAAGTATATCTCCTTTTTGTACTATATAAATGGTAATACTTGGCATATGACTTTTGTCTATCATATCTCCAGTTGTTTCTATACTTTTAATACCTGAAAATTTTCTATCCTTATTTAATCTAATCTCATAGTTTATATTGTTTTTTAAGGATAAACTATCTCGCCTTAAGGTATATTCCGTATCCCCTAGTTTACTATTTATATCTATTGAGAAATTTGTAGAGTCACTTTCATATGGGATATTGCTCTTATATGGGAAGTGATCTTTGTAACTAGATATTTCTCTACCGATTCTATCTATATAATATACATCTACATTTAATACACCTTCTATTATTATTTCTCCATCTATATATCTTTTATCTAAAGTGTTGTGGGAACAATTTATATCTAATATATCTATGGCATTGATCTTTATATCAAAATCTAATTCTTCTTCATGGTCTATGTCCTTTATTCTTTCAGGTATATTCATTTCTTCCTTTTCTAAAAGAATATTTTCCTTAGTAGAATATGCATCTACTATTAAATCCTTTGAGGTGTCATCATATGCCTTTCCTGTAGCCTTTATCTTGATGCTTACATCTATTAATCTCATCTCTTCTAAATCATCTTCTAAGACTTCATATACTGCTTCTACTACTTCCAGCTCCACTTCTCCCTTTGAGCCTTCCTCAAGACCTGGCATCTCTATGAAGTGATTAAAAGGTAATCTTTCCTTTACTGAGTATATATCATTGTCTCCTAAGTAGATCATAGTAACTATTGCTTCTCCAGATACTATTATTCTATCATCAGATACTACGGATTCTATTTCTTTTCCTTCTACATAGAATTTTATGACTTTTTCTATTTCTGCCTTATTATCCTCTATTTTAATAGTTTCTCCTATGTCTGCAAAGGATGTCTCCCTTCCATATACCTCTTGGTAATTTATGGTTTCTCTTAATACTTCTAAATCTTGTCGTCCTTCTAAATCTTCGATTATTTCCAATGTTTTTATTTCTTCTACTTCACTTTTAATATTTACTACTGAACTTAGTTGTATCTTGTTTTCTTCCAGTTCATGTTCTATAAATTCTATATTTGCTTCTACATTTGCTTCCATGCCTTCCTTGATTCCTTGGATTAAGATTTCTTCATTGAAGTCTTTACTAGCTTCTACTACATAGATATTTTCTTCCTCTTCTATACTTTTATATAGTATATTGTATTTTACTGCTCCGCTTACTAAAACCTTGTCTTTAATTATCATGGTATTTAATATTTCTACTCTGCCTTCTACCCAAATTATATTTTCTATGTCTTCCTTGTTAGTATTTAGATAGACTTCCGTTTCTACTAAAGACTGGATTTCCGAAGTTCCCTTTAATTCTTCAATATTAAAGTTTCCTTTTATTATTTCAATGGACACAATATTCCCCCCTATATATTACTCTTTATTCTATAAAAATATATGATATAGGGTTTGAATTTATGAATGGATTGCATATTTAAGGATTAACTGTTAAGAATTATTTAGTAGATTTATATGATTATGGGCAAAATAAAAACTGTACATTAAATAGTACAGTTTTCTTTATGAAATCTTAATTTGTCTTTCTGGTTCGTCACATACTGTAATTTCAACTGTGGAAGTTAATACATCTGAGTACGTATAGGAAACTCTTCTGGTGCTATCATATTCGTTAGATATCTTTACAACAAATAAGCTAGGATAAGCCGATTCTAATACACCTTCTCTTACAACAATCCTTTTCCTACCCTTGTTCGCCCTTAGGATCACCGTCTTTCCGATATATCCTTCTAGGTTCTTACGAATCTTAGCTACACTATTCATATATTAAGCTAGCCACCTTCCATTGGATTTTCTCCTATTTTGTAGGAGGATAAGCAGTGCATATAAACACTCATACTTGATTATAGCATATGAAGGATGATTTGTCAAATAAATTCTATATTATACTATTATTGTGCCATTTTGTCAATTGTTTTCTAGATTTTATATATGCAAAAATAGTGATGCTATTGTAAAATATAAGACCAAGGCCAACGAATCTACTATAGTAGTAATCAAAGGTCCTGCCATTATGGCTGGGTCTAATTTTAGTTTTTTTGCTATTAAGGGCAATACTCCACCTATCATTTTAGCCATCATCACTGTAGCCATTAGGGTAATAGATACTGTAATAGCTACTTCTATGCCTACTTTATCAATATACATATTCTTTAAGAAGTTTGCTAATCCAAGGCAAAGTCCTACAAGAACACTTATTCTAAACTCTTTCCACAGAACCTTCCATTTATCCTTTAAAGTTACTTCACCTGTGGCCAACCCACGGATGATTAATGTTGAGGACTGGCTTCCTGAGTTTCCTCCAGTATCCATAAGCATAGGAATAAAGGCTGTAAGGATTGTCATGCTACTGAGGACATATTCAAACCTAGTTATTATTCCTCCAGTTAAAGCTGCTCCTACCATTAGGATTAAAAGCCAGGTAATCCTATGTTTTGCTAAAGAAAAAACACTGGTATCTAAATAGGCTTCTTCTGATGGAGCCATGGCGGCCATTTTCTGGAAGTCCTCTGTAGCTTCTTGTTCCATAACATCTATAATATCATCAACGGTTATAATTCCTGTAAGTCTATGTTCTTTATCTACTACAGGTAAAGCTATAAATCCATATTTTTTAAATATTGCTGCTACTGTCTCTTGGTCATCATGGGTATTTACATAGATTAGATCCCTTTCCATTAGATCATATATTGATTCGTCTTCATCTGCTATTACTAAAGTTCTAAGGGATACTATACCTTCTAGTATTCTATTTTGATTTGTTACATAACATGTATATACAGTTTCTTTATTTAATCCAGTTTCTTTAATATGCTGCAGTGCTTCTTTCACTGTCATCTTCTGTCTTAATTCAACATATTCTATGGTCATTATGCTTCCAGCAGAGTCTATGGGATATTTTAAAAATTGGTTTATTAATATTCTTTGATCTTGAGTGGAATTTTTTAAGATTTTATTTACAATATTAGCTGGCATTTCTTCAATCATGTCTATCATATCATCAAAGAATATTTCATCTAATATATGGGTTAATTCCTTATCTGTGATTGCATTTATAATTTCCCTTTGTTGGTCAATGGAAAAGTTAGAAAATACATCTACTGCCAAATCTTTAGGCAACATCCTAAATATGAGCAAAGTAGTATTTGGGTCTAATGGATCTAGTATTTCTGCCACATCTACCTCATTCATATCAGATAGTTCTTTTTTGATTTCAACATACTTTTTTTGATTTATTAATTCTATGATTTTTTGTTGATTCATAGCGTACCTCCTTTTTTTATATGGATATGCCTTAACTCCTTTATATCCTAGAAGGCTATATCCCAGTTTTTAGGAGGAACCATAGTCGAAGATCTGACTATGGATCTTCCATTTAATTTAATTGTTTTGTAACACCTGGGTAAAGGACCCGAATCCACAGTCATCACTCCTTTCTGATTTAAACCATATTATAATACCTGTTAATAACTAAAAATCAGCACTCAATATCTAGCTATTAAAGGTTTATAATAATAAGTACTATGACCATATTTAACAAATATGATTCTTTGATATTTCATAGATAATCTCTATTTGTATATCCATATATAAACTCTACACTTGAGTATACCACACTTTTAGGGTTTATAGCAAAAAAAAATAGGCCTAAGCCTATTTTAAATTAGCAACTTCCGCCGCCTCTATCTGGTGTAATAACAAATCCTTTTCTTAACCAGCTATCACTATAATCTACTGTAAATTTACCATATACATCTTCTAATCCTTCTTCTACGGCAAACTCATAATTTTCAACTAAAACTTTTATATCCCCTTCTTTTGGCTCTTCCAGAGCTAAACCAAAATTTGGGCCACCTCAACCATAACCTGCTATATAAATTCTTAGTGATTTATTTGTTTCTTCAGGCTTTAAAACTTCTCCTAACTTTTCTTTTGCCTTATTTGTTAACTCTACATTCATTTTTTTCACTCCTTATATTTTAAAATCGAGATACCCTATGAGGGTATATATACATGATATGATATTTATTCTAAATTGTCAACAAAAAATAGGAATTCTTCCATAAATTTGTGTATAAATCTTAAAATTCCTTTAATGTATTTGGAAGAATCCCTATTTTATTATTATCTATCTGATTTTCAATCTTTACTATAATGCTTCTCTGCCTGGCATGATGGCGTCTATTATACCTATTACTAGTGCACCTATGATAGCTCCCCACATAGATATGTGGAAACCTGGCACTATAAATTTTGTAACATAAAGTATGATTGCAGCAACTAGAAATCCAGCTATTCCTCTACCAAAAGGTGAGGCATCTATTCCTGTAAATCTTTGTACTAAATAATCCAAGACCCCTATTATTACTGCTGATAGTATTAGACTTCCAAATCCATCTATTGAGAATCCAGGAGTAAAGTATGCTGCAATTGCTACTACTATTGAAGTAATCAGTACTCTTAGTAGCATCTCTCCTATACTAAAATTATTGGTTCTATTTTGATCCCTATTTCTATCATTGTTATCCATGATTTCACCTCCTGATATAGTGTTTTCCATTTATAATATTTTTTATTCAAAAAAATTAATTAAAAAAATCATGAAATTATGGTGGAAAATATAAAATTTATATGCTACTATATTAGTAAGAATTAAAGAGGAGGTTGAACTCATGGAAATTACTAAGGATATGCTTATTGGAGAGCTTATTAGAAAGAAACCAGAAGCTATAGAAATCTTAATGCAATTCGGTATGGGTTGTGTTGGATGTCCTGCTAGTCAAATGGAAAGCTTAGAAGAAGCTGCTATGGTTCATGGTCTTAGCTTAGATAAACTAATGGCTGCTTTAAATGAATAGATATATATAAAAAAGGAAGATTTCCCTAAATCTTCCTTTTTTATATTCTTTTTTACTTGTCTAATAATGTGTCTATTTTATCTTTATCAAAACCTACTATTTCTTCTCCATCTATTACCAATACTGGAACTCCCATGTGGCCCATAGCCATTAATTCTTGTCTTGCTCCACTATCTGTTTGAACATTTTTTTCAGTATATTCTACACCTTTTTCGTCTAAATAATTTTTGGCTAAAGTACAATATGGGCATGTGTTGCTTGTATAAACTAATACATTTTTCATTTAAATTCCTCCTAAATATTTTTTCTGCTAAGTTTATTATACCCCCACGAGGTATATTTGTCAATACTCTATGGATATAATTACCCTGAAATTTTTTCAATAATCATGAAAGATAAAGTATTAATCTACTCCTTCCAAAGACAAGATATTGCTTAAAAACTTTATCTCTTAATTTGTTTGATATGGTATCATGACTTATATATCTTAATGACTTATATATCTTGATGTCTTATATGTTCTAGTCCTTCTTCAAACAATCTAAATACATGATCATCATCCAAAGAATATATAACTAATTTACCCTCTCTTTTAAATTTTACTAAATTTAAATTTCTTAATACTCTTAGTTGATGGGATATGGAGGACTGGGTCATGTCCAATAATGTAGCAATATCACATACACATAGTGGTGATTTTGATAAAGCATAGATTATCCTAAGTCTTGTAGGGTCTCCTAAGGCTTTAAATATATTGGCTAGGGGATAAATCCCCTTTTCTTCATCTAGACTTATTTTTATTTGGCTTAATGTTTCTGACTCTGCAAAGTTACCTGAACAAATAAGATTATCTTCTGTTTTTTCCATACTCTTCCTCCTATAGATTTGTTATAGTGGTATCATTGGATTTATAGGATATACTATTCTTCCTTGATTTGGATCTATATATATTAGCCAATAGCCTGGAACATCATAGGCTGCAAACCAAGTGTTAAATCCTGTAGTTCCATTTTGAGGGTGTTCTTTTTTATTGAAATCACCTGGAATTCCATATACATAAAATTTTACTTTTTCCCCTTCATTATATAATCCAAAAAGATAGTGTTTATGTTTTTTCATTAAATCATTTGGACAAATTGTATTTTCCATATCTGAATATTTATGATTGCTTCCACTTATATAACTAAAATAAGGTAAAAAACTTGTATCTTCTTCTGGATCTTCTACGTCTATTTTCCACCAGTTATAGCCCTTTAGATTTATTTTGAAAGGTTCTATATATGGGAAAAAGCTTAGGATACTTAATACATAATTTGTAGTTTGATTTGCTTGATCCTGTCTTATGGTAGTTTCTATATCTTGATTATTGTATTCAAAGTTTTCAACCATAGGGGGAATATATATTTCTTCTGTTTCCCATTCTAAAGGTTCTATGGTTTTTTCAGTATCTCTAAATATCTTTTCCATTATCTCTAAGTATTCTTTCTCGGTAAAGGTATTATGACTAATTGAACTTACTGGCTCTGTAGTATCTGATTGAGCTGGTAAACTGTCCTCTACTAATTCTTCTGGTCTATTTTCTACTATTCCTTCTATTGTTTCTTCTATGGACTCCTCTTCTTTATGAATCTCTTCTTCTTTATGGATCTCTTCTTCCTTATGGCCTTCCCCCATATAAAGACTTTCTCTTAATTCTTCTACTTCTTCGCTTTCTAATTCTTCACTAATAGGTTCATCAATGATAAATTCTTCTTCGAAGGCTTTTTCTTCTATAGGCTCATAGATGATTTTCTCTATATCATCTTGTTTATACTCTTCTATAAATTCTTCTTTTTCTTCTTCTGATTCCTCTACTATTGGATCTTCTATTTCTTCTTTTGACTTTTCTACTATGTTTTCCTCTTCTATATGATTTTCATATTTTTCTTCTACTATTTCTTGTTTAGGTTTTTCTTCTGTGTGATTTTGTAAATAGTTATCTATAGATTTATCGTCTTTATTGAAGTATCCTCCCAGTAGTACGTCTTCATCTCTTAAGATTAGGATACCATTAATCCTATCTATTGAAAAGCCTAATCTACCTAGTTCTCTGTAATTAATGTTGATATCTGCTTTCCCTTTACTATTATCATCTGTATATATCTTTCCCACTTTGTAAGTATTATTACCATGGATTATTATTATGTCATAGTAGTTGTTTTTTTCAGCCTTATCAATATTTAAAGAAATATTTAGATTTTGCCCCTTTAATTCTAATTTACCATGTCCTTTTGGTTTTAGATTTATCATATTTGAATAATCCTTTCTTAATATGGCAAATTTTCGGGCATAGTTTAAATTATTGGACATAGAAAAACCTCCTTTTTAAACATTTATATATCTATATGTTTAAAGGAGGTAATATTGTACTAATATTGATAAAATCTTCTAAAGATATGTTTTCTGCTCTTGTTTCTGCTTTAACATTTGCTTTTTCTAGGCTAGATTTTATTATTTCCTTATCTATATCAAATCCATAGCTTGATAAGGAGTTTAATATGGTTTTTCTTCTCTTTGAAAAACCTGCTTTAACTACTTTAAAGAATTGTTCTCTATCTATATTAGGTAATTCTTCCTTTATCTTTAGTTTTATCACTGCTGAATCTATTTTGGGCTGAGGCATAAATACTGTTTTGGGTACCTTCAGTATTATTTCAGGATCAGTATAAAAGTTTACAAATACTGATAAGGCGCCATAGGTTTTTGTTCCATGTTTTGCTACCATTCTATCTGCTACTTCTTTTTGTATCATAACTGTTATGGAATCCATATTTAGATTTTCTTCTAAAAGTTTTCCTATTATGGGAGTTGTTACATAATAGGGTAGGTTGGCTACTACTTTTACTGGGCCTCCACCTAATTTTTCATCTATTAGTTTATTGATATCTACTTCCAATATATCTCCATGGATAATTTCTACATTTTCATAGTCTGATAGGGTTTCCTCTAGTACTGGTAATAGACTATTATCTAATTCTACTGATACTACCTTTTTTGCATTTAAAGCTAGTTCCTCTGTTAGGGTTCCTATACCTGGTCCAATTTCTAGTACATAGTCTTCCTTTGTAATATTGGCTCCTTTGACTATGTTTCTAACTACATTTCCATCTATTAGGAAGTTTTGTCCTAAACTTTTTGAAAATCTAAATCCATATTTTTCTATTATTTCTTTTACATACTTAGGGGAGTAGAGTCTACTTTTTTCCATCTTTATCTATCCTCTCTAGGGCCTTTGTAAATTCTTCTTCTGTTATTCCAAAGTTGTTTAGTCTGTTTAGAAACTGTTTTCCATTACAATATCCTATGCCTAATATATGGCCTAGTTTGTCTCTTTTTTCTCTGGAGTCTAATCCTGCTGATAGTCCATATTTTATCATATCTTCTTTTGTAAACAAAGTAGTCTTTTTTATTTTATTTGGTCTAGCTTTTTTTATGGCTTCTATTATATCTTCTTTTGTGGCATTTTCTACTCCTATATCTCCTTTTTTAAGGGCTTTACCCTGAGGTAAAAAGGCGTGTTTACAATTCTTTATTTTAGAGGATAGATCTCTTCTAATCATTTCTCCTGCATAGTCTGGATCTGTAAGGATTATGATCCCTCTTCTTTCTGATATTTGCTTTAAGGTTTTTATTAGTTCTTTTTTGTATCCAAAACCATTGGTGGCTATGACTTCTACATCTAGGGCTGCCTTTACTGCTGATATATCATCTTTGCCTTCTACTACTATTACTTCTTTTATCATGGGTTTCCTTCTTTCTTTTATATCTATTGATTTCTTTGCTTTTCCTATTTATTGATATGATGAAATATTAAGCTGCTCCTTTCTCTTGAAGAGATAGGAGCTGGCTTAATTATTTTATCCCAAATAATTCCTTAGTATTTCTGTTGGTAGCTTTAGATAATTCTTCAAAGGTAATCCCTTTAATTTCTGCTATTTTTTCTGCCACATATTTTACATACATAGGTTCATTTCGCTTTCCTCTATAGGGTTCAGGGGTTAGATAGGGACAATCTGTTTCTATAAGAAGCCTATCTAAGGGTACTTCCTTTGCTACCTCCCGTGCTACTCTGGCATTTTTAAAGGTTACTGGGCCTCCTAAGGATATATAGAAGCCTAGTTTTATATACTCTATTGCCATTTCTACACTACTGGAATAACAATGTAAAACTCCCCTTAATTTTCCATCTTGGGCTTCTTTTATGGTATCAAAGGTTTCTTGGGCTGCATCTCTTGAATGGATCACTACTGGTAAATTTAATTCTTTTGCAAGTTTTAATTGTTCTTTAAACCATTTTCTTTGAATATCCCTTGGTGAATTATCATAGTAAAAGTCTAGTCCAATTTCTCCTATGGCTACTACCTTATTGTTTTTAGACATGTTTTTTAATTGTTTTAAGGTTTCTTCAGTGACTTCCCTGGCTGAATGGGGATGAACTCCTATTACAGCATATATATTTTCATATTTATTTGCTAATTCTACAGAGTTTATACTTGTTTGTAAGTCTGCACCAATGTTTATAACTAATTCGATTCCATTTTTATTTAAAGAATTTATTAGATATTCTCTATCCTCTTGAAATCTACTATCATCTAAATGAGCATGACTATCTATTAACATATATTCCTCCTATGAGATATTTGCACCACTGTTTAGTTCTTCCAATGTAGTTATTAATGAAAGTTTTCCTTCTTCATCTTCTGCTGCTAGTACCATACCATTTGATTCTACACCTCTAAGTTTTACAGGCTTTAGATTTGTAACTACTACTACTTTTTTACCTACTAAATCTTCTGGTTTATAGTATTGTTTGATTCCTGATACTACTTGACGCTCTTCTTCCCCTAGTTTTAATTGTAATACTAATAGCTTATCAGCCTTTGGATGGTCTTCACATTTTATTATTTCTGCTAATCTTAATTTTACTTTATCAAAATCATCTATAGTTATTAATTCTTCTTTAACTTCTTTTACTTCTTCCACTTTTATATTCTCCTTTTTCATGTTTTTTGTTCTTTCATCTATAAGCTTTTGATTTGCTTGTTCTAATTTTTCTAATTCTTTTTTGATATCTAATCTTGGGAATATTATATCACCTTTTTCTACTTTTGTTCCAGCTGATAATAGTGCCCAAACTTTACTATCTTTCCATAGGGCTTTTTCTGTGATTCCCAATTGTCTACGAATCTCTATAGATGTATTTTCCATAAATGGCTTAATAAGGATAGATATAATCCTTAGACTTTCAGATAAATTATATAAAACTGTATCAAGTCTAGCTTTGTTTTCTTCCTTAGCCAATACCCATGGCATAGTTTCATCTACATATTTATTTGTTCTTCTAACTAGTTTCCAGATTTCCTCTAATCCATGGGAAAAATCTAGTTTATCCATATGGTATTCTACCTTATCTGCTACTGATATAGCTAGCTGACTTAGGGATGTATCTATATCTTCTTCAAGGGATACTTGTGGAATATTTCCATTATTGTATTTTTCCACCATAGTTATGGTTCTACTTAGAAGATTACCTAAATCATTAGCTAAGTCTGAATTTAATCTTTGTAAAAACTTTTCTCTAGTAAAGGAACCATCCTGACCAAAGGAGAATTCTCTTAATAAGAAATATTTAAAGGCATCTATGCCATATAATTCTATTATTGGCTCTGGATATATTACATTCCCCTTGGATTTTGACATCTTGTCATCATCAAATAATATCCAGCCATGGCCAAATACTTTTTCTGGTAATTCTATATCCAATGCCATCAGTAGTGCTGGCCATATTATAGTATGGAATCTTACTATTTCTTTTCCTACTAGATGTACATTTGCTGGCCAATATTTCTTATAGTTGTTATCATTATCTCCTCCATATCCAAGGGCTGTAATATAGCATGATAACGCATCTATCCATACATATACTACATGCTCTGGATCAAAGGGAACCTTTATACCCCAATCAAAACTAGTTCTAGAAACACATAAGTCTTCTAGGCCTTCCTTTAAGAAGTTGTTTACCATTTCGTTTTTTCTTGATTCTGGTTGCAAGAATCCAGGATTATCTTCATATAATTTTAATAATTTATTTCTATACTTGGAAAGTCTAAAGAAATAAGCCTCTTCTTCAGCCATATGGGTTGGTCTACCACAGTCTGGGCAATTTCCTTCTACTAATTGTGATTCTGACCAAAAGGCTTCACAAGGTGTGCAATAATGTCCTTCATATTTTGACTTATAGATTTCACCTTTTTCATATAGTTTTGTAAATATTTCTTGTACTGCCTTTTCATGGTGGGAGTCTGTAGTTCTTATGAATTCATCATAATCAATATCTAGCATAGACCACAATTTTTTAATGTCTGCTACTATACCATCTACATAGGCCTTAGGACTTGTATTGTTTTCCTTTGCCTTTTCTTGTATCTTTTGTCCATGTTCATCTGTACCTGTTACAAAAAATGCATCATATCCTTGTAACTTTTTAAATCTCTTTAGTGAATCTGCAGCTACTGTTGTATATGTGTGTCCTATGTGCAGATTGTCACTTGGATAATAGATTGGCGTTGTAATATAAAACTTTTTCATATTATCTTACCTCCTTATATTATGTTGAAATAAATTATAAAAATAAGACTAGACTCTGGAAAATTTAATAGAAGTATCCACCAAATAAAAATTTCGTTAAGTCATAAAAAAAGCCCTACATCTCTATAGAGACGAAGGCATTGTTCGCGGTACCACTCTAATTTATCTAAATTTCACAATTTAGACCTTAATAGGTTAATAACCATGCAAATAACGGTTGCTGCCGCCATGACCTATTGTACTTCAGCCACAGGGTTTAGGGGCCATGTTCAGATAAGTCTTAGACACTGGCTTTCACCTAATCCAGCTCTCTATGGAATAAGACTATTCTTACTCTTCCCATCTTTACCTTTAATTTATTTTGGTTAATTAATTAAATATTATACTTAAGTTCTCATATTTTGTCAATTATATTGGTTTCTTGTACAACAATTGGAATCTTTAGGAATAAAATAATTTTAAATGGAAATAAATAAGTCTAATCTAGAAATCAAGCAATATTTATGGAAATATATTTGCTAGGTGCTAAATTTTTTATGGAAATTTCATCCAAAAATTTGACAAAACAAAAATTATAGAATACAATACTAAAATAATCTTCCAAAGGTTACAAAATAGTTACAGATAATAGGAGGTTTGAGATGGAAGGTAATAGTACTTCTAGATCTAAGAAGTTCAGAATCTTGATTATCCTAGCTATGGTTGCAACACTGACTGTAGGATTTTACTTTGCTACTGGTAGTGAAGTAAGAATCGAAGTGGATGGAAAGACTGATACTATGGTTTCTTATGCTAAAACTGTAGGAGAATTCTTAGAAAAGGAAGAAATCAAATTTAAAGAAGGAGCTTTTATAAATGTTCCTTTGGACACTAAGTTAGAAGACAATCTAAGCATAATTATAATAAACCAAAAGCCTTATGTAGTTAAGGAAAGAGGGGTTTCATCAGAGATAAACTCTATATATGATACTGTAGGGGATATCTTAAATGAGCAAGGTGTTGAATTAGGAGAATTAGACTATGTAACTCCTGATTTAAAAGAAAAAGTAACTCCTGATGCTACTATTGAAATCTTTAGGGTTAAGGAAGAAGTAGTTGTGGAAGAGTCTACTATTCCTTTTGAAAAGGAAACTAAGGATACCAATAATTTAGACAAAGGTGTTACTAAAGTAGTACAAAAAGGAAAAGAAGGACTAAAACATACCTATGTTAAAAATAAATATGTAAATGGTAAATTAGTATCTTCAGAAACTGAAAAGGAAGAAGTAGTGGAAAAAGCAGTTAATCATATAGTCCACAGGGGTACTAGAGTCCCTAAAAGAGAAGTGGCCACTGCATCTAGGGGAGGATCATCTAGAAGAACATCTGGTGGTGCTTCTAGAGGTAGCTTTAATGCTAGAAGATCTGTTGTAATGGAAGCTACTGCCTATGATTTATCTTATCAAAGTACAGGTAAAAGACCTGGAGATAAGTATTATGGTATTACTGCCTCTGGTATGAAAGCCAGACGAGGAGTAGTAGCTGTAGACCCTAGGGTAATCCCATTGGGTACTAGGCTATATGTAGAGTCTCTAGATGGTACAAAGGATTATGGATATTGTATTGCTGGAGATACAGGTGGTGCTATTAAAGGTAATAGAATTGATTTGTTTTTAGATAGTGCTGCTGAAGTTTGGAGATTTGGAAGAAGAAAGGTAAAAGTTCATATATTAAAATAATAGGTTCCCTTAAGGGAACCTATTATTTTTTAGATTTATATCTATATCCAAATATGGTTTCTTCTTTTTCTATATGATTTTTATCTACCATTTGCTTTAATCTCTCTTCTAGATTGTCTACTGTATATGTGGTGCCTGTCTCTTGTTCAATTTCTAGGGCTAGATCTGTTAAATCTGTTGCCATGACTGGAAGTTTATCAATGATAATTTTTAAAAACCTTTCATCCTCTTCTTTAAACTTGGATTTTAATTCATCAAAAGGATTTATGGTATGAGGACTAGAGGTAATGGCTGCCCTTATACGGGCAAATATGGTCCTTCCCATGGTAGCAGATGATATAAATACATCTCCAGTTCTTAAGTAGGGTAGTCTTCTACATTCTTCCATTGTTAAGTCAGTTTCTTCTTGTATTGTCTGAATATCTGAAGCTCTTACTGTTCTAAATATAAGCTTAGTATTTAGTTGAGCTGTTATGGTTTCATCTAACAATGTAGGCCTTTGGGTAGCTAAAATTAAAAACACACCATATTTTCTACCTTCTTGTGATATTTCTTTAAGTATAGATTTAGATGGGGATTCGTATCCCTTTGGTGCAAAGTTGTGACTTTCATCTGTTACTATTATAAATGGAGGAAAATACTCTGCACTTGTTTTTTTGTATAATGCGTCTTTATATTCTCTTCTCTTATGATATAGATTGTTTAATAGGTAAGTACTAAATACTTGCAGTATCCTTGTACTTCCTTGGATTACTATTAATTTACCATTTTGAAGTCCAGTCTCTATTTCTCTAATATCCTTTGAAAATACCCCATCATTTCCCAAACGCTTCAACCTCCATAAAATACCTCTTACGGAATTATATGGACAAGTCTTGTCATAGGATTCGAATAATTTTTTTCGTTCTCTCCAGGCCCTTCTTTCTTCTTCATCACTTCCACTATTTATTCTAGATTCAATTTTATCTGAAGAACCTTCTTCCTGAGCCTCTGTAAGCATTTGAAGCCTATTGAAAAAGCTATAATAGGAATCTCTAGGTTTAAATAATATATCTACTACATTGTTCATAGCATCTGTTAGATGACTTGCAGCATCTAGCAGGTTTTTTAAATCCTGGGCAGATAAATCTTCAAACTTAACTCCTACATGGGTACCTACTTGTAAACATTTAAACTTGTCCTTAAAATTTTCAGTTTTTTCTTCTAAATAACTGGCTGTTTCAGAAAAGTCCATTTCAAAGTGGGGGTCAAGGACTATAGTAGGTATATTTTGTATCATAAGCTCTTCTAAAAGTACCCTAAGACCAAAGGATTTTCCCGATCCTGATCCTCCAAATACTCCTATATGAGGGTAATGGTGCATAGATTTTAAGTCCATTATATAGGGGATTTCCTTTTGAGGCATAAGTCTACCTTCTTCAAAGGTATGAAATAACTCTTTGAACTCTTCATCCATTTGTAGTGCCATATCATCTGTATTTTTTATGGCTCCTAAAACTAATCCATCTTCTCTAGAGGTCTTTATCATTATATCTTTAACTTCTTCAAACTTAGGTAGTCTAACATCAGATCCTGTTTGTATTGGGTATAGTGCTTCATTTAAAAGCCTTACTTTAGATATATATATGGTATCCTCATCTATATCATATCCTAGGGCTTTTAGTGACTCCAGTACAGAGTTGTCTACAAAGTCTCCATATATATTTAAAGGTATATATCTATTGAAAGTCTTTGCTTCTACTACTTCTCCCAATAAATCTTCTTGATATGGATCTTCTATTATTAAAAATTCGTTTATCCTAAAGTTTCTTTCCTTTGAGCCTACATATACTTCCTGTTGTGTAGTGATTCCTACTACCTTCACAATGCCACCACCTTATTTAAATTCATAGTTCGTTTTTTTGTTCCACTTTTACATTTCATAAAATAAGTTTTATAAAACAAACAATCTATTTTGATGAAATCTATAAACTCCTCTTATCCCTTTCAGATACAAAGAATCTTTCATAAATTCCCCTATCCATATACCTTTCCATTAAAGCCTTCATTATTTCATCAGATATCTTGACTTCTTTGTCCACTATATCTAACCATAGGGGCACTCCCCTACTGTTTTCTGGTGTTAGGGTAAATACTAATCTTGCCATATCCTCCATATATTCTCTTTGACTATCTATTATATCCATACCTATTATACTAGGGGCCAGTGAAGAACGTAAGAATACAGAAGAATATCCTTCTGGTTCCTTTTTGTTTACTTCGTCCCTAATAAGTATCATCTCTCCATAATCTAATTGTCCAAATAATAATTCTCTATCATAAAAACACTCATCTATACTTGGATTAATCTTTTTCATTGTATCTCCTATTATGGATGTTTTTATATCTTTGATTACTCCTACAAGGATGATACCTTCTTCTTCACATCTTTGTCTTAACTCTATCCATTTATCTGCTGCATATATATTATATCTAATAAGTCCTCCATCCATTAATATGGCATAGGGTTTAAAACGTTCTATACTGGCTAGAGCAGCTTCTACTTCTATGGTTGATAGTTTTATATTCCTTTTGTCTTCTATTACTCTTTCTTCCTCTTCCAGTGGGCTTTCCTCCTGTTCAGGGTATAATGGACTATAGATATCTGCCAATATCAATGGCTGATCCTTGTGGGTTGTAGACTTTGCCAAGGCTTGATAGGCCTCTACAAAGTGAGGATAAGCTCCTCCTATTTTATTGTTGGAACCGTCTACTCCAACTATTCCTCCCTTACTTTCATAAAGAGCCAAATGCCCATTGTCTAGTTTGTCCATTTTTTTGATTTCACCAATATGAGTATTTATAAATTTTCTTAAATCTTCTCTATTTAAATCCAATATACTTTCATATTTTTCTTTAAGTAAATCATTTAGATTTGTTACCTTAGATTTTAATTGATTACTAAGACTATACAAGATATCACCTCACTTTTTAAATCATAATCACCAAGCTAAAGTAAACCATAATAGGTGTATTTTTATTAAAATCCCTTAAATCTCTAAACTCTCTTTATATACTTGATTTTTAGGGATTTCATACTTTTGAGCAACTAGTTTAACACTTTCTTTTTTAGAGTATCCATCCTCTATGTATTCTTTTAGCTTTTCCTTTATATCTATATCTTTTTCTACTATCTCTTCATCATTACCTTCAACTATAAGGACAAATTCTCCCTTTACTTGTGTACTGGAAAATTTTTCCATCGCCTCTTGGATTTTCCCCCTAAATATTTCTTCGTAGAGTTTTGTGATTTCCCTTGCTATGGAAATATTTCTATTTCCTATTATATCAATCATATCATTTAAAGTATTTAACAATCTATGGGGTGATTCATAAAATATTATGGTTCTTTTTTCCTTTTTTAGTTCCTCTAATTCCTTTCGTCTATCTTTCTTTTTAGAGGATAAAAATCCTTCAAATACAAATTTGTTTGTAGAAAGACCTGATGATACTAAGGCTGTAATAGAGGCTGTAGCTCCCGGTAATACTATTACTTCTATATCTTCTCTAATGGCCATGGATATTACTTCTTGTCCTGGATCTGATATTCCTGGCATACCTGCATCAGATACCAATGCAATATTTTCTCCTTTATGTAGTCTATCTATTAATTCTGAGCCTTTTTCTTTTTCATTGTGTTCATGATAGCTAGTTAGGGGCTTTTTTATTTTATAATGATTTAATAGTTTTATTGTATGTCTTGTGTCTTCCGCTGCTATTAAATCTACTTCTTCCAATATTCTTAGGGTCCTAAGGGTTATGTCTTCTAAATTTCCTATAGGTGTAGGACATATATATAGTTTTCCTTTTTCCATCTATTTCACCTATCCATTCCATAAATTCTATATATTTCTTCTGTGTATGTTCCATCATTATTATATACTATTAATGGATTATAAAACTTTAAATCTGGTTTTCCACCCTTTGAACCTTCTATTAATATTAGATTTGGTTTTTTATCTATCTTTGGCTGAACAAATCTAATATATTTAGGCTCTATTTTATATTGTCTCATGGTGTATAAAATATCTGTAAGTCTATCTGGTCTATGTACTATATAAACCTTTCCCTGTGGTTTTAATAAATAATTTGATACCATTATTATATCTTCAAAGGTGCAGGCTATTTCATGTCGAGATATGGCAAAATTCTGCTCCTTATTTATTATGGCACATTCTGATTTCATATAGGGAGGATTTGAAATGATGGTATCAAAGCTTGCTTTTTTAAATTTATTTGGTAGGTCCTTTAGGTTCATATGTATGATTTCTATTTTGTCCTGTAATTTATTTAACTCTATACTTCTTTGGGCCCTTTGGGCTACATCTTCCTGTATTTCTATACCATATATCATTTGTATGCCTTTTTTTCCTACTATTCTTAAAGGAATGATTCCAGAACCAGTTCCTAGATCCATTACCATTCCTTTAGGCTTTCCAAAGTCTGAAAGAAATATGGCGTCTGTCCCATAGGAGAATTTTTCCTTGTTTTGTATTATTTTATAATCAGTTCCTGGGACTATATCTATTCGTTCATTGTTGTCCAACTAAATATCACCTCTATTTTTACTTTGTATCTTTTATTATATAATAAAAAAGACCCATTGGGTCTTTTTTATAATTAATATAAGTACTTATTATTCTGGTTGACAAGCATCTGTTGGACAAACATCTGCACATGCACCACAGTCGATGCAAGTATCAGGATCTATAACATAAATGTCACCTGCTGAAATAGCATCTGTTGGACATTCTGCTTGGCAAGCTCCACATGCGATACACTCATCAATTATATGATATGCCATTGTTTTTCACCCCCCTTTAATTAACATATATCTGACGATATTATTTTAACAGATTAGGTCCAATATTGGAAGGGTAATTTTTTATTCTTGTAAACTTTCTAATTCACAAATATGGTCTTCATGAATTGTAGTGCTTATAATATTTACATAATTTGGATCTATTTCCTTGGTAAGTTTTATTTCTTCTATTTGATATTGAAATATATCTTCAGTACCGTCCTCTAGTCTAACCCTTACCTTTACCCTTTCTAAAAGAGTATATGTATCTATTATTGTACCTCTCCCCATAGGTGTTAAGGCTATTCTACCTACTTCTGGCATCTTCTTTAGTATTTCCTCATATGTATCCTGCTCATATTGTAAACAGCACATAAGTCTACCACATAAACCTGATATTTTCGTTGGATTTAGGGAAAGATTTTGCTCTTTGGCCATCTTTATGGATACTGGCTCAAACTCTCCTAAAAACTTACTACAACAACATCTTCTACCACAGGGGCCCATGCCTCCTATCATCTTTGCTTCGTCCCTTACTCCTATTTGTCTAAGCTCTATTCTTGTTCTAAAGATAGCTGCTAAATCCTTTACCAATCCTCTAAAGTCTACTCTTCCATCAGCAGTAAAGTAAAATATGACTTTATTGTTATCAAAGGTATATTCTACATCTATTATTTTCATACCTAGATTGTGATCCCTTACCTTGTCTTCGCATATTTTCATAGCTTCTTTAGCTTTTTTCTTGTTTTCTTTATGTATATTTATATCCTTATCTGTAGCAACTCTTAGGACCTTCTTTAGGGGTGCTACTATTTCATCTTCACTTATTTTTTTTGGACCTGTTACAACATGTCCAAACTCAATACCCCTAGCTGTTTCTACTATTACAAAATCATCTTTATTTATATCTATATTATCAGGATCAAAATAATATATCTTTCCTGCTTCCTTAAATCGTACTCCTACTACATCTATCATTGTAACCTCCTATATACTGAGTAGCATTGTCTCTATGGCTAATTGGAAATTTACATTTCTTCTAATGTTTTCCCTTGTCTCCATTATATTTTCTATTATATCATTAATTTTATCAAAATCCATGTTTGATTGTTTAGATAATTTTTCTAATTTATCTTTATTGACTAAAATATTAGTTTCTCCAAGCTCTTTATATATTAAAAGGTCTCTAAACCAATATAGAAAAATATCTAGTATCTGATAAATTTTATCTTTATTTTCATTGAAAAATTCCATAGAACTAAAAGCTTTAGCCTTATTGCCTTTAATTAAAGAATCTATTATTTGAATAGTTTCTTCCCTTATTTCATTGAATCCTTCTTCCTCAAATAATTGTATTGCCTTTCCCAGAGCCCCTTTGGTAAATTCAGCAATAAATCTGGCTTCCCCCTCTGGTTTGTGGTATTTATTTACCAATACTTCTATTACTTTACTAGTTTCTATTGGATAAAATTTAATATTTTGAACCCTTGACAATATTGTTGGCAATAAACTATTTGGGCTAGAACTTATTAATATAATATTTACATAATAAGGAGGCTCCTCCAATGTTTTTAGGAGAGAGTTTTTACTTTCTATATTCATCTTGTGACTATCATCTATGACAAAGACTTTTTTATTGGACTCAAAGGGAGATGTGCTCATCTCGCTTATCATATTTTCGATTTCAAACTTTCTTATTATATCCTTTTCAGGCTCAATTAGAAAAAAGTCAGGATGATTACCACTGTCAAACTTCATACATGATGTACATTTGTTACAAGGCTCATGACCCTGCTCTTTGCATAAGAGAGTCTTGGAAAAGGCATAGGCTACCATCTTCTTTCCTATGCCTTCTTCACCTTCAAACAAATAACTATGGCTTATGGTTTTATTTTTTATGGCCCTTTGAAGAGTGTCTATGGCCTTTTCATGTCCTATTATATCCTTGAAATCCATTTGTTATCTCCAATCTACAGCTTTACATATTGATCTATATCCATTATAAATAGATTTGCCGCTCCAACTTTAACTTCGTTTCCATCTTCTACTACTTTGGTACTGGAACACTGTTTTTTAATTATTTCCACCACTTTATCTATGTCTGCTTCTTCTGCTCCTATTAGTAAAGTTGTATTTCCCGATTTTAAAAAGCCTCCTGTTGATGATAGTCTTGTGGTTCTGATTTTGTTATCCATTAATGCTCTGATTACTTTATTAGTATGTTCATCTTGAATGATTGCAACTATAAGTTTCATCTAAATCCCTCCTTATATCCTAATATGTTTTTCAACTTCTAATATAAATAGGGTTGCCCCTCCAACTTTAACTTCCAATGGATAAGGTATATAAGTGTCTCCTGGCATAGTTACAGTTAATAATGAAGTTGTAATCTCTCTTGTTTTACAATTATTTTCAATGATCTTTATAACTTCGTCTAACTGTTCATCTTCTATACCTATTAATAAGGTAGTATTTCCTGCCTTTAAAAATCCTCCTGTTGATGATAGCTTTGTAATCCTAAATTCCTTTTCTGTTAAGTCTTCAATTAAGCTTGGTGCATCTTGATCTTGTACAATAGCTACTATAAGTTTCATTTTTAGCCCTCCTTTGAAATTAATAATTTTTCAATTTCTCCTATGCTTTGTTCTAGAACTTCCTCAATGGATTTAGTAGCGTCTATAATCTTAATATTCTTTGGATACATATTTAATAGCTCCATATAACCATTATAGACTTTATTGTGGAATTCTTTACCTTCTTTTTCTAATCTATCACCTTCTAAGTTCTTAGTTTTTCTTTCTAAAGAAACTTCCGCATCTATATGGAAAAACAATACCAAATCTGGCTCTATTCCTTGTATTGCAAAATCATTTATAGACTTTACTTCTTTGATTCCTAAACTTCTTCCTACTCCTTGATAAGCTAGACTAGATAATACAAATCTGTCACATAGTACTATTTTACCTTCTTTTAAAGCTGGGCTTATTTTTTCATGGATATGTTGTCCTCGAGAGGCTGCATATAGTAATGCCTCTGTTTCTGGACCCATATCTATATTTTCATTATCTAATATAATATCTCTTATTTTTTCTCCTATGATAGTTCCACCTGGCTCTCTAGTCATAATAAATTCTATGCCCTTGTCCTTTAAATAATCACCTATTAGTTTTATAATAGTAGATTTTCCCGCGCCATCTGGTCCCTCTAATGTAATAAATACTCCTTCCAACAAAAAACAACTCCTTTATTCTGCAACTACTATTTGGTCTTTATTATATCCCATTAACCCATTGATTTCTATACTATTTTCCATAATAAATGTAATATGATCGTATAATTCTTTGGTGATTTCTTCTCCTGGAACTATTAATGGTATTCCAGGTGGATAGGGGATAATATAGGATCCAGAGATTCTACCTATGCTTTCCTTTAGACTTACTTGTGCTTTATTTCCATAATAGGTTGAAGATATATCCTTCCTTATTACTGGTTTAAGTATATTTATATCAATATGTTCTATCTTTTTATAGGCCTTAGTCTTGGCTATATCTTCTATGGCATTTAGGAAGGTTTCATAATCTTCATTAGTGTTCATCAATGTTGTAAGTGCTAATCCATAATAATAGTCTGACATTTCTAGATTTATATTATAATCTGCCCTAAGGATATCTTCTAATCTAGATCCTGTTATTCCATCTATTTTAAATAGTATCTTGGTCTTGTCCTTATTGTAGATTGTCTTATCCTTGTTATCTCCTGTAAATACAGAGACCCTATCTATTGATTGTAGCCTTTTAATAGTATCTTCTACCTTATCTATACTTTGATCTAGGATTTTTCTTCCTTGGCCATCCATATATGCTACTGCTATTTCATTGGAAACCATAAGTAAATATGATGGACTTGTAGTTGTATATAGGGCAAAGTTAGATTTAAGTCTATTTAAATCTATTTTATCTGTTCCTACATGTAGTATGGAGGTTTGAGTAAAGCTTGGTAGTGTTTTGTGGGTACTATGTATTACTATATCTGCTCCTGCTTTTAAAGCTGATATTGGTAACCTTTTGGAAAACCCTATATGGCTTCCATGGGCTTCATCTACCATGAGAATTTTATTGTATTTATGTACTATATTTACTATTTTTTCTATGTCTGAGCAAATACCATAATAGTCAGGATAGGTAATGATTACTGCCTTTATATCTGGATTTTCTTTTAAAGCTATTTCTATATCATAGGGATTTAAGCCAGTAAATAGCTTATGTTCTTCATTGTAATTTGGATATATATATATAGGCTCCAGTCTATTTAAAATCATGGAGTTGTAAATTGCCTTATGGGAATTCCTCTGAACTAAAACCTTGTCCCCTGGTTGGGCAATAGTAGCCATGGCTGCATATATATTACCTGTAGAACCATTTACTCCATAAAGGCTCATCTTTGCTCCAAAGACTTTTGCTGTTAGATCTTGAGATTTTTTTATAATTCCTCTAGGTTCTAAAAGATTATCTGTTCCTTCTATTTCTGTTGTATCTATATATGGTATATATTTACTCCACTCTATTAAGGTATTTCTTCCTTTGTGTCCCGGTGTATGAAAGGATATTTCTTTTTCTATTAGATTTTTTAATGTATCAAATATTGGTGTTTTCACTGATATGTTTCCTCCTTTGTCTATATATACCCAAAAACCCTGTATCAATTTACAGGGTTTAGTTGAGCTCTTGGGCTTATGTAATAGCTTAATATAAGTCTTATTAGATTCATGTATTTTTCATAATCATCATCTATGGGAGATAAACTTGTTATTTCAGCAAAACACTCTCTGCATATATTTATCTTAAACATTCTGGTGTTATCCTCTCTATTGCCACAAAGATTACAATACATACATATCCTCTCCTACCATTTACTTGTATTATTTACTTTGAGTATTGCCTTAATAGTATATTTTATTCAATAGTTTAATTTTTGTGCCTGGCAGGGTTTTCCTTTTTATTTTATATTTAAATATAGTTTTATAAAAAAACAGATAAGCCTAGGCTTATCTGTTTAAGTATGTTTATTCCTCTTCTTCCTCTTCGGAAACTAAAGGTACTTCTACGTCTACATCTTCTAATCCTTCATCATCTAAATCTTCCTCTAGGGAAGGTTCTGTTAGAGTACATACTACTTCCTCTAAATCAGCTAATATTGTAATATCTTCATCAGATGCTATATCTAAATCTTTAACGAAAATAGGTGTAGTGAAGTCCATATCTGCAACATCTACATCTGCTGTATTTGGAATATTTCCTGGTAAACACTCAACTTCTACTTCATTTAATAATTGTGTTAGAACTGAAGGTTGAAGTTTAATGCTATCCCTATTAATTAGATTAATTGGAATAAGGACTTTTAATTTTTCGTCCATATTCAATTCTTGGAAATCCACATGTAGGTATTTATTTTTTACTGGATGCTCTTGAACATCTTTAACAATTACTGGGTGGGTCTTGCCTTCTAACTCTAAATCAATAATTGTAGTTGTACCAGCCTCTCTAAATACTTTTAAAAATTCTGATTCTTTTACCTGAACATGTTTGGTTTCTTCTCCTCTTTTATAAATTACTCCAGGGATGAAACTATCTGCCCTCAACTTCTTGACTTCATTACTTCCAACACCTATTCTGTTTTCTGTCTTCATCTTCAGTGATGCCATACTGTTACCCCCTATTCATTTTTGTATATAGTATATATATCATATATTGATATATTATGCAAATAGCCTAAGCTATAGCAAAAGCTGTAATATCAACAATAATATGACTCCAGGTACTCCTAATACACCTACTATTATTGCATTTAAAGGATTAATAGCTATGGTAGTTCCAAACAAGCCACCAATTAAGTTGAAAAAGAATAAAACTACGCCGCCAATAATTCCATTTATCAATAGCTTAATCAATATCCTTATGGGTATTACTAATAACATTCCTACTATATATAATAATAGTAGGCCTGCTAAATATGCTAAAATTGTAGTTGGTGACATACTATCCCCCCTATATTTTACCCTCAGTTAATACAAGTTTCCTATATTATACTGAAAAACTAATATAAATTTCCTTTATTATACTATAAATATAAGGGTTTCACAAAAAATATTACATATTCTTTTCCTTCTCTAAATCTATTTCTTGCTCTTCTTTTAATTTCTTTAGTAAGTAGGTGTATTTTCTTTTAGATGCCTCTATATCATATATTGCAAAGTCTACTAAGTCTGGATCTACTGCATGATTGAAATATTCTTCTTTAAACTTCCATTCTTCATGGGCTCTTTTTACTGATTTCATTATCTTTTCTTCTTCAGTGAGGCTACTATCTCTATTAATAATACCCATTAAATCTTCTTTTAAATTATCAATAAATATTTTTACTCTTTTTGTCATAATAAAATACCCCCTATCCTTTGTCATAATTATTGACAAAGGAATTGGAGGTTATACTTAGTTAATGACTATGTCCAAATAATACTAGGCTTATTGCCATTACCATCATACCTGCAATGGCTCCATATACAGATATGTGATGGTCTTCATATTTTTGGGACGTAGGTAATAGTTCATCTAGGGATACAAATATCATGATTCCAGAAATCATTGAAAACAATATTCCAAATAATACATCATCAAAAAAGCTAGATAAAACTAAATATCCTAAAATAGCACCAATAGGTTGGCAAAGTCCTACTAATAGGGTATAAAAAAATGCTTTCCTTTTGCTTTTTGTTGAATAATATATAGGAACAGATATGGCTATACTTAAGGGAATATTATGTAATAATATGGCTGCTGCAATTGGAATTGCCATGGTAATATCCTTAAGGCCTGTAGTAAATAGTGCTAAACCTTCAGGTAGATTGTGTATTCCTATGGCTATGGCAGACATAATCCCAAGATTAGACAGATGCTCTCCATGTATATGGTCATGGCCATGATCATGGTGCTCATCTCCCCCTATTTTATGTACCAATTTCTCCAATAAGGCAGTTAATATCATACCTCCGAAAAAACTGGTCAAAGCTAATATATGTCCTGTTTCATGTCCCTTGTGGGCTTCTATTAGTTCTATTCCTTCTGGCAAAATTTCCATAAAGGATATATATATCATTATTCCAGCTGAAAAACTTAAGGATAGAGCTAAAAACCTTTTATTATTTCCCTTTATAAAAAAGGATAACAAACTTCCTAAACCCATTGATAAACCTACTATAAGGGTTAGTCCTAAAGATAATATTAAATTTGACTTTTCCATAAAACACCACCACTTCTATAATTTTAGTTTTCACTTCCACAATTTTATTTTCAATTATTACCCTTTGATAGATTATCTAATCAAAATAAGAGCTTCTATTGAAGATTCATAATTGAAAGAGTTTATGCTTGTTGATGGAAAACTTTGTATTTGATCTGGAATAATTAATAATTTTAATACTTTAATTTAAATATGGCAATAGGTTTTTTATTATGATTGTATATTGTCTTATTAAATGCTATAATATATGTAATTGTGGGCGGTTAACTCAGCTGGTAGAGTGTCATCTTGACGTGGTGAAAGTCGTAGGTTCGAGTCCTATACCGCCCACCATTTTTTTATTTTTTGGCATATGGAAATAAAAAAAGGGCTTAATAACTAAAGCCCTCACCAAGTACTTCATGTACAAAGCTTACCCATATAAATGCATTAGGATCTATTTCCTTAAGATGATTTTTTATTTTTATATATTCCCTTCTAGAGACTACAGTATTTATAATTCTCTTTTCGCTGTTTGAAAATCCACCTACTCCATAAAGTAATGTAACTCCTCTTTTTAATTCATTTGTTATAAATTTACTGACTTCTTTTTCTTTATTGCTTATTATGGCAACTTCTATCTTTGTATTAAATCCTGCAATAACACTATCTATAACAAAGGAATTGATTAAAATACCAAATAAAGCATATAATCCTAACTCTAATCCAAAGATAAAGGCTGCAGATAAAGCGATTAAAGCATCGGCTAAAAACAAGGATTTGCCTATCTCTAAATTAGTAAACTTATTTATAATCTTGGCAATAATATCAGTTCCCCCTGAGGAAGTACCTTCATTTAAAATCATTGCCATACCAATTCCTTGAATTAATATTCCATAAATAAGATTTAGCATTAGATCATCTATTATTGGGGTGTTTATAGGTATAACAAGTTCAAAAATATATATAAGTGCTGATAGGGCTAAACTGGTGTATATAGTATATCCTCCAAATCCTGGACCTATTATGGTAAAGGCTAGTATGAATAAAACCACATTGGATATTAACATTATTATACCAACAGGAATCTTCGGTACAATATAATTTAATACTAAGGCAATACCGGTAACTCCACCTGCAGCTAAATCAGCTGGAATTAAAAATATATGTAAGCCTAATGCCAAAATAATTACTCCTAGATTAATTATCAAAAATGATTTAATATCAAACTTTTTTTCCATATCATCAGTCTCCCTTCAATTTTGTTATATTTTTATCTAATGCCTATTTTACGTCCTTATTATACCATTTTTCCCTTAATTAAGATAGGGTAAATAAGGGATAAACTTCTTAAAAGTAATCAAAGCTTTGGTTTATATATTTAGCTTTGTAAATATTTTATAAATATATAAATACTCCCCTTAAGATATTTGGATTCCTATTTTTGAATCTAATTATCTTAAGGGGAGTCACTTAACTGTAATTTTAAAAAAATTATTTAAAAATGTTTGGATCTATCTCCACCAATTAATTTCTTTCTAGTACGTATCATGCTTAAATTTGCTTCTCCTATTTTCTTAATATCACTTCTAACTACTACTCCTACACCCTTTATATGCATTCCTATAAATACATCTCCAATATCTATTCCGGCTTGGACCCCAACATGTTCTACTACTACAGGATTATCAAGGATTTCCATGGCTGCAGTGGCAAATCCTCCTCCAGCACTTTCTATTGGAACAACATTTACCTGCTCTAAATTATGTTTTATGGCATATTCTTCTTCTACTACTAAAGCTCTATTAATATGTTCGCAGGATTGAATAACAGGATATATATTATTATCTTTAAGAATCTCTACTATTTTTTTTATTATAACCCTTGCAACTTCAATATTAGTATTTGAACCTAAAAATTTACCTGCAATCTCACTGGTACTTCCTCCAATGACAACTGCCTCATAAGGCTTTAAATTAGCAGCATTTAATAATTCTAGGGTTATCTGTTGTACATCCTTTTCAATTTGTTTTAAATTCACAGTCTTACCTCCTTTTATTTATTAATATTACTCATATTATATCATATTTTATAATATTAATTTCATGTAGTTATATTGTTACCCTTTTTTATTACTTTATTGTATAATCTAGGTAAAGGAGTGATTTTATGAAATATACTAAAAAGATCTTTGTATTGATTTTAAGCATTATATTGATCTTAAGCTTTTTAGTAGGTTGTGCTTCAAATAAGTCCTATGACTCAAATGATTCATCTCCTGAATTTGTGGAAAATTCGGCGGCAGATAGGGACAATGGATCTTCATTCGAAAATAAGGATACATCTGACAATGAAGATGAAAAGATAATAACCAATGGATATTTGTCTTTTGAAACTACAGACTTTGATAAGACCCACAATACCCTAGATAATTTAGTCCAAAAGTATAAAGCATATATTGAAGACTCTGAAATATCCTATAACAACTATCATAATAATAAAAACTATAGATATGGACACTTTACAATTAGAATACCAAAGGATAATCTATCTAAATTTACTAAAGAATTTGTAAAAGAATTAGAAGAAGTGGGCCATATGATATCCGAAAATACAAATAAAGAAAATGTAACTAAAGAATATAAAGATATAGAATCTAGATTAAAGGTTATAAATACAAAGGAAGAAAGAATACTTTCCCTTTTAGAAAAAGCAGAGAAAATGGAAGATATAATTGCTTTAGAAAATCAGCTTTCAGAAATCATATATGAAAAAGAAAGGCTACAATCTAATCTTATAAATATTGATCATAAGGTAGATTATAGTACCCTATCCATTTCAATAGATGAAGTTGATAAATTATCTAATATAGAATATAAAGAAACTGGTTTTGGTATTAGAATTAAAAATGCCCTAAGTAACTCCCTTTATAAATTTAAAAAATCTATAGAAAATCTTATTATAGCTTTAATATACTTCTTCCCCTTTGGAATAGTTATAGCTATTATGATATTTTTAGGATATAAATTTGTATATCTAAAATATTTTAATAAAAAATAAATCCTATTAAGGATTTATTTTTTATTATATTATTCCATTCCTTTTTTAATCCATTTTGCTACTTCTACAGTTCTTCTTCCCTGGTACTTTGCTGAATCCTTTACATCTTCTATCATACCATTTTCTCCTACAGTTACTGATGTACCATAAGGATTTCCTCCAGCTCTAAATACAGATTCGTCTGAACCTCCCAAAGGTACTATTATTGCTCCCCAGTGCATCATAGACGTATATATGGATTTAATAGTAGCCTCTTGCCCTCCATGAGGATTTTGTGCTGAAGACATGGCTGATACTACTTTGTTTGTTAACTTTCCTTGGGCCCATATTCCTCCCTGCATATCCATAAACTGTTTGATCTGTGATGCTATATTACCAAATCTACTTGGAGAAGATACGATAATTGCATCTGCCCATACTAAATCATCTGATGTTGCAACAGGTATATCTTTTGTTTCCTCTATATGAGCCTTCCATTTTGGATTGTTATTTATTACTGACTCAGGTGCCAGCTCTTGAGCCTTAACTAATCTTACTTCTGCCCCCGCTTCTAAAGCCCCTTCCTCAGCCCACTTTGCTAATTGGTAGTTTGTTCCTGTCATACTATAGTAAACTATTGTTAATTTGATCTTATCCAATAAAAAAACCTCCTATTTTAAAATCACTAAAAAATTATAACTTTTCAGTGGCCTTGTATTTAATAGATAAATTTAGTCTAATTTTATACATTAATATTATACCCTTCATAGGTATTATATAAACTTATAATTTTTAAAAAATTTAGACCATCTAAATATATTTATCCCTTATAAAACAAAAGAAAATACATTAAAGTTTAAACTTTAATATATTTATTTTTAAAAATAAAAGTTTTTTTATAAAAAAGTTGACCAATGGTCATTATAGTAGTATAATAGGAAAATATAAAAGTGACCAATGGTCATTTGGTGTTTTTTATATTTGAGGAGGTGTAATATTGTCATCCAAAGTTGAAAAAAACAAAAGACAAAAGGAAAATTCCCTCTATGATGCCGCTTACAATCTGTTTACTACTAAGGGAATAAATGATACAGCCATAAGCGATATTGTTAAAAATGCTGGTGTTGGTAAGGGGACTTTCTATCTATACTTTAAGGATAAATACGATATATTAGATAGAATAATCCTTAAAAAAAGCTCTGAAGTTTTATGTCAGGCTATTGCGGAAACTAAAAGTAAGGATTTTAAGGCATTTGAAGATGAACTTCTATATTTTATAGATTATATTATCGAGTATTTTAAAAAAGATAGACTTATGTTAAAGCTAATTTATAAAAATTTGTCTTGGGGAGTTTTAAAAAAGGCTTCTAAGGATTATGAGGAGATTCGTGAAATATATACAATGTTTGAAAAGGGATATGCAAATACTTCACTGCCTAAGGAAGATATTGAAAAAATCCTATTCCTTATAATGGAGTTAACTGGTTCCATATCCTATAGCTCTATTATATTGAAGGAACCTACTGATATTGATGAAATGAAACCTATTCTTTTTAATACTATTAGGAAAATTATTTAGGAGATGATTTAATGATAGAATTTGGACAATTAATAGCTAAGCATAGAAAGCTAGTATTATTGATTGCTGTTTTATTACTATTGCCGTCAATCTACGGTACCATAAGAACTAAGATTAATTATGATATCTTGACTTATCTACCAGAAGATTTGGATTCAGTTAAAGGTCAAGAAATACTTAATAATGTGTTTAATGACTCTGCCACTGGAATGTTGGTAATAGAAGGTATGGATGCAAAAGATGTAATGAAAATTAAAGAAAAAGTACTGTCAGTAGAAGGAGTAAAAAACGTTACTTGGACAGATGATATTCTTGATATTAGTATACCTAATGAAATGTTACCTGATTCCTTAAGGGATATATTTTATAGGGAAAATTCTACTTTATTGATGATAGGTTTTGATGAGGATTCATCTTCTCCTATAACTCATAAAGCAATTGAAGATATAAGGTCTGTATTAAATAAACAATGTTTCTTAAGTGGAATGTCAGCCATATTAAAGGATACAAAGGACTTGGCTGATAAGCAAACTCCAATATATGTAGGTCTAGCAGTTGTATTGGCTACTATAGTTTTGATGCTTACATTGGAATCTACTATAGTTCCATTTATTATTCTACTGAGTATAGGATTTGCAGTTTTATATAATTTTGGTACCAATATATTTTTTGGTGAAATTTCCTATATAACTAAATCCTTAGCAGCTGTATTACAATTAGGGGTTACATTAGACTACTCAATATTTTTGCTTCATAGATATGAAGAAGAATCTAGAAAAGATAAAGATAAGGAAGAAGCCATGGCAAAGGCCATAACCAAGACTGCCTCCTCCATTGTAGGTAGTTCTTTGACTACTATTGCTGGTTTCTTAGCTATTGCAGTAATGGAACTTACCATAGGTAAAGATATTGGATTTGTAATGGCAAAGGGTGTAGTGTTTGGAGTTATTTCAGTATTAACTGTATTACCTGCACTTATTTTAACCTTTGATAAATTGATAAATCGGTTCAATCACGGAACCATATTACCAGAGTTTAATAAACTAGCTAAATTAGTTACCAGTCACTATAAACTCTTTATATTAATAGGAATTTTAATATTTGTTCCTGCTTTTTATGGACAAAAAAATAATGATGTATATTATAACTTAGATGAATCTCTACCTAAGGATATGGAGTCTGTCATAGCTTTGAAAAAGTTAAAAGATGACTATAATATGATGACAACTCACATGCTGATTATTTCAAAGGACGTGCCTAATTATGATGTTAAAGAAATGATAGGAGAAATAGAAAATGTTGATGGAGTTGAAAATGTCCTATCATATCAGGGTTTCCTAGGTGAAAGAATACCTGAGGACTTTATACCTGGTGAAATAAAGGATAAGTTTGAAAAGGGAGATTATAAGCAACTACTTATAAACTCAAAATATAAGGCTGCCACTGATGAAGAAAATAGCCAGATAGATGAGATCCAAAAAATAGTTAAAAAGTATGATTCAAATGGATTGTTAACAGGAGAAGGAGTTCTTACAAAGGATTTAATAGATATAGCTGATAGAGACTTCAAAAGAGTAAATAGTTTATCTAATATGGCTGTATTTATTATAATACTTCTTGTATTTGCTTCAATATCAATACCTGTACTATTAATACTAGCTATTACATTGGCTATATTTATAAATATGAGTGTTCCATTTTATATGGGAGAGGCTATACCATTTATAGCTAGTATAGTAATAGGCTCTATCCAATTAGGAGCAACTGTAGACTATGCAATTCTCCTTACTACTAGGTTTAGAGAAGAAATAGGAAATGGACATGAAAAGTTTGAAGCCATGGAGATTTCAGTTAGAGAATCTTCAAAGTCTATCATAACTAGTGGATTGGCCTTCTTTGGTTCAACGGTTGGTGTAGCAATTGTATCTGAAATGGAATTGGTTAAAAGTTTATCTGGTATGATTGCTAGAGGTGCATTGATATCAACGGCTGTAATCCTATTTATACTACCTGGTATATTAATAGCTAGTGAAGGACTTATAGGAATAACTTCTAGAAATTGGAGTAAAGGTAACAAAGAAAATAAGGAAAAAGTTGAAAAGGGGAAGATTATATATGAAAATAAATAATAAAGGATTTAAATCATTATCTATAGTCTTGGCTTTAAGTATATTAACACCATCAATAGTAACTGCCAGCCCTATAGTTACAAAGGAAGAAACTGTATATGTAAATCTAAATAGTAGTGGTAAAGAAACAGATAAAACATCTAGTATCTGGATTCATTCCGATTCATCTTTAGATAAGATAATAGATGAAAGTATATTGGAAGATATAGTAAATATAAAGGGTGATATAGAGCCAGTTAAAGAAAATCAAAAGCTAGTCTGGGATGTGGAGGATTCAGATATATACTATCAAGGAAAAGTAAATAAAGAACTACCAATACAACCAAAAATCAAATACTATTTAGATGGTAAAGAAGTAAATCCTGAAGATATAGTTGGGAAAAAAGGCAAGTTGAAGATTAATATAAGTATTGAAAATACAGATAAACACACTATAAAACTAAAGGATGGAAAGACTAAAACTGCCTATGCTCCATATATAGTAGCAACAGTAGTAGATTTGCCAACAGAAAACTTCTCAAATGTTCATGTAAACACTGGGAAACTAATATCTGATGGTAGCAACCAAATAGTAAGCTATGTTTGTCTGCCAGGGATTAAGGAAAGTCTTAATCTAAAAAAGGACCTAAGTAAAATTCAGGATCATCTAGAAATCACAGCAGATGTAGTAGACTTTGAAATGAAACCTATAATGTTTGCGGCTACATCAGAATTCCCTGATATAGATACTTTAGACTCTGCTAAGGATTTAGATGAATTAATAGATGGATTAGATAAAATAAAAGAAGCCAGTGATAAATTAGCTGATGCAACTGAAAAACTATATAATGGCCAAAAAGAATTAGATACTGGTATTGGAAAGCTAGTAGATGGTTCCAAGAAACTTAATATTGGTTCCAATGTGTTATTAGAAGGTTCTAGCAAATTACAAGAAGGGCTCAATGCTGCCTATGGAGGTAGTAAAGAAATAAATCAGGGTGCAAATACCTTGGCAAGTAGTGCCAATGAATTAGGCCAAGGTTTTGTAGGCCTAGGAGATGGAACTATACAATTTAGTAATAAGGCAATGGAATTTTCTCAAGGTGCCTCTCAAGTAGCAGAAGGAATAAGCAGTATTCCAGAAAGTACTAAGGCCCTAGAAAAAGGTATGGAAGAATTAATATCTGGCACAGAAACCATAAAAAATGGTCAACAAAATTTAGCCAATGGATTAGGAAAAAGTGTATCTGCCCTAGAACAGATTAAAGCTGGTAAAGAAAAAGAATCCAAAGTCATAGATTTACTACTAAAAGGTACAAATGGATTGGAACAAATAGCTAATGGAGTAGAAAAGCTACCTGGTGCAGAAACCTTGGCTGAAAAGATGAAATCAGCTCTAGCTGATCAAAGGATGGCTTTAGAAGGAATCAAAGAATCTAGTAGTCAATTGATATTAGCTTTAAATGAAGTAGAACAAGGATTAAAACAGGCAGAAGTAGCAGCAAATCAATTATCTGAAGGTGTAGAAAATATAAATGTAGGTCAAAAGAAAATAAATGGTGGCTTAAATGAATTATCCAATGGCACATCAGCATTAAAAGACGCTTCCAATCAATTGGTACAGGGTAGTGCTGGATTACAAAAAGGAGCAAACAATATTAAGAAAAATGCTGAAGTAGCAAAATCCGGAGCTAATAAGTTTACTGCTGGTTCTAAAGACCTTGTCAATGCAACTGGTGATCTAAGTAGTGGACTAGGTAATTTAAATAGTGGTGCAATGGAGTTAAATAAAGGTATTGCTGAATTCTCAAAGGCCACTGAAGAACTATCTAATGGTGGAGAAGCCCTTCAAGATGGTAGTCATAAATTAGTTGACGGTACAAAAGAATTAAATGAAGGTATGAACCAATTTAACCAGGAAGGGATTCACAAAATCACCAATGAAATAGACAATAGTGACTTAAATATAGGAGAAATCATAGAAACTAAGGATGAATTAGTTAAACTATCTAAGGATAATCATAGTTTTAGTGGCAAATCTGATGATATGGAAGGAAAACTTAAATTTATCATGAAAACTGAAAGTATAAAAGCAGAAGAAAAGGAAGAAATTGAAGAAGTTAAAGAGGAAGTTAAGGAGGAAAAAGGCTTTTTCAATTGGTTAAAAGGATTATTTAATAAAGAAAATTAACATGAAATCCTAGGGTACCCCCTAGGATTTCATGTTTTTAGTTATCTATGCCATCAGAATATATTAGAGCATCATAGGATTTTGTATACCTAATACTGTCTATATCAAGGCTTAAATTTTTACCAATTCCCTTAAATCTAAGAGTTCTAGCATGTTTTGTCTCAATACCTTCTATTTTGGATAAATCTTTATCATCCACAGATATGGTTTCTTGTAATTCTGATGCCTTACCATCTATGTTTAAGCTGGTCCTACTTAATATGGTATCCTTTTTAGTAATTATAGTTATAAATGTATCTCCATCCTTTTCATAAACATCTACAATCTTTATATCCTCACCTAAGATTTCTACATCTCTAGTTTGGCCTATGCTTAAGTCTACACTTAAGCCTACATCAAAGTCTCCTGTAAATGAAACTAACTTTAATTGTAAATCCTTTATATTAGATGGCAATGCATCAAATCTTTGTTCAAATTTTATTCCATCTATATTAGTAGATATTCCTGATTTTTGAATCTCCACTTCCTTGCCATTGGCTATGAGAAGCATTTCAATATTTTCCGGTCTAATCCTATTTTCATTTATATAATCTAAACCTAATTCTAATATATTTTGAATTTCTCCTTTTATCACGGTAGTAGTAGGAGATGCTACTAAGTTTTTAATTTTTATACTTCTATCTTTACTTAACTGTACCTTTTTGCCTATATTTATTCTTATACTTTTATCTAGTGCCTGACTCCTATCTATTTTAAAAGGTATTTGAGCAGTTTCTATTACTTTATTATCTTCATTTATACTAATATTAAATTTAATAGTTCTTTCAAAAAATTTTGGTATCTCATCAGTTGAGATTATCCATTTCATTTCAGTCTCATCTTCATTGATCTGACCAGAACCATCAAAGATAAATTGTCTTTTGCCCATTCCCTCTAGGGTAATATTTATATTTGAGTCAATATCTCCAACATTTGTCTTTGGAGAATATAGTGTATAAAATATAATCATATTATTGTCATCTAACATTATACCGTCTACAGTAATTTTAACTCCATTTTTAAAGGTATGGGATTTATCTATTATTTGTCCCTTTCCTAAATTGTTTAATTCCTCTAAGGTTCCAGTCATTATATTTTCATATCCTATTAGCTTTTTGCCATAATAGGCCAAAGTATCCATGTTATATCCTAAAATTAATACTGCTAATAAGAGAGATGCTACCCTTATCTTTAAACTCTTTTTCTTCTTTTTAGGTACCCTTTCTAAAGATTCTCTTAGGCGAGACTCCATATTCTCTGGTGTCTTAAGATCCTCTAATCTTTTCTTCTCCTCACTCAATAGTTTATCTAGCTTATCCATCTATATCACCTCCAATGATTTTTCTTAACTTTTCCATACCTATACTTAATCGTGATTTCACAGTACCTAGGGGTATCTCTAATATTTCAGATATAGTATCATAGTCTAAATCGAGAAGGTATCTAAGTTTAATGATTTCTTTATGTTTTTCATTTAATTTACATAGATATTTTTCCAATACTATTTTATCTTCTGATTTATCATAGGTTTCTTCAATTGCTTCTTCTTCCATATTATCTAAGAAAACTACCTTTTTTCTTATTCTTAGTTTCCCCTTACACTCATTGACCAATATTGTTTTACTCCAGCTATAAAAGGATTCTTCTTTTCTTAATTTTGAAATATTCTCATATAATTTAATTATCATATCTTGCATTGCATCCATAGCGTCATCTTCATTTTTCAAGTATATATAGGCTAGCTTATAATATTCATCCTTTTCAGCCATGACAAGTCGTAATAGGGCTTCTTTATCTCCCTTTTTTGCCTGTTTTACTAATAACCTTATCTCCACCTTCTCACCTTCTTTCATATATAAGAGTATCATACATAATGAAAAGTTCATTCTTTATATAAAAAAATACAGCAATTTTTATTGCCGTATTTTAAAAATTATATATTAATATTTATTTTATCTTTAACCCAATCAACTAACATTATCTCCATATCAGCATCTGCCTTTATAGGATATTTTTTTGCTAATCTTTTGATTTCTTCATAATATTCAAGTGCCTTATCTTTGTCTTCATTATAAAAAGCTTCATAGGCCATAAGAAATCTTTTCTTGCCTATCATGAATTTAGATGCTTTTATATATTTTTTAAGATTTTTATCATATAAATTATCAATAAAATCCCTATTACAATCTCCCACAAGCTCTAAAAACATTCTTTCAATATTTATCTCATTTACATATAAAGGCATTATCCTATCCATATATGGAATAAGAGAGTTAATACATTCCTTTGCATTTTCTAAATCCATATTGTCTAGATACCAGTTGTATTCCATGAGTTTCATGCTAGTATTTAAAGGATTAGAAACATCTGCTCCTTCCTTCAATTGAAAAGTTTCAACTGACATATCTTTAGCCCTAATTCCTTTAGTTAATAATCCATTTACCTTAAGTTGAACATAAAATCCTCTTTTAGCTTCTTCATCTCTAATCATTGAAAGTATATTGTACCCATCATTTGATACACCGCTAATTTTCATTGGAATTGCATTTGTCAAACCTGTAATTATACCTATACTACTAGATAGGAATAATATTGCATATAAAGAAGATGATATTCCCTTTATATAAATTAGGGCTAATATGCCTATAAAAGATATAATTAGGTTTGCAAGGGCCCCACCTAAATTATAAATAATAAAGGGAAATTCCCCCTCTATCATCTCTGGTGGCATCATTAGACATTGACCTGCTGTACCTGGTATATTAAATCTTTTAATCTTTAACTTATTATCTTCTTTTACTATGGTAAAAGAGCCTATCCTAAAGGATATAAAGGAATATCCTGTCATAAGTCCAAAGACTAAATGTCCTGCCTCATGTATAATTATATGGGATATATATACTACAAAGGTCATTAGCACAAGTATATATATATTAGATAATTCTCCAATAGGGTTTTGACCTTCAAAATAAGTTTCCGATAAATAACCCATAAAAAATCCAATGCTACCAAAAACTAAGATAAATAATATTGTACCCAGAAACTTACCCTTTTTCTTGGTCTTTATAGACTCTTTTCTTTTCCTTTTGTCCATATTCCACCTCCAAGTTAATATCTTAACCTTCTTGCTCTTCATACTTATTATATAATAAAAATATTAGTAAAGGTGGAAAATATGATGGATTGTATAAATAAATTTTAATTGGATTCAATAAATAAAGTTCGTATATTATAGATCTAATATAGTCAATAGACAGGAATTTTTTGTAGGTAAATTAAATAAAAAAGGAAGGGATGTCCCTTCCTTTTATCTATATTGCTAATCTCTTTAATGTCCTTATGGATATTTCATGTTCACCTAATACTTGATGTATTGATATATTGTCCTCCATGATCTTACCTAATTTAGTATTTACTTCTTCCCTAAATTCTGTCAAATCTGCAGTTTGTTCAATTACAGAATTTAATCCTGTCTGTAAGTTTTCTTGTCCTTTTTCTAGACTGGATACTTTAAGGTCTATATTAGACACCTTAAGGTCTAGTCTTTCTTGTCCCTTTTCTAAATTGGACACCTTATCTTCTAAATTAGATACTTTTTTCTCTAAATTAGATACTTTAAGATCCACATTAGATACCTTTTCTTCTAAGTTAGATACCTTAAGATCCACATTAGATATTTTTTCTTCTAAGTTAGATACCTTAAGATCCAAATTAGATACTTTTTCTTCTAGTCCTGTTAGCTTCTGTAATACTAAAATTTGAAATTCTTCATTAGTCATTTAGAGTCCTCCTCCCTAACTAATCTTCCATTTCCTTTATATAATTATATATCATATATAATATATATACAATTGTATTTATCTACTAAATATATTGAAGGACTTTTCTTGAACAAAGTTTTGTACATTAAATAAAAATAGCACTTCATTTACCTGCTGATCCTTTAAAAATCCAAATATATCGCCTTTAAAATATCTAGGATCTATAACTATTAGCCTGTCATAATGATTTGTCAAAAATGGTATGAAGCTATTTGCAAAACTATCCTTAATTATTAATATGGTTTTCCCATTATTTATGGAAGTATCTATTTCTATTAAAGCTTTATTGCCTCCTAAGAAAAAAGAATATTTATCAGTTTTATCTAGGAATGATCTATCATATAAATCATAAGTTTTAGTCTGATTGTTTATAGTTAAATTATAATTTACTTTGTCCTTTGGAATATAGGTATATATCTTATCAGGGTTTCCTAAATATAGATTAGCCTTTCTGTAGGATGTACCTAAAAAATCATCTGATACCTTTGAAATTATAAAGTCATCTTCTTTTAAAGGCTTATCTCCTATTTTATCTAAATAGTACTCATAGGCATAAAAAGCTCCCTTGGTTGTCCAATGATGGTCTGTTTTATAATAGATATATTCGTTGGATTTTTTACTTAATATATCTATTAAATCTAGTATATTAATATTAAGAGAAGATTTAATCCTATCTACTAATTTACCTTCATCTATTGTAGGTCCATAGGATGGTAGCTTATGGGCTAATGCTTTTGATTTACTAGGTACTAATAATGCTGTAATCTTTATATCTCCTAAACTTTCTACCTTATTTAAAAATATATTTAGATTGGTGATGTTTTTAGTGAATTGCTCTTCATCTATTTCTTTATTCATATCAATTAAAAAATCTTCTTTGCCAAAATATACTCTTCCATTATCCTTTTTTAGCATAGATAAATCCCATATAGTCTTTAGACTAATCCAACTATCTCTACCAATAAATTGATCTGTGGCAAAAGTTTCAAATTCTTTATTAAATCTTCCTGATAATATGGAGTCATACTTTATTTCAGGCAAGCCTTGTAAATATCTATTTTCTTTACTGGAAAAAGTCTTTATGGGAGTAAGTATATTCCCTATAGATAGAAATAGTATAAGTATAATAAATAATATAGTTCTTCCTTTTTCTTTCATTATACCCTCCTAAAATCTAAAGTATAAAAATGGATTATAAGATTGATCTACTAAATAGGCTGTAGATAGTAAAAATACTATAATTAAATAAATATTTTCCATAGCCCACAATATATTTTCTTTGTATTTAAATCTACTGTATATGGATTGCCAAAATTTTTTAGGTATATTGGTTGAACCTAATATTAAAATCAAAAGTAGGAACCCATTAGTATAAAATAAATATATAAATCTATTGTCATATATATTATCTTTACTTATCCTAAGAAGTGCTTTAATATACTTAGCCGAGTCTGTTAGATTATCAAAGGCAAATATTGTCCATGATATTAGTATTAAAAATATGGTATATATTCTTCCAATGGACTGAGGCATCTTTTGTAAAAGTTTAAGTAAAAATAATTTCTCTATTATTAGTATCATTCCAAAATATAATCCCCATAGAACAAAGTTCCAACTGGCTCCATGCCATATTCCTGTAAGAATCCAAACTATAAGTATATTTCTTAAGTGTTTATATCTTCCATTTCTATTGCCTCCTAATGGGATATATACATACTCTTTAAACCATGTCCCTAGGGATATATGCCATCTTCGCCAAAACTCTGTAATGGATTTGGACATATAGGGATAGTCAAAGTTTTCTAAGAAATTAAATCCAAAGATTTTGCCCAATCCTATGGCCATATCTGAATACCCAGAAAAATCAAAGTAAATTTGAAATCCAAAGGAAAATATTCCAACCCATGCTGTAAGCACTGGTAGAGATTCTACATCCATATGGAATATATTTTTCCATAGAAGCCCTATATTGTTGGCTAATAAAACCTTTTTTCCCAAACCTATTATAAATCTTTTAATTCCTTCACTAAATAAGACATAAGATTCTACCCTACTATTTATTTCTTCTGCTATGGTTTGATATCTTACTATAGGTCCTGCTATTAATTGTGGAAATAGAGTTACATATGTTCCAAAGGATATAATATTATTTTGAACCTTAGTGTCTCCTCTATATACATCTATGGTGTAAGACATAGTCTGAAAAGTATAAAAGGATATTCCTATAGGTAAGGCTATATTTAATAGTGGTATATTAGTCCTCCATATATTATTTATATTTGATATTATAAAGTCAGAGTACTTAAAGAAACTTAATAAAGTTAAGTTGGAAAATATGGAGATATTTAACCAAAATCTCATTTTATTTGGTCTATGTATTTTCCTATAATAATTGATAAATCTACCACATGTATAATCAAGGACTGTTGAAAATAGCATAATCCAAATATATCTAGGTTCTCCCCAGGAATAAAATAATAGGCTAGATATAAATAATATAAAATTTCTATATCTTTTAGGAGCTAAAAAGTATAAGACTAAAACAAAGGGTAGAAAATAAAATAAAAATAATATGCTACTAAATACCATAAGTATTCACTCCATTTTAATGTATAAAATGAATCTAGTCTGGCATAAACCAGACTAGAAATTCTATTATTTAAAGAAAGTATTAATAATATCCTCCACTTTTTTTACTTCATTTTGTGCAAATTCAAGTGCTTCCTTACTTTCAGCATCTTCCATAGATTCATTATGTTTTCCTAGTATTAAAAAGAATACATAATCTCCATGTCTTACTACCTTGGCTGCTTGTACCTTAGCTATATTCATTGGATATTGAAAGGATTCCTCCATCATATATGTTCTATACTTTTGTAATCCTTCTTCTATGGCATCACCTTTGCCTTCCCTGGCCTTTATTCCAATAAAAATATCTGTATTCATGGTCATCATCGGTGCTTCTGCTATATACTCTTCTACATCTTCTTTATCTATACCTGTAATATCCTTTATTTCATCTAAAGTCATTTCCCTATCTGGATAATAGTCTTCTCCCATTTCTTCTTTTATTTTTCCATGAATCTCCTTTAGATCTACTTCTTTTGCTTCCTTACCCTTATCATTTTTTGTCGTACAACCAGCTAAAAATGACATCATCATTATAATTGCAAGTAATAAACCTATACTCCTTCTCAATTTAAATCTCTCCTTTTAATATTATCTTTTATATCTTGAGTATTATATAAATTCCCAAGATTATCTTGAAAAACATCTTTTTCCCTCTCTTTAAAATAACCAGTGTTTTCATCTATTAGATAGTATATGTTTTCTTCTCCTCTATAAAGGAATAATAAATTTCTACTATTTTTCTTAAAGTCTATGTTTAGGAAATCAGAGACTTTTAAATCAATGTCTTTATCTATATTCCCTAGAAATACTTCATCTATACCTATTGTTAAATTTATAAATGTATTGTCTGGGGAACCTTTTGAAACCTCTTTTGTTCTACCTATAACTATAAATTCAGCATTTGTAAAGTTGGAAACAGGATCATTTGTAGTAAACATCCTTATTTCTTTAGGAGCATTTTGAGCTATTTCTGACGGAATATTAGATTGTGGAACTTGCATTTTAATAAGGATTAATGGAATAACAATCATAAGTGCTGCAACAGATGAAAATCTTAAAAAATTTTTATATAGTCTATATTTTCTACACTTTTCTTCTTCTAGCATATTTGCCTTTTCATATATGCCTTGTAAAAACTCTCTATTATCTTTCATCATTTTCAGCTCCTTTCTCCATTATAAGCTTTAGTTTATTTCTAGCCCTATGAATAAGTATCTTAGTCTGTCCTAATGTCTTTCCCAAAACCTTTCCTATTTCTTTATAGGATAATTCCTCAAAATCTACAAGATAAATTACCCTTTCATATTCAGGATTTAGTTTTTTCAGGCTATTAAATAATAGTCTTTTTTCTTCATCTTTAATTATTTTATCCTCTAAACTTTCTTCTGAAAACAGTCTTTCATCATCCCTATCCAATGGATTTAAGTCTATTCTAGATTGTTTTCTTACATAGTCTATGGACTTATTTCTGCCTAATGTATAAATAAAGGTCTTAAAGGAATAGGAAAATTTATATTTTTCTTTATAAGTATAGACATAGGCAAATACATCCTGGGCAATATCCTCTGCTGCATAAATATCTCCCCCAGTATATCTAGAAATAAAATATATTAAATTGTCCTTATGTTTAATTACAAGTTTTTCAAAAGCAGATATATCTCCATCGAGAAATCTTTTATATAGAATCTTATCATCAATCATTGGAGGCCCTCCATGTTTTTCATATATTATTCGTTTAAAGATAAAAAAGGTTACAGTATCTTTTATAATTAAAATGAGATTTTTTGAATTAAAAATTAATAAACAAGAAAATATCCCCTATTATTAGGGGATATACTATAATCTTATATAATCTATCAATTAAAGTATCTTTATTCTTCAAGGCTATTTAAATAATCTAGTAGTTCTGATTTTTGAACTCTATTTACTCCACTATGTTCTATATCATAGGAAGGGTCTATCTTTTCACCGTATTCTCTTTCCATAACTTCAGCTACCCTTGATCTACAAAAGTCACCTTGACACCAACCCATTGTAGCTCTAGTCCTTCTTTTCACACCATCAATAGTTTTTACTTTTATATCTCTATGCAATGCATCTACTATTTCCTCTTCTAATACTTGCTCACATCTGCAAACTATTCTTCCTTCTGCTCCCAGGGGTAGTTCTATTTTATCTTTTATTTCAGCAAAGTTTTTCAATGGCTTCTTAGTTACGATTGGTTTTCTATATGGATCAAAGTTTGGATTTTCTTCTAGTTTCAATCCAGACTCTTTAAGGATTTCTATTACCATCTCTGCAATGGCTGGTGATGCTGTTAGGCCTGGCGATTGTATTCCTGCCACATTTATAAATCCTTTAACCTTTGTCTCCTCTATGATAAAATCATCTGTTGAGCTTCTGGCTCTAATTCCAGTAAAGCTTCTTATGAATTGTTTAGGATTTATATTACTATATACAGCTTTAGCTTGATTATATATATTGGCTATCCTTTCTATATGGGTTGAAGTATCTCCTTTTTCAGTATCATCATTTGCATCTGGACCTATGAGAAGATTTCCATAATAAGTAGATGTAACTAATACTCCTTTTCCAAGTTTAGTTGGCAATTGAAAATTAACTGTATTAATCTGATCTCCCGTTCCCCTAGTAAATAGAATATATTCTCCACTTCTAGGGAGAATTTCAAAATTATCTACGCCTACCATCTTTGAAATCTTATCGGCATATAATCCTGCAGCATTTACAACATATTTGCCATGATACTCTCCTTTATTTGTAATTATGTTAAATCCATTATCTAGCTTTTCTATGGATATGACTTCATTTTCAAGCTCTAGAGTAACTCCATTTTTTATTGCATTTTCAGCCATGGCAATAGCCATTTCATAAGGTGAGCATACTCCTGCTCCTTTGCAATAAAGGGCCCATTTAGCATCATGATTTAATTCTGACTCAAGTTTTCTTATGTCTTCACCATCTATTACACTTAAATCATCAAGTCCATTTTTTATTCCATTTTCCATTAATTTATCAAGGGGTTCCCTATTATCTTCTGTACTTATTACTAATGACCCTGTTTCTCTAAATCCAAAGTTTAACTCTTTGTCTAATCTTTTAAACTTTTTTCTTCCTTGATAACATAGTCTACCTTTTAAAAGATTATGGTTTTCAGCATATCCTCCATGGACTATACCACTATTGGCCTTTGTAGATCCCATGGATACATCAATATTTTTCTCTAGCAACAATATATTACTATTATATCTAGATAGCTCCCTTGCTATACTTGTACCTACTATTCCTCCACCTATTATGATTACATCATACATTCTTCTTTATCTCCTTCCTAAAGCCATGGATCTATATCTAATGATTTCCTTGTACCCTAAAAAAGTACTTCCATGTTATGGCATTAGCTATTAGTGCCATTATAATATAGATATATACCCCATAAGAAGCCTTTGCAACAAAATAATGGGCTGCAAAAAGGGCTCCTTCTATTATAAGGGATAAAAATGCCGGTAGTAAACCACCTTTTTCAGTTACTGAAAAGGCTTTGGAAAAAGGTAAATCCTTATTGTTTATTTTAAATATAATAGAAGTAGCAAGCATCATACTTAAATATGCAGCTATTATATGAGGAATAATCCTAATTCTAAATATAATTAAAAATATAATACTAACTAAAATATATAGTGGTGTAAACAGATTTATAAATACTGCTTTTACTGCACCCCTATATATGTATTCAGGATAATCAATAGGAAGTGTCTGATAAATCCATGCTCCTTTATAATTACCTGATCTGTCTAAAAACTGTACCATGGCTGTTACAGCAAATAAAATAAAGTAGATATTATAATATAGTTTAGAATCCCTTACTTCAGAGAATTTACTCCCTACACTAAGACTAAATAGCATAATAAAGGGAAATATAAAACCAAATCCTATATTAGGATATACTTTTAATTTAAATTCTCTTTCGTTTTTTATCATATTAGTTGAAAATCTGTAGAAGTTTCTTTCTTCCTTTGTCCTACATGCTATTTTCCCCATTATATCTGAAAATTTACTTCTACTTTTCTTTGCCATTCCTACATTTCTTAACTTCTGTAGATTTCTTTCAAACTCAGGCATAAGTTTTATATATACTATTATTGAAGTAATTGGAATTATAAGAGCCATTAAAGAATAAGCTATTATATTTATTTGTCTATTATTGTTTAATATAAGTTCAAAGGGAGCTGCAAACCATATGGGAGGTATAATATAAGACCACCACTTCCCTGAAAACTGGATTTTATCTATGTCTATAAAGTTAAATAATCTTCCTATTAATTGATATCCTAAGGATATTATTATTGTAAGTCCTATTTGTACATAGTTTATTATATCCTTTAGTTTTTCCCCATCAAAAAATCTTAGAATCAACATATATATAAGACCTGTAAAAACTATTAAAAACAAATCTACAAGTATTATCTCTGCTAATAATAGTATGAAAAATAAAAATCCCTTCTTCATTAAAGATGCTATTAGGGAAGGTCCCATTAGAGCCATACTAATCATAGACACATAGAAAAATATATGTAGTACCTTTGCCATGTTTAAAGTCCTACTATTAATAGGTCTTGAAAGTAATATTTCTTTATCCCTTAAATCTAACAATACTGAGCTAAAGTCAGATATTAAAGATGTAATCATAAAAAACATAAATATTCCAAATACTATACTCATTTGAAATATATAGCTTTCTCCAATTAATACTAGGGGTATCATCACAAGCCCAAGTAAAAGATATATCCATAGGGAGCTAATGAAATTGTTTTTATCTTTTTTGTCATCATTTTTTGAATTATTATTTTGTAATACTGTGGCAACTCTTCTACTATCTAGTAATAGTTTAACTTGAAGTATTTTTCTCATAGCTTTATAATCAATATCAAACTTTTTGAACAATCCTTTAAATCTATCTAGAAATTTTAAGACTTTATAATCCTTCATATTATTCCACCCCTTTTATGGTGGCTACTATTTCTTTTGCAATTTCTTGATGATCATTGAAGCCTGTTAGATTGTTAAATATTTCTTCAAGGGAGCCTTCTAGAGACTTTTCTCTTAATTCTTCAATATTTCCATCTGCAGCTATTTCTCCATTGTTAATAAGGACTATTCTACTACTTAGTTTTTCTACAACCTCCATAATGTGGGATGAATAAAATATGGTCTTTCCATTTCTAGCTAGTTCTGCCAATACTTCCTTAAAGACCATTACACTATTGGCATCTATTCCACTTAGTGGTTCATCTAAAAATAGTATGTCTGGATCATTTATTAGAGCAGATATTATTAAAGTTTTTTGTTTCATACCTTTAGAATAGGAGCTTATCCTAGCATCATAAACATTTTGTATTCCAAATAATTCCATTAATTTTTCAGCCTTTTTATCTGCTACTTCATAATCCATACCATATAGTTCACCTATAAATGTAAGATATTCCCTAGCAGTTAGATTTTCATATATTTCTGCTATTTCTGGTACATATCCTATTCTACTTTTATAGTTTATATCTCCACTACTTATATCTTGTCCTAATATATTTACCTGCCCTTCATATTCTCCTATAAGTCCAAGCATTATCTTTACTGTTGTACTTTTTCCTGCTCCATTTGGTCCTATATATCCTATGATTTCTCCTTTATGTACTTCTAAATTTATATCCTTTAGGACCATTTTGTCACCAAAAAATTTTCTTAGATTCTTTATACGTATTACTGGTTCCATGTTCCATCACCCCTTTATTAATATATGTTTATTGTACCATGATATAAAGTATAGTTAAATAATTATCTATTTATTTCTTATTTTAGTTAAATAATAAACCCTGATAATTGATGAAAACCCCAAAATTTAAACTTTTAGGAGAACCATCAGTCTCTTTCCTAGTAAATTTTATTAAGCATCCCATAAAGTAGTCACTCCTTTCCCATATCAAAACTAAAAAATACTATCAGTTTTTAGTATAAGCCAATAGTGTTTTTTTCTTAATTAAAGTATAGCATCTTCACCTTAATATAATAATAGAGCAAGTTACCGAATAAATTTGGCAACTTGCTCTGTTATTAAAAGCAAATGTTATGCAATTTATTTTCTTTTTCATTTCCAATCCCCCTTGTATATGAATACGTACCTAAATCCATACTTCCTGGATCAATAGGCTTTTCTGCATAAATTAAACTCGTTGTTGATATCTTTCTATGATTTTACTTTAATAACAATTTCCCTTTCCCAGCCTACAATGACTTTCTTATATCCAGCAATTTCTTTATCCAGTTCAGGATCTGATGTATCCACAACTAGAGCATTGTTTTCTAATCCGTGTATTTTATCAGCAGAGGCAACAATCCATAAATTATTTTTTTGAACTAATCGAATAACCCTTGGAGATAATTGCTGATTGCCTCTACCAAATATATGACCTTGGCCACCTATTGCTGTCACAACTAAAACGATCTGATTTTTATCCTTTATAAAATCATACAGTTCCTTTTCAGATGCATCTGAAAGTACTATTTTTTTATTTTGGATTACATCTACACCTAACAAGCTTCCTGATAATCCCATATATTCAAGGATTTTAAAAGTGGTCCCTCCTGTACCAAAGATATAGCAAACATCATCATCCTTATTCTCCATACGCTGCATTATTTCATCTGCTATACCTTCTATATCATGAGTCCCAAATTTAGAAGAAGTCTTAGGATTTTGCATCAAATTTTCCATATGAGGTGCCAATAAATATCCATATAGTTTTGCTTCCACTATATTTTGTCTAAAAAGATCTTCATCTATATCCATAACTTCCCTTTCAACCATTTGAGCATCTAAAGGATTATCTATGAAGCTCTTAATTGCTAATCCTGCACTTTTGGGATTATTTGCATAAACGGCTGAATGGATTTTTACACCAGCTGGTATTCCTACACATGGCAAGGATAGTCCTATTGCATTATAAATATTTCTTGCTGTTCCATCTCCACCAGCAAATACTAAGATATCAACTTTTTCCTCTTTTAACTTTTTGGCTATATTTTCTGTATCATATGCTGTGGTAACTTCCTTATTATCACCTATTAATTCATAAATGAATCCAAGTTCCTTTACTATGTTTTCACCCATGGCTCCATAGCTTGTAACAAACTCTACCTTATCTTTTAGTTCTAATAATTCTTCTAAGGCTGTCTTTGTTTTATTACCTGATTCTAAGGTTCCGCCTCTTTCTAGGGCTTTTTTTAGTATTTCTTCACCATCACTACCTTTTAAGCCAGCTCTACCTCCTACACCGGCAATAGGATTAATAATTAAACCTACTTTAATCATTTTATGACCTCATTTCTATATATCAATAGTAATATTATATCCAATGGAAGAATCTATGGATTTAATTCTAGCTATTAATTCTTCTTTAAATTTGGATTTGGAAAAGTCCTTATCTAATTTCTCATAATCTAATATTAAATCACAATTTATATATTTTTCACTATCTTCTACCATAAACTTAAAATCCTTAATGCATTTTATTACATTGTCTTTTCTTAATTCATCTTTTATACTATTTATATTCTTAGCCATGTCTTTAGATATCTTCTTTATGGGATCTATGTGTATTACTAAGTATAAATTATATTTTTCACCGATTTCATCTTCTGCCTTATCTACAATATTATGGATAGTAACAATATCTATATCATATGGTACTTCCACATCTATTGTAGCTATGATTTTTTTAGGTCCATAATTATGGACTATTAGATCGTGGACACCTAAAACATAATCATAGGAGAGAACTCCTTCTGTTATACAGTTGACTAAGTCTTCCTCTGGAGCTTCACCTATTAATTGGCTAATATTCTCCTTTATTAGGCTAAATCCTGAATATAGAATCAATGCAGATACAAAAATGCCTATATAACCATCAATAGGATAATCAGTTACAAAGGATGAAAGCAAAGAAGAAGCCACTATAAATGTAGTAACTACATCCCATAATGAATCTATAGATACAGCCTTTAAAGCTGATGAATCTATTTTTTCGCTAAGTTTTCTATTGAATATACTTAACCATACTTTTGAAATCATAGATAATATTAAAAAGGTAAAGGGAATCCATTGAAATATTACTGCTTTAGGATTGATGATCCTATCTAAGGAAGACTTAATAAATTGAAATCCTACCATTATTACCATAAAAGATATTATAAATGCCGTTATATATTCTACCCTCCCATGGCCATAGGGATGTTTTTCATCTGGTGGTGAATTAGATAGTTTAAATCCTACAATAGTCATAATAGATGATGCAGCATCAGATAAATTATTGAAAGCATCAGCCATTACAGCTATGGAAGATATGGCCAATCCTATAATTAATTTTGAAATAGATAATATTAAGTTTATAACTAATCCTACAATTCCAGAAATATATCCTACCCTTCCTCTTACTTCTTCATCTCCATAGTCCTTATTTCCCTTTGTAGCTATATTTAGTAAGTACTCTGTCAATTTACTTCCTCCAATATATTATTTTTTCTTCTATAGTATATCCTTTATATTTATATACTTATATTACATACCCAGTTTATAGTATTTTATCATATTCTATAGCTTTTGGCTCATATGTTTATATTGTTTCTTTTCTTGATAATTTACTAGCTTTAATAGTAAGATGTATATAGACTATTTAATCTTTAGTCTTTATTAAAATATGGAGGTAGGTATCAATGGATATATTAAAGGAAGCTTGTGTTGGCAGCTATATAGAAGCTAAAAAAGCTGAAGACCTAGGTGCAGATAGAATTGAGCTTTGTGATAATTTAAATGAAGGTGGTACAACACCAAGCTTGGGAACTATTAAAATAGCTAAGGAAACCATAAGTGTTCCTATATTCCCCATAATACGTCCTAGGGGAGGCAATTTTATATTTAGTGAAGAAGAAATCAAAATAATGGAAAGGGATATTGAGTTATGTAAGTCTCTAAATATAGATGGAGTTGTAATCGGAGCCTTGACTTCTAATAATGAAATAGATGAAGATGTTATAATAAGATTAATAGAAAAAGCAAAGGGTATGAATATTACCTTCCATATGGCCTTTGACCTTATTGATAATAGAAAGGCTGCCATAGATAAATTAATCCAATTGGGAGTCAACAGGATATTAACTAAAGGTGGAAATAAAAGTGCCATGAATAACTTGAATATCCTAAGGGAAACAGTAGAATATGCTGGTAATAGAATAAATATATTAGCTGGTGGAGGAATAACCAAAGATAATTATAAATACATTGTGGATAAAACCTGTGTAAAGGAAGTTCATGGAACAAAAATTGTGGGTAAGTTAATAGATTAGTGGATATCCTAAGCAAAATATGATAATATTATATCAAATATAATACTTTTATACTAAGGGCGTGACTATATGTTAAATAATATAGTAAAAGTAAAGCCTCCATTTGGTATTCTGGTTTTATCTTATGGAGCACTTGTTTTAAAGATACTAATTTTTATCCTAGTAATTAAGTTTATTAGTAATATTTTAAATAGGGAGAAAGTGTAAATCCTTTCTCCCTATTTTTATATAAACATATAGTTTATATGGGTAGGTGACAATATATTATCTAATTCCTTTGGCTAATAGTGCAGCACCTATGGATCCTGCATATCTAGCCTTAGGATTAGTCTTTACTTCCTGCTCTAGCTTTTTAGACAATAATTCTATGAAAGGTTCCACTTCACAAAGGCCTCCAGTTAAGTATATAGTTCCCTTTCTTCCATGTTTACTAAGCATGGAATATACTCTACCAGTTATGGAGTTTATGATACCTCTAGCTATATCTTCTCTTTTTTTCCCTTCACCTATTAGGCTTATGACCTCTGATTCTGCAAAGACGGTACACATACTTGTTATACTAACATCTTCCCCTTCTAGGGCCATACTAGCCAATTCATCTATGGATACTCCTAGAGTATTTGCCATTAATTCCATAAACTTTCCTGTACCTGCTGCACATTTATCATTCATGGTAAAATTGGTGACTCTACCATCTTCTAAGGTAATAATCTTTGTATCTTGTCCACCTATATCTATTACTGTAGAATCTTCTCCCAATAGATAATAGACACCTTTACCATGACATGTTATTTCTGTAATAGCCTTATCTGCATAGGGAACAGAAACCCTTCCATAACCTGTGGCCAAAACTTTAGATGTATCTACATGGATTTCCATATCTTTTAATTTTTCTTTAACTATATTAGAAGTCTCTATACTACTCCATCCTGTTGGCATAGTAAAATTATGAAGTAATTCATCTTCACCAAATACAGATACCTTAGTGGCTGTGGAGCCTATGTCTATTCCTATATAATGCATTTAATCATCCTTTATGCTAATACTTTGCTTGTGTCTATGGTTTCTAAGAATGCCTCTACTCTTGTTTTTATTTGTCCAGTATCTGAATCTGAATAATCTGTTTCTATTTGTATAAATGGTAGGCCTAGTTCTTCCTCTACAAATTTTTTCACAGTGAAGGATTCTATGGCATAGGTATGGCATGCTTGCCAAGTTAAATCTACTACTCCATCTACATCATATTCTTCAGCCAATCTTTTTAGTAAATCTAATCTAGAATTATTTGGTGTCATACATGAACATGGTGTTGATAAATATTTTTCAGCCAATGCATCTATTGGATCCTTTTCTTCATCTACCATAACATCTAGACCTTTATAGCCTGTACAATTTTCAAAAGCAACTACAGAGGCACCTGCTTCTTCCAATGCTACCACTACCTTGTCTGCTCCCCCGTTTCCTGTTGGACAGCCTGTAAGAAGTATTCTTGGAGCATTTTCATCATAGGCATAGATTCCCTTTTCTTTTCTTTCTTCTAGTTCAGCAATTAATCTTTCAACTAACTCTATTCCTGCTTCTTTGTCTACATTGAAACCTTTTAACCATTGAGATGAAAGCATATCTCTTCCAGATAAAAGAGCTGGTTTATGAGCATTTATTTTATGTAGTCTTTTCATTACATCTCTTTCTCTATTCATTAGCTTTATTGCATCTCTTAATTTTTCATCTGTTATTTTTACATCAAATTCTTTCTCTAAGAATTCTTTAAATTTTATCATTTCATTTTTCCACATTTCAAGGGCATCTTCACCTTCTGCTGTTTGAGGTAGATGCATAATATGCATAGGTTTTATATCCTTCATTAATTCATACATCTTTTTCTTACCATCACAAGTAGTTTCAGCTAACAATACATCGGAAAAATAGAAGTATGGACATGTATCTGTTATTCCAAAACCATAACTTGATTTAATAAGTGGACATAGGTTTCTAGGCAAATCTCTTTCTGCTGCTTCTATTGGTTCCTGAGTTGTACCACATAGTGTAACTGTGGCAGCTCCCGCAGCTAAAGCTATTTCTGAAGGGGAAAATACACAATACATACCTACAGCTTTTTTCCCTGCTTCATGGGCTTCTTTAATCTTTACTGAATTGACTCCTCTTAAACCTTCGATTTCTTCCATTAATTTAGGCCTCATATAAAACACTCCTTTTAATTATATACACTCGTGAAAATGTTATCACGGTTAGATAGAAGGTGTCAATATGAAGGCTTATAGAAAATACTAATGTGATTTTGCCCTATTATAAGTTTTTAATATAATTGGTAGATATATTAAAAACATTCCTTACTTTCTTACATAGTCTACATATTTGTATGGTAGTTCATTTTGATAATATATATCTGATTGACTTACTATTTTCCATTCATCTAATAAATCTAAATTTGGTATACTAGTATCTGCCTTTTCAAAATCCTTTAATATTTTGGTTATATAGGCCTTATTACAATGATCTATTAATTGCCTTACTACACTTCCACCACCTGTTAAAAAAACTTCCATTTCACCCTTAGGATTGATTTCTCTTAATAATGGAAATAAATCCTTAAGATCATTTATTGTGTAAAATCCTTCCCTGTTAAATTCTTTGTTTCTAGTTATTAATATATTTATTCTATTGGGAAGGGGCTTTTGCCCTGGAATTGCCTCCAAGGTTTTTCTTCCCATAATAACTATATTTCCTTCTGTAATTTCTCTAAAACGCTTTAAGTCTGCCTTTATTTCTGTAAGCATACCTCCAGCAAATCCTATATTCCAATTATTATCTACTGCAAATATTAGTATCATATTATCACCTCTTTATGCCTTAAAATTATATATAGGTTTTATTGTATCTATTATTTTTACAGTTTCATCTATATATTTAATTATATCTTCCATTGGTTTGTATGCTAAAGGGCTTTCGTCTAAAGTTCCTTCATGAATAGATGTGGAATAAATCCCCTTCATACTTTCTTTGAAATCCTGTAGATTTAATTCTTCTTTTGCAGTATTCCTACTCATAAGTCTTCCTGCACCATGGGGCGCTGAATAGTTCCATTCTGGATTTCCTTTTCCTATTCCAATTATAGAGCCATCTCTCATATTTATAGGTATTAATACCTTTTCACCTTCATAGGCAGATATGGCACCTTTTCTTATAATATTATCTTTGAAGTTGATATAATTGTGTATGGTTTCAAAATGATAAAATTCATCAAGGCCTTTACCTAATAAACTTGAAAGTATAATATCTGCCATTACTTCACGATTTAAACTTGCATATTCTTGACATATTTTCATATCATGAAGATATTTACCTCTATAATCTCCTGTTAGATAGCATAATGCCTTAGGATATTTAGGTTTCAATCCTTGGTACTGTTTCTCTAGTTCCTTTAATACTTTTTGGATTTCTTTTCGTTTTCCTTTCTCTTTATATTCTTTAATTATTTCTTTTCTTTGAATAAAATATTCTTCTTTTCCACTACATAAATCTATGGCCAATCTTTGGTATATTTCTGCTACTTGCTTGCCTAAATTTCTGCTACCTGAATGAATTACTAGGTATTTGTTATCCGATTTATCTACTCCTAATTCTATAAAATGATTGCCTCCACCTAGGGTCCCAATGCTTCTTTCTATTCTTCTTGTATCTTTTAAATCCCTTATGCAGTATAGTTCTTGTAATTTATCAAACTTGTATTTTCTTCCTTCATGGACATTTTTCCCTGAAGGAATTTTATTATGGATTATCTTATCTAGTTTTGGTAGGTCTATATCTATACTTCCCAACTCTACAGTAAGCATTCCACATCCTATATCAACACCTACAATATTGGGTATGACCTTATTTCCCATATCTGCAGTAAATCCAATGACACATCCCATACCTTGATGGACATCAGGCATTATCCTAACCTTTGAATCCTTTACAAAATCTTGATTTAAAAGTTCTATGATCTGTTCTTTGGCCCCTTCTTCTAGATTATCTGTAAATACCTTAGCTGTACTAAATTCTCCTTGTAATTCCAATTAATTCACCTCTTTTGTTCAATTGTTAATTAAGGATTTGGAAAAAGTAAATCCTCCTTTAATCCTTCTATGACTTTGCTAAGCAATTCATAGTCTATTGTATATCCATATCTTTTATCCCTTTTATCTAGTTTTATAACCTTAGTAGTGAGAAAATTATTTATATGATAGGATATAGTGGCAGTAGATACTCCCAATTTTTTAGCAATTTCTGTAGTAGAACTTTGTCCTTGGGCTATAAGCTTAAGGGTCTCGTATCTAGTCTTATCTCCTAAATTTTTAAATATTTGTACCCTACCTTGGGTTTTATTTTCATCTATTTCCTTCATCTTCTTAAAGGTCTCTTCCATCTTAAATCCCCATACTACATAACTATCTTCTTTTACATTGAACATAGATACAGCATAGGAGTATACCTTAGATACTATAAGTTTTATATCTTGATTTTCAATAAGCTTAGAATCAATCATGGAGTAGCTTATATTTTTTAATCCTTCTTCTCCATTTTCATTTAAAAAACTCTCTAACTTTTTGCCATAGGATAAAATTTCCTCTTCATATATTTCATATACCCTGTTAAATATGGGAAGTATCTCCATCATTAAATCTATATAGGACTTCATATGTCCTTTAGGGTCTTCCACTATTAAAAATAAATTCCACTTACTTGAAGCCTCTATGGATAATTCCTTTATAAAAGAAATCATATGGTCCTTATTGCCACTTATGTCCCTGGCTCTTTCCATGACGTCTTCATTATCATTTAAATACTCTTCATTGATTTGTATTAAAGAATAAATAAGGTTTCTACTTATTTCTTCTTTGCTTAATTCTAATAATAATTTTAGATAGTCCCTTTCATCTTCATAGCCATATATAGTATTACATATACCATGGGATTGGGTGATTAAGTCTATAAAATCATATTCATATAGAAATGAAGCACCATAAAATTTTTGGATATCTTCCCTTAGGACTGTCAATCTTTCTTCTACATCTTTTACAAAGTCAAGATAATCATCTATTACCAAACCTTCATAATTATTTTCCATTTCCCTTTTTTTTGATTCTTCTCTATAAAATAGAAGTCGTGGAAACTTTAAAAAATCATATATTTTACTTTCCTTAGGATAAAACTTAAAATTCATCTATTACATCTCCCTTTGGTGCAATTTCTTCTTTATCATAGTCTAATAATTGAACTTTGTACTTTTTAAGGGCTACTATTAATATGGCCCCACTTATGGCAATTACTATACTTGGAGATATTGTATCATACAAGGCTCCAAAAATCATTTGCCCTATAGGGATAAATACAGTAACAGCCAGATTAAATACTGTAGAAGTTCTTCCCATTAATTCTAAGGGAACTATTTCATTAAATAGGGTGCCTATGGCTATATTAGCAACAGTAACTACCAAACCTATTACAAAGGAAATAAGGAGAAGAAGTGTATAGGGTATCCAATTGGTAGAAAAACTTTTTAATACAAAACTAGAGGGTACAGCAGCCATAACCAATACTAATATACTCATTATGGTAAAACTTAAATAAGAAAGTCTTCCAATCTTTATATCCTTAACAAATACCATAAGCAAAGGTGCCAGTAACATGGATATAGAAAGAATCATTTGGAATAGACCAAATTGAAAATCTGTAGATTTTAAAACCTCTTTAACTATAAATGCCAAACCTACTGAAAAAGTTGGTGCCATACTAAAGTTGATTATAGTTCCTAAGCCAATTAAAGTAGATATAAGTTTATTGCTTTTGATTATATCTATCCCTTCTTTTAAATCTGTTTTAAAGGATTGTATATCTATTTTTTCAGGTCTTTTATTATTATTTGGTATATTTATAAATATTTCACTTATGGCTGATAGTAAAAAAGTTATTCCATTTATTATAAGGAATATTTTCATACCGAAGGTACCATATAGAAAAGCTGCAAACACTGGAGATAATACATTTCCTATATTCATTACTAAGGAATTAAAGGAATTAGCTTCTAAGAGTTTTTCCTTTTCTACTATACTAGGTAATACTGCAGACATGGCTGCATGAAAAAAAATCTCTGTTATTTCTAATAATATGACTAATATATAGATTAAAGATAGGGATAATCCTCCCTTAAATATATATATTACTGCAAAAATTCCTATGATTATACCATTTAATAAATCTAATAATACTATGGATCTTTTCCTATCAAACCAATCTCCAAAAACTCCTGCTATAGGTGATAGGAGTAATCTTGGTAGTATGGTAATAGACAACATAGATGCAAATATGGTGGCAGATCCTGTAATAGATAATACATATAATGATAGGGCAAATTGTAGCATATTACTTCCCAATAGGGATACGAATTTTCCTAATATGAGTAGGGCAAAGTCTTTTTCTTTTAACAATTTAAAATTCATTTTAAAACCTCCCAATCTATTTTCTTAATTTCATTATATGTATATGTATATCTAATGTCAACGAGTTTATTAGATGTATATCTAATATTTATATATTTCTAGATAAATATATCCTATAATATGAATATTTTATGAAAATATTGAAAATCTAGATCAAAATATTTAACTATCTAAAGATATTATCTTGGTATCTTAGTTTATAACACTTATGGCCCTCCTGAATATTATAGTTAATATGTATGACACAAGGAGTGTGAATTCATGGAATATATACTTTTAGTTTTGACATTATCTTTAGATGCATTTGTTGCTAGTATTGCCTATGGCTCCAAAAAAATCAAAATTCCTTTTTTATCTATACTAACTATAAATTTAGTTTGTTCTTTATTTTTAGGCCTATCAATAGTCTTAGGTTCTTTATTTAAAAGAATACTGCCTTCTAGTACAGCTTCTATATTAAGTGCTGCTATATTAATAGGTCTGGGAGTATTTTATTTATTTGAAAGTATAGTTAAAAATATCTTAGAGAAAAAATCTGATTCAAATAAAAAGCTTAAATTAAAAATCTCTGATATATGGTTTATTATAGATATATATGTAGATGAAACTATGGCTGATCTTGATAAATCCAATAGATTGGAAGCTAAGGAAGCAGTATATCTTGCTACTGCACTTTCTTTAGATTCTATAGGAATTGGTTTTGGAAGCAGCTTAGTAAATATAAATTATATAAGTATAATGATACTTTCTGTTATAGTGGGAGTCATATCTATATTTAGTGGTCTTATACTAGGGGAAAAGATTGCTAAAATATCTAATATTAATTTATCTTGGTTAGCAGGAGTTATGTTGATAATCTTAGGAATATTTAAATTAATCTAATAAAACCATTTACTTTTGTAAAAATATCCAATAAACTATAATTATAGACATGCAATAAAATTTAGGCATCTATAATACTAATCTATGAGGTGATATTTTGAAAAACTTTGAAACTTTGCTAAATGAATATGCTAAATTATGTGTAAAAGTAGGCATAAATATTCAGCCAAATCAACCCTTAGTTATTAATGCACCTATTGAAGGTATAGAGTTTGTTAGATTATTGGCTAAAAACGCCTATGAGCTTGGTGCAAGTGAGGTTCATGTAAATTGGAATGATGAAGTTCTAACAAAATTAAAATATGAAAATGCTCCTATGGAAGTCTTTGAAAACTTCCCTAAGTGGTATGCAGATAGTTTAGAAGAATATGCTAAAAAGGGTGCAGGATTCCTTTCTATTTCTGCCCAAGATCCAGAACTATTAAAGGATATTGACCCAAAGAAAATAGCAACTAATAACAAATCTTCATCTATAGCTTTAAAAGAATGGCGTAAATATACTATGAATGATATCAATCCATGGTGTGTAGTATCTATACCTACTAAATCCTGGGCTAAAAGAGTCTTCCCAGATGTAAGGGAGGATGAGGCAGTTGAGAAGCTATGGACTGCTATTTTCAATGCAACACGTATGAATTTTGAGGATCCTGTTAAGGCTTGGGAAGAACATATAGCTAATATAAAATCTAAGGTAGATTATTTAAATAAAAAGGAGTTAAAATCTCTACATTATACTTCATCTAATGGAACAGATCTAATGGTTGAATTGCCTAAGGGCCATATATGGGCTGGTGGTGGTGCCATAGATTCTAAGAAAGTATTCTTTGCACCAAATATGCCAACAGAAGAAGTATATACTATGCCCCTTAAAACTGGAGTAAATGGGGTTGTATATAGTACTAAACCTCTAAACTATGGTGGAAATTTAATAGATGAATTTAAGCTTACTTTTAAGGATGGTAAGGTAGTAGATTATGATGCAAAAATTGGTAAGGAAGTATTAACTGATTTATTTGATATTGATGAAGGTGCAAAATATTTAGGAGAGGTAGCTTTAGTACCCTTTGATTCACCTATATCTCAATCAAACATAGTATTTTTAAATACATTATTTGATGAAAATGCTTCCTGTCACTTTGCCTTTGGTAAGGCCTATCCTACTAATATAAAGGATGGAGAAAATATGAATGATGAAGAACTAGAAGCCCATGGAGTAAATAATTCCCTTACTCATGTAGACTTTATGGTAGGCTCTTCTGATATGTCTATTGTTGGTGAAACTAAAGATGGAGAAAAAATAGAGATATTTAAGGAAGGCAATTGGGCTTTTTAACTTAATTTAAATATAAAAAGGATTAGGTCTTATAAAATAGTGACCTAATCCTTTTTATATTATGCCTAATTAATTATCAATTAAAACTATCGTTTAATATTGTTTATAAACTGCATAATATCATCTGTAGTCTGTATAGCCTTAGCATTGATAGAATATGCCCTTTGGGTAGTAATCATATCTGCCATAGCCTTAGCAGTCTCCACATTGGAAGCCTCCAAAGCATATTGATTTATATTTCCAAAGGCTTCCCTATTGTTTATGGAATTATATAGGGCCACATTTGGAGAGGGCATATATCTTCCTTCTCCTAAAGGAGTCATAGAGTCTAAAATCTCAGGATTGTATAATACTACAGTCCCCAAATGTACATCTTCACCATTTATCTTTTGTGTGATTCTGCCATCTACAGATATGGATACCTTGCTACTATCCCATTGATTAAAGGGTATATTCAATTGAATATCTAGGGGATAACCACTGTCATCAGTTATGGTATTGTTACTATTTATGTGAAATCCACCATTTCTAGTTAACATTAGATTTCCATTTTCATCCCTTACTCCAAAGAAGCCATTTCCTTCTATGGCCATATGAAAATCTCCCGTTGATGGTATTATAGTACCTTGATGGAAGTTTATAGTACCTATTCCACTTTTGGAACCCATATTTATACTTCCATTGTTTGCATTTCCTGATAGTATTACTTCCCTATTGTTGACTTGGTTGTGCATCAGTTCTTGAAAGCTTATTTCTTTTTTCTTGTAACCATAGGTATTTAAATTCGCTAAATCATCAGCAGTTGAATCCATCTTATTTTGCATTGCATTCATACCTGCTTTACCAATATTTAATACTGTATACATCATTTATCACCTACACTCTTCCGATTTCATTTACTGCTTTATTTAGTGTTTCATCAGCAGCATGTAATAGCTTTTGATTGGACTCAAATTCTCTAGATATTTCTATCATCTTAACTATGGCATCTGCCATATTTACATTGGAAGCTTCTAAATATCCCTTTCTTAACTCTCCATTTATAGGATATCCTCCATTTCCAGTAAATAAAGTATCACCTATATTGTTTAAGTTTTCATAATTATTGAAGTCTGTTATTAAAAGTTCTTCCATATTTACATCTTCATCTACTACATATATATATCCATTGGAACCTAGTACCCTATGTCCTTCCATGGTGGTTAATTGTCCTTCTTCATTTACTCTAAAATTACCATTTCTAGTATATGCTACTTGTCCATTGTCCATTTGTACAGTAAAAAATCCATTTCCTACAATAGCAAAGTCTGTTCCTTTATTTGTCTCATATAGATTTCCTTGATCAAAATTTCTATAAAATCCATCTATTTGATTTCCAAATACAAAGGGTCCTAGCTCTTGTCTTTCTTCCAGTTTTCTTCCACCATTATAGTTTACTAAGGTTTCTGTGTTTAAAGTCCTTTGGACAATATCTTGAAACTTATAGCCTGGTGTGTTTATATTGGCTAAATTGGCACTAGTATTTTCTTGTTTCTTTTGAAGTATATTCATATTTCTATTAACTGTATAAAGACTTCTTATCATTACTCTTTATCCTCCTTAGGGTCCATTACTTTTATTTCAGATGGATATTTCATACCTAGTTTTCGAGCTTCTTTCTCTATATTATATTTTAATTTATGGGAATAGCTTAAGTTCATCAGTATTGCAGCAATGATCAATCCTAAGCCAAAAGGTATTAAAAAATTCCCCTTTATATTTTTTAATCTTTGTATAAGTTCTTTAATAATAATACCTCCCCTTTGTTTATATCTAATAGCTCACATATATCTTCTATGGAAAAACCTTCTTTTTCGTATTCTTTAATAAGTTTTACTTTTTCCTCAGGTTTTAAGGATCTAGTATTTTTCTTTAGTCTTTCATCTAATACTTGCTTTGCTATGGTTTCAAATGTAGGTGGCTTATTTTCTTTTTTTATTCCTTCTTTTTTTACCTTTAATCCTTCCTGTTTTTTTATATTATTAATATGATTGTCTAATCTTTTTTCTAGTATTGATATTCTTTCTTCTAAGCTTTTTATCTCTATGGATTCTTCAGCTTTAAATATTTCTTCTATTATGGTTTGGGGTTTACGATCTTTGTCTACATATATTCCCAAACCAATAAAAACAAGTCCAATAGTAATCAGTATATAAAACATCACTTAGCCTCCAACATGGGACCCATTATTTCCCTTAACTTAATCAATATTTTTCCATGAATTTGAGATATTCTAGGTATAGAAATATCTAATATATAAGAAATCTCCTTCATAGATAACTCCTCTACATAGTATAAGTTTAATATGATTTGTTCTCTTTCATCTAGTTTGGAAATTGATTTAACTAGTATATCCTTAATTTCTTTTTTAATATACTGTTCTTCAGGAGATAGTGTTTCCTCATCTTTTATTACTTCCATAATAGGAATATTGCTGCCTTCTTTAGAAAACAATGTAGATTCTAAGGATATTTGAGATAAAAAGTGAACGGTTTCATGAAGCTTAGATAATTCCTTCTTGTCTATACCTAACTCATTACAGATTTCCATTTCATCTGGACTTCTAAGTAGTTTTCTTTCTAATTCTTCCTTAGCAGAGTAATATTCATTTAGCTTAGATATTCTATCTCTAGATACTCGTCCTGATTTTCTTAATTCATCTATTATGGCACCTTTGATTCTAAGATTGGCATAGGCTTCAAAGGGTACATTTTTACTGTGATCATATTTATCAATGGCATCCATTAAACCCATAATACCCATACTTATCAAATCATCCTGATCGAACTCACTACCCTTTATATCCATTCTACCTACTATCTTTTTTACTAAGGGTAAGTGCTTGATTATTAAATTATCTCTTTGGCTCATGTCATATGGCATTAAAATCCCTCTTTTATCTTTGCATATCCCTTCGCATTAAAACAAAAATATAGCTGATTATTTGTTCTCTTTTTCTTTCGCTTATGTTTATAAATTGTACTCCATAAGTATATCTAGTACCCTTTTCAGAAAGATTAGATTCCTTATGTCGTATTATTCCCTTTGTTAATATGGTCTTGTCATCTAACTCTATTAAAAATAGTAGTGCATCACCATATTCATATTTATCCTTACATGTAAACCTTACGCCTCCAGCACTTATATCTAGCATTATACCATGATTTAGATAGTCTTTTACTTTTCCTATGGTTTCCTTTATTTTACTATCATCTATTTCTGTATTAATTGCATTTTTATTTCCTGTATATTTAATAGGAAGGCTACAGCTTACTCTTACATCATCTCTTCTTTGTATATTTTCAAAATTAGTTAAACTAGATAATTCATATGTAGGTATATCTCCTGGTATACGATCTGTCACTATGGCGTCAAAGCTTATAAGTTTGTTATCGTGATATACTATTCCTTTCAATCTTTGACCTTTTCTTAAGATTTTGAAACTCTTATCATCGGCAGAAACAGAAAAATATATTTTATTATCTGCAATATCTTGGATTAAACCTGCTGTTTTTTCCTCATCTTCTGTAATTACTTCTATTTTATTATTAAATCTAAATAATTCCATTTTATCACCTGAAAAATTTTATTATTCTATTGCCTAATTGTTTTAAACTAGATACATTGTAATCGAAATCCTTGTTCCCTAAAAGATTTTTACTAATCTTGTCTATATTTTCACTGGCCAAAGAGTTTGGATACCTTAAAACTATTGGATTTTGCTCCATTATGGCTTTATTGACTCTTATATCACTAAATATAAATCCTAAATTCTCCAACTCTATATCTAAAAACTGATTAGCAGTATTTAGTAGTTTGTTATAGGCTTCCCTTCCAATAGATATATCTGGTACTTGATTAATAACTATTTTTACTTGTTTTTTCAATTTATATATGGAAATTGCCTTGAGAACTCTATAAGCATCCATAATAGCTGTCGGTTCAGGAGTAGATACTAGAATTACTTCATGGGCAAAGTCTGTAAATGTAAGGGATTGTTTGCTTATTCCTGCTCCATTGTCTATGATAATAATATCATAAACACCTAATCCTTTTAAAGCCTCCATTGCCTTTTCCTGACTTTCCTTATTTAAATCTTCCATAAAAAATAAATCTGAACCTCCAGATATAAGGTCTATGCCTTCTGGTCCTGTTTTTATAATATTACTTAAGGATGTATTTCCTACTATTGCTTGAAATAAATTCACAGATGGAGACATTCCTAACATAATATTTGCATTACTCATACCAATATCTGCATCTAGTATAAGAACCTTTTTACCCATTTGTTGTAGTTTGATTCCTAAGTTTATGGAGAAGTTTGTCTTTCCTACTCCACCCTTTCCACTGAGTATAGAATATATTTTTATAGGATTGTCCATATTTTTATCTTTTACCATGGTTCTTAATTTACTAGCTTGATCAATCATAGGAATAAACCTCTTTACTATATTCTATTAAATTATCAATATTTGCGATTTCAATATCATCTGGTACACTTTGGCCATGACAAAAGTACTCCACAGGTAAATCAGTATGTTCCATAATATTCCATACATTGGTAAAACTACTTACTTCATCAAATTTAGTCAATATTAAGGCATCATACTCTAGCTGCTTGTACTTGTCCATTATGGATAATGTAGTTTCCCTATCTGTAGATATACTTAATACTAAATAAGTATTTATATCTTCCTTGATATCCTTTAAATATTCCCAGATATCCTGCAACTTTTCTTTATTTCTTTGGCTTGTACCTAGGGTATCTATTAATAATATATCACAGTGGCTTAGTTTGTTAATCTTATTTATCATTTCATTTGGTTCTGTTACAACTTCATAGTCTATATCTAATATTTCTGCATAGGTTCTCATTTGTTCTACTGCACCTATTTTATATGTGTCCAAGGTAATAAGTCCTACCTTTTTATTGTTTTCTAAGTATTCCTTAGCTGCTATTTTAGCTATGGTTGTAGTCTTTCCAACTCCTGTTGGACCTACCATAACATTTAGCTTACCTAGACTTAGTTTTTCTTTAAAACAATTATCTTTATATCCTATATTTAAAAAATCCTTTATATCTTCAGAAGTAAGACTGTTTACATCTAAGGATTTAAGCTTACAATAGCTTAATAACTTTTCTTTTAATTCTTCATTGGCATCCTTAAATAAAATATTGGTCTTTATATCCTTTTCCTTAGATATATTTGTATTTTCCATATTGTTTTTTCCATATATATCTTTATTTTGTATAGTTTCTTTAGGATCTTTAGCTTCTTTAGGATCTTTAATATTGTCTTTATCTTCCTCTATTGCTAAAGTTACTTCCAATTTAGTTGTTTTAAAGGGATTGTACCATTTTCCTTCTTTTATTTTTCTTTGATGAATAATCACTGCATCTTTGCCTAATTCATATTTAGCCCTTATGAGAGCTTCTTTCATATCATTTACTATATACTTTTTTATTATCATACTTTATCTACCATCCCTAATCCTTCAATTTCCACATTATTTGGTACATCATTTAAAGATAGTACTGGTATATGGGGAAAATTATAGGAAATTAAGTTTTTAAAGGCTATCCTTATTTTAGGTGATACTAATACTACTGGTTGAATCCCCATACCTATTAGTCCATCATTGACTTTGCTTATATTATCGAAGATTTTAGTGATTATACTAGGTTCTAAAACCGGTATGGAGCCTGACATTGTCTTTTGCATATTATTTCCAATAAGTGTCTCCAGTTCTGGATGAACTGTTATTACTTGAAGGACTCCATCTTGATTTAGATAATCACTTACTATGGTACGATTTAAGGCATGTCTTACATGTTCTGTTAGCACTTCTATATCCTTTGTCATAGTTCCATTGTCTGCCAATACTTCTAATATGGTGACTAAGTCATATATAGGTATATTTTCCTTTAGTAGATTTTGTAGTACCTTTTGTACTTCACCTAAAGACATAATATCAGGAATAAGCTCGTCTACTACTACATTGTATTTTTCCTTTACTCCTTCTAGAAGCTGTTTTACTTCTTGTCTTCCTAATATTTCATGACTATTAGCTCTGATAATTTCCTTTAGATGGGTAACCAATACTACTACTGGTTCTACTACTGTATACCCATTTAGATCTGCTTTTTCTCTATCTCTTTCCTCTATCCATAGGGCATCCAGTCCAAAGGCTGGTTCCTTAGTAGGTATTCCCTCTAAATCAAAATCGCTACTTCCCGGATCAATAACTAAATATTTATTTAAATATATATCTCCCTTGGCAATTTCATTTCCTTTGATTTTAATAACATATTCATTGGAGCCTAATTGTAGATTATCCCTAATTCTAATAGGGTTTACTATTATTCCCATTTCAGTGGCACATTGTCTACGAATTGAAGTTATATGGCTAATTAGATTGTCATCATTTCCTTCATCTACTAAGGGTATAAGTCCATAGCCTATTTCTAGGGCTATAGGTTCTACTAAAAATGTGGTTACCCCTTCTTCTACTTCTCTTTCTCTCTCTAACCTTTGAGTTTGAATTATTTCTGCTTGAGCTATTTCTCTTTCTGCTTCAACCTTTTCATTTTCATTAAGTAAATATCCTACAGTTCCCATAATTAAGGCTACTATTAAAAATGGAATAGTGGGAAATGCTGGTACAAATGCAATAAGAAGTAATACTACTGCAGCTATCATAAGAACCCTTGAAACTCCAAATAACTCCTCTGTTACAGTTTGTCCAAAGCCCTGCTTATCATCTGATCTAGTAACTAAAATACCAGAAGCTATGGAAATAAGAAGAGCAGGTATCTGACTTACTAAACCATCTCCTATGGTTAGCTTTCCAAACTTGTCTAAAGCTTCCATGGCTCCCATATTATATTGAATTGAAAATATTAAAATTCCACCAATTAAGTTTATTATAGTAATTATAATACCTGCTATGGCATCACCTTTTACAAATTTACTGGCACCATCCATGGCTCCGTAAAAATCTGCTTCCCTTTGAAGATCTAATCTCCTTTTTTTTGCAGTCTCTTCATCTATTAATCCTGAGTTTAGGTCTGCATCTATGGCCATTTGTTTACCTGGCATAGCATCTAGGGTAAATCTTGCAGATACTTCTGATACCCTACTGGCACCATTGGTAACTACAACCATCTGTACTATAATAATGATTATAAATATTATGGCTCCTACTATATAATTGTTTCCTGTAACAAAGTTTGCAAAGGCGTCTATTACATGACCGGCATTACCTTGTCCTAGGATTAATCTAGTAGATGATATATTTAGAGATAATCGAAACATGGTTGTTACCAGTAATAGTGTGGGAAATGTGGAAAATTCCAATATATTCTTTATAAAAAGGGTTAAAAGTAATATGGTAATTCCTATAGTAATATTTAAAACCAATAAAAAGTCTAAGACTCCACTAGGCATAGGCACAATAATGATTCCTATGGTTCCTATGACAGCAAAGGCTACTATTATCTCTGAATATTTGTCAAATGTTTCAATTATCTTGTTAAAAAAATTCGGCATTCTAATACCTCTCTTTTACTTTACTTCTGAAATTAGATTTTTCTTTTGTTTTTTTCTTTGATTTGATGAACTATTGCAAGTATTTCTGCTATGGTCTTGTATAATTCTACTGGTACATATTGACCTATTTCTACTTCCTTGTACATAGTTCTTGCTAAAGGCTTGTTTTCCATAATTGGAATATCATGTTCCCTAGCCTTTTCTTTAATCTTTTCTGCAATATAATCGGCTCCCTTGGCAGTAACCACTGGTGCCTCATCCTTTGCGCTATCATATCTAAGGACTACTGCTATATGGGTTGGGTTGGTCACTACTACAGTAGATGTTTCAATATCTGCCATCATCCTCCCCATGGCGATTTGTCTTTGTCTTTGTTGTCTAGCAGCCTTTACTTCTGGACTACCTTCCATCTCTTTGTATTCATCTTTGATTTCTTGCTTAGACATTCTTAAATTTTTCTTATATTGTCTTCTTTCAAATATATAATCTATAATTGCAAGTCCTAACATTATAAAAGCAATATTTAGACTTAATTCTCTACCAAAATCTAGCATAAAGAAAAACAACTTTTCACTGCCTATATTGCCACTATTTAGTACCTTGGGCATTAGATTTGTTAAGTTTTTATAGGCTATGTAAAATACTAGAATCAATTTTAATAAATTTTTCACCAAGGTGAATAAAGCCTTCTTGGAAAAAATATTTTTAAATCCTTCTATTGGATTTAATCTTTTAATATCTGGTTTCAAAGTTTCTGTAGTAAATATAAATCCTGTCTGTATTAAATTGGCTATTACTCCAATAGTAACAGCTATTGCTCCAAAGGGTAATACCATTATAAAAGCTTGTATAAGATTGTTTATAAACATTGGCCTTAGATTAACTTGATTTATATTCATCCCATAATTTAGAGTTAAAGAACTTTTCATAAACTTTAAACTATTACTTATCATATATTGACCTAATACTCCAGCTAACATTGTAAATATTAAAAAGGATATGGCTGGACTTAAGTCTCCACTTTTGGCTACCTGCCCCTTTTTTTTAGCATCTCTTAACCGTTTGGGGGTAGCCTCTTCAGTTTTGTTTTCCTTATCATCCATGACCATCACCTCCAGGTATCCAGTCTTTTATCTTTACTATAAACTTAATATTGCCTCTAAGTATTCTGGTATTAAACCTATTATACTTCCAAAGGATTTCATTAGCCATGATAACATGATCATACTTATAAAAAAACTTATCATGGTCTTAATGGGCATACCTAACATCAATACATTTATTTGAGGTACAGTCTTAGATATAACTCCCAAGAGAATATCTACAATTAATACTACTACAATAATGGGAGCAGCCACATTGAAGGCCAATTCAAATATTAATGAAAAAAGGTTTACTATACTCTTTGTATGAAAACCTGTAAAACCAACTTCTGTAACTGGTATATAATTAAAAGATAGTATAAGGGCATTTATTATTTTATGGTGCATATCCAATAGGAAAAACACACAAATAGATAACCAATAATAAGCTTTTCCATAGTTTGAGGCTGTAGTTCCCATACTAGGATCGAACACTGAAGCCATGGAAAAACCTACTTGAAAGTCTACCATCTGACCTGCTATTTCCATTGCTGCAAATATTAATTTAGTTATATACCCCATGGCCAATCCTAATAGTATTTCCTTTATAACTAAAATAAAAAAATACAACATATTAGGCTCTACCTCTATGGCAGGTATAATCATATATATGATTATAGATATACTAAAGGACAATCCTATTTTAAATATATTTGGTAATCCCTTAAAGGAAAATCCAGGACATATAACTATAAATGCAGTAATTCGCATGAATATGTAGATTAATTTTTGTAACTGTATAATCATATTTACTCCTAACCTAATGTTGGTATAATCTTATACAAATTGGTAAAAAAGTTTATTAAAGAATTTAACATAAAGCTTCCAAAGATAATAAGGCCCAACATTACAGCTATTATCTTAGGGACAAAACTTAAGGTCTGCTCCTGAATTTGAGTAGTAGCTTGTAAAATACTAATAAGTAGTCCTACCACCAAGGCAATTGCAAGTATGGGAGCTGACACCTTTATAATTGTAAAAAACGCATTTCTCATTATATCTAAAACCATAGTCTGTGTCATTGTATTTCACCCCTAAGCAAAGCTTTTTAATAAAGATTCTATAACTAAATACCATCCATCTACTAAAACAAATAATAATATTTTAAAGGGAAGGGATATCATAACTGGTGGTAACATAAACATTCCCATGGACATCAAAATACTAGATACTACCATGTCTATAACTAAAAAAGGAATATATATTATAAATCCGATACTAAAGGCCCTTTTTAACTCGCTAATTGCAAAGGCTGGTACTACAGTAGTAATAGGTAAATCCATAGGCTCTTCAACATTTTCACTACCAGATGCCCTTAAAAACAAAGCCAAATCCTTTTCTCTTGTTTCCTTAAGCATAAACTCCTTCAAAGGTGCTGCCGCTCTATCCATAGCTTCTTTTTGTCCTATTTCTTCTTCTATAAAGGGAGTTATGGCATCATCCATTATTTCAGTATATACAGGTTGCATTATGAAAAAAGTAAGGAACAAAGCTAGTCCAATCAATAGTTGATTTGGAGGAGATTGTTGGGTTCCTAAGGCATTTCTTAAAAAGGACAATACTACTATTATTCTAGTAAAGCAAGTTGTTAATATAAGAAATGAAGGTGCCAGTGCAAGTACAGTAAGGCCTATAAATAGCTTTACAGTGTCTACAGTTGCCTGTGGATCTCCATCTTCTGAATCAAAGATTAATCCTAAATCTGGAGCAGCATATGTGACCCTAGGAATTAATCCTATTAAAATAATTATTGAAATTAATAATAATGTCTGCCTTTTACTCAACTTTTCCCCTCTTTTCAAACCTGTGTATTCTTAAGTTTTTAAAAAAACTATTGTTTTTAGCTATAAAGCCACTATCCACTGACTCTTTATTATTTTTATCTATATTTTTTATAAAATTATCTACTTCTTCTTTATCTAGCTCTTTTAGTATTTTATTATCATTACCAGTAAAGCTCATAAGATAATAAATACCACATATATCTACTATACTCAATGAGGAATTGTTACTTACTGGTACTCGTTCTACTACTTTTATCATCTTATTATTCTTTGACATCTGCTTGTTTACAAACCTCAAAGATATATTTGCCAAAAGTATAACTAAAATAAGTGCTATTATACCCTGTATAATAGAGATAAAATCTGGCATTTAATCACTTCCCAATCTTCCTATTGTATAACCAAATTAGTAAAATACACTTCTTTTACGATTTCATCTTTTAAAGTAACATTAATTGCGTTTTCCAATTCTTCTTTTAATTCATTAGTATAATCTACATCTATTAATTCTTCATAGGATTTTTCCCTTAGTTTCTTTAAGATTACATCCCTTACCTTATCCTTGCTTTCTTCAAGGACTTTTGCTTGTCCATCCTTAGTAAACATCAAGGATATTTCTACCTTTAGATAATGTCTGGACCCTTTTTCAGAGCGTAAATTTACTACAAATTCATCTAATAATAGGGTATGTTCGTTTTCTTTTTCAAATAATTTTCCCATATCAAAGGATTGATTCTTAGGTAATAATAAAAATCCAATAACTGCAATTAAAGCTAATATCAATACTAACAATGCAATAGTTATTACTCTAAATTTATTATTTGTATCTTTAGTCTCCACTATCTATTACACCATCACTTTCTTCATCAAATATAATTAATATATTAACTCTTCTGTTCATAGACTTGTTTTCCCTAGTATCGTTGGGAGCTATAGGTCTATATTCACTATATCCTACTGCAGATAAACGTTTAGGAGAAACACCTTCAACTTCGCTTAGATGCCTTACTACAGATACTGCTCTAGCAGTAGATAACTCCCAGTTAGTGGGGTATTGTCCAGTACTTGGTACAGTGTCTGTATGTCCTTCTATTACAAGTTCATTTTCAAAATCATTTATTAGACCTTCTAATCTATTTAATACATTTAAGCCAGACTCCTTTATTTCAGCACTTCCAGACTCAAATAAAATAGCCTCTTTAATATCTACGAAAACCCCCCGTTTATTCATACTTACAGATACTTGTGCCTCCAACTCCTCTTTGGCTACATATGCTTCTACTTTTTCATACATTTCCAATATGCCAGGTTTAACTGTATTCATATCAATACCTTCATCTATATCTCCAGTATTATTCAAGTCATCCAAATTACTAGAATCCTTGGAATCATCTCCCATATCCTCTTCTATTATATTTGTATATCCTAATCCATTTAGTATAGATTGAAGGGAAGCTGTTACACTTTTGAACTTCTCTGCATCTATATTTGACATAGAATAAAGTAATATAAAAAAAGTAAGAAGTAAGGACATTAAATCTGAGTATGTAGTCATCCAAGCTGGAGATCCATTTCTCTGGATTTCATTTCTTTTAGACCTTTTTTTACTCATTGCTTCCAGCCCCTGACATTTCGCTTTCTTGTTTTAAGCTTGCTTGCTCAGCAGATGATAAATAAGTTATAAGCTTTTCTTCTAAAATCCTAGGATTATTTCCTGCTTGAATAGATAATACTCCTTCGATTATCATTTCACCTGTAAATACTTCTTCGTCTGTTTGCTCTCCTAAATTAGATGCTACAGGTATAAATACTAAATTTGCCAAAAGGGCACCGTAAAAAGTAGTCAAAAGGGCTGTAGCCATACCTGTACCTATGGTACTAGGATCGTCTAGTTGTGATAACATAATAATCAAACCTATTAATGTACCAATCATACCAAAGGCTGGAGCCAACTCTCCCCATTTTATAAAAACCTTTTGTCCTACCCTATGTCTTTGTTCTATTGCATCTAGTTTCAATCTCATAATTTCTTCGATGATTTCTGGTTCTACACCATCTACTACCATCTGCATTCCTGATACTAAAAGTTCATCATCTATTTGTCTAATATCATCTTCTAAAGCTAATAGTCCATCTTTTCTTGCTTTTCTAGCAAGGTCTGTAAACTGTATTACTAAAGCCTTCCTATGATCTTTGGGAGGATTTAGTAGGACCTTTAGTAGTTTTGGCACTCTTTTAAGTGCTTTCAGTGGAAAACTAATCATTAGTGCACAAAATGAACCAAGTATTGTAATTACAATAGATGGAAAGTCTACAAAATTTAAAATATCTCCACTCATGGTAATTGACCATATTACAAGTGCAATTCCCAATATTAATCCAATTATAGGCATATTATTTTTCTTCATCTGTTTCCCTCCGGTGGATTACAATAAATTCGTCTTTTATATTCTATAATCCTGTTAATTATATCTTCTGTTTTATTTACTACTCTTAACTTTTTACCATCAATTAGTGTAATTATGGTATCATGTTCTTCTTCAATCTTATATATTAATTCACTATTTAAACAGAATTCTTCCTTTTTTATAGATATAAGAGTTATCATATATATTTCCTCTCTTCTCTTTTGTTTCCTTTCTATAAAATATTAATTAAAGTCCTATTTTTATAGATTTTAAAAGTTTTATATTCAAGTTAAAAATCTTTAGGGAGCTTGGATTTTAGCTTGGGTTCCATTAGCTCCCTGATTTTTAATAAGCTTAATAAAATATTAAATTTAAATCAAAAGTAGAGCTTAATATTCTATTCTAATTATCTCTTAAGATTTATAAGCTCCATTAGCATCTCATCAGAAGTAGTTATACTTCTAGAATTGGCTTGATAAGCCCTACTAGTAACTATCATTTCAGTAAATTCATTGGCTAAGTCAACATTACTCATTTCAAGGAATCCTTGACGAATATAACCAAATCCAGCTTCACCAGCCAATCCATTTTCTGGCTCACCAGAGTTATTGGATCTTATATAGTTGTTATTACCTGCTTTTTCTAAACCTTCAGGATTGTTGAACTTAGATACTGCTAAATATCCTAAAGTTGCAGTTTCAGCCATATCTCCATTACTATATACCCCTATGATTTTCCCAGTGGCATCTATAGTAAAATCTTGTAATTCATAATCAGCATCAAGACCAACTTGATCCCCATTATATGGAATTGTCAACTTCTGGAGAGTAGCATTTTGTGGATCAGTAGGTGGATTCTTATCACCAGTACCTATTCCACCATCTGGTAAATACCCCATTACTAGTAATCCACTAGCATTTACTAAATTACCTTCATGGTCTGTAAAGAAGGCCCCATCTCTAGTATAGAAGTTTGTTCCTCCTGCATCTCTTAATATGAAGAATCCTTCTCCCTCCATGGCAAAATCTAGGTCTCTATTTGTTGGCTGTAAAGGTCCACCAGTCATTATAGTGTCTATGGACCCTACCTTTACTCCTAATCCTACTTGTTGAGGGTTTACTCCTCCAAGACCATTGGCTGTTGGTCCTTGGGCATTTGCTACTGTTTGACTTAGCATATCTTGAAATTTAACTCTACCTGATTTAAATCCTGTTGTATTTACATTTGCTATATTGTTTGATATTACGTCCATTTTAGTTTGAAAGCTTCTCATGCCACTTACGCCTGCATATAAAGATCTTAACATTTACTTATTCCTCCTAATATATAAGTCTAAACTGCATCATTCAGTCAGCAGTTTTATGGCCTCCTTATGGTCCAGCCATTTATTTGATTATCATCGTACTATCTATATTGGTCACTATATCTACATCTTCTTTTCCCATAGCAGTTATAATAGTTCTATTGTTTATACTTGCTATGATGGCCATATCTTTGTAGATCATTAGGCTTTCTTTAGCACCTTTTTTTTCTAAATCTTCCATGGCTTCTTCTATTCTGTGTATATCCATTGGTTGTAACCTAATATTTCTTTCCAGCATTCGCTGCTGTGCATGACCTGAAATCTTTATCTTTTCCTTCCCTTTTATGGTCTGTTGTAGTACATCTTTGAAATCAATATTGGAATTGTTTTTTTCTATATTGACTCTAGAATTGTGGGAAGGCAATATATGTCCTCGTTCTATTTTAAAACTCATTTAGTCACCTCTGACTTTCTTTTGGCTTTATGACTATACTTTAGGATCTTCTTTAGAATCTTCTTCAGGAGCTTCTTCTGATTTTTCCTCTCCTTGGTTTCCCACTTCTATTATGGAGCCTAGATAATAGTTTTCACCATTTACTTCAATGGTGATTATACCATTGTTGAATTTTATCTTATCTACTGTTCCATCTATGGTTATGGCTTTTCCATCTTCTCCAACTTCTCCTGTATTAATTTTGACTTCCTTGCCTATTAAAGTAAAGGCATATTGTTGTTGACTCATTATATTTAGATAACTTAAACTATCTGTTATACTTGTTAGTTGGTCTAGTGTAGTAAACTGGGCTAATTGTGATATATAGTCTGTTTTGCTACCGCCACCATCACTACTCATAGGGTTTTGATTTTTTATTTCAGCAGCCATTATCTGAAGGAAATCTTCTATATTTAAGTTCTTCTTTATACCTGCTCCTTGATTAGATTGTCCTATGGCTGAATTGTTATTTACCTTCATCCTTTACCTCCTTATGCCAAAATACTTATTTCCTTGGTACTTAAACTTGTTTCTTCAATTACACTGCTTTCTATAGTTCTTTCCACATGATTTACCATTTCTTCCCTTGTAGAGTTTCTACCTCTATTGTGGTTAAATTCTCCTGCTTGATTGGAATTATGATTTTGGTTTCCATCAGGATTTGTATTTCCATTGGCATTTGGGTTTAAATCTATGTGTACTTCTTCCACATGGATATTTTGTTTTATCAAACTACTGTTTAATTCATTCATACTATTTGCAAATAGCTGTTTTACATGATTGTTATCTACTAAGATTTTAGCTATCATCTTGCCTTCTTCTAGTTTTAGTGTAATATTTACATAGCCTAATTCCTTAGGATATAGTTGGACTTTCATAGTACTAGAATTTTCAGTATTAGTAGTTTCCATCAACCTTATGATGGAGTCATTTATATTTTCTATGTTTTCCATACCTAGCTCTGTATATTGAAGATTGGTTTCTGGATTAAATATCATGGTTTCAAACCTTCTCATACTTAAATCCAACCAACTACTATTTTGAATACTATCTTTTCCTATGATATTAATGTCATGACTAAATATCTTTTCTATCTTAGGCATATTTTTTACTTTAAGGTTTTCATCTTCTATAGGTTTTTTAGTAATAGCTATGGATTCTTCCCTTGGTATTTCTTTTAGTTTCAAGTTTTTGTCTTGTAACTTTCCAAAGTCATCCTTGATTTCTTTAGAAGTATCCTTAGGACTATTGATTCCATCTACTTCCTTTGAAAAAAGTATCCTTTCATCCTTAGATATGTCTTTGTTCATATCTTCAATATCTATTGTTTTATTTTCAGTAAGGGCTTTTTCATGAATTTCCTTAAAGCCGTCTTCTTCCATAGAATTTCCTATAATCTGAGAAACCTGTTCCTCTGGGTCCTTTATATTTTCATCAAAGACTACCATATCTTCATTTATTGGGATTTGTAAATCATTTGATTCTATATCTATTTCTTCTCCTAAGCTTTCCAATACACTAGGATCTATGGTGTTTAAGTCTTCTTGATTCTCTATAAAGGTCATATTTAAATACAGACCTAATGGATTTATATCTTCATTAATATCTTTATTTATATCCTTTTTAGTATCTTTATCATCTTCTTTTTTAACTTTTCCTTCTTCCTTAGGCCTTATATTTTTAGGCTGAGTTTTTCCTTGATTTTTTGTGTTTGATATTTGTGCAAATATCTTAGAGAAATCTTCTCCAGAGTCATTCTTGTTGGAAGTATTGATGCTAGAAGTTTTCTTAGTAAATTGTATACTCTCTATCTTCATCTATTCACCTCCCTTCAAGGGATATTTTATTATAATTAAGGACTGCCATTTCATCCAGTTGCTTTTGTTCAATGGAATCCATGGTCTTCTTATAAATATTAAAATCCTTTTCTTTAAGCTTTTCCATGATCTTTCTTTCTTTTTGAGCTGCAACCAATCTAAGTCTTACTTCTTCTAACTTTTGGCTTGCTATATTTACTACTTCTTCTTGTCCTTGTATTTTATCTTCTAGCAACCTTTTATATAGGTCTTGCTGTTGTAATTCATGGATATTTTTATATTTTGTACCTTTGTTTTTAGTTTCTTCATATTCTTGAATCAATATATTTAGTTTAGATTTTTCATGCTGAAGTTCATTTTGTAATATTGCAAATTCTTCCATAATGTTTTTTTCATTATTTTCTTTCCATTCCAACACTTTCTCTAGGGAAAAACTATATGACTTCACTTTACCTCTCCTTTAGTACCTTTGTTTTCAGTCATTTATTCCATCAATTCCTTAAGCATGTCCACAGTTTCTTCATAGGAAGACTTGTCATTGACATTTTGCCTTAGAAAATCATTTATAGGTCCATTTAATTCAATGGCCTTATCTATCTTTAGATTACTACCTGGTATATAGGCTCCTACATTGATTAAGTCCTCTGACTCTCCATATACTGCTAAATTTTCCTTTAGTTGGCCTGCATATTTATAGTGATCTTCATCTACTATTTCTTTCATAATCCTACTGATACTATTTTGAATATCTATGGCTGGAAAATGGTTTTTAGCTGCAATTGCTCTAGATAGGACTATATGTCCGTCTAATATACCTCTAACACTATCAGCTATAGGTTCATTCATATCATCACCTTCTACTAATACAGTATAGAAGGCTGTTATGGAACCAGTACTTGACATACCGCTTCTTTCTAGTAATTTAGGCAACATGGCAAATACAGAAGGAGTATATCCCTTTGTAGTAGGAGGTTCACCAGTAGCCAGTCCAATCTCCCTTTGGGCCATGGCAAATCTGGTTACAGAGTCCATCATAAGCATTACCTTTTTTCCTTGATCTCTAAAATATTCTGCTATTGCCGTAGCTACAAAGGCTCCCTTTAGTCTTACTAGGGGTGGTTGATCTGATGTGGCGCAGACTACTACTGACTTTTTATATCCATCTGGACCAAGATCCTTCTCTATAAATTCTAGTACCTCTCTACCCCTTTCACCTATGAGGGCTATAACATTTACATCAGCATCACAGTATCTTGCTATCATTCCAAGAAGGGTACTCTTACCTACACCACTACCTGCAAATATACCTATTCTTTGGCCTTCACCACAGGTCAATATACCATCTACAGCCTTGACTCCTGTACTCATGACTTCTTCTATCTTTCTTCTTTCAAAGGGATTAGGTGGAGTCCTGTCTACATCATAAAGCTGTCCATCTATATCCATAGATTTATCTATAGGTCTTCCAAGTCCATCAAGGGTGCATCCTAAAAGATTAGGAGAAATCCTTATTTTTAAAGATTTTCCCGTAGGTCTAACTAAACATCCTGGTCCTATGCCTTGTAAGTCATCTAAAGGCATTAGAAGTATCAAATCATCTTTAAAACCTACTACTTCAGAAAGCACACTTTTATCTGAAGACTTGATTATTATCTCACAGACCTCACCAATGAAGGATTGTAGTCCTTCTACTTGGATTATAAGGCCAATAACTTGGGTTACCTTACCCATTTTTACATAGTGATTCTTTTTCATTATGGTTTTTTCATAGGATTGAAAGGGTATATTTAACAAATATTTCACTCCATATCTTTGATATCTTTTAAAATATTATGGATTTGTTTACTTATCTGTAAATCTAAAACCTGCTGTTCATTTTCTATAATACAGCCATTTTTCTCTAGGGAACTATCCTTAAGAACTACAAAATTCACATCATTATTTATACTTTTTAGTTCTTCTAATCTTGACTTTAAATAATCCTCATTTTCTGGATCACAGGTAATTATAATGTTTTTTCCTTTGTTAAACTGTTGCAATATAGGCTTTATAAGAAGTAGAAGCTTTTCAGATGATGTATCTATGGTTTCATGGACTATGGATTCAGCCATAGTAGCAGCTAATTGGATAATATTTTTGCGATTTTCTTCAAGATACTCTTCTATATATTCTTCAGATTGTACAATAAGCTCTTTAGCCTTGTTTTTGATTTCTTCTGCTTCTTCTTGGGCATCCCTTATGGCCTTTTCATAACCTTTTTCAGTTCCTTCTTTAAATCCAGCCTCATAACCTAGATTTTGTGCCTGTTCCCTTATGGTGTTGGCCTCTTCCATGGCTTGGGTCAGGATTTTTTGTTTTTCTCTTTGTATTTCCCCCATTTGAGACTTCCATATTTCATCTTTTATTTCTTGTCTTATTTTTTCCAAATCTACAGTGGATATATCTTCCTCAATTTCTGGTTTTTCTTCAAGAGGCAATTCAAATTTAGTATCTATAGGAGATATATCCTCCTTAGAAGATATATTTTGATTTTTTATAATCCTATATGATAACGGAATCTTTATCACCTCTTGCTATGACAATTTCTCCAGCTTCATCTAGTCTTCTGATTATACTTACTATTCTAGACTGAGCTTCTTCTACTGTAGAAATACGTACTGGTCCCATAAATTGAATATCTTCTTTAAGCATTTCTGCTGCTCTAGAGGACATATTTGCAAATACAATGGCAGATACTTCCTCAGATGCTCCCTTAAGGGCCAGTGCCAAGTCTTCAGTACTAACTTCACGTAATATCCTTTGAATAGAACCTTTATCAAGATTGACCACATCTTCAAATACAAACAGATTAGCTTTAACCACATCTGCCAATTCTGGTTGTGTAGTTTCCAATTCTCCAATAATATTTCTCTCTGTTCCTCTATCTACAGAGTTAAGTATTTCAACAAGGGTCTTAACTCCACCTACAGTTTCTGTTTCATTTTCTACAAGGCTGGAGAATTTATCCTCCATTATCTTTTCAATCCTTTTGATAACAGTAGGGGAAGTTCTATTTATGGTACCAATTCTTTCAGCTATTTCAGTTTGTAGTTCTGGTGGAAACTCGGACAATACTGTAGCTGCCTTATCTGGCTGCATATAGCACATTATAAGGGCTATAGTCTGGGGATGCTCATTTAATAAAAGATTGATCAATTGATGAGTATCCGCCTTACGGGCAATGGCAAAGGGTCTTTCCCTTTGTTGAATTTGTGATAACACATCTAAGACTTCTTTTGCTCTTTGTGTTCCCAATGCTTTGTTAAGAAGATTACGTGCATAATCTATACCACCATCTAAAACATATTCCCTTGCAGAGGCCATATCTAAAAAGTCTTCTATTACCTTATCCCTTTCATAGGGCTCTACATAATTGATATTTGCAATTTCATAAGTGATTTTTTGTATTAAATTGTCTGGTAGTTGTTTTAATATTTGTGATGATATATCAGGACCTAATGCTATAAGTAATATAGCTGCCTTTCTAACACCACTTGATTTTCCTTGCATATATTCACCTACTAATCTTTCACCCAAGCTTTAATCAGATCTGCAGCCAGTTCTGGATTTTCCTTGGCATAATTTTGTGCTTGTGTTTTTTTACTATCTTCTTCAACTTCTAATATATATTCTTCTGGTTTTTCTATTTCTGTAGTATCTTCTACTACAGCTCCTGGAGCAAAGTATTCATCTGGAGTCCAATCATCATCGTCTTCTTCGTCTTTCTTAAAGAATAACTTCCTTAATACTACAGTTAAGATAATGATTGCTAGTAAAACTCCAATACCTATGATTATATAGTTTTTATACTCTTTAAGCATATTTATAATTCCCTTGTTCTTTTCTGAATCTTTAATAGCATCTAACTCTTTTTGTAACTGTTCTTCTTCAGTTCTATCAAAGGTCATACCTTCAATATTTATAAAGTCACCACGGATGGCGTCATAGCCTGTGGCTGCAGCTACCATATTGAGTATTCTTTCAGATGCTTCATCAGATAGATTTCCATCATATACTACTGATGTTGTAAGCTTATTTATCTTACCTGGAGCCTTGATGATCTTTTTAGTTTCTTCAGAAACCTCATTGTTGATAGTTATATCATAGCTACCATCTTCACCTTCTGCTCCTTCGATTATATTGCTTATATTGTCGTTTATATTGCCCCCAGTTACACCCTGTCCAATGCCACCATTTGTCCCACTTATATGTTGACTTCTTACCACTGGATCGCTATAAGTTATGGTGGTGTTTTCTTCAGCATCAAAATCCAAATCTGCATATACCTTTACTCTAACATTATCCCTTCCAAAGACACTTCCAAGTAAATCCTTAAGATTTGATTCCATTTTTTGCTCAAATTCTTCTTTGATTACTTGATATTTGTTTACTATATCAGTAGAATTTAACCCATTTTCTTCCTTTGTAAAGTTATTCAAACGATTACCTTTAGAGTCTATTACTTGAACATTTTCTTCAGGTAAATTCTCTACTGCTCCAGACACTAAGGCTACAATACCCTTTACCATTTCTTCAGTTACCTTTTTATTAGGATTAATATCTACAACGACTGAAGCTGAAGCATCTTTTTCCTTTGTTTCAAATATACTCTTTTCTGACATAACAAGATGGACCTTAGCAGCATCTATGGCATCTAAGGACATGATTGATCGTTGCAACTCTCCAGCTAGTGCCCTTTGGTACATTACCTTCCTATCTTCATCTGTTACCATTAAACCCATATCATCGAAAATTTCAAATCCCGAGGAATTTTCAGGCATAAGGCCATCCATGGCTAATTGTATCCTGTATTCGTTTATGTGTTTTTCATCAATTGAAATATCCCTACCACCGTTTTCCAATTTATAAGCTATCTTCTTTTCCTTTAGATCCTCTGCAATCCTTCCAGCATCTTCAAGCTCTAGATTGGTAAATAGAGTTACATAATTGACCTTTCGTGCAAAATGAGTAAATACCATGGCCAGTAATATAATCCCAACTATAAGACTTATCATCATGATTCTTTTCTTCTTATCTAGATTATCCCAACCGCCTTTTACTCCTTCTTTTACTTTAGCAAATGTTTCCATAGTTAATAGTAGCTCCTTTACAAAATCTTACTATAATTGCATATTATTGATTTCTTTAATTGCCTCTATACATTTATTTCGAACTTGAACTGCAAGTTCTAAGGATAATCTAGCTTCTTCAGTTGCAATCATAACAGAATGTAAATCTTCAGATTGTCCACTGATAAATTCTTGTATTTTTTTATCTGCATAAATTTGTCTATTGTTTAGCTTGTCCATTTCATTGTCTATAATATCTTTGAAGGAGATTTTTTTATCTTCTTCTATTGATTGACTATTTGGATAAAAAGTTGTATTATTAATAATTCCAGTAGCATTACCTAATACATCCTTATACATTGATAATATATTCATTTGATTCCCTCATTTCCTATTAATATTAACCCTTGGAAATTTCAAGAGTCTTTTTCAAAATGCTTTTACTTGTATTAAGTGCAGTTATATTGGCCTCATAGGTCCTTTGTGTATTAATAAGTGCTATCATTTCATCTACCATATTTACATTAGGTTTAGCAACATATCCATCTACATCTGCATCTGGATGATTAGGATCATATGTATACTTAAAATTAACATCATCTTCTTCTATACCGGTAACTCGCACACCTACACTTTTTCTTTCCATCTTACCGGTGACCTTATTTCTCTCCCTTATTAAAGCTTCTTGAAATATAACATCTCTACGTCTATAGGGTCCACCTTCTTCTGTTCTTGTAGTATTTACATTGGCTATATTAGTAGAGATAGTATCCATCTTTAATCTTTCTAAAGTAAGACCACTTGCATTTATCTGCATAGAATTAAATACTGACATCCCATATCACCCCTTATCTATTTATTACATAGTTTAAACTGCCTAATTTGGCATTTATTTGTTGAATCAATACATTGTGATAGATTTCATTTGCTGCTAGTTCTGTTGCTTCATAATCAATATCTACATTATTTCCATTATCATTTAATGATGTACTTTCTCGCTTTTCTATTACTGGCTCTATATCCCTTATATTGTCTACACCAAAGTGGGCTTCATGAGTCTTTTTCATGCCCATTCCTTCCCTTGCATTGGCTAAAAATCTTTCAAATTCTACCTTATTCACTTTATAATTTGGAGTGTTTAAATTCGCTATATTACTAGATATGGTTTTTTGTCTAAGGGATGATAGATCAAGGCCCTTTTTTATTAAATCATAACTAAGATCTGCCATAATAACCTCCTTAATCTATATATTAAAAACATATTAAGCATGACAAAGACTCCTCAAGATAAATGGGGACTATCTTTGAAATAAGATTTTCCACTTCATTGAAGAGTCTTAGTATGTATTTTTATTGTCTAAGTGAAAACTTTTCCATTGATAATTCTCCCTTCGGAAACTGGCTGCCAACCTTTAATAAGGTAAGGCCCTATAGCTTTGCGTCCCTATTTTTCAATAGGTTTGCCCTTTCGTTGAAAAGTTTATTAACATATTAACATATTATCGACATTATATCACATTTTTTTCCAAGTAACAATAAAAAAGCATAAAAAAAGTGTTGGATTTCCAACACTTTGCATATTTCATGTTTTAGAATTGTTTTTTTCTGCTAATTTTATTATACAAAACCCCATAAACTCATGTCCTTGTCTGTATATTATCAATAGTTCTACAAATCCTTGTCTATAAATATGGACTCTTTATTTTGTGAAATATAATTATTTACTACTTGGTCTTTTTTGTTTAATTGTCGAATACTGTTTGAAACTTTCCCTTTTTCTTCCATCAGGAAATCTATTAAACCTTCCTGTCTAGTGAGTATTACCTCTATCTTGCCCCTATAAACTTCATCAAATATATCTGATGTGGACAATCTAGTAAGACTATCATTTATATCTTTTATTTTTTCCAAGTTTTTTTCATTGGATTCTAAAATCTCTATTGAAGATTCTATGCTTTTATCCCAGGTGTTAAAGTTATCAATAACAATATCTAGGACTGTATCCCTTTGATTTAATAAAGCTATTATATCTGTGCCCATGTATTTCTCAACTCTTCCATATATCTTTCTACTTCATTGATACTATCTATATCCTTATCTATATTGGCTCTAATTAGCTTTCTATACATATAGTCATAAAGCTGGTGTAAACTTTTAGCTATATCTCCACCTGCTTCAAAGTTTAATGTGGTCATAAGCTCCATGATTATATTTTGGGCCTTGATTAAATTAGTGTTAGTCTCTTCAATCTTTTTTTCTTCCATTGCTATTTTTGCCAGTTTTAAGTTTTTAATTGCTCCATCATATAGCATGATTATAAGTTTTTTTTGAGGAGCAGTAGTTACTTGATTGTTTTTATATGCATTTTTGGCATAAGCATGATTCATTTATTTTCCTCCATCCTACTTCTTCTTGGTCATACCATTCATGGCATTTATTTGCCCTTCTAACCAAGACATCTGACTTTCAGCTTGCATCATAGCCACATCTAGGGCTGTAAATACTTTTATATAGTATTGTTCTTTTCTTTCCATACGTTCATTGAAGTTTTCAATTTGTCTATTTAAATCTTTGATTACATTATCATAACTATCCATAGTAGATTTGATGATACCTGTTCTACCATGTTCATCTTTTTTATTGGATATATAATAATCTATTTGTTTATTTATAAGGGATGAATATCCTTCTTTTCCTTCTTCCCCCTTAAAGAAGTCTATTACTTTATTTGGATTTTCTGCTAAAGCATTGACTAATTTAGTAGAATCAAAATGTAATTGACCATATCTATCTACAGTAGATACTCCTAATTGAGAAATATCTTTAATAACTCCTTCTTCAGAAGATATAGCTTTTGTTACCATATTTCTCAAGCTTGAATGTAATCTCATTAAAGCACCATCGCCAGATAATGTTCCTCTACTTCCTGGAACTTCTGGATCTCCTGCTGCCATCTTTTCTTCTATAAATTTCATAGTAGAGTTGTATTGGTCTACAAAATCTTGAACTGCTTTAGTAGCTTTTTCTGTATCTAGGCTTACAGTTACTGTGTCTTCTTCCCCTGGAGCATGGGCCTTGTGTAAATTTATGGTAACTCCTTCTATCACATCTGTGATTTTGTTAGAGTCACTTGTCACATCTACTCCATTTATGGTAAATTCAGCCTTAACTCCATTATTAGTTGTGCCTTCAAATCCATCTAAACCTAATTTTTCTAGTGTCTCTCCAGCTCCATGTAGAGTTATACCTCTTTCACCAGTTTTTTCATCTGTTAATACTATTCTACCATCTACTATGGTAGCCTTGATGCCTATATTTTGTCCCGTTTTACCTTCTTCTACTGGTTCGGTTAAAGCATCATTAATCTTCTTTGCTATGGATTGTAAACTATCTCCATCACTGACTTCAATACTAATTTCTTTTCCTTCGTTATTTGTTATAGTAAAAAAGGCGTCTTCTGCAAATGTTCCTTTTGCAAACTTTCCTTCTACTAAACCCTCTATTTTATTTCCTATTATGGACGTACTTGTAGCCAATTGTTCTACTTTTATATTATAACTTCCTTCTGGTGCACCAGTTCCAACATTCATTGTAACTATCTTATCATTGGTAGATGTAGCTACTTTAGAAGTAAAGGTACTTTGTTTTTCTAATTCCTTTAATTTTTCATAAAGACTATTAAGTCTAGTATTTATGTCCTTCCAAGCATTTTGCTTGTCTGTAATACTTGTCTTTTTGTTAGCCAATTGGACTAAAGGCATCTTTTCTGCTTTCATTATGTCATCTATCATGCTTTTATCTATTCCTGAATAGGAACCCATAAAGTTTATTCCTGCCATTTTTATCCCCTCTCATCTACTAATATACCTACTAAGTCCCAAATACTAGCTACTAAATCTAGTATCTTTTCTGGTGGTATTTCTTTTACTACTTCATCTGTTTCTTTGTTTATTAACTTTACCATAATACGTCCTGTTCTTTCATGGACTTTGAACTCAAAGCGATTATCATCCTTAAATATCATTCGGTTAGTCTGTTCTACAGCTTTTTGTAATTCTTCATATTTATGCTCTTTTTCCCTGTTGTTTTCATCTATTATGATAGGTACTGGCTTTCTTTCTCTAAGATTATTATCTAAGTACTTCTCACTAGTCTTTGGAACAGTCTTGTGTGTTTCAGTTACCGGTCTTGTAATATAAATCATCTATCCTCACCCCAATGATTATTTGTTGAAAATCTTTAATTTCTCTTAGTATTTATATCGGAAGATGGTTTAAATATTTAATAGATTTGATGTTTTTTGAAGACTGTTTACGGGATTATTTTAAAATATGAAGAGATATAAATGATGATTTTAATTTGATTAGATAAAATACATAAAAACAGAGGATATATCAATATATCCTCTGTTTTTCTATTAGACTTTCCTATTAGGAAAATATATTATTGTAATAATTGTAGAACTGATTGTGGCATTTGATTAGCTTGAGCTAACATTGAAGTAGCTGCTTGGCTAAGAATGTTGTTTTTAGTGAACTCCATCATTTCTTCTGCCATATCTACGTCTCTAATTCTTGACTCTGCTGCTGATAAGTTTTCTGCTGTTGCAGTTAGGTTGTTGATTGTATGATCTAATCTGTTTTGTGCAGCTCCTAGAGCTGATCTTTGAGTTGATACTGTTTCTATTGCATTGTCAATGGTTTCTAATGCACCTGAAGCTACCTTAATTCCTGAACCTGATCCTGTAATAATAGCATTTACAGTAGCTGTCTCTCCAGAATTTGTAGCTACTTTCAAAGTAGTAGCATCCATTTTATCAATTTTAATTTCCATAGTTTGCTTATCATTCGCACCAATTTGGAATGTAAATTTACCTGAATTTGATGATGCATCCAATAAATTCTTTGTATTAAATTGTGTAGTAGAGGATATTCTAGTTATTTCTTTAGCTAGTTGGTCCATTTCTTTTTGAATTTGCGCTAAGTCTCCATCAGTGTTAGTACCAGTGTTTTGAGCTTGAACTGTTAATTCTCTCATTCTTTGTAACATGGAGTGTGTTTCTGCTAACGCACCTTCTGCAGTCTGGATAAGAGAAATACCATCTTGAGCATTTCTTACTGCTTGCTTAAGTCCACCCACTTGACCTCTCATTTTTTCTGATATTGCTAATCCTGCTGCGTCATCTCCAGCTCTATTAATTCTTAATCCTGAAGACAACTTTGCTAGTGAATTACTTTTTGCAGTATTTGCTGCCGTTAATCTTGAGTATGTGTTCATTGCTGAAATATTTTGATTAATTCTCATTATTTATTCCTCCTTGAATTTTATCTTTGGCATCCTTGCCGTTTTTCTTTTAAGAAGTATGGCCATTTCCTCTTCTTGATATTTATATCGGATGATGATTTGAAAGTTTAATAGTTTTTATAAAGTTTTTATATTTAATTTAAGCTATCTATAACTTCATCAAGTCCTATTATCTTGGTTCCCTTTATTTTAGCTCCACCTTCCGTTGCGTCCATGAAATTTATACCTTTTTCTCTAAATATTCTATTCTGTATCCACCTTAAATAAATTGACAAATTTTTAGATGTCTTAATTATATTACCATATATATCTTCTACTTCTCTAAACATATTATTATCTATTATCTTCTTTGGATATGTATCTTCAGAGTGAGTCCTTTTATCTGTAAAAGCAAGATCTTGTCCTACAGATACTATAGGGTTACAGCCCATTCTAATCGCAATATCCAAACCTGTAGTAGCTACTGACCCTCCAGTTTCTACTAATTTGTTGTTATTACATCTTCCATAATCTTCTACTGGACCATATCCTTCCTGTAATGCTATATACTTATAGCCCTTATAATTTAACATTACATTTTTATCACATGTAGATAATACTATTATTGGAACTTCTATACCCAATCCTCTTAATTGATTATAATATAAAACATCTGATGGATCAGTTATTATTATATAGTCAGGAATAATCCCTGCTGATATTAATGGTCTTACCGCCCTTCCTACAGATAGTATAATTCCTTTATCCTTTACTTTTTGAAATTCATAAATATTTTTATCTAAAGAGGGTCCTGCCGAAATTAAAAATAAAGGTTGACCTCTATGTTTATTAAATAAATCATCTACATTTTTATCATAGTTTTCAATGTTTTCAATAAAATTCTTATATAACTTATCTTCGTTTCCTTTTATAGAATTTTCCTTTACAATAAACTCTTCCAATAATTGTTTCAACTCTATATATTCCATAGGTATCAAATTTAAAGATGATTTATGAATTGCTAGTTTAATTCCCTCAATTGATAATATACTCTTTAACCTACTATAAAATCCTCTATTATCTACTGTTATTAATGTAATATTTTTGTTATTTAATATTCTACTTAAGTCAACTCTTCTTTTAACTAATTTAAAGATTTCACTATTACATTCAACCATATATATGATACTTTTTATCTTTAGAAATGACTAAATTCTTTAACTCATTGATATGATATACTAATCCTATTCCATAAACTAAATAGATTTCTGCATATTCATCATATTTAAAGCTATTTATAATTTGTTTTATTTTTTTTCTCATCTAAATGTCTAATTAAGTCATCGTTTATGTCATAACAACAAATTATATTACATTGATTGCTAAATTGTTATATAATTTATGTAAATAAAGAATTTGTTTATCATAGTCTAATATTTTTTCTAAATAATCAAATTCAAAAGATAATATTGAATTGCCATAAGTATTATTTAAATACCTATTATTTTTTAAATATACTGGAAATAACCATGAAGAATTATCTATTAACAATGAAAGTATCTTAGGTGCTAAAGCATTGCATAAATATGATAAATAAGCCCCATGAGAATATCCGTATAATACAACTCTATCTTAGCTAAATTTATATCCATTGCCCTTAATAATCTTCATGACACTTATAACAGCACTAATATTATAGATTCCCTGAATTAAGCCCTTTTCATTATAATTATCTAAACTTTGTTCTAGATTTTCTCTAGCTTTTATATTTATCTTATATTTACTAGCTATTTCTATCGATCTATAAAAGCCTATATTATTACTAAAAATATATTCAATTTCCTTATTATTAAAATATTTAGCTAGCTCATATCTAAAAATACTATTTGAACCTTGCATAAATTTCCATCCAAAATAGTCACATTGTATAGTTACTAAATTATATTTATCAGCAAATACTTTTCTCATTTTCTTGTAAACATATGTTAGGATTTGCATTTCCTCTAAATCCAGCTATTAATAGTAGTATTCCAGTATCATTATTCACACCTTGATCTGGCTCTGATAAATAAACTTTGTATTTTTTTCTGTTAGTTTTTATAGGCTTGGATGTCCAAACATTTCATAACTATATTCTTTTGCTATTATTACACCCATCAATCTAAGTGAATATTATGGCTTTTTAACATTTGAATTTAATCTTTAAATTCATTTAGATTATCTATAACAAATATTAGATGATCACACATTTATATCTTATTTAAAGTAAATCACCTGCTAATAGTTTTTCGTTACCTTCTAAAAATCTTTTTATTGTTTGATGGAATTCATCAAGATCATTATTCAACTTTTTATTTACTACTTTATATCTATCTTTTATCTTTTCTAGATTGTTCAGATCGTCTTTAGTTTTAGATAATAAGTCTATAAAAAAATTAGAATCATTAACAAATAATGCTCTATCAGATAAACCAACTTCATCAAACAAATATCCATGTTTATGATATGTTATCAGACCAATGTTTGGTATGTTTTGACCTATGGAGCATACGTTTGAATGGAATCTCATACCAAGAATTAAATCCATATTTCTATATAAATTAAATATATATTGTCCTCCATTTAAATTCCCATTTAATAGAGGTGCAATACTTATTCTATTTCTCCTATATTCATCTTCTATGTATTCCATAGTTTCCCCAATAATCCTTATATCTAAATACATATGTGGTAAAAAAACAATATTAATATTATCATTAATTGATAATATAGTATTTATATAGTTTCCAAAATTCTTACAAAATCCATTATAATTATCGCCAAATCTAATACTTATCATATCTCCAGCAATATTAATTCCTATATTTACCTTGTTTTTATCATATTCAACTTGATAAAAATCTTTAGTTGTTAAAAAGAATCCGCCATCTGGTACTACATGAACGCTGTCTAATTTACTATCATTAAAATACTTTTTAAGTATATCCTTGGATCCATCATTCCTAACAGAAAATAGAATTTTATCACTATCTAATATATAGTCTAAAAAAACTTTAAACTTATCAATGTTGTCTTGACTAATTCCCTTTCCATCATCCACTCCTATTGTATTAAAGATAATGGGTCTTTTTATCTTTTCTAACATTTCAATACTAATATCAATAGTTGTCCCCGTTTGGGAATAATCCCAGCATAGTTCTAAAAAATTGCCTCCACCTATTATTACAAAATCATGACTATTACACAAATGAACAAAACTATTATCAAATTTCATCAATCCCCATGATTTATAAAATTTCCTTATTTCTAAATCTGTATAAGTAAAATTCATGTCTAAGTTCTCTCTTAGTTTTCTTCTAAAACCACTATGATTTGCTTCATCTCCAATATTCCCAGTAAAACTGGCCAAATGCAATATTTTCATATTGTTCATAATTAATTCTCCTGTTCTATTAACTATAACTTAATGACTTTACCTATTTATGCCTTTGAGTCTTATCACTAACAAATCCAAATCCTCTGGCTCATCTATGTCTAAATCATATTTTTTATCCATAATATATGCTAATTTGTTGTCATTTAAGCTTGTATTGATATTAAATTTATTATTTAGCCTATTGATATATACTGCACCATTAACCTTATATACTTTGGAAAAATCCTGCCTTCTTATATCACTTCGTTGTCCTAACAAACTTCTTGCTTCATTCTTTTCATCAACTGTTCTCATTAAAATTGGATGTTCCCTAACTTCAGAAACACTTACTAAACTATCTTCATCTTTATCAATTATCATTTCTATAGCTTCATCTATATGAAAGGTCTGTCTTAAGGGCTGAGTTGGTTGTAACAATACCATATAATCATATTTACATCCCAATTCTTCTAGTTTTTTAATCACATCTATTAATACATCTACAGTCTTTGTTTCATCTTCAGCCAATTCTATAGGTCTTAAAAAAGGAACCTCTGCCCCACATCTCACTGATATACTTGCAATTTCAGCATCTTCGGTGGAAACAACTAATCTATCAATATATTTACTTTTTTTAGCAGAATCTATGGTATATTGGATCAAAGGTTTACCGCTAACATTTATAATATTTTTCCTTGCAATTCCTTTGGAACCACCTCTTGCTGGTATAATGGCTAGTATGCTTTTATTTTTATACATTAAAAATATTCCTTTCAAAATAAATGTTGTTAAAAACTTTTTGTGTAGGTGTTTCCCAAATTTTAGGTCCCGATATTATTTTAATGAAATTTTCTTTACTTTTCCCATCTCCAAAGTGATTTGTACTATTGCAATTATCTAGTTTCTTTACCTTTTCTATTGATTTAATAATACTTTCTTTATCATCTTTGGAATCTATGATAGTTTCAAACTTAAATCTCCCCTGTTGTCTACTCCCTACATTTATACTAGGTAAGCCTATTACTGGCGCTTCATGAATCCCTGCACTGGAATTTCCAATTAGATATTTTGCATTTTTTAAAATTTCAAGAAAAAACTCAAACCTAATAGATGGAAATTTTTTAATTTTTCCATACCCATCAAATCTCTTATACTCTTCAAGTATAATCTTATGTCCACTATCATTGTTTGGATGAACTACGATAAAGTTATCTCCACTTTCAAACACTGCATCTACTAATTGTTTGATATTATGTTTTAATTTTTCAGTTTCTGTTGTTACAGGATGATACATTAAAACTGCATACTCTTTAAATTCTATTTCATATCTTCTCTTAATTTCTGTAATGTTTAATATAGATTTTTCCAATATAATATCGATGTCAGGTGAACCTATAACATATATTGAACTTTCTTCTTCCCCTAATTGAAGTAATCTATTCTTTGCATCATTATTAGATACAAAATGAATATGGGATAGTTTTGATATTGCATGTCTTATTGATTCATCTATAGTTCCTGAGACCTCTCCACCTTCTATATGGGCTACTAAGATATTGTTTATTGCTCCAGAAATGGCTCCTGCCAAAGCTTCTACTCTATCTCCATGAACTACCAGCATATCCGGTTCTAATTCTCTTATATATCTACTAAATCCATTTATAGTATTAGCTAGCACTAAATCCATTGGCTCTTCTATTATTTGATTTATATATACATAAATATTTTTAAATTTATCTTTATATATCTCATTTTTTGTATTCCCGAACTCTTTCAATGTATGCATTCCTGTAATAAAAATATAACACTCAAAATCTTTATGTTCTTCTACTGCCATCATAAGGGGTTTTAACTTGCCATAATCAGCCCTTGTACCAGTAAGAAATAAAATCTTCTTTTTATCCATAGATATCAGTCCATTTTAAATGTTCATCGCTTTCTATATCTCTAGAAGCTTTTTTGCCTAAAATTTCATAATATTTTTCTGCTAAGATTTCCCCTATTCCTGGTCTTTTAACCCAAAGATTTTCTTTTGTAAATTCTTCACCTTTTTTAATAGGCTTTATAGACACTACTGTAGCAAAAGCAAAATCAATAGTAACTTGTTCTTCCTTTGCTGCTTCTTTTACCCCACCACGCATTTTAAATATTTCTTTAGAAGCTTTTATCAAATTTTTAAGCTCTAACGGAGTCATAGAGCATACTATATCCGGGCCTTCTCTGTCTCTTGTATCAGTAAAATGCCTCTCTAATATAGATGCACCTAATGCTGTAGCTGCTAGACAAGCATTATTATTTAATGTATGATCAGATAAACCTATTACTGCATTTGGAAATTCTCTTTTAAGTTCTTCCATAGCACCTAGTCTCACAAGTTCGGGGGGGGTTGGATAAAGGTTAGTTGTATGAAGTAGAGCATATGGTATTTTTTTTCTTTCTAGAATTTCAACAGCTTTCTTTACATTTTCTATATTGTTCATGCCTGTTGATACAATCATTGGCTTCCCAAATGAAGCTATATGCTCCAACAAAGGATAATTATTCATTTCTCCAGAACCAATCTTATATGCGACAACTCCCATATCCTCTAGTCTATTAGCAGCAGCCCTGGAAAATGGAGTGCTTAAAAATATCATTTCTTTTGATTCAACATATTCTTTAAGAGATCTTTCGTCTTCCTTTGATAATGCACATCGTGCCATTACATCATATATTGAAACATCTGTATTTCCAGGTATTACTTTTTTAGCTTCTTTACTCATCTCATCTTCTACAATATGAGTCTGGTGTTTGATTATCTCTGCTCCCGATTTATAAGCTGCATCTACCATTTCAAAAGCCGTCTTAAGACTTCCTTCATGATTTATTCCTATTTCAGCTATTACAACTGGTGGATACTCTTCTCCTATTCTTCTTCCATTTATTTCAATGTAAGGTTTCACTACTAATCACCTCTAGACTTTTTAACATATTGATTAATACTTTCTTTCATTTCCTCATATATTGGCTCTATCATATTTATATCATTAACACATACCGATATAAAACCTCTAAAACTTCCCACTATTTTTAAGCCTTTTTCGTAGGGTTCTTTAACTTCATTTAAGCTATCTATGCTATCAGCTAATATCTTATATTGAACCCTATTCATAGGTAATGTAAATGTTTTATAAAAATCATTTCCTTCAACTTTTCTTAACTGTTTATCTAATTTAATATACAAATTTTCTGCTTGTTTAAAATTTCTATTATTTATTGCTTTTTCTATTTTTCTTAATATATTATTATATTCCTTATTTATCTTTAAAGCATTTTCATAGGCCCTATCCATTTTTTTAAGCTGAAGTTCTAAATATTCTTTATCATAATTTGTGTTGTTTCCATCTAACCAATTTTCTTCTACTACTCTTTCCTTTAAATTATGATTTATTATTTCTTTAAGTTCTATAAATTTAGTACCTTCTATATGAGCCCCACCTTTGGTGGTATTTATTACTTCAATATTTGGAAGATGTTTTATGTAATATTCCATCTGATGTCTCATTCTATTAAATCCTTCATTTGTCAAGATTTCATTATCATAAACATCTTTTATCCATATTCCTTTTTCCATCTCTTCTTCTGATACTTCCTTACTATAGGAAATTCCCTCAGAATGTCTTTCTTTACCTCTAAATGCCAGATTTTGTCCTACTAGAATAACACAGTTAAATCCTAAGGTATATAGTAGTTGTAATGTAACTACTGCTATGGAAGGAGCATCTTGAACAAGTCCTATATTTTCATTATCTTTGTTTCTTAAAAAATAGTTAGATACTGTATCTTGAGATGTTATCATATGATACATATCTGATGGATAGTTTTCTATGGTTTCATATCCAATACTTGATCCAAATATTATAGGTATTTCCTTTATATCTTTATCCTTAACTATCTCAATTACTTTTTGGTTCCCTACCTTTGGATCATAGGAGGTCAAAGCATCTGGATATATATTATTATGAATAAGGGTATTTATGGCTGAGCCTACGCTAAATATATAGGCTAGTCCATTTTCTTTAATATATCTAATATTTTCTATTTCTTCATTAAGGGAAGGTCCTGCTGCTACTAATATGGCAGGTTTACCTTTAAATTGTCCCTTTTTTTCTATAAGTATATTTGGTGTATTTAAAACTTCTTTAAGATTTTTCATACTGTTTATTATCCATCTCTTTTGAAACGCTAAGTTTGTGTGGATAGAGGATCTAGTACCTTTAATTATTTCTTTAAATCTAGTAAAAAATTTATTGTATTCTTCTGGGAATACTTTCCCATATATGGGCAAATCTATAATTAAGATCCTTTTATCTGTTTTTTTTATTATTTTAATTAAAAATTCTTCTAGTATTTGATTATTGTATTCGCATTGAATAGATTTCAAATTACCTCTAGAATAATCTTTAAGATTTCTATTTTCTAAAAAATAATTAAATATTTCTACTGAAGGTTCATAAAGAGAAAAATCCACATCTGGATACTCTTTAATAAACAAATCTATGTGATACCCTAAGCCTAAACCATAAAATATTATATGAGTATTTTCATCAATATTCTCTTTTTCTTTAAATTTATTAATAATAGCTTGGGCTTCTCTTATGGGATTATATTTACTGTGTAAATATATGGACTGTCCTTCTTTATCTTTGATTTGTAGAGTTTTATTTTTATCTTTAGTATCTTCTACGGATATATATATATCTTTTATTTTATTATCTTTGTCTTCTATACCATTATATAGTAAGGGAAAGTTATCTCTTAAATATATAGTATTATCAGTTAACACCTTGATCCACCGCCCTTGGCTTCAAAAACTTTAATTTTGTCAGCATCTCTTCAAATATAGGAGTTATTTCATATAATAGTAAATCTCCTATTAATATATTATCTCCGCTTTCTAGGGCTCCTTCCATTTCTGGTAATATATCCTTTAGTTTTGAAACTATTTGAACGTATTCGTTCCAAGTCTCATGTTCACTTATTATTTTATCTAAATTTGTAATGGAATCTATTTCAGTTAATGTTTCTATAATCCAACCTATACCTTCAAATAAATCTGTTAATTGTTCCCATGCTTCTCTATTTGGATTTTGATAAAAATCTTCTGCTAATTTATTCACTAATGGAATAGCATTTTCTGTATAATTATTAGCTGTATTTAATATATCATTAACTAAGCCAGTGATTTCTTTATTTGTGTTTTCCAAATGTAGCACCTACCTTATTTTTATCATTTTTCGACCATATATGTCATTATTATACTATATCGGATAAAATATGGAAAATTTAAATTCCTTAATTTATCAAAGCTTGCTAAATTTAAAAGTTCTATGTTTCCACATAAATAATAAAAAGGCCTAAGAATTTTATCTTAGACCTTAATAAATTTTCACAGAATATAAGTTTTTATTGACTTATTTTAATGTAATTATCTACAAAATCCTCTATGGATACTATACATACTAATTTTCAATTATCTAATATTCATTTAAGCATATATATCTATATTTCCACCTACATTAGTATTTAATCCACCTTCTATTATTTCCATATTTACTTCCATCATCTTTAGTAAGTCTGCACCTTCTGCTTTTACAGAATCTAGAACCATTTTTGCTACTGACATTCCTACTTCTTGTTTAAGCCTTATTTGATTCATGGACATGGATACCGCTGGTATATCCATATTATCACCTCTCGTTTTTATTCATTTTCTGTAATATATCTAATACATTTAATGTGTTTTCCATTTCTAGAGATTTTCTATTTTCTTCTATTACATCATCATATATTTCTTTTCTCAATATAGTAACTTCCTTTGGAGCTTCTATACCTATTTTCACCTTTCCATCTTGTATCTCCAACACTTTAATCTCTATATCACCTTCTAAAACTATGCTTTCTCCTATTTTTCTATTTAGTATTAACATTATTCTTCACCTTTAGGTAATAGTCTATGTTTAGTAGTATAGGGTGAGTTGTCTAAGATAAACTGTCTGCCTTTTTTATTTTCTAAATTTATTACTATGGGTGCTAGGAGATTACAGGTGCTTTCTTGTAAAGATTTACCTATGGTTACTATATTGTATATGGAGATGTTTGTATTTTTTTCTGGGAAAATTCCCATACTATTTAGCTGATTATCTGGAAGTTCTATATCATAGTCTTCAAAGAAATCCCAAGGATTTATTATCAAAAAGGATATATAGTCATGATGGATATCTTGAAGAAATTTAAAGTGGGTATTTCCTTCCATACTTAATACTACGAATTCTTTGTGGTCTTCAAATCCTAATAGTCCCTTTGGAAAGGATATGATTTGTTCTTTATTTATTTGTACTTCACCTAAATATTTTGTATTTATTTTCATATTATTACTTCCTTTGTTTAATATTTAAGATCCTTTGATTAGCTTAGGATGATAGTGTCTAAGCTTTTTATATTGATTCAAGTTGATATGACAAAGAGCATTGTTTTTAATAAATACAATGCTCTTTTATATTATTAGATAGTTTCTTTTTTTATCTTAAATAATCTAATAAACTTGGTTGTAGAATATTAGCCCCTGTTTTTAAGGAAGCTTGATACACTACTGCCATTACACTAAATTCCATATATTTTTCTGCCACATCTATATCTTCCCTACTGGATAATAGTCCCTTTAGATTCATATTTTCTGCTTTGTTTCTAGCTTCAGCAGCTTCAAGTCTATTGTGAACTGCTCCTATTTTAGAACGAGTTCTTAAAATTCTATCTAGGTGTGTGTCCATCTTGCCTAATAAATCACCTGAAAGGTCTTTTGGAGACTTACCTTCTTTATTACTGAAAGCATTTAACACATCATTTAAGAATTTTCCTAGTTCATTGTCAGTATCATTACCAGTACCTACAACTTCTCTTCCTGAAGTTATTAAATCTATAGTTACTCCTGTGGAGATTTCTCTAGCAATATTGTTTTCATCTCCATCATACAGAATTACCCCATCTACTAACCCAAAGGGTCTAGTGGTTGTTTTTTGTCCTGCAAATATATATCTACCATCAAAATTAGTATTTAGTACATCTACTAATTGCCCCATTTGCATCTCTACTTCGTCTTTTATAGCTGCCCTATCTGTATCTGATAGGGAACCATTGGCACCATATATCATTAAATCCCTTATTCTATTTAATGTACGAGATACATCATTTAAGGCTGTATCTTGAGTTTGTGTCCATCCTAGGGAATCGCTTATATTGGTATTGTACTGTTCATTTGCAGCTATATTATCCTTTAGGCTCATTATTTTGGATACTAACATTGGATTATCTGAGGGTTTAGATACTTCTTTGAATGAGCTTAGTTGATTGTGATATTTTTGCATTTGTGCTAGATTTCTATTAAGATTTCTTAGATAGTTTGATGTTAGTGTTTTGTTAGTTATTCTCATTTATTATACCCCCGTTCTATTAATCAATGTATCTAGCATCTCTGTTAGTACTGAGATTACCCTTGCATTTGCTGAGTATGCTGATTGGAATTTTATTAGATTACTTATTTCCTCATCAAAATGTACTCCCGATACAGACTCTCTACGAAGGTCTAACTGTCCCATTAGAACTTCTTGATTTGCTACCATATTGTCTGCGTGTTCCTTGGATATACCTACACTTGTAACTATATTGTTATAGTATCCACCTATGGTATTGCCCCCATCTTGGTCTTTTAAAGTTAGATTATCCAAATCTATAAAACCATCATCAAATGTTGGATTAGCACTAAAATTTATTTTAGCATTTCTTAATCTTGATATTAATAATGCTCTACTACCATCACCTACTGGAGAGCCATCTTCATTTTCTTCTGAAGAAACTTTTCCTTTACCTGCTTGAATTAAACTTGGATCTTTTAATAAAACTTCATTTACTTTTAGTGTTTTTGTCTTTGTATCGAAACCGAATATATATGGTCCTCCATCTTCGCTAGTATGAACTTTATTTATTGCCCTAGCCATTGTTATACCGAAATTAGCTAATTCATTTCTTCTTCCCTCTATATCTTCAAGGGCACTTAATCGACCTTTGATTTCTCCTGAGCCAATTTTAATTTTAACAATATCTTCATTTTCAGTTTTAATAGGGTTTCCATCTTTATCTACAAGTTTCCCATCTTTATCTGTAAGAACTATACCAACTTCTTCACTATATCCTAAGTGTTTTGCGCTTTCTCCTGCCTTCAATAAATTATCTTTTTCCCCACCTATACCTACACTTACTCTGCTATATTGATCAAATTCTGCATCTATATTGGCCATGGATGACAAGTCTTGTAGTAGTAAATCCCTTTGGTCTAGTAAATCATTTGGTACATTTCCCTTTACTGCTACATTAAATATTTGTCTATTTAAGGATTCCAGTTTATCTATGGTAGCATTGAAGTCTGTTACATTTTTTTCGATCATACCTGTAGTTTCTGCTTCTAAAGCATCTATTTGTGTCATCATATGATTAAATGTATCTGCTAGGGTTTTAGATCTTTCTACCACTATGGTCTTTGATGTAAGCATTTCTGGATTTTTACTTAGTTCTACCCAAGAGTCAAACATTTTTCCTATATCAGTATTTAAACTTGTATCAGAAGGTTCGTTGAATATTACTTCAAGCTGTTCCATTACTTCTGCTTTAGATGCAAACTCTTGTAGGGTACTATTTTCTTGTCTGATTTGTTTACTTACATAGTCATTTACCATTCTTATGACTGACTCCATCTTAACTCCTGTACCTAATTGTCCTACTCCTGCGTAGTTAAATGCAAGATCAGCCTTCATCTCTACTCTTTGTCTTGAAAATCCTGGTGTATTGGCATTTGATATATTGTGTCCTGTTGTATGTAGGGCTGTTTGTGATGCCATTAGGCCTTTATTTGCTGTATTTAAGGTATTAAATAATCCTGACATTTTTTCACTCCTATACTGATTGATCTATTAGATTTATACTTTTTTTCTTTTGGTAATTTCCCTTTGATGAATAGGTGTTGGATTCATTTTTCATGTTTTGTGATATACTTTCCAATAATGCATTTTGGTAGTCTAAGGCCTGTTGTGTCAATAGTAGGTTTAGCTCCTGTTTGGTGTTTATCTCTTCTATTAAAGATACTATCTTTTGATTTTTGTCCATATTCATTCCTTTGAACTCTGATAATCTATCTATACACTTATTCTTTTGTTGTACTATTTCTGCAACCTTTTCTCCATTATTTTCAAGTAGTGCTTTCTTTTCTTCTTCTAATAAATCTTCTATGGATTTAAGAAGGCCCAATAGTTCTTGTTCAGCAGTCACTATTTTCCACTACCTTTCTCTTCTTCTATTTGGTTTAATATCTTATCTGCTATTTTTTCTGGTGATGGATTATATGTTCCATTTATTATGGATTGCCTTATTTTCTCAACCCTTTGGCTAAATCCTTCATTTTTACTTTCTTCTATTTTTTTAACTAACTCTTTTGCTGATTTAGATATCTCTATATTTACGCCTTTTTCCCTTTTAGGGTTAATATTTTTTTCTCTTTCTTGCTTTGATTTATATATATTAGTGTCTAAGTATTGTCTACCGGTCTTATGGATCTTCATATATAACCCTCCCTTTTGAGTCTTTGATATATATATCGGTATTTTATTTAGATTTTTAACAGTAAAATTAAAAAAACGGAAATCCTTCATTATATTGAATGATATCCGTTCTTTTTATTATCTAAGATTTTGTACTCTTTTTTCTTTACTTATTATATTTGTTATTCTAACTCCAAAGTTTTCGTTGATTACTACTACTTCTCCTTCGGCTATTAGTTTGCCATTTACATAGATTTCCAGCGGCTCATCTGCCAGTTTATCTAACTCTATTACGGAACCATTTCCAAAGGAAAGCACTTCCTGGATAGTTTTTTTGCTTTTACCTAAAACCACGCTGAAATCCAAGGGAACATCCATAATAAGATCTAGGTTTCTTGGGTTTCTTCTATCCCCTGTTTCTGGTGTAAGGGGTGGGAATAATGGTTTTTGTACAGTTACCTTTTCAACTACTTTTTCTTCTACATTTACTGGGGTTTGTTCCATTGCCACATTCACCTTTTCTTCCATTTTTACTGCTTTCTCTGGCTCAGGCTGTGAAGATTTTTCAGTATCTCCAAGCATTATATTTACAATTTCCTCTACTGTTTCTATTGAGTAAATTTGCATGATTTCACTTTGTATTAGTCCTTCCACTGTTAGATTGAAGGCTATTTTACAGATGGAGTCATCTGGGTCTATAAGGTTTTTATCTATATTGTCTTGAGTATCCCATAATTTAACATTTGGTGGTAGTATATCTATGGTTCTTCCTAACATAGTTGCCATAGATGTGGAGGCAGATCCTATCATTTGATTCATAGCTTCAGCTACTGCACTCATTTCTAGTTCTGTAAGGGTTTCTTTTCCACCTTTTCCATCTCCACCCATCATTAAATCTGCAATAATTGCAGCATCTGGTACATCCATCATAAGTAAGTTGTTGCCTTTGAGACCTTCTCTAAAATCTATGTTTGCTACTACCTTTGGTATTTCACATTCTTCTACTATTTGCTCAAAGTTTATGAGAGATACCCTTGGTGTAGTTATTAGCACTTGATGATTAAGTATAGAAGATAGGGTTGTTGCAGCTGTAGACATGGATATATTTCCTACTTCCCCAATTATATCCTTTGCTATATCATCTAATTGTTCAACCTCTTTAGTTTCTTCTGACCCCTTATTTAATAGTGCATCTATTTCATCTTGAGATAAAAAGTCATCGTTCATTACTCACCCTCCTCTTCTATAAATTGTAATATTTCAACAGCTAGTTTTTTGTTTACAACTCCTGGTTTTACTAAATAGTGAAGCTGATCCTCTATATATAGTTTTAATGGGTCTGTAGTCTTCATATCTAGTTGAATTATGTCTCCTAGTTCCAACTGTAAAAAGTCTTCTATTGTAATAATAGATCTTCCCAAGGATACTTCTAAGTCTACCATTGCATTCATTAGATTAGATTCTATTGACTTTCTATCATTGCTACCTGTTTCTTTTTCAAAATCAAACCAGTTTTTAAAGCTTAATTTATCTAATATATGTTCAAAGGACACATAAGGTATACAGATATTCATAAAGCTTTTATTTTTAAAAATCTCAACTAAAAAGCTTATTAGTACTACTGGTTCATTTGGAGACATATTTTGTACCATCTGAGGATTTGTATCTATGGATTCTATTTCTGTTTTTAAATCTATTACTTCACTCCAAGCAGATTCAAAGGAGTTTAAAACACTTTCTAAAATCTCTTCCAAAATACTTAGTTCTATATCTGTAAACTTTTCCTTGCCCAGCTCATAGGCTGCATCTTTACTTTCTGAGCCTCCGCACATTAATTCTACGATTTGTGTACAAAGATGGGGATTGATCTCTACAATCTGTGTTCCACTTAGTTCATTTGTACTAAATATTCCCATTAATGTGGAACGGGAGATTGATCTGATAAACTCATCATAACTAACCTGTTCTATTGCCCCTACTGTAATATTAACATTGGCTCTCAATTTACTAGATAACACATTTCCAGTGATTTTAGAAAAATTCTCAAATATCATATGTAATGTATTTACATATTCTTTGGATAATTTTATTGGCCTTCTAAAATCATAGGGCTTTATTTTATCTTTTTCTTCTTCCTCCTTAATGCTATCTGGATCAAGTTCTCCAGTGTTTAGAGCATTTAGGAGTGCATCTATTTCTTGTTGTGACAGTACTTGATCCACATCTATCCCTCATTTTCTAAAAGCAATATTCCTATATCAATAATATTTACAATTTCTTTATTTAACTGAATGATTCCTATTATTCCATCTTCCACATTTTCACTTATTTTTTCAATATGTGAATCTTCTATATCTACGACTTCCATAACATCTTGTACCATAAGTCCTATTTTTTCATCATTGTTTTGGATTATAATGATATTATTATAACATAAGTCTGTATCCTGCTGTAAAAGTTTTGATAAATTCACCAATGTAACTACATTTCCCCTTAGGTTTATTAGTCCTTCTACCCAATTAGGTGCATTTGGTACTTTTGTTGGGGAGATGTTTTTGCTTATTTCTTCTACATTATCTGTTTTAAGAGCATAGAATTTATCTCCTAATGTAAAGACAATAATTTGCATATTATTCAACTCCATTAGTTAAATATTTTGTTCAATGACTGGATAACCCTATCTGTATCAAAGGGCTTTACTATGAAGTCTAGTGCTCCTGATTGTATGGCTTCCATAACCATAGTTTGTTGTCCCATGGCACTACACATGATTACTTTAGCATTTGGATCTATTTGTTTAATAGCTTTTAGTGCAGCAACTCCATCCATTTCTGGCATAGTTATATCCATGGTAACTATATCTGGCTTTTCTGCTTGATATTTTTCTACAGCTTCCATACCATTTTGGGCTTCTCCTACTACTTCATATCCATTTTTTTCTAGTATATCTTTTAATTTCATTCTCATAAATATTGCATCATCTACAATTAAAACTCTTTTTGACATGCTTATTTCTCCCTTCAAACTCCTATAATTTTAAATAGCTTTTCTAGTACTCCTGGGTTAGGAACAAAGTATAATGAAGATTCTATTTTCTCTCCTAGATAGGAAAATTCATTTTTTATTATCATAATATCTTCATCGTATTGTCCCGATTCTATATATACGCTACTCAATATAGCACCAAACATATCCTTAGTCAATAAAGGAACTGATGATATTAGACTTCTACCAATTTCTTTAGAAGTAGCATTTAAAAACGAAGATACTAAAGTATTGACTAACTCTTTTATGGCAGAGTCTCTTATTTCCATAGTTTGTTCTATACCCTCTGGCATCATCATATTTGCTAAATTGTCCGCAGTTTCATCATTGACTATAAATAGGAAAATCCCTTCTGCATCTCCCAACATTCTAGTAACTACTGCATTTACCATTTGATCTTCCATCATTATATTTTCATATACTTGATTATAATCTAATATTTCTATAATTGGTACTGTCATATTTACTGGCTTACTTATTAGCTGAGATATACTGGTGGCAGCATTACCTCCTCCTATATTGACTAATTCTTTAATTATATCTATTTGTAAATCAGTAAATTTACCTTTATTCAACATTATCGCCCTTTCCTGTGGTACATAGATTACCTACATCTAATATAAGGGTAATATCTCCATTTCCTAAAATAGTTGCTCCTATATATTCTTTCATTTGAGCTAATAAGCCGCTTAATTTTTTGATTACTATTTCCTGTTGTCCTATTAGTCCATCTACTAACAGTCCATAATGTTGATCCCCTAATAGTATGATGATTAAATGTTCATTGTCGCCCTTGGACTCAATAGACAATTTATCACTTACTCTAATTATAGGAATAGCTTTTTCCCTATATATATATACTTCATTTTTATGAGATCTAAAGATTTCACCTTCATTTACCTTTACTACTGTTTCTATAATTCCTAAGGGTAGTGCAAAGGTCTCTTGTCCTACATTTACCATAAGGGCCTGTATAATGGATAGAGTAAGAGGTAATTTTATAATAAAGGTTGTCCCCTTATTTACTTCACTAATAACATCAATACTGCCTCCAAGACTTGCAATTTTTTGTTTTACAACATCCATACCTACGCCTCTACCAGATACATTGGTTACTTCTTTAGCTGTAGAGAATCCTGGATTAAATATCAATTGTATTAGATCCCTATTTGACATTCCTTCAGTACTTATTCCTTTTCTTTCTGCACTTGCCTTTATGACTTGAGGATCCAAACCTTTACCATCATCACTTAAGGATATAACTACTTTGTCCCCTTCTTGATAGGCTGTTAATTTTATTAGTCCTACTTTGTCCTTACCTAAGGCAAGTCTTTCATCTACATGTTCTATACCATGTCCTGCTGCATTTCTAAGTAGATGTACCAGTGGCTCTCCTAATTCTGATATAACAGTTCTATCTAGTTCTGTTTCTTCCCCTTCGATTACCAGTTGGATCTCCTTATCTAATTCCTTAGATAAGTCTCTAATCATCCTTGGGAATCTATTTAATACTACACTTACTGGTTCCATTCTTATTTTAAGTACTAAATCCTGTAATTCTGACGTTATTCTAGCTACATGTTCTAATGGTTCGTTGATTTCTGTAGTTGTATATTTACTACTTAAATCTTCAAGTCTAGTTCTATATATCACTAGTTCTGATACTAGATTCATAAAACTATCTAGCCTATTTATATCAACCCTTATGGATTGGTTCATATGGTGGCTACCATGTCTTTCTTCTGTTTTTTGTTCTGTTTTTTTATTGGATTTAGTTTCTGCATTTTGTTCCATATTTGATTGTGTCTTTTCCACTTCTTCTATGGCTTCTTGTTCTTCTATACTTTGTTCTATATTTATTTCTTCAATAGACACTTTTTCAATTTCTGCATTGTTTTCTACTAGTTCTTTTACTCTTTCCATATCTTCTTTAGATAAATAGATTAGTTGGAAGGTATCTTTAAACTCGCCTATTTCCAATTTTTCTGGAGATGGATTAGTCTTTATTATATCTCCTTGTTGTTCTAATTTGTTTACTATTAAATATGCCCTAGCACCTTTTAACACGCAGTAATCTACTAATTTAACAGTTATATTGAAGGCTTTGTAATCTTTTTCCCTAGCCCTTTCTATAATCATAATATCTGTTTCTTCTATGTCTATATTATTTTCCCCATCTTTAGGATTTTCTTGTGTTTCTTGTTTTTTTTCTTCTTTATTTGATATATTAGATAGTTCTTTTAGTAGATGACTTATATCATATTCTAGATATTTTTCTTCCCTTAAATCTTCTACAATTTCTGATAGCATATCTAAACAATCAAATATTGTAGTGATTATTTGAGAATTTACTTCTAATGTTCCATTTCTAAATAGTTCAAAGACATTTTCCATACTATGGGTTAGTTCTGTCATAGTGTTATATCCCATAGTTGCTGCCATTCCCTTTAAAGTATGGGCTGCCCTAAATATTTCTTCTATGGTACTTTTATCATTTGGGTTTTGCTCTAGTTCTAATACACAATCGTTTAGGGTTTGTAAGTATTCATCTGTTTCTTCAAAGAACAACTCTCGATATGTGGCTGTATCGTCCATTGATATCACTCCTTATGTATCAATACCTATATCTTTTCGTATATAAAGGTTGATAGTTTTTTAAATCCGAATTCTTTAGGATTGTAGATACTTTCTGTGGCTCCTGTAAAAAATACTCCTCCTGTTACTAAAGATTCATTTATTTTCCTATATATTTTATCTTTAGCTTCATTTTTAAAGTATATAGTTACATTTCTACATACTACTGCATGGAGTCCCTTTTCATAATCATCTAAAAGTAAATCATGTTTTTTAAAGTTTACCATGTTTTTGATTTTATTGTCTAAATGATATTGTCCATCTTTATATGTGAAGTATCTATTTAAATCATCTTTATTTATATTTTTTAATTCATGTTCTTTATATATTCCCTTTTTTGCTTTTTGAAGGACTACTTCATCTATATCTGTTGCCAAAATCTTGTTTTTTGTTCTAATATTATTTTTATCTAATATGATTCCTAAGGTATATGGCTCTGCTCCTATGGAACAGGCTGCACTCCATATTTTAATATCTTTAAATTTTGGTACAAGTATATCTGTTAAGACCTTTTCAAATTCTTCAAATATCTCCTTATTTCTAAAAAACTCTGTTACATTTATGGTTATATAATCTAGGAAAGCAGCCCTTACTTCTTTATCATTTTTAATCAATTCTGCATACTCTTCTAAATTATTGGCTTTAGCATTCTTCATTACTGTTGTAATCCTTCTTTGTAACTGGTTTTGTTTATATGAATTTAAGTCAATATTAAGATTTGCTTTTGTCCATTTATAAAAATAATCAAAATCTAATCCCATTATTTCACCTTTATAATTTTATTTAAGTTAATAGATATATCTTCTAAGCTCATAATCTCATCTACTACACCTCTAGCTATGGCGTTTCCTGGCATACCATAGACTACAGAAGTTTCTTTATCCTGGGCAATATTGTATCCACCCATTTTTTTAATAGATTCCATACCCTGGGATCCATCTCTGCCCATTCCAGTTAATATGATTCCTAGGAGTTTATCTTTATATATTGAAGCAGCAGTACTAAATAAATAGTCTACTGCAGGTCTAACTCCATGTAGCTTGTCCCTTGAGTCTAGTTTTATTCTATTGTTTTCTATTGTCATATGATAATCACCAGGAGCTAAGTAAACTGTACCTTTTTCTACAATAACTCCATCCTCTGCTTCTACAACTTTTATTCTAGACTCTTTATCTAATCTAGCGGCAAAGGATGTAGTAAAATCCTTTGGCATATGCTGTACTATAAATATGGGTATGTTTATCTTTTGTGGTAATTTACTTATAAGATATACTAAAGCCTTTGGTCCACCAGTTGAAGCACCTATGACTACTGCTTCTATGTCCTTTGGTTCTTTCCCTATTTCCATTTCTTTTTTTATGGTGTTTTCCACTGGCCTTTTATATCTTCCTTGAAATCTTTCCTGTATATTTTGTGCCTTAATATTAGGGGCCTTTATTACTGATGTGATTTTCATACATAAATCTTTTTGAAAATTAGTTAAATCAGCATTTAGGTTTGAAGGCTTTTCTATAAAGTCTAAGGCTCCAATTTGCAAAGCCTCTATTGTTATATCTGTTCCACTATGTGAACTTAGCATAATTACTGGAATATTATAGTTTTCCTTTATTCGCTTTAGGGTTTCTATACCGTTTAACTTTGGCATCTCTATATCTAATGTTATGATATCTGGCTGGAGTTTTGGAATAGCTTCTAAGGCATCTAATCCATTTCTTGCAATTCCTACTACTTCTATTTCTGAATTTCTTTTAACACTATCTGATACTATCTTTCTCATAAATGCAGAATCATCTACTATTAGTAATTTTATAGCCACCAAACTCCCTCCCTTTTTTATAGTATTTTTATTTCTCTATTTGCAGTTCTAATACTTATATTGAAATTTTGTAAATCTACGATCATGGTTCTTCCTATATTTCCACCTGTATCACTACTTATTATTGGTATACCCAATTCCTTTAGCTTTTTCTCTACTGCTACTACATTTCTATCACCTATACTATTGCCAGAGCTACTATCTGAAAAGTTAAACATACTAGCTCCACCAGCAATCTTTGCTATAAGTTTACTGGCTGATTTTCCCCCAGTTATTTCATCTATCATCTTTGGAATGGCTAAATCTGCAAATTTTTCTGGTTTTATATCTCTAGTAAAAGCAGTACTATCTGGTAGCATAATATGGCTTAAGCCCCCAATTTTTGTTTTTTCATCATAAATAGCAATTCCTACACAGGATCCAAGTCCCAGTGTAATAAGCTTATCTGGAGCCTGTGATACTTTATAATCAGATATTCCTACCCTTATTTCCTTTGTCATCTTATCTCACCAATTTCTTGAATTAACACCACATGTCTGCTTATGGTTCTATTTCCCCTTCATGACTTCCTATATTCTTCGAAGGGTCTGTATCTGGGGTTTCAGACTTTTCAGTAGTGGATAATAGTTCTTTTTCTTGTTCTAAGTCAAATAATTTATCTGTATCTAGTATAAATGTAATATCTTCTTCTGCTTTTATAAATCCAGATACATATTCCTTTAAGATCTGTATATCAGCATTATAGTTTTCAAATTGTTCTTCACTAAATGTTTTGATTCCTATTACATTGTCTACTAATAGACCTATTTGGGTATCTTTCCATAGTACTACTATGACTTTACTATCTATATTGTGATTTGAGTATACATCATATAGTCTCTTTGTTAAGTCAATTATAGGTAAAATCATTCCTCTATATTGGGTAACTCCTAATAAGTAAGATGATGACTCAGGTATTTTTTTTGGATTTTCAAGTTCTATTATTCTTTCTACTACTGAAAGATTTAAGGCGAAGTTCTGATTATTGCTTTCAAACACTACATACTGTTTCATATAATTCCCCCTTCCCATGGAGTTTTCTAGTATATATATCGTCTTGTTTTATGAAAATATTAATATTGCTTGTGTATATTTATATAATTAACTAAGTTTTATTAGGATGACTAATTCATTAGCTATTTAATCTACAAATCTTTGTGATTGTTCCTTGTTTTTTTCAACAGTTCCTCAATTTTATAGGTCTCTACTGGTCTACTAAATAAATATCCTTGGGCTATTGTACATTTATTTTTTACTAGGAACTCTAATTGTTCCTTTGTCTCAACACCTTCTGCAATTAAATTGACAGAAAGTCCTTCTGCCAAGGATATTATGGTTTTGGCTATTTCTTCTTTTCCTTTATGTTCTAGATTATCTATAAACATCTTGTCCATTTTTATATTGTTAATATTTAAATTATGCAATTCTTCCAGTGAAGAATATCCTGTCCCAAAATCATCTATTGCAAAGGATATACCTAAACTAGTTAACTCCTTTACGGTTTTTTCTATTACCCTATAATCTTTACTGGAGACTGTTTCTGTAATTTCCAGTTGCAAATATTTAGGCTCAAGCCTAGACTCTTTTAGTGTTTGCTTTACAAATTGGATAAAACCAGGCTCCTCCATTTGCAATGCTGATACATTTACAGATATATATATGGGCTCATATCCTAGATCTTGCCATCTTTTGTTTTGCTTACAAGCATTAAAAAGCACCCATTTCCCAATGGAATGTATAAGTCCTGTCTCTTCTGCAACGGGGATAAATTCTAGAGGTGGAATAATTCCCTTTTCTTTATGTTTCCATCTTACTAAAGCTTCTGCTCCTATTAATCTTTTTCTTATTACATCATATATTGGCTGATAGTTTAGTATTAGCTCATCTTTGGAAATTGCAGAAATTAAGTCGTTTTTTATCCAAAATATGCTTTTAACTTCTCTATCTAAGGATTCATCAAATCTAAGGGTATTGGATATATTTAATTCTTGAGATTTATTCATGGCAATATTTGCCCTTCTAACTAAAGATAGACCATCTTTTCCATCATCTGGATATACTGATATACCTATATTAGTGGTGATTTGAAATTCATTGTCATAGACTTTGATACTACGGTTTAAAATTTCATTTATTTTCAATATATCTTTGCCAATACTATTTAAATCTGTTGTTTGTGGCACTAAAATTACAAACTCATCTTCGTTAAATCTCTTAACTATATGATTTCCTTGTATATCTTCTTTCAATATTTTATGAAACTTTTTTATAACTTTATCAGCTATTATATATCCAAAGGCATTGCTTATGGATTTAAATTGATTAATCTTTAAAAATAGTACTGCTATTTTTTCTTGCTCCACATCCTTTGGATATATTTTATTTATTTCATCATTAAGAATATCTACTACATGATTTCTAGAGTGCAAATCGTAAGTGTCATTCAATATATCTAGCTTTTCATTTCCTTCATTTAAATCATGAATTATGGCAAAACATATTTTTTTATTTTTAGATTTTATAATTGTACTATATACCTTTACTTTTCTTATTTTGTTATTGTTTAATTTATGTATAAGTCTAAGAAATTTCCTATTTTCCTTTTTTGCTTTAAAAATTTCCTTTTTTATTTCTTCCTTGGATAAAACATTAATCTCCCTTATATTCATAGAAAGGAATTCTTTATTTGAATATCCATAATAATCACAGGCTGCTAAATTAGCATCCATAATCCTACCATTTTGAAGATCAATAAAGCACATAGGGGTATGACTACCATAAAAGGCTTCTTTAAATCTATAATTATTTTCTATATCTATATATGTCATGTATACAACCCCTCCTTAATTAAATATTTGAATAACAAAATTATTCTAGCTTATATGGAATTATCACATTATGTCAGATATAATTCCTTCTTAAAATGCTTTATTTTTAATTAATACATTGTATTTAAGCTAAGGTTTATTGAATATTTAAGTTAATTATATTATAAAACATAGCTAATATTATATATCGTCTAATTTCGACAAATTATTAATACTGTCTGGACAAAAACTTAAAAGCAATAGACCTTTATTATATCGAAAAGGCCTATTGCTTTTATACTTAGCTTTTTTATATTTTAAATCTGTCTATTATGGTGTTTAAACCTTGAGCCAATTCTGCTAAACCTTCACTTGAACCGGCTATTTCTTCCATAGATGCTGTTTGCTCTTCCATAGATGCTGATGCTTGTTGTGTAGAGGCTGAGTTTTCCTCTGCTATGGCTGAAAGATTTTGTAATGTATTTAGTATTTCATCCTTAGCTTCTTTTATATTTTCCTCTGATATGTTTAGCTTCTCTATGGCGTTAAATGTATATTCTATGGCTTCATATATTGCTGAATATTTTTTCTTGTTATTTTCTACTTTTATACTTTGTTCTCTTGTAATATCATTTACTCTATCCATAGTCTTAACTGCATTTTTAGAATTATCTTGTAGTTCCTTTACCACCCTATCTATTTCCTCAGTAGAAGCTGATGACTGTTCTGCTAGCTTTCTTATTTCCTCTGCTACTACTGCAAATCCTCTTCCCGCTTCTCCAGCCCTTGCTGCTTCTATGGCTGCATTTAATGCTAATAAATTAGTCTGATTTGCTATAGATGCTATTACTTCACTGGCATCTCCTATTTTTTGAGAACTTTCATCTGTCTTTAGTATTACTTGGTGAATTTCTTTAATGGCCATGCTATTTTCTTCTGATATTTTAGATAGTTCTTCTACTTCATTTATTCCTTCATCTACAATGGATATTACTTTTTCTGACGATGTATTTAAACCAGCTAAATACATTTGGTTTTTCTCCATTATCTCTTCCAGTGCTACAGCCTTTTCAGTACCTTCCTGTGTGCTTTGTGCCTGCTCTGAAGCTCCCTTAGCAATTTCCTCTACTACCCTTGCTACTTCTTCAGCAGTAGTAGATGACTCTTGAGAGGAGGCCATTAACTGTTGAGACGCTGCAGCTACTTGATCTGATGAACTGTTTATTTCATCTATAATATGTCTTAGATTATCTATGATACCTTGGAAGGCCTTTGATAAATCTCCTACTTCATCTTTTCTACTGATAAACTTTTCTGGAATATCCTCTGTCAAATCAAGGTCTGCTATTCTGTTGGAGATTGTTATGGCTCCACGCATAGGCCTTATTATCTGATCCCCAAGTATGTATGTTAAAACTATACTTATAATTAAAATAATAAATCCAGTTCCAAATACTTTTTGTTGAATTGATTTTATAGGAGATAAAAATACATCACTTTCCTTTTCAAAGAGAAATATCCATTCTGTATCTTCAATTGGTGCATATCCTATATGATACTCTTTGTTTTCATAATTATATTCTCCCATACCCCTTTTTCTAGAGCTTGCATTTTTAAGAACTTCTCCATAGGACTTATACTCTTCTTTCATTTCCGATGCTGTAACAGGATTAAATCTTCTAACTACCAGCTCTTCATCTGGATGTCCTACTATGGTTCCACCGTTGTTTATTATAAAGCCTCGCCCATCATTTCCATATCCAGTATCTGCAGAAATATTGGTTAAAGTACTACCATCTGCATCTGCTATCAAGGCTCCTACAACTTTTCCATCTTTTTCTACAGGTACAGTAAATATAATAGACAATTCTCCACTTACAGCACTTGTAATTAGGTCTGATATACTACTTTCACCTTTAAAGGCTTTTTGTATATTATCCCTTTTCCCCATCTGTCTCATTTCACCATTTGAGTAATAAGCAAATCCATCTAGTTCTACAATTGCCATTTCCCTAAAATCCGTCTTTTCTACTTGTTCTTTAAGTATTGGTATTATTGTGTCTAAATCCATGGTCCTAATATCATTTCTATAGGATACCATCTCAAGGGTCTTTAGCTGGGCCTGTATTCTACTTTGTGTTAACTTAGCTCCTTCATAGGCTATGGATATAAGTGATTTTTCTTCTTGAACCATAGCAAGGGACCGTGCCTCTTTCAGTGAAGTATATCCTAGAGTAATAGATGATATTATGATCAACAAGGAAAAGGCCATAATTAGCTTTGCCTTTATGCTATTAAAATTGATTTTGTTAAATTTAGATTTTTTAGACTCAGGTTTTTGGGATTTACTTCCCTTAAATTTTAATTTTTTAAAATCTAATTTTTTAAAGTTTAGTTTCTTAAACTTTATCTTTTTACTTTTCTTGCTACTATCATGTTTTTTCTCTGACTCTTTGACTATCTTTTCCCCTTCCATATGTACTATACCTCCATTCAATGATTTCATTTTTATGTTTTATTTAAAATTAAAGCTAATATTTTTATAAATTGTACTAATATTTTGAAACCATTTAATATATCGGATTAATTCATGATTTTTTTAAGGATTATATGAAAATAGTATAATTTGTAAACCTAAGAACAAATTGATATACCTTCCTTAGTTAATTTTTCTACTTTATTATAGATTGTGTCCAATTTTTCTATCATAGCTTTAGATGTTTCTAGAGCTTCATGGTATTTTATTAATGCTCCTTCCTTATCATTATTTTTTACTGAAGAAATAATCTCATCTCCTAGGCTATGGATTCTATGGTGAACTTCATCTATTGATTCCCAATCATCTTTGATTTCAGGATGGTCTATGTGTACAGCATTGTAAAAATGTCCAAAACCACATTTATTGGAGTTAGTTTGAATTGGTTCTATTCTCATTTCAGATGCTATTCTTTCAACTGTTTTTATCCATTGTATATGTGCATTTTTCGCCTTTTCAACTACATCTAAAAATTCATCATTTTTCAATGCATTACTTCCACCTTTTAGTCCTGCAAATAAATACTGAGTTATTTGTGAAAGTCTATCATCAATTTCAGCAATTCTTTTTGCAAAATCTACACTTGTTTGAGCCTCTAAATGTACACTTTGTGTCATAGCGCTAAGTCTTTCTGCATCTATACTTGATGATTCCATGGCTTGATTTATTTCTTCAGTTGATACTTTTATACTGTTCATAGCTGCGTTTATTTCTTCTACTTCTACTACAATATCCTTTAGCATTGCCACATTTTGATCTACAGTACTATGAACTATTTCAATCTTATCATTCATTTCTTCTGTAGATCTTAGTGTATTTATTAGACTTTCCTTGCCTTCTGCCGTTGCTACATGAATACTTTCTACAAAACTTCTCATTCCTTCTAGATTATCTTTGGTATCATCTGCCAATTGCCTTATTTCTTGAGCTACTACACCAAATCCTTTTCCATGTTCTCCAGCTCTAGCTGCTTCTATGGCTGCATTTAATGCTAATAAATTGGTTTGGTCTGCTATGGCTTGTACACTTTCTACTATTTTGGCTACTTCTACTGCCAGTTCAACTAGTTGTTGAAACTTATTACTCATATCTGATGTATCTCTTTCTACCTCAGCTTTTATACCTTGAACTTCCTTAAGTAAATCCATGCTTTCTCCATTTTTGTTTGCCAGTAACTCTGATTCTCTAGATAAATCTTCTAATATCTTTGAAGTGTTATTTATAGATTCATTTACCTCATGCATACTTGCTGTAGTTTCTTCTACAATAGCTAGATTAGATGCACTTAAGTCAGATATTTCCTGAGCAAAGTCTATTAGCTGGTTGGAGATATGTGACATACCTACATCAAACTCACTTAATGAACTGGCTATATCTAGTATTTCTTTTACTGCATGGGACATCTTCTCTTCATTTTTTAATAATTTATCAAATTGTGTCATTAATCTATTATGAGTTGGATGATGTAAATTTGGCATATTAGGTTTCATGCCTTTCATAGAATTTTCTACATATGAAATTATAATTTCTGCTTCATGACAATTTTTTCCCTTTTTACCTAAAAACATAATTTTCACTCCTCTATTTATTAATACGAAACAATATATACCCTTATATCCTTAATACAATACCATATACAAATATATTTATAAATATTTTTAAAATTTATTTGTTTAATAAATATTTATTATAAATAAATACCGTTACAAAATTGTAATTTTTTATAGTCAATAAAGGTATATAATAAAAATACAGTAATTTTTAAAAAATGCAGTAATTTTATTTTATATTTCGTTTATATCAGTAGATGAAAAATTTGTAATGGAAAATTCATGGATTGCAATGTTAGGAGGAATATCATGAATATATTAATATTGACAGGTAGATTTGGCATGGGCCACTATTCAGTTGCCTCTTCTTTAAAGGAAGAGATACAAAAACAAGTTAAAGATGCTAATATTGAAACTGTAGATATCATCGATTATATGGCACCAAAATTAAAATCCATAATATACTCTGGCTTCGATATTTTAGTAAAAAAAGCAAACAAAGTATATAATTTTGTATATAAGAGTACTATGGACTTAGATTTTCATGTATCTATTCCCTTTGGAAGTTTATTTGTATTAAAAATAGAAGAACTCATGTATGATAATAAACCTGATATTATAATATCTACATTACCCCTTTGCTCTAGAATTATATCTGAGTATAAGAGGAAAACAGGTAGCAGTATTCCACTTGTAACTTGCATTACAGATATAAGCATGCACAATGAATGGATTAGTCCAGAAACCAACTTGTATATAGTTGCTACGGAAACTGTTAAAGCAAACCTAATGAGAAATGGAATTAAACCTGAAAACATAATTGTTTCTGGAATTCCTGTAAAAAATCAGTTTAAAAATACTTCTATTACAAAAACTAGATGTAATAAAGATAAAAAAACACTTCTTATTATGGGTGGTGGACTAGGACTTATACCTTTAGAAGATGATTTTTATAGTAGATTAAGCCAAGTCCATGATTTAAATGTGATTGTAATTATGGGAAAAAACCAAAGAGGATATTATAATCTTTTAAATAAGTATGACAATATAGAAGTAATAGGATATACCAACAAGGTTCACGAATATATGGCAAAATCAGATCTAATTATATCAAAGGCAGGAGGAATTACAGTCTTTGAGTCAATATACTCCCGATTACCCCTTGTTGTATTAACTCCTTTTCTAGAGCAGGAAAGAAACAATGCTCATTTTATAGAGCAAAAAAACATCGGTGAAATAATTTGGAATACATCTGATGATATTATAGATAAAGCCTTAGATCTTATATATGATGGGTACAGGCTTTCTATAATGCAGGAAAATATGGAAAAAATTATATCCCATATAAATAATAATACTATATTGGATATATTAGAAAAAGTTTATGAGGTTGCATAATGTTTAAGATTTTGATAATTATAATTTTAATATATTTTGCCTATTGTATAATACCAACCTTTTATTATAAATGGTTTAAGACAAAGGCAGTTAAAAACTTAGGCGATACAAACAATATTGCCTTAACTTTTGATGATGGAATAGATAAGATTTATACAGAAAAACTGCTGGATGTATTAAATAAATATAATATAAAGGCTACCTTCTTTATAGTAGCTAAAACTGCAGAGGAAAATCCTAAAACTATAAAACGTATGATAAAAGAAGGTCATACAATCGGTCTTCATTCTTTGGAGCATAAAGATGCACTATTAAAAGGATATTTTTATACTAAGAAAGACTTTAAAACTTCAATAGAAATCATGAAAAATCATGGCTTAAATATTAAATATTATCGCCCACCCTGGGGTCATATGAATATATTTACATTGAAATATATTAAGAATCATAGACTACAGCTGATTTTATGGAATATAATGGTAGGTGATTGGAAGGATTATTCATCCTCAGAAAGGATTGAAAATAAATTGATTAAAAACATAAGCAAAGGATCTATTATTTGCTTACATGATGGACGTGGAACAAATGATGCACCTAAAAGAACCATACAAGCATTGGATACTGTAATTCCTCAATTAATAGAAAAAGGATTTAATTTTGTTACTATGGAGCAGATATATGGATAAGGACAAACTAAATTTAAATAATCAGAAAAAAAGTGGACATTTAGGTTATATTGTCTTTCTCTTAGGTCTTATAGCTATTACTTTTCATGTTTTATTAAAGGATATAAGTATTAGAGGATTATTTAGTATAATGAAAAGCCTTAATCCTACTATGTGTATATTAGGTCTACTATCAGCCTTTGGATTTATATGTTGTGAAGCTTGGGTCTTTAAGACTTTATTATCTCTTTTAAGTAATAAACTATCTTTTTTCCAAACTATAAAATACTCAATTGTAGGTTTTTATTTTAGCTCTATAACTCCTTCTGCATCTGGTGGACAACCTATGCAGATTTATTATATGAATAAGGATGATATAAATATATCTCATTCTTCCTTGACTATTTTAATTACTATGGTTATATATCAAATTACAATGGTGTCCTATGCTTTAGTAGCATTTTTAATGGATTTTAGATTTGTTGCAGAAGTAGTTCAATCTATATATCCATTTATTATATTTGGATTTGCTGCAAATCTATTAGTTGTAAGTTTTGTTATAATGGCTATTTTTTCAGATAAATTGGTATTTAAAGTTGTAGGATTTATCGTTAAACTTCTTTATAAGTTAAAATTTATCAAAGACATGGAAAAGGCAAAGGAGTATACAAATCACCAAATAGATGAATATAAACAGGGTGCGTTGTTGATACGTAAAAACCCTAAAGTGATTTTAAAAGTTTTTATAACAACATTTCTCCAATTAACAGCAATGTTTAGTGTTACATTCTTTGTATATAGGGCCTTTGGATTAAATGAACTTTCTTTTTGGAGAATAGTAGGTTTACAGTCCATAGCCCATATTGCAGTATGTGCTTTACCTTTACCAGGTGCAGTGGGAGCATCAGAAGGGACTTTTATGGTATTATTTAAAAGTTTATTCCCTACAAATCTTCTATCTTCTGCCATGCTAGTAAGTAGAGGAATCAGTTATTATATTATGGTTCTCATATCTGGCCTCTTTGTAATTTCTACTCATATTAAATCTACAAAAAGGAACTCTTATACTCATTAGAGTTCCTTTTTGTAGAATAAGGATTCAATCTATATTATTTCTTCCTTGTTTTTTACTTTTCTATATCTAACCCATCCTTGTTTTGATATATATTTTATAAACTCTACAAGTCTTCTTAAATCTTCCTTAAACTCATCATTTGTTCTTTGGCTTTGTAATTTAGCTATTTCGTATATGGATCTTTCACCATCTATAAGAAGCCATGCAAAAGTACACATATCATCAAATAATATATCCTTTTTAGGCTCTTTTTTGACTAAAAATCCAACAAACTTAGTAATGGGATTTTTTATTTTAAAATTTAATAGTACTTTTCCATCTATTAGCTTCCAATCATCATGTATAATCTCTGGTACATATAGTACAAAATTATACTTATCTTTGCCCTTATTTACTTGATTATCCTTGTATTCATAGTTTTTATTATCCTTAAGAGTCTTCATGATTCCCTCTAATTTTACTGGAATAATTATATAACCAAATAGCAAGAGCTAAAAATATTCCTAGACTTACTAAATTTTTTAGGCCTTCATTTGGAATTATTCCTGCAAGGAAGTCTATTTTAATATTTAAAGCTGCAAATATTCCTATTAGTATACCTGTAAGGGCATCACCAGCAACAAGACCTGAAGCAATTAAAGTACCTCTTTCTACAGCTCCATCTAAGTTAGATTCATCATTTTTAAATCTAATCTCTACAAGCTTACGTATAATTCCTCCAAAGAAAATAGCACTGTTTAAAGATATTGGTAAATAAATTCCCAAGGCAACTGGCAATATTGGAAGACTTGCCAGAGCACAAAATAGCGCTATTATGGCTCCTATGATTACAAGTGTCCAAGGAAGCTGTCCTGTCATAATCCCTTCTACTATTAGTCTCATAAGGGTTGCTTGTGGAGCTGTAACTTCCCTAGAACCTATACCATAGGCATTGTGTAAAAGTAATACAGTAGCTCCAGCCATAAATGAAGCTATGGCCAATGCTACAAACATACCATGTTGAATTTTTTTAGGGCTACCACCTATTACATATGTGGCTTTTAAAGATTGAGCCACTCCACCAGCTACTGCTGTTGCAACACAAACTATACCAGCCGTCAGTAGTGCCATTCTCATACCTTCACTTCCTGTTGCTCCCATAGCCTTATATACTGATGCAACAACAAGAAGTGTTGCAATAGTCATTCCAGAAACAGGATTGTTACTTGCTCCTATTACACCTACCATTCTAGCTGAGACAACTGAAAAGAAAAATGAGAATAAGACTGCCAGTATTGCTCCTATTGGTCCAGCACTTATTGATGGAATAAGCCAAGTTAATAAAAAACCAAATATAGCTGCTACTAAAACCCATATGATTGGTGCTTCTTCATTTATTCTATTTTGAGAACTTTCCCCTTTACCAAATCCACCCATAGCTTCTTTAAAGGAACTAAAAATAGTAGGCAGGGATCTGGCCAATGAAATGAAACCTCCCATAGCTACAGCACCAGCTCCTATATATTTTATATAGTTGGACCAAATTTCTGTAGCTGACATTTCAGATATTAGCATTGTAGATGGAAATATAGGAGTGTTTGCATAGACTCCAAAGAACTTTATTAAAGGAATAAGCCCAAGCCAAGCTATAACGGAACCTGCAAACATTAGTATTGAAGTTCCTGTTCCAACTATAAAGCCAACTCCTAAAAGAGATGCTAATGTATCTATACCTATCATGGCACCTTGATAAGCTACTATTGTATATGATGCTGTTTCATTCCATAAACCTAATCCTCCAGACATAATCTTGTACCCCAAACCTACTCCAAGACCCTTTAGTACAGACTTAAAGCCTTGGCCACCTTGGTTTGCATTTACTAAAACCTCTGACTGAGCCATAGACTCTGGATAGACTAAATTCCCATGTTCTTGAACTATAAGATATTTACGTACTGGAGTTATAAAGTATACACCCATTATTCCACCAATAATGGTAACTAATACTACTGTAATCAGCGAAAGATCAAATCCTATTAAAATAATGGCAGGCAATACAAATATAATACCTCCAGCTATGGATTCTCCTACAGCAGCTAGAGATGCTACATAGTTTGCCTCTAATATACTATTTCTTTTAAATATGGACTTTAGTAATCCTGTTCCAAGGATGGCTCCTGGAATACCTGCCGAAATAGTAAGGCCTACCTTGAGCCCTAAATAAGTATTTGCTGCAGCAAATACTATTGCAAATATAAACCCCATGATTATTGAATATCCTGTTGCTTCAGGCATTACCTCAGTTGTAGGAACAAAAGGTATATAGTCTTCTCCCCTTACTCCTCCATATGCTTGTTTTGATAATTTTTTTGAGTTATTGGCCATGATAAATCCTCCTGTATCTATCTATTTTAATTCTTCAAGTAATCTAATAAGAAATCTCCATACTCTCTGTACAGAAGAAATACTTAGATGTTCATTTTCAGTGTGAACATCATATAGATTTGGTCCAAAACTTATCATATCTGTATTTGGCAATATTTGTTTTAATAAACCACATTCAAGTCCTGCATGGATTGCACTTACTTCTGCCTTTTTATTAAATAATTCTTCATATACTTTAACTGCTATTTCTCGAATTTTCGACTTTTCATCAAATTGCCACGCAGGATAGCTGTTTTTTTCTTCTGTTTCTGCCTTAGTTCTTTTTGCTATAATTGTAAGTATGTTTAAAACTTCCTTCAAAGAACTGCTGGATGCAGAACGAACAGAGGTAATTATTGTAATATTATTATTTTTTTCTTCAATTATGGCATTGTTTAAACTAGTCTGAACAAGCCCCTCAATATCCTTAGACATATATTGGACTCCATCTGGAACCATCATTATATAGTCAATTAGATTATCACTTAATTCTTTAGTATATATATTTTCCACCTTTACTTCGTTTATATCTATATTTAATCCACTATCTTCTACACGATATTCTTCTTTTAAATCCTTTGTAAAATCTTCTATTATTTTTTTCAAAGTTGGATTATCTTCTGTTAAAATAACTGCCCTAGCTTCACTTGGTATTGCATTGTGCTTAGTACCACCTTGAATTTTAGATAGTCTTATATCACTGTTTCTGTTACATTCTTCTAAAATCCTTCCCAGTAGTTTAATAGCATTGGCCCTTTGTTTGATTATTTCCATACCAGAGTGGCCGCCTTTAAGACCTGATACTTTGATTTCTAATCCGTTACCACTTTTGTTTTCTTTTTCAAGTTTAAATGTGGTAATTTTATTTGCTCCTCCAGCACAGCTTACTAAAAATACACCTTCTTCTTCAGAATCTATATTTAAAAGAATTTTTCCAGATAGATGTTCATTAGTTAAAGCATGGGCTCCATCCATACCTGTTTCCTCATTTGTAGTAATTAGTAGTTCAAGTGGAGGATGTTTAAGATCCTTAGAGTCTAATATGGCAAGACCATAGGCAACTGCAATACCATCATCTCCTCCTAAAGTGGTATTATTTGCCCTTAGGATATCTTCTTCTACTATCATTTCAATTGGATCCTTTGTAAAATCATGGTTTGATTCTTTTCCCTTTATGCAGACCATATCCATATGTCCTTGAATGATTATAGGATCTGAATCTTCATATCCCTTTGATCCAGGTTTTTTTATAATAACATTGTACATCTCATCTTGATATACCTCTAAATCTCTTTCTTTTGCAAAACTAACTAAAAAATCACTAATTCTCTTTTCATCACCAGAGCATCTTGGAATTTGGTTTATCTTAGAAAACCAATAGAATACTTCTTTTGGCTCTATATTTTGTATATCTGACATATTTATCCTCCCATATTAACTTTTATTTGAAAAATTTCTTAAAAAATATTCCTTATTAAACAATAATTATTCCCTATAGTATACTTTCTTATCCAAAAATATTAGACCCCATTGTAATACACAATTATTCTATTTTAAAAAATTAATATAAAAACCTCGCCAATACCTACAAGATTTTTCTTGTAAATACTGCCGAGGTTTTTATTAATTGGTTTGAAAAGTTTATATATGGTTATTTACCAATCATTCCACTCATCAAATCCTTTTCTTGTTCCTGTAAGGAAAAATTCTGTATGTCTACATCTTGGGCATACATATACATCAAATATTAAATGTTCTTCATAATCAAATAAAGCTTTTAAAATCCCCCTATTATTGTCTTGAGAATCAAAGCGATATTCTTTTAAGTATTTCATTTGTTCATTACATCTCAAACATTCCATTTGTCTTTCCATTTTAATCCACCCCTTTATTTAGATGATTTTTATTATATAATACATATCCACCTATATAATATTATTATATATAAAAGTCATATATTTCTCTACAAATTTTATATGGGATAGTTTTTCTGCAACAGAATCTATATATTCTTTATAATCTTCATTTATTTTTTGAATCTGTCAGGGTACCTAACATAACTACGAACTACGCTTCCACAATTTATACAAATAATATGATATAAATTATCACCACCTAGATTAAATACACCAGCAACAATTTTTGCATAACCCCTTTGATATCCTTCTCCGAATTCTGTGCCTCCACAATAAGGACATTCTTTGACTTCTACATTTTGTAAACTCATTTTATCTATCCCTCTCCTTTTAATTTCACTTTGTAATATTGAATTTGTTAATCTACACAGATCTACCGACACGATGCTTAATATAAATGATGTTCATTACAAGGCTTTACTAGATTTCATTAATTTTAATATCTGATATCCAACACTTGGATAACCACCAATCCCCAGTGATAAGACTTTATTTTATTTTTGATACAACTTAGCATTTTTAGTCATATTCTATAAAATGCAATTTCAGAAACAAATTTTGACCTCATATTTTTTCATAATGTAAATAAAATTGTATCATATTTTTCTTTTTTATTTATCCTTTCAATAAAAAAACATGCTAATAAAGGCAAATTTAAATCCTTTAGTAACATGTTTTTTGATAGAACTTTATTTTTAGTGATAAGAGTTATTTACTTTTTGATAAGAGTTTATTTTATGGATACAACAACTAATTTTTATTATATTTCCCTTCTATTTTCCATTGCCTTAGATAGGGTTACCTCATCAAAATACTCTAGATCTCCTCCTACTGGAATACCATGGGCTATTCTAGTTACTTTGATACCTAATGGTTTTATTAGCTTTGATAAGTATAGTGATGTTGCTTCTCCTTCTACTGTAGGATTTGTGGCTAATATTACTTCCTTAACTATACCATCAGATAATCTAGCCAATAGTTCTTTTACTTTAATATCATTGGGTCCTATATTGTCCATAGGTGATATTACTCCATGAAGGACATGATACTCTCCTTTAAACTCCCTAGTCTTTTCCATGGCGATTATATCCTTAGCTCCCTCTACTACACAAATCACAGATTTATCTCTCATATGGTCCCTACATATATTACATGGATCTATGTCTGTTAGATTACAACATATACTACAAAGTCTTATTTTTTCCTTTGCATTGGTTATGGATTGTGCAAGTTTATCTGCATCTAGCTCTTCCATCTCCAATATATAAAACGCAAGTCTCTGGGCAGTTTTTCTACCTATACCCGGTAGTCTAGATAGCTGTTCTATGAGATTTGCTATAGGTAATGCATACTGCTCCATTTATATTCCTCCTATTAGAGTCCTGGTATATTTAATCCTCCAGTAATCTTTTGCATTTCTGAACTCATCATATCTTCAGCCTTCCTCATGGCTTCATTTACTGCTGCTATTACTAAATCTTGTAACATATCAACATCTTCTGGATCTACTACAGATTCATCTATGTTTATACTAAGTAATTCTCTTTTACCATTAACCTTAGCAGTAATAGCTCCACCTCCTGCACTGGCTTCTACTTCTTTTTCCTCTAAACTCTTTTGCATATCTTCCATTTGTTTTTGCATCTTTTGCATTTGTTTCATCATGTTACCCATATTTCCGCCACCCATTCCTGGGAATCTACCTCTTGCCATAAATAAATTCTCCTTCCTTATTTTATTTCTACAATATCTTCTCCAAAGAAGTCTACTACTTCTTGAATTGCTTCATCTTTATTTTCTTTTACTGGTTCTTCTTGTATAAAGCTTTTATCATTGATTATGAAGTTAATAGTTATATTTTTGTTAAAATGTTGGGATACTACTTGTTCTACAAACTCTTTATTGTTCTTAGAGCTTATTGCCTCTTTATGGAATCCAAAACCTTCCTTGTATCCTATAGTTAATAGTCTATTGGAAAATGATACTAGCTCAGATTCTATTATAAGGGCATATATGTTTATCTTTTTAGATTTTATTTGTTGCAATACTTTAGGCCATTCTTTTTCTATAATAGAAAGAGTAAGTTCTTTTCCATCATCTACTATTTCTGTAGGAATATTAGATGATGCTTCTTCTTGAACCTTATCTTGTTTTTCTAAGGATTTATCTGTTGCTTGGGTCTTTGATGCTTTATTTATTGATATATTATTGTCTGGTATTTTATTCATTGGTTTGGTATTTGTTACTATTTTTTCTTCAACTAATCCTTTTTCTAAACGCTTGACCCTTTCTTCTAGAGATAAATTTTCTTCATTGATCAATTTTATTATGGCCATTTCCAATATAATCCTTGGACTTGTGGACCATTTTCCTTGTGTTTCAGCTGTTGTTAGTATATTTAGGGCTTTAAGTATATATTCTATATCTAGGGACTCACTTTGCTGTATATATCTTTCTATATTATCTACTTCTATGATTTCTGTTGGATTTTTAGATGATTTAATTATCATTAGATTTCTAAAATGGTTTATTATATCTTTAATTAACTGCTGAATATCTTTACCATCTTGTATTATTTCATCTATGGTCAATAGGGCCTTTTCTGTGCTTTTATCTTTTATATCATCAACTATATTAAAAATCAAGTCCCTATTGGCAATGCCTAAAATATCTATGGCATCCTCATATGTTAGCCTTTCACCACTAAAGGATAGGCATTGATCAAGTAAGCTTAGGGCATCTCTCATGGCTCCATCAGAGTTTCTTGCTATTAAGCTTAAAACTTCATCTTCTACTTGAATACCTAACTCCTCAGTAATGCTTTTCATATTATGAATTAAATCTCTTGTGGTAATTCTTTTGAAATCAAATCGCTGGAGTCTAGATAGTATTGTTTGGGGGAGTTTTTCTGGTTCTGTAGTTGCTAATATAAATATTAGATGCTTTGGCGGTTCTTCCAATGTCTTAAGTAAAGCATTGAAGGCCTCCTTTGTAAGCATATGAACCTCGTCTACGATATAGACTTTATACTTTATTTTAGTAGGTGGATATATAACCTTATCTCTTAGAGTTCTTATATCCTCTATACCCCTATTACTTGCTGCATCCATTTCTATTACATCCATGGTAGTTTCTTCTAGAATTTCCTTACAATTTTCACATTGATTACATGGGTTCCCATGATTTGGATTTAGGCAATTTACAGCCCTTGAAAATATCTTAGCTGCTGATGTTTTCCCTGTTCCTCTTGTTCCTGAAAATAGATAGGCATGACCTATATTGCCTTTTTCTACCTGGTTTTTTAGTGTTGTAGTTATATGATTTTGTCCTAACATCTCATCAAAAGTTTTTGGTCTATATCTTCTATATAGTGCTTGATACATTGGATTTCACCTACATTTTTTATAGTATATATATTATAACAGATAAGGTGAAAGTTTACACCTAGGATTTAATGGTTGACATCCATTATATTTTAGTCTATAATATAATTCTGTAAAGGATATGGAGAGTTGGCCGAGTTGGCTGAAGGCGCTCGCCTGGAAAGCGGGTAAGCGTGAAAGCGCTTCGAGGGTTCGAATCCCTTGCTCTCCGCCATTGTTAAATTTTGCCGTGCTAGATGGGGAGGTAGCGGCGCCCTATAACCTGCAATCCGCTATAGCAGGGTTGAACTCCCAATGGAGGCTCCCTTATTGTAGGGTCCGCCCCAGATAAGTGGCGTTGACGATTGGGTCCTGCGCAACGGAAACTCATGAACCTCGTCAGGTCCGGAAGGAAGCAGCGATAAGTGAATCTTTTCGTGTGCCGTAGGGTCGCCTGGTCCGAGCTAACTGTTTGAGTAACGCCTGGGATAAGGTTGTCGATATTGGGTGCACGGTTACATATTTTAAAGCTGTGGTATTTACCACAGCTTTTTTTATTTTTATATTTATCTTTAATTGATTTCTTTATAAGGTATTTGTATCACGGGGATCATAGGTAGATATTTCATTTAATTTTCTATATAGATCTTCTTCCTCTTTGGTAAGTTTAGGTGGATTTACTATGTTTATTTGAATATATAAATCTCCCACATTATTTTTCATATCCTTGTAACCATTCTTAGGTATTCTAATCTTTTTTCCTCCTGCCATTCCCTTAGGTATGGAAACCTTTATTTTACCCTTTAGTGTACTTACTACAATCTTAGTGCCTAAGGCTGCCTCCCAAGGTAATATATCTATCTTTAAAGTAATATCTAAGCCGTCTAATTTGATTCTATCTTCCTCTATGAAATTTATATTAAAAAGAATATCCTTATCTAGGCCCCATTTTTCTCCTTTGACTTTTAATTTTTTCCCTGGCAATATTCCTTCAGGTACTTTTACTTTTATATTTTTAGTTTGACCACCTATATTTAAACTTACTTCCTTTGTAATTCCTTTATATCCTTCTTCCAGTTTTATGTTTAACTGTGATTCATAGGATTGTTTTTTTGCCTTAGGTTTTTTAAAACCTCTGCTACTTCTACCTCCAAATAGATCGTTTATATTGAAACCTCCCTTAGAGCCACCTCCACCAAAGAACATATTAAAAAAATCACTAAAATCTCCACCATCTGCTGATGTGGAGTAAGTATAGGTACTTCCATTTCCAAATCCAAATTGAGATGGATCGAAGTTTTGACCTCCTGTAAAATTGTAACTACTTCCAAACATATCATATTTTTTCTTTTTTTCTTTATCTCCTAATACTTCATAGGCTTCATTTATTTCTTTAAATTTTTCTTGGGCACTTTTATCATCTGGATGTAAGTCTGGATGATACTTTTTTGCCAATCTTCTAAAGGATTTTTTGATTTCATCTTGGCTTGCATTTTTATCTACTTCTAATATTTTATAATAATCTTTATATTCCATTAAACCATCTCCTTTATCCCTTAATATTATTAGGATAGTAAATCTTGACCTTCTTTGACTTTAATTCTATTATACTGATTTTTTTATTAGATTACAATAATTCTATATTATACATGACAAAATATAATACTCCTTCCTATCATAGGCTGGAGTATTATATTTGTCTATTTATATATTAATTAATCTATATCTACACAGATTCCCATATCATCTTCATTTAAGCCACTTTTGTTAATTTCTTGTTTTTGATATGCTACAATAAATTTATCTAATTCCTGACTAAGCTTAAGTACTTGTTTACTTGTAGGATCCTCTATTTCCAATAACTTATTTAACTGTTTCTTGAGACGATTTATCCTTTCTACCATGGCCTAATACCTCCTATAAAATATAGTAGTTTTAAATATATTAGGATTATACCCAAAACCTTCAGAATGATTCAATGCATTATAACTTTCAAGTCCTAAATTAAAACTTTTATTAATTTTGCATAATGGTTCTATAATATCATACTTTTTAAAAATCTTATATAACATTTATAAATAAAAATACTTTCCTACATAGGAAAGTATTTTTATTATTTTATATATTTATCAATTATATTTATTATCTCCTCAATCTTTTCTTCTCCCTGGGTTTCTCCTTCTAATATTGCATTGGTAACACAGGATCTAATGTGGCTATTTAAGATGTCTATATTGGCCTTTTTTAATAATCCTATGGCTGATAAAATTTGGGTAGAAATATCTACACAATATCTATCATCTTCTAGCATCTTTATTATTCCATCAATTTGACCTCTAGCAGTCTTTAGTTTAGTGGCTGCCTTTTTCTTTGCCTCATTCATATTATCACCGATTTCTAGTCTATTTTTACCAAATCATATCCTGCATCTTCAATGGCTGTTTTTAATTTTTCATCTACTAAACCTTCTCCATGGACTTCTACTTTTTTAGATCCTAGATCTACTTGCACATCTCTAACTTCTTCTAATTCACCTAAGGCCTTTTTTACTGCTGCTTCACAATGACCACATGACATTCCTTCTACTGTTAATATTTTTACCATTTTTATTCCTCCTCTTTTTTAGTCAAAAATTTAAATCTAAAATATTAAAATTTATATAATTATTAGTAATATATTTAAAACTATTATTTAAATTTCTTTAATCTCAATGAGTTAGATACAACAGAAACGGAACTAAAAGCCATGGCTGCTCCGGCTAACATTGGATTTAATAGTCCTAAAGCGGCAAAGGGAATACCTATAGCATTGTAGAAAAATGCCCAAAATAGATTTTCCTTTATGGTTTTCATAGTTCTATGGCTTAATCTAATGGCAGTGACTACCCCTTCTAAATCTCCCCTCATAAGAGTAATATCTGCTGCTTCCATGGCTACATCTGTACCTGTGCCAATGGCAAATCCTACATCTGCAGCAGCTAAGGCTGGGGCATCATTGATTCCATCTCCTACCATGCCTACATGTTTGCCTTCCTTCTTTAATCTTTCTACAGCATCTGCCTTATTTTCTGGCAATACATCGGCTAGTACATTGGTTATTCCAACTTCCTTAGCAATGGTCTTGGCAGTTCTTTCATTATCTCCTGTAATCATATATACTTCAAGACCCATATTTTTTAATTTTTTAATGGCATCTAAGGAAGTTTCTTTGATTTGATCTGCTACAGCTATTATACCTGATAGCCTTTCATCTACGGATATTAACATAGCAGTTTTTCCTTGTGCTTCTAGTTTTGAAAGTTTTTCTTCTTCTTCCTCTATGGATATATTATTTCCCAACATCAACTTTCTATTACCTATTAGTATTTCTTTGCCTTCAAAGCTAGCCTTAAGACCCTTGCCTGGAATAGCAGTAAATTCTTCAGGAGTAGATATAGCTAATAAATCTTGTTCAGCTTTTTGTACTATGGCTTGACCTAATGGGTGTTCTGAAGCTTTTTCTACAGATGCTGCTATTTTTAACAATTCTTTTTTATCCATATCGCCAAAGACTAATATATCTGTTACTTCTGGCTGTCCCTTAGTAATGGTACCTGTCTTGTCAAATATTATGGTATCTATTTTGTGAGCTCTTTCCAAATGTTCACCTGATTTAATTAGGATACCATTTTCTGCTCCCTTACCTGTTCCTACCATTATAGCTGTTGGTGTTGCAAGGCCTAGGGCACAAGGACAAGCTATGACTAATACTGCTACTGCATTTATTAATCCTGTGTTAAAGTCCTTTATAAAATAAAAGCTTATAAAGGTTAATAGTGCTATACCTACTACTATAGGGACAAATATACCTGAAATCCTATCTGCCAATCTTTGTACTGGAGCTTTAGAACCTTGGGCATCTTCTACTAACTTAACAATTTGAGATAGGACTGTATCCTTTCCTATTTTTGTTGCTTGAAATTTAAATAATCCAAATTTATTAATAGTAGCACCTATAACTTCATCACCTACAGATTTATCTATTGGTATACTTTCACCAGTTATCATGGATTCATCTAAGGCAGAGTTTCCCTCTACTATAATCCCATCTACTGGAACTCTTTCTCCAGGTTTGACTATGACTATATCTCCTATTGTTAAATCTTCTATAGGTATTTCTATTTCTTGATTATCCCTTATTACTCTAGCAGTCTTAGGTTGAAGTCCCATTAGTTTTTTTATGGCTTCAGATGTTTTACCCTTTGCTACTGCTTCAAAGGTTTTACCTAGTAATATTAAAGTTATTATAACTGCAGAAGCTTCAAAATAATATTCGTGAACTCCTGTTAGTAGATTATAGATACTATAGAAGTAAGCTGCTGATGTACCCATAGATACTAATACATCCATATTGGCCCCTCCACCTCTTAAGGAATTATAGGCTCCTTTATAAAATCTATATCCTATTATAAATTGTACAGGTGTTGCCAATATAAGCTGAAACCATCCATTACTTAAGATATTGTCAACTCCTGCCATGTGGAAGAACATGGCAGAAAATAAAGGTAAACTTAAAATAGCAGATATAATAAAAGAAGTCTTTAGGGATTTTATTTCTTTTTCCCTTAACTCTTTCTCCCTGTCTAAGTCCCTTTCCACTTCTATTTCTGCACCAAATCCAGCCTTTTCTACAACTTGTATCAATACATGGTCTTCTATAATTCCTGATGGAAATTCTACTACTGCCTTATTTGTAGATAGGTTTACAGTGGCCTTAACAACTCCTTCTATTCTGTTTAATACCTTTTCTACCCTAGTAGAACAAGCTGCACAAGTCATGCCATCTATTAATAATACTTTCTTTGCCATAGGCACTTCATATCCTGATTTTTTTATGGTATTGACCAAAGCCTCTGCATTAGTCTTTTCTTCATCAAATTCTATACTTGCTTTTTGAGCAAGTAAGTTAACTGTTGCATTTATAACTCCTTCTGTCTTGTTGAGAGCCCTCTCAACTCTACTGGAACAAGAAGCACAAGTCATCCCAGATACTTCTATATCAATTTTTCTAATTGCCATTTTATCAACTCCTTATATTTGACCCCACCCCCCAGGGGTGTATATCTTTAGAATAACATTATACTTTTATAATGTCAAATATTTTTTTATTTATTTAAAAAGTGGAAATAGGGCATGTTTTCACATTTTTTCGTAAAAATCAAAATCCATTGATTAAAAAAAATTATTTGGTTATAATCGTTACTATGCGTCTCTAAATCAGACACATAAAAAAACATTTAGGAGGAGATGATTTTGAAAAAACTAGGCTTATTGCCCAAGTTAATAATCGCAATCATTATTGGTATACTTGTTGGAACATTTTTACCAGAACCAGTGGTGCGATTCTTTGCTACATTTAATGGAATTTTTGGTAACTTTTTAGGATTTGCTATCCCCCTTATAATAATAGGATTTGTAGCACCTGGTATAGGGGATTTAGGAGATGGAGCTGGAAAGCTACTTGCAATTACTGCAGGTATTGCATATGGATCTACTGTATTATTTGGATCTCTTGCATATTTTACATCTTCAATAGTATTACCTACTTTTTTAAAGGTAGGAAGTTTGACTGTAGACTCTACAGATCCATCAGAAGCTCTTTTAGAGCCATTTTTTGAGGTTCTTATGCCTCCTGCACTTGATGTAATGACAGCTTTATTAATTGCATTTGTACTAGGTTTGGGTATTGCAGCTATTAAAGGTAATGCACTTAAAAATGTTATGAATGAATTCCAAGAAATCATATCAAAACTTATAAGTTCAATAATAATACCACTATTGCCTATACATATACTTGGTATTTTTGCAAATATGACTTATGCTGGCCAAGTAGCCACTATACTGTCTGTATTCTCTAGGGTGTTTTTAATGGTGATTTTACTTCATCTTGCTACACTAATTATTCAATTTATAATAAGTGGGACTGTTGCAGGAGGAAATCCTTTTGTAATGTTAAAAAATATGGTTCCTGCATATCTTACAGCAATAGGTACTCAATCATCAGCAGCTACTATACCTGTTACATTAGATCAAACTAAGAAAAACGGTGTAAAAGAAGATGTGGCTGACTTTGTTATTCCATTATGTGCTACTATTCACTTATCCGGTAGTACTATAACACTAGTATCTTGTGCCATGGCTATTATGATGTTAAATGGTATGAATACTTCATTTAATGCTATGTTACCATTTATCATGATGCTTGGTGTAACAATGGTTGCAGCCCCTGGTGTTCCTGGTGGAGCTGTTATGGCTGCCCTTGGATTGTTAGAGTCTATGTTAGGATTCTCCCAACCAATGATTTCATTGATGATAGCCCTATATGTAGCACAGGATAGCTTTGGTACAGCTTGTAATATTACAGGAGACGCTGCTATAGCTGTCTTGGTAAATAGAATATCAGGAAACAAACTAGAACCAACTGAATAATTCTTATAACTAATTTTAATAGAACTAAAGGTTTAAAACCTTTAGTTCTATTTTTTATTATTAATTCCCAGTAAATAAGTCTTGATTTTAATTCATAAATATTATATTATAATAATGATAATGATTATCATTATTGTGGATTCTTTTAAATATAAATATATTAGATTTATATAGTTTGGGGGGAATTATAATGAAAAATGTAGCTTTAACAAATCTTAAGCCTGAGGAAGTAGGTACTATTAAAGAGTTTACAAATGGCTGCGGTGCAAGAAGAAGACTATGTGAATTAGGTCTTAATAAAGGCACAGAAATTAAGATGATTAAAAATGATATAGGTCCTATAATTCTTAGTATATCAGGACATAAACTAGCCATTGGAAAAGGATTGGCAAGTAAAATTATTGTTGAAAAGTAACTTTTAGACAGAGAGGGGAAATACATATGAGCACAATTGCATTAGTGGGAAATCCCAACAGTGGAAAAACTACCCTATTCAATGCATTGACAGGTTCAAACCAACATGTAGGTAATTGGCCTGGCGTAACAGTGGAAAAAAAAGAGGGGAAAATTAAATACAAAAACAAAGAGTATAATGTAGTAGATTTACCTGGTACTTATAGCCTTGGGGCTTATTCTGAAGACGAAGTAGTTGCAAGGGATTTTATATTAAAAGGAAATCCTGATGTAGTTATTAATGTAGTAGATGCAACTAATATAGAAAGAAACTTGTACTTAACTACCCAACTATTGGAAATGGGTACTAAGGTTATATTAGCCTTAAACATGATGGATGAGGCCCTTGCAAAAGATATACAAATAGATTTGGAGAATCTATCTAAAAACTTAGGAATACCTGTGGTTGCTACAGTAGCTTCTAAGAGACAGGGGCTAGATGATCTATTGACAGAAGCAATAGCTTATCTAGATAAAAGCCCTTCCCTTAATAGTATTAACTATGGTGAAAATATAGGTAAAGAGTTAAATAATATAAAGAATTTATTAAATGGCTCTACCTTTGACTACCCTACAGATTGGATTACTATAAAGCTTCTTGAAGGGGATAAAGAAGTTATAAAACATGTTAGGGAAAAGACTTCTCCTAATACAAAAGATAAACTAGTGAATATTGAAGAATTATCTTCAATTTATGAATTGGAAATTATTGATAAAAGATATGATTTTATTGGAGATGTAGTAAAAAATAGTATAGTTAGACCTAAGGAGTCTAAAGAGTCTTTAACAGATAAAATAGATAAGATTGTTACCCATAAAATTTGGGGACTACCTATATTTGCCCTTGTAATGTTTGCCGTATTCCAGTTGACATTTGCCATTGGGGAAGAAGTCTTTGGTGGATTGGTTGCTGATTTTATTGAAGGTCTTGGTGAACGTATATTTATATTACTAGAGAGCATAGGGGCTCCTGATTTACTAACTTCCTTTATTGTTGAAGGTATCTTTGGTGGTGTAGGTGCTGTATTTGAATTTATTCCTTTAATAGTTGTATTATATTTCTTTATAGGAATTTTAGAAGATACTGGTTATATGGCTCGTGCAGCCTATGTAATGGATGGTATAATGAGAAAACTAGGCCTCCATGGCAAAACTTTTATATCTATGATAGTTGGATTTGGTTGCAATGTTCCAGGGGTTATGGCAACTAGAACATTAGATAATAAAAAGGACAGAATGATTGCCATACTTATAAATCCTTTTATGTCCTGTGGTGCTAGGCTACCTATTTATTTAGTATTTATTGCAGCTTTCTTTCCTAATCATGGTGGTTTAATATTATTTGGCCTATATGCTTTAGGTGTTATTATGGCTTTGATTGTTGGTAAGCTATTTAGTAAAACTCTATTTAAGGGAGAATCTTCTGATTTTATAATGGAACTTCCTCCTTATAGACTACCTTCCTTTAGATCTGTTATGAGAAACATGTGGGATAAGGTTTGGGACTTCCTACATAGGGCTGGTACTATGATATTTGTTGTAGTATCCTTATTATGGATATTATCAATATTGCCTTATGGTGTTGAACCATATAGTCAAGAAAGTATATTAGGCAGAATAGGTACTTTAATTGCTCCTATATTTGCTCCTGCTGGATTTGGCACATGGCAAGCTTCCGTTAGTTTATTTGCTGGCATAGCGGCTAAGGAAGCAGTAGTTGCCATATTAGGTATGGTATATGCTGGAGTAAGTGAAGGTACAGAGTTAGTTGCAGCATTGCAACAGGTGTTCACACCATTGACAGCTATGTCCTTTATGATAATGGTACTATTTTATACACCATGTGCAGCTACTTTGGCTACAGTAAAAAAGGAAATGAACTCTACTAAATGGGCAGTATTTATGGCCCTATATACATTCTTTATAGGCTGGATAAGTGCTGTATTAGTATATCAAATAGGGACGTTACTTGGATTTTAAGGAGATGACATTATGTTAAAAGAAGTACTAAGGATAATGAATGATTCACAAGGATTTTCCAAATCCTCCATTGCTACAGATTTAAATATTAGCGAAGATATGGTAGATGAACTTATATCCCAACTAGTAAGGATGGGTTATTTAAGTGAAGATTTAGGGTCACCTAGCTGTGAATCTTTATGTAAATCCTGTGCTTTTGCTAAACTTTGTCATATGAAACCTATTAAGATGTACACTGTTTCTCAAAAGGGAAAAGATTTATTGGAAAATCTAAATTAACTTAATTTGAAAATCATTTATAATTTTAAGGTCTATAGCCAATGATTAAGGCATAGACCTTATTTTCTTCTCAAAATGTAGTTTAAAACCTTTATTAAATATTTATAAATTATTTATAAATATTTAATATTTTTTTATAAATTATGTGTTAAAGTCACTTTATCTGGGTATAGTATTAATACAATAATCTATATCAATCACACTATAGATATAGATAGTTGTCAATAAAACTTAGTGGCCAATACCAGCTGAATTTAATTACTAGTGCCCCTTACTAGTTTAATAAGTAGTATTAAGCTGTTAAAGTAAAAGTTTCACTTGTTTGCCTTTGATTGTTTTTACAGACAGTCTAGGTAGTATTAGTTTAAGTGTTTGTTAGATTAGGTTAGATTAGTAAAATTAAGTTTATTTTAAAATCAAGTAAATAGTTCAAGGAGTGTATCAATATAGCAGAATTGATTGAATCCATGTTGTTAGGCTGGTATGGTCACAATAAGTTTTATTTTAAATGATGGATGTTTTCTATAACTAAATTTAGAAGACATCCATCTATTTTTTCCTTAGTTGAATTATTTAAAAATTAAGTCTATAATGATAATAATAATAAAACAAAGGAGATAGAGATGAATAAACTTGATTGGGTTGATAAAAGAAATCTTTCTATGCTAGCAGATTTTTATGAGTTTACAATGGCTAATGGCTATTTGGAAAATAAAGTATCTCATAAAATAGCCTATTTTGACATGTTCTTTAGAAATATTCCTGATGATGGTGGATTTGCAATTATGGCTGGAGTTGAGCAGCTTATTGAATATCTAAAGAATCTAAGATTTAGTGATGAAGATATAGAGTACTTTAGAAGTAAAAATATCTTCAATGAAAAATTTCTAGATTATTTAAGAAATTTTAACTTTACATGTGATGTGTGGGCTGTTCCTGAAGGTACTCCTATATTTCCTGGGGAACCTATAGTAATAGTAAGAGGGCCTGTAATACAAGCCCAATTAGTAGAAACCATGATTTTGCTTACTGTTAATCATCAATCATTAATAGCTACAAAATCCAATAGAATAGTTAGAGCTGCACAAGGTAGAGATGTTGTAGAATTTGGTAGTAGAAGGGCCCATAGTTATGAAGCAGCTATTTTAGGTGCTAGAGCCGCATATATAGGTGGTTGTGTTGGAACTGCCAATACTATAGTGGATAGAGACTTTGACATCCCTGCATTGGGAACTATGGCTCACAGTTGGGTTCAAATGTTTCCTACTGAATTAGATGCTTTTAAAGCCTATGCTAGAGTATATCCTGATAACTGTGTTTTACTAGTGGATACATATAATACCTTAAGGGAAGGTATACCTAATGCCATAAAAACTTTTAATGAAGAAGTCCTTCCTAGGGGATATAGACCTAAAGCCATAAGGATAGATAGTGGAGATATTGCCTATTTATCTAAGGAAGCAAGAAAAATGCTAGATGATGCTGGATTTTCAGATGTTGGAATAATGGCTTCCAGTGGATTGGACGAGTATATAATTAGGGAATTAATTGAACAAGAGGCAGCTATTGATTCCTTTGGTGTAGGCGAAAGATTGATTACTGCAAGATCTGAACCTATTTTTGGAGGAGTATATAAGCTTACTGCCATTGAAGATAATGGAGAAATAGTACCTAAAATTAAAATAAGTGAAAACGTAGCCAAGATAACTACTCCTGGATTTAAACAAGTCTATAGACTTTTCGATAGGGATACTAATAAATCCATAGCAGATGTAATTACTCTACACCATGAGACTATAGATGATAATAAACCCTATGAAATCTTCCACCCTTTATATACTTGGAAGCGAAAAAGAGTTACTAACTTCTATGCTAAAAAACTTTTAGTACCTATATTTAATAAAGGACAGCAAGTATATGAAAGTCCTAATATTCATGATATAAAGAAATATTGTGAAGAACAAATCGATACCCTATGGCAAGAAGTAAAAAGATTTGAAAAGCCCCATGAATATATTGTAGATTTATCTCAAGATTTATGGAATATTAAAGACAAGCTATTAAAAGAAAACCAATAAGCCTAGGCTTATTGGTTTTCTAAAGTTTTTTAAGGTCTTCAAAAGATCTATTCTAAGGTCCCAAACAATCCCATTTGGAATAAAAATACAAATATTATCCCTATGGGAACTATATATTTTATAGCAAAATAATATATATTCATATATCCAGCCTTTTCGGTACCACTATTGGTTAGTTGATTTTCTACCTTATCTCTGCTCATAAACCAACCTACAAATACTACGCTTATTAATGCTGCAATTGTTAGGAAATAATTTGCAGTCATTGCATCAAGGAAGTCAAAGAAATTGTTTCCAAAGAAACTTAGGTGGGATAACGGTCCTTGTGATAAAGAAGCAAATATACCAACTACTGTAATTGCTACGAAGGATAGTATAGTTGCATTCTTTCTCTTAAATTGATAACTATCAACTAAAAAGGCTACTACTACTTCCAATAGAGATATGGTGCTAGTAAGTGCAGCTAAAGCTAAAAGTAAAAAGAATAATATACTAAATAAATATCCACCTGGCATTTTATTAAATACATTTGGAAGGGTTATAAATACTAGCCCTGCACCAGAAGTAGGATCTACATTATAGGCAAATACTGCAGGGAATATTGCCACACCTGCTAGTAATGCTATTACAGTATCTAAAATAGAAATCTGTAAAGCCGATTTTCCAAGGTTCTCCTCCTCACCTATATATGAACCATAGGTAATCATAATACCCATACCTAAGCTTAGGGAGTAAAAGGCATGACCTAAGGCACCCAATACTACTGTAGCATCAATTTTAGAAAAATCAGGTTTAAATAAAAACTTAATTCCTTCCATACTTCCAGGTAACATTAAAGCCCTAATATCTAATACAATGATCAGTAATAATAATAAGGGAACCATTATCTTTGCTACTCTTTCAATGCCTTTCTCTACTCCTGTAGCAACTACTGAAGCAGTGATTACCATAAATAATACTTGGAAAATTATTGGTTTTATTGGATGACTTATAAAACTTGTAAACATATTGGTAATCTGGTCACTAGATTTTCCAGCAAAGGAATTGGTTACAGAACTAAATACATACTCTAGAGTCCATCCTGCTACTACGCTATAATAAGATAATATAAAAAATGCTGCCATTACTCCTAAGACTCCTGATAAATACCAAGGCTTTCCTGGTGCCAACTCTTTAAAGGATCCTATGGCATCCTTTTTTCCCTCCCTTCCTATTACAAATTCATTTAACATTAAAGGTAATCCTATAAAGATGACTACAATTAAGTAAATAAATAAAAATGCACCACCTCCATACTTACCTGTTATATAAGGGAATCTCCAAATATTCCCCAGTCCTACTGCCGAACCTACTGCTGCTGCCAACAATCCAAATCTTGAACCAAAACCTCCTCTTTTTTCCATTACTTTCCCTCCTTTATATTATTTATTCAAAGATGTATGTCTTTATACTATAAAGTGCTAAAGTAATCTTGCAAAAAAATAAGGATTTAATTTTTGATTTATCCTGTTGATATAATTGGCGGAGAGAGTGGGATTTGAACCCACGGTGCAGCTTGATACTGCACAACGGTTTTCGAGACCGCCACTTTCAGCCGCTCAGACATCTCTCCAATATTTAGCTATATATTTTTTATATTTGATTTGTTTTTAAACCCTCTACTATAAGAAGCTTTTTCCATAAAAATTTACTATATTTTATCCTTATTTCATTCTTTATGGTCTTAAGATTTGTCGGTGTATATATATTTATTCCGTCTACTAAGTTATGATTATAGTAGGTTGTATTTTCTGGTTCTTCCATCTTAACTGATGGCTCATAGACACCACATCATCCTCCACGTCTTATAAAGGCAATGGTTATAGTATTGGATTTAGAGTTTTCTTTTATATATTCTTGTGCCTTTTTATCTATAATTATCTTAATTTTGTTCACATCCTCAATTTTTGTCTTGTTAGTATGATTATATCATAATTTCAAACTTTTGCTAAGGAATCTTTTATTAAGAAAAACCTCCTGTTTAGGAGGTTTTTAAATTATAATTTTAATTCACCTATATTTGTATAGAGTATCTTTTCCTCTCTATCTCCATTTTCTTTTAACTGTTCCTTTTTCTTACTTCCTCTTATCTTACCATGATTTTTGTCTGCTTTTTTAGTAATCATATCTATTTTTTCCTCTGGAGCTTCAATAAGACCATAATTGATTATAGATATTACATTTTTCTCAAAACTATGATAATCCAAATCATCTTCTAATACTAATTTCCCCATATTTTTTATAAAGATTTCTTCCTCTATCACTCCACTTAGGTTCATCTTTCCAGTATTAACTATTAATTCTCCATTTATGATTTCTACTTCAGTATCTTCTCCAAGATTGTTTTTGACTTTCTCATATATCTTATCATTACATATTAACTTATCACATATCAATAAATGTATATATCTATTAAAATCAGTAATATCTTCAAGTTTCAGTTCAACTTCTCCATCTACATATAAAACTATATCATCATACTTTCTTATAAAATTATCATCTATAATTATATCTTCATCTATATACTTTACTTCTCTGCCTTCACTTGGGATGATAATTTTATTGAGACCATAATAATCATCAATATATTGAGAAATCTCCTCTTCAAGCTTATCTACGATTATCAATTTGCTTAATACTTCCATATTGGATATCTTGCTTTCCAGTAGTTGTAAGTCTATATCTTTTAATACTAAGAGCCTATTAAAAGATAGTTTTGAATCTGACTTTAAACTTTTTAAAAATCTATCTGTCAAATCTATGTTGCCATCAAAATAGGTATATTTACTAGAATAAGCTATGGTTTTACCATTTATGGTTCCCTTAGAACTAATAAATCCTACTAATGCTTTTGGACATATTAGTTTGCCGTTTATAATTGCCATATATAGTTTTTCATTTAATAGATTTAAATCTATATCCTTTTTAAATTCTACCTTACCATTTACCAGGATTATAATAGGATTTACTACCCCTTCTAAATATTCTCGGTCAATAATCAAACTTCCATTTTCCATTATAAAATCAATATTTTTGTCATCTGGTATTTTAATATTTCCACCTATATTCTCCATCTTAGTATCCTTTAGAAGTATCTTTGATCTATCATTTTCTATTAACAATCCTATATTTTCTATTTTTGTTACATCCTTTGCTAATTCTTCATGTATTTCCCTTACATCTAATACACCAATGTTTGAAATCTTTGACATATAATTACCTCCTATACATATTTTTTTAATAGTCTTCTTCCTTCACTAAGCTGTGACCTTACTGTTGATGGAGATATTCCTAATCTTTCTCCTATTTCTGCACTATTTAGATTCATTCCATATTTTAATGATATTACTTTTCTATATTTGTCAGGCAATTTATTAAGCAAATCATTTAATACTATATTTTCTTCAAAACTTTCAGTATTTGAATAAATCTCCATTTCTTCTTCATATTTAAGTCTATGTTGCCTTCTTATATTGTCAATATTTTTGTTTTTAATTGTTGTAAAAAACCATCCTTTAATTTGATACTCATTCATTATCTCAAATATCTCCTCCCTTTCTAAAGCTTTTACATAAGCATCTTGAACCAAATCAAAGGCTTCATTGTGATCATTTACAATACTTCTAGCAAAGGCTATAAAGTCTTTATGATATTTTTCATAAACTAAATAGATATTCATATTTCACTTCCTTTTCTTGGCTCTTACTTATATAACGAAGGAAAGAGTATGAGTGTCCAAAGTTTTTAAATATAAATAGAAATTTATTTTAAAAAAGCAGAAAAAATGCCCCCTAGTTTACTTTTAAACCAGCTGTTTTCCACTTTGTTCTGCTTACTATATCTATTATCCAAATTTAAATATTTATTATCAAATAATCTCAAATCTTCATAAAATAAAATAGGATTTTGGATATTTAACATGATTATTCTCCTTTCTTTTAACAATCTGTATCAGTATATTTCTTAAGCTTTCACTTATAAGACGAATAATTGTTATTAAATGTCCAAAAATTAAATAAAGAAGCCTTATTTTTTAGGCTTCTTCTTATTTCTTAATGCTTTAAAAAAACTTTTTAAGATTTGACTACATTCATCTCCTAAAACTCCAAATACTACTTCAGGCCTATGGTTAAATCTTGGATGATTAGTTAGGTTTTCTACAGAACCACAACATCCCATTTTAGGATCCTTGGTACCTATAACTACCCTAGACAATCTAGAGTTTACTATGGCACCTGCACACATGGGACAAGGCTCTAGGGTTACATACATAGTGCAATCTATAAGCCTCCATCCACCTAGGTGCTTACTGGCTTCTTTTATTGCTAACAGCTCTGCATGGGCCAATGGATCCTTTAAACTTTCTCTTTGGTTATATCCTCTACCTATTATCTTATCTTTATATACAATAATAGCACCTACTGGAACTTCATAGGTGCTATATGCTTTTTCAGCTTCTTTTAAAGCTTCATTCATATATATATTATCCATTATTCTTATCACCTTGGTGCACCGAAGAGGATTCGAACCCCTGGCCTACGCCTTAGGAGGGCGCCGCTCTATCCACCTGAGCTACCGGTGCATATTATATCTATATATTTTATAATATTTAAGGATATTTGTCAATTATGGGATTTTGTTTTTGTTTAATGATTCCATGATAATTCTATTAATAAAAAGACTTTATTTCCATATTTGGTTAAATTATCTATAGAAAGTCCGATATAAAATATTATGGTTCAAAATTTATATGCAATAGGGAGTGTCATATCATGTCATTAAAGACAAAAATATTTTTAGGTATTAGTATTTCTATTTTAATTATATTTTCGTTATTTTCTTTTTATACCTTTGGAGAAATTACTAAAACTATAATAAACAAAGAGAGGGAAATGCTTGAAACACTTAGTAATTCCATATATGAAGAAATGCAGCATCAAATTGAAACCTCTGAAACTAGTGCATTGGCTCTAGCTAACAATACTGAGGTTCAAAGACTATTTGCTAAGGGAGACCGGGAAGCATTGACACAGATGCTTATGCCATCCTATGAAAGCATTTCTGATAAAATCAGTCAGATTCAATTCCACTTACCTGATTCAACTTCCTTTTTAAGACTCCATTCTCCTTCAAAATATGGTGATAGCTTAAAGGATTTTCGTTTCACAGTAAATGAATGTAATGAAAAAAAAGAAGTCATAAAAGGTCTAGAGGAGGGTGTAGCAGGATTTGGGTTTAGAGTAGTAGTGCCTGTTTCCTACGAAGATAAACATATTGGCTCATTGGAATATGGTTCTGACTTTGGAGATAACTTTTTAAAGGATATTAAATCTGCATATGATGGAGAATATTTCATTTATCAGTTTTCTAATGAAGAAAATAACTCTAAAGATAATATAATAGCAAGTACCATAGATAAAGATAGTTGGAATATAACAGAAAAAAATTATAAGAAAAACTTAATGGAAAATAAGGTCATACATCTTCAAACAAAGGATCAATTATCTAATATTACTTTAGTACCCTTTAAAGATTATGAAGGAAATGTTGCTGGATACTTTAAAATAATTTCTGATAGATCTGAACTTGTACAACAGTTAGGAAATATAAAATATAAGTCTGTTATACTTACCCTTATTCTATTGGGAATACTTTTAAGTCTAACATATTTATTCTTAAAATATTCTTTTAAACCTATAGCAGAATTAATCCATGTTACAGAAAAGGTGTCTAAGGGAGACCTAACTCAAAACATTACCGTAAAAACTAAGGATGAAATTGGTATATTGGCTACTTCCTTTAATGTTATGACTTCTAGCTTAAGGGAAATTATATCCAAATCTGCACAAGTATCAGAACAAGTTGCAGCTACCAGTGAAGAACTATCTGCTGCTTCCCAAGAAGTAACTGCCACATCTGAAGAAATCTCAAGTACTATTTCAGAAGTTGCTAGTTCAGTAGGTGTACAAACAGACTCTATTAAAAACTCAAATATTGCTACTGATAATATGACTGAGAAAATTAATAATGTGACAAATAATATTAACAAGATTAATGTATCTAGTCATAACACCCTAAAAGTTGCAGAAAGTGGAATTATAGCATCAGAGGATGCTGTTAATAAAATAATTAAACTTAAGGATTCAACGGAAGAAACTTCTAGGGAAATCTATAAGCTAAATGATAATTCTAAGGAAATAGAAAAGATTGTAGATAGTATCAACGCCATAGCAGAACAAACCAATCTGTTGGCACTTAATGCTGCCATTGAGGCTGCTAGGGCTGGTGAAGCTGGAAAAGGCTTCTCTGTTGTAGCTGATGAAGTAAGGAAATTAGCTGAAGAATCATCTAATTCTTCAAAGCAAATATCTAATCTAATTCTAAGTATACAAGATAATATTCAGTACACTGTAAAACTAATGAATGAAAATACTAGAGAAGTAGAATCAAGTGTTGAAAGTGTAAGAACATCTAGTAATAATTTTTCAAATATCTTAGATGAAATTAATGAAGTAGCTAACCAGATTGAAGAAGTTGCTAGACTTACAAAAAGTGTATCTGATGATGCCGGTGAAGTAAATAATAGCTTTAGTATAATATCTAATGCTGCCAATGAAAATCTCTTTGCAGTGGAAGAGGTGGCTGCTGGTTCAGAAGAACAAACTGCTGCTATGGAGGAAATTGCTTCTTCTAGTACAAATCTATCGATTTTAGCTAATGATTTAAGAGAAGCTATATCTAAATTTAAATATTAAAATAAAATCTTAAAACTACCTATATAACATACCCTCAAATTGGATTTGTCTTAGCCTAATTTGAGGGTATTTACATAAATCTTTAGATTATCTAATATAACCATTTTTGAACTAAATCATGGAAATCAGTATTTGTTACTTCTTCGCAGACTTTAATAAAATCATCTGTAGTTGCATTATAATATTTATATTCTTTAAAGTATTCCCTTAGGATTCTATATAGCATATCCTCTCCAAATTTATCATTTATTTCATTAATAAACATGGCAGCTTTTGTATAGACTAAAATTCCATAATCATCCCAACTACTAAAATCTTTCAGTGGTTTATTTACTATATCATCTTCCAATAGATAATTTTTACCTAATTCATATCCTATTTTTATATTATCAGTTAAATATTTTTTTCCCTTTTTAGGCCCATGGACTTCATTTGTATATATGACTTCAGAATAAGTAGTCAAACCTTCATCTAACCAAGCTTCCTTTACTTGATTGCTGCCTACTAGGCCATACCACCATTGATGAGCTGTTTCATGTACTATTATTTGTTCTAATACATCTTTAAATTTTCCTTTAAAATACTGTTCTCCAATAAATACTATTCCAGGATATTCCATACCTGTGGGAAATTCAGTCATAACTATGGAGTAATGTCCATAGGGATAGTCTCCAAATATTCTATTAAATATCCTTATGGAGTCTTCACCTATTTTTATGCTTTTCTTTACCATTGATGGATTTTCATCTAAATAATAAAGTTTTATTTGGGTATTCTCTATTTTACCTCTAGCTATTTTAAAGTCTTTACTTGCTACCCAGGCAAAGTCTCTAATTAATTTTCCTTCTATTTCATAGGTCTTTTCATCCCCTTCTACCTTTTCAGATAATATATTTCCACTACTGGCTACTACGGTATCCTTGTGGGTATGAATCTTAACATCATAGTTTCCTATATCTGAATAAAAGGGGTCTCCCAAAGTATAATATGGTTCTAGATTCCATCCCTTTTCATCATATACACAGGCTATGGGATACCAGTTTCCTAAATTTATAGTTCTATCTCCATATCCAAATCTTTCTTTGGCAGTGGGGAGTTTTACATTATATTCCATATATATCTTTAATTTTTGATTTTTTAATAAGGGTTCCTTTAGTTTTATGTGTAGTATAGTATTGTCTTCTCCTTCAATAGAATAGTCTAATTCAAGATTATCTACTGTGACTTTATTGATATCTATATTACCTCCTATATATTGGGAAGTATCTCCACCATCTTTTCCAAATAATATGGGGGCATTTTCCTTAGTCTTAAAAGCATTTGGATATATATGAAAATATAATTCTCCTAAAGTCCTGTCAGTATTATTTATGTAAGTAGTCCATTGCTTCCCAGTATATGTCATTTGTTCTTCATCTAATTTTACCTCTATATTATAGTGATTTATTTTATCAGGATCTACTTTATTAAAATTCTTCTCTGTTAAAGTATCAAATATTATTGTTTCTTCCTTTTCACATCCTATTAATACAAAAATTAATATGGTCAATAATATTAAATAGTTTAATTTTTTATTCATATTTATACCTCCATTTCTAGGTTTTATTAATGTTTTATTATTAATATGGTAGTATACACTAAATAAATATAATGACTCATTTTTATACAATCTATTATAATAAATATAAATCATTGATAAATTAGCTAAATAGATATTATAGTAACTGTATATTAACTTATTTGTTATATTATTGTAACTATATATTAACCTATTTATTTTATTATTATAATATATTCACAATAAACCTAAATAATTGCATAGAATAAATACATGACTATCATGGAAAGGATTAGATTCTATTATGAAAATAAAAAAAGATTTCCCTTTGAAATTTAAATTATTAATATACTATATAGTATCAATATTTTATATGGAGACATTATTAAGAATTGCTACCATAGGAAGCCTCTTTAGTCCTGGTTTATTTTTCACACTAATATTTGGTATATCTTTTTCTATTATTATATATACTATATCTAATTTATTTGAAAATACTACTAAATATGTTCTATCTTTGTCCTTTCTATTAATACTAACTATAGTATTTTCATCTCAATTAGTATACTTTAAGATTTTTAAAACCTTCTACACTATATATTCTGCTGGAAATGCAGGCCAAATATTAGAGTTTTGGAAGGAAGCCATAGATGGTATAAAATCCAATATACTATATATTGTTTTGATTTTTATTCCCCTTGCCTCATTTCTCTTTAAAGGCAAAAAAATCATCTTTCCTAAAAGAGTAAAGAAAAAAGAGATTTTTATATTATTAGTATCTATTATAATTTTTCATGCTATAGGCTTAGCTGGTATCTATACCAGTGGTAAAGATATTAACTCCCCATACAGTGTGTATTTTAATATGAATTATCCTGACTTTTCAGTTGATAATCTAGGACTAATAACATATATGAGATTGGATATTAAAAGACAAATCATAGGTTGGACACCTAAATTGGAAGATGAGGTTCCTGTTGATTATACAGACCAGATTCCTTATGATCATAAGGACAGTGACAATATAGAAAAACCAGTAGAATATAATATTATGGATATTGATTTTCATAAGCTTATGGATAATGAAAATAGTGAGGATATTAAAATGATCCATAAATATTTTAAGAATATAAATCCTACAGAAAAAAATCAATATACAGGTAAATATAAGGACTATAATTTAATTCTGATCACAGCTGAAGGATTTTCTCATTTAGCTATAGATAAAGATATAACACCTACATTGTATAAAATGGTCCATGAGGGATATAATTTTACAAATTTTTATACTCCTCTCTGGGGAGTAAGTACTTCCGATGGAGAATATGTTGCAAATACTAGTCTTATTCCTAAAAGTGGTGTTTGGAGTTTTAAACAATCTAGTAAAAACTATATGCCCTTTTCAATGGGTAATCAGTTGAAGTCATTAGGATATACTACTAAGGCATATCATAATCATACCTATACCTTTTATGGTAGGGATTTATCCCATCCAAATATGGGATATGATTATAAAGGATTAGGTAATGGACTAAATGTAAAAGCTACTTGGCCAGAATCTGATGTAGAAATGATGGAACTGACTATACCTGAATATATAAAAAACCAGCCATTTCACGCCTATTATATGACTGTAAGTGGTCATATGCTATATACCTTTGAAGGTAATTATATTGCTCATAAAAATAGGGACTTGGTAAAGAATCTAAAATACTCTGAAAATGTAAAGGCTTATTTAGCTACCCAAATAGAACTTGATAAAGCTTTAGAGTATTTATTAGATGAATTAGATAGATCAGGTATAGCCAATAGGACATTGATTGCTTTAAGTGCAGACCACTATCCTTATGGATTAGAGGTTGAGGAAATGGAGGAGTTGGCTAATAAAACCATAGATACTAATTTTGAATTATATAAAAATGCCTTCATACTTTATACTAAGGACATGGAGCCAGAAGTAATAGATAAGCCAGCATCTAGTCTAGATATAATACCTACTATATCTAATCTAATGGGACTTGAATATGATTCTCGTCTTCTTATGGGAAGGGATATATTTGCCAATGAAGAGCCTTTGGTAATATTTGCCAATAGGAGTTTTATAACTGATAAAGGTAGATATAATACTCAAACTAAAACATATACTCCAAATAAAGGGTTTAAAAATGATGAAGAATATATACAGAGAATATCAAATATAGTTAATAACAAATTTTTTTATTCCACAAAAATACTAGATACTGATTATTACTCTAAGGTTTTTAAATAGTAGGAGAAATATGTTTATACTGGTTTATATGTAAAACAAAGCTTTGGCCTAATTTTAGCCAAAGCTTTATCTTGTATATTTAATCTATTCCTTTTTCATCAAAATAACGTTTTGCACCTTTATGTAACTCTATTGGCATACCTGATATTGCCCTTTCCAATTTTATATCATTGCCCCTATCATGACTATCTATGATTGTATCTCTATACTCAAAGATTGACTTAGTCAAGTCATATACTAAATCTTCATCTAAGTCTTCAGATACTACTAACATAGCCATAATACCAGCTGTTAGTATGTCTTTATCTTGTCCCTTATATGTACCTGCTGGTATATGTACTTCCTTATAGAAGGGATATTTTTTATTTAAATTTTGTATTTTATCCTTTGATATAGATATAAATACAAAATTAGATGTTTCTTCTATTTCTAATATTGCTGATGTAGGTATTCCTGCTGTTATAAATGCTGCGTCTATTTCCTTATTTTTTAATTTTTCTATTGCTTCCTCAAGGGGTAGATATTGTGCATCTTTTAGATCCTGGTATTTTATATCATGAATCCCTAAAATCTGCCTTGCATTTGCTTCTATACCAGAATCTATAGCTCCTATGGCCACTGTTTTACCTTTTAAGTCTTCTACTTTACTTATATTAGCATCTTTATTTGCTATAATCTGAACTATTTCTGGATATAGCATAGTCATACCTCGAATATTTTCAACCTTGTCTTTATCTTTGAAAATTTCTGTTCCTGTAAAAGCATAATAGGCAATATCACTTTGTACAAATCCTATTTCCACTTTTCCCTTACCCATTAAGACCATATTTTCTACTGATCCTTGGGTAGATTGATCTAAGGCCCTTAGATCTTTAATATTATCATTATATATTTTAGTTAAAGCTCTTCCCAATGGATAATAGGTACCCTTTGTGGTCCCTGTAGCTATACATATGTAATCTTTTTTTACTTCATTAGAGGTTTCCTTTTTATCACACCCAACTATTAATGATAATGCCAATACTATTAACAATAAAATAGAAATCCTTTTCTTTGTCATATTAACCCCTCTTCTACTCTTTAGTTTTAATCCTCCATTGGGAGGAATATTCAAAATATTGTATCTTTATTATAATTATACAATAAATCCCCATGATATTCCAGTACAGTATTACTTTTGCCCGTAGAAGTGATGTTTTTAAAAGGCTACTTCAAGGATAATCTAATACATTACCCTTGAAGTAGCCTTTCTAATTATTCTATAAACTTATTTTTTCTAAGTTGTTTAGATATGGTCTAAGTGCTTCTGGTATAATTACTGAACCATCTGCTTCTTGATAATTTTCCAAAATAGCAGCAAAGGTTCTTCCAACTGCCAGACCTGAACCGTTTAATGTGTGTACATACTCTACCTTTTTTGAATCTTTTCTTCTAAATCTTAAGTTTGCACGTCTTGCCTGAAAGTCTTCAAAATTACTACAGCTTGAAATTTCCACATATCTTCCGTAGCTAGGCATCCATACTTCTATATCATAAGTCTTAGCTGATGAAAATCCTAAATCTCCAGTACTAAGGATTACTACCCTATATGGTATATTTAACCTTTTTAATATTTCTTCTGCATTAGAAGTTAACTTTTCTAGCTCCTGGTATGAATCTTCTGGCTTACATAATTTTACTAATTCTACTTTGTCAAATTGATGATTTCTAATTAGTCCCCTAGTATCTCTACCTGCTGCTCCTGCTTCTTGTCTAAAACAAGGGGTATATCCTGTATAATAAATAGGTAGATCCTTTTCCTCTAGTATTTCATCTCTATGAAGATTAGTTAGAGGTACTTCAGCTGTAGGTACTAGGAAATAGTCCTTACTTGGAAGATGGAACATATCCTCTTCAAATTTTGGAAGTTGTCCTGTACCTGTCATACTATCTCTATTTACCATAAAAGGTGTCATCATTTCAGTATAGTTATGCTCAGTAGTATGACAATCTAGCATAAAACTGATGATAGCTCTTTCCAACTTTGCTCCTAAGCCTTTAAATACTGTAAATCTTGCTCCTGTAATCTTTGATGCTCTCTCAAAATCAAGTATATCTAAATTTGTACCTAAATCCCAATGGGCCTTTGGTTGGAAATGGAATTGTCTAGGCTCACCAAATTTTCTTATTTCTACATTATCTTCATCTGTTTTACCTACTACTACAGTTTCATTAGGTGTATTTGGTATTTGCAGTAATAGATGTTTTAGGGCTTCGTCTATTTCCTTTATATTTACATCTAAGCCTTTAATCTTTTCTGAAAGATTTTTCATTTCATTTAGTACTTCTTTTACATCTTTTCCTTCTTTTTTAAGTTTTGGAATTTCCTTTGATACTTGATTTTGTTTTGCCTTCATCTCTTCTACTTCAGCTAGTATATTTCTTCTTTTTTCATCTAGTTCTAATACTTCATCTATTGGATAGTTACCATGTCTTTTCTGTAATGCCTTTTTTACTTCCTCTGGATTCATTCTTATTCTTTTTAAATCTAACATAATTTTTCCTCCTTATATAATAAGCAGTTTGATTTTAATAAATAAAAAAACTCCCTATCCCTATATTTAGGGACGAGAGTATACCCGCGTTGCCACCCTATTTAACTTTTCAGTTCACTCAAAAGTTATTAGCTCCAGGACGGATTCAATAATTCTACCTGCCAATTTTCACCAACCATTGACTCTCTTAAAGGCTTCCTTACTTACTATTTCCCTTCTTTGCTAAATATTTAATTAAACTTTATTATATCATAAGTAATAGCTAAGTCAAGACATTTCCAAGGGTTAATCTTATTTTTCTACAATTTCTTACATTATTGTAACTATATATTAACCTATTTGTTGTATTATTATAATATAATATATTGTAAGCTTATTATAAGTATATACTTACTTATGGTGGTATATACTTATTTTGGGTATTGATGTATAATTAAGAAATATGTATTTATTGATTTTTTTACACATAAGATATAAAATGTATAAGTATAAAATTTAATGGTAATAGAGAAGAGGGGGTATTATGGAACAAAAAGTCAATAAAGTTAATAAAAATATTAAAAGTAAAATTATATTTACAGTTTTAGTAGCAGGTGGAGTACTTAATGATTTGGTCCTTAGGGCTTTAACTGTTGGAGGGCCTCTATATTGGAAACCTATTATAACTAGTATATCAATGATGACCCTTATTGGTGTATTATCCTTCTTGATATCTAATAAACGTAGAAATAAGGTTTGCATCTCAGTATCTGCATTCTTAGGTATATTAAATAGTGTTAACTATTCATATTATAAATATTATAGTTCTTTTATATCCTTTTCCTTGTTTAAACAACTTAAACAGTTTAAAAAACTAGGAAATTCAGTAATGGAGGCCTTTGATTTTAAAATACTAATATTTTTAATTCCTACTATTATATTGATAGTAGTAATTAAGAAGCTAAATAAGATTGAATCAATCCATGAAAACATAGTAGATTCTAAAAGACAATTACTTAAGCCTTTTACTATAGGTATTCTTTTACTATCTATGGTGACTATGACTTTAACCAGTACAGATTTTAGTCGTTTAGTAAAGCAATGGAACAGGCCATATCTAGTAGAACAATTAGGGGTATATTCCTATACAGTGGCAGATTTTATTAAAAGTTTTTCATTTTCAGTATCTCTTACTAAACCACCAAAGCTACAGCAAGAAGAGGTATCTACTATATTTGAAGACTTAGTTGAGGATAATAGCAATTCTCGTATAGAAAATGAATACTCTAATATATTTAAAGGAAGAGATGTATATGTAATCCACTATGAAAGTGCTCAGTCTTTTGCAATGGAGCAAGAGTTTTCAGATGGTCCCGTAACTCCATTTTTAAATAAAATGGCCTCTGAAGGACTATATTTTGATAACTTTTATCCACAACATTCTGTAGGTACTAGTAGTGATTCTGAATTTACATTTAATACATCATTATTACCTATAAATAATGGAACTGTATTTATAACCCATGCTGATAGAGAATATATGAGTCTACAAAAACTTCTTAAAAAAGAAGGTTATCATACTATGAGTATGCATGGAAATGTAGGAGATTTCTGGAATAGAAATATAATGTATGAGGCTTTAGATTATGACAGATTTTATAGCAAGGATGATTATGAAATAGATGAAGAAATAGGTCTAGGTCTAAGTGATATGTCATTCTTTAGGCAATCTATTGATATAATAAAAGGACTTAAAGAAGAAGATAAAGACACACCTATAATGGCTACATTAATCACCCTTACAAACCACTATCCATTTAATGATTTAGAGCATTATGGTGAGTTTAATGTAGATCATATGGAAGATACTGATATTGCTAATTACTTTAAATCCTTCCATTATGCTGATAAGGCTTTACAATCATTTATTGAAGGTATGGATAAGGAAGGCCTTTTAGATAATGCAGTAGTAGTGCTTTATGGTGACCATCATGCTAAGATATCTAAAGAAGACTTTACATTGCTTTATAATTATGATGAAACTACTGGGGAATTCCGTCATAGAGATGATCCAGATTATGTTTCAATAAGTGGTGCCTTTAATAAACAATTAAAGCGGACACCTTTTATAATTTGGACAAAAGATCAGAAGGTAAATGAAGTTGTTAGTACACCAATGGGTATGGTAGATGCTTTGCCTACTTTAGGTAATATGCTTGGTATATTTAATCCTTATCAATTAGGTAAGGATATGATGAACTTAGAAGATAATACTGTGGTGTTTCCTGATGGTGATTGGGTAAACAATGAATATTTTTATTCTGCCTCTTCCTCTAAATTATATGGTATTGAAAGCAATGAATTAATAGAAGAACCAGAAGCAATCATTGCAGAAGTGGATGTAGATAAAAAAATAGAACTATCCAATAATATAATTGATAATAATCTAATAAGATATTTCAATGTATTATTGGCTAACAATAAGCCAAATGGACATATAGTAGAATCTGATATAGATAAGATGTAAAAATAAAGCCATGGTGTATACCATGGCTTTTATTATTTAAATATATATTAGTGTGAAATCCATGCAATACTTTTTTAATTATGATAAAATATTATTATATATATTTTATATTATAGATATTTAGTGTCTATATTATGTCTATAATACTTAAGGTGAGGTGATATTATGGATGAAACAACAAAAAAGAAGTATATTCTACTGGCTGAATTCTTACATAAAACTTTAGGTTCAGAGTACGAAATTATACTTCATGATTTTGAAGATGAAAAACATTCTATTATTTTTTTAGCAAATGAACATATTAGTGGAAGAAGTAAAGAAAATCCTTTTACAGACTCAACCTTTGATTTTATAAGGGATAAAACTGCCATAGACAATGATTATGCCATTAGCCATAAGGGAATTACTCAAAATAATAAAGTAATTAGATCTTCATCACTATTTATAAAAGATGATAATAATAAGTTAATAGGAATGTTATGTATTAACTTTGATGGGTCTAAATATGTTAATTTGGCAAAAAATATATTGCAGTTAACTAATATGGAAAATGCATCTATTGAAAATGAACGTCTTCACCACTATGATTTTATAGATAATACTCCTAATGATATTATCGAAGTTGCTGAAAATCTTTTGGATGATGCCTTAGATTATTCTGATATTCCTGTAGGTAGACTTAATCAAGAGGAAAAAATTGATATCGTTAGGAAGTTAAATAATAAGGGAGTATTTAGATTGAAGGGTGCTGTAACTGAAGTGGCTGAAAAACTAGGGGTTTCCGAGGCTACTTTGTATAGATATATTCGGATAGCTTCTAAAGATAAGTAAAAAAACTACTAGATATTAATATCTAGTAGTTTTTATTTAACTTTAACCTATACCACCATATCGTATTCCCATTATATATACAAATATAGATAAACCAACAAATAGATATTTTGTCATAGGTTCAAACCATCCACCTATTATTTTATCTCTACCCATTTGAACTGCTTCCCTAGTAAATCCATCCTTACATACCCAGAAGAAAGCTATAGCTGCCAATATTGCTCCTAAAGGTATTACATATATGGATAATACATCCATCCATTTGGAAACTACGTCTCCATTTTCTATGAATACACCTACTAGTGCAGTTAGTCCTACTATAATGGATACAGCCTTAAATCTTGAAAGTTTAAATTTCTCTTGTAAAGCTTCTATAGGCGTTTCCATTAGATTCATTAAAGATGTAACTGCTGCAAAGAATACTGCAACAAAGAATACTGCTGCAAATATATTTCCAAGAGGCATCTGTTTAAATACACTTGGTAATGTTATAAACATTAGAGGAGGTCCAGATGCTGGGTCTAGATTGTATGCAAATACTGCTGGTATGACTACTAGTGCTGCCAATATAGCTGCTATAAAGTCAAATATTACAACATACTTTGCACTATCTACTATATCCTCTGATTTCTTTAAATAAGAACCATATACTACTGTACCAGATCCTGCTAAAGATAATGAGAAAAATGCCTGTCCTAATGCAAATACCCATGTTTTTGGATCCAATAAAGCTTCCCATCTTGGAACAAACATATATCTATATCCTTCAATAGCTCCATCTACAAAAGCTATTCTGATTGCCAATATTAGGAATAGTCCGAAAAATGTAGGCATAAGGATTTTGTTTACTTTTTCGATTCCATCTGCTACCCCAAGGGAAAGAATTACAAGAAGAATTAAAAGTCCTAATAGATGCCATGTAATACTGCCAAAATTGCCTGCAATACTAACAAAATACTCAACTGAATCTGGCGCATTCATCATAGAACCTGTAAAAGATCCTATTAAAAATCTAAGTATCCAACCTACTACTACTGAATATCCTATGGCAATACCAAGGGATCCAATTACTGGTATCATGCCTATTACCCTACCGTAGTCTTTACCTCTTTGTTTAAATGCTTTTTCAAATGCTCCTAAGGGACCTGTACCCATGGCACGTCCAAAGGCCATTTCCCCAATTACTCCAGTAAAACCAATAAGTGCAACAAAAATGAAATATGGTATTAAAAATGCAGCCCCGCCAAATTGTCCAACTCTATATGGAAATAGCCAAATATTTCCCATACCTACTGCTGAACCTACACAGGCGAGAATAAATCCAAATTTAGAGCCAAAGGTGTCTCTATTATCACCTTCTAGAGAAACTACAGTATTTACTTCTTTGTTTTTAGCTGACATAGCTTCACTCCTTTTAATTTTTTTGGATAATTATATATATGGTTTAATTACGGCTAATCCCTATATAGGAATTAGCCGTTTATTAAATTTTACTTATTATTTTATTGGTTCTAGATGTGCTTGGAAGTGACGTAAAATTGGAGGCTCCCAAGTAATTCTATATCCTTTAACTTCACTTGCTCTTTCTTTTATAGCTATTAAAGCATCTGCCATTATATCTATATGAGATTGAGTATATACTCTTCTTGGTATAGCTAATCTAGTAAATTCAAAGTCTGCTTTTAATTGCTCTCCTGTATCAGGATCATTACCTAACATGTATGAACCAATATCACAAGTTCTAATTCCTGCTTCTTTGTATAATTCTATAGCTAAGGCTTGTCCTGGGAATTCGTTGTATGGAATATGTGGGAATAAAGCTTTAGCATCTACGAATACACCATGTCCTCCTACTGGTGATTGATATGCTATTCCTGCTTCATCAAGTCTAGCAGCTAAGTATTGCATTTGTCCACTTCTGTATGCTAGATAGTTTTCATCTAATCCCTCATATAGACCTATTGCTAAAGCTTCAAGATCTCTACCAGATAGACCACCATAAGTTGTAAATCCTTCAAAGGATATTGTTCTACCTTTTGCTAATTGATATAATTCTTCATTTTCTTTTATACCTAATAATCCACCCATATTTACTATGGCATCTTTCTTTGCACTCATAGTAAACATATCTCCATAGCTAAATATTTCTCTAATGATTTCTTTAATGGAACTATTTTTAAATTCTTCTTCTCTTTGCTTTATAAAGTAAGCATTTTCTGCAAATCTAGCAGCATCTATACAAAGTGGTATATCGTACTTTTTACAGATTGCTGATACTTCTCTCATATTTGCTATGGATACTGGTTGTCCACCTGCTGAGTTATTTGTAATAGTCATTACTACTACGCCTACATTTTCTTTACCATGTTCATCGATTAAAGCTTCTAATCTTTCTACATCCATATTTCCTTTGAAAGGTGCTATGTGACTTGGATCTTTTGCTTCTTTAACTACACAGTCAATTGCTCTTGCTCCAGCTATTTCCACATGAGCTCTTGTAGTATCAAAGTGCATATTGGAGATTGATACTTTTCCTGGCTCTAATAAAAGACCAAATAATACTTTTTCAGCAGCTCTACCTTGGTGAACTGGTTGAATATATTTATATCCAAATATATCTTGACAAGCTTCTACAAGATTGTAATAACTTCTACCACCTGCATAAGCTTCGTCACCTCTCATAACTCCAGCCCATTGAGTATCACTCATGGCATTGGTACCACTGTCAGTTAAAAGGTCAATATAAACATCTTCACCTTTAAGAGCAAAAGTGTTATAGTTTGCCTCTTTAATTTTTTGTTCTCTTTCCTCACGAGTTAACATTTTGATTGGTTCTACCATCTTAATTCTAAAAGGTTCTGGTACATACTTAAAAGTCATCAAATTACCTCCTATATATTTTTATCTATCCCTAATGGGACTTTAAAGTATTTATTATTTAGTGATGATAATATTTTATCACGATTAAAATATATTGTCAAAGCTTTTTTGAAAACATTTTCATAAATTATCTAATTATTTTGTAACCATATCATAGATACCTTAATTAGCAGATTCTTATAAGTATGAACCTTGAATCTTTAATATAAATAATCTCCATATAAATCCATTGAAAAGAAGTTTTTAAGCTTATTGATAAAAATTTTTAATCCTTTTAAGATATACTTAAGTTTTTTTATAAAATTGTTATAAAAAATTTTCCATATGAATTCATATGGAAAATTTTATGGTTTATATGATTTATATGTATTTGTTTATAATTTCATGTCTCCTGTTTTTATATAACCTTTCTTTCTCATGTAATTTCCAACCATATAGGATATAATACCTGGTAATATAAAATGCATAATCAAGATCATAGCCAATACCCTAGGTGATGAGCCCATAGTTTCTATAGTTGCAAATTGACCTACTAAACCGCTGGTTCCCATACCTGCTCCCACCATATTGCTTTCCATTTTTAATATATGTGTTGATATAGGCCCTAATATAGCTGAAGATACTATTGCTGGAATCCATATACTTGGCTTTTTTATTATATTTGGAATTTGAAGCATAGATGTGCCTAAGCCTTGAGCTATAACTCCTCCAATACCATTATCCTTATAGGATGCTACTGCAAATCCAATCATATTGGCTGCACATCCTACTGTGCTTGCACCTGCAGCTAATCCAGATAGTTTTAAGGATATGGCAACTGCTGCAGAACTTATGGGTAATGTAAGGATTATTCCCATTGAAACAGATACTATTATCCCCATAGGTATTGGGTGTAATTCTGTTGCCATATTTATAAAATTACCTATATAAGTCATTAAAGATGATATATAAGGCCCTATATATCGTCCAATGTATCCCCCAAATAATATTGTGGATATAGGTACCAATACTATATCTACTTTTGTTTTTCCGCTTATTATCTTAGAAAGTTCCGCTCCTGCCAAGGCGGCTATAAATGCTCCTACAGGTTCTCCAGTGTTTATTATATAGTTTGCTCCATCAAAACTTATACTTCCTGCTCCAATGGCTCCTGTAACAGCTGAAGCAAATATTCCTAAAGGTGGTGCTCCTACACTATGGGCTACTCCCACACCTATGGCTGGTCCCATTAATTTTTGTGCAAGATTACCAAATTCTACTAACATATCTTTGTGTAGTAATACTCCTAATTGCTTGATGATAAGTCCAATAAGTAATGATGCAAATAATCCTAATGCCATTCCATTTAATACCTTAACAAAATAATCTTGTAATCCAGTACTTTTACTTGATTTACCCAATATAAACACCTCACTTTTTTATAGATAAGTTTCATAACTATACTATATATTAGTATAGTAAAACTGACAATAATAAAATTTAAAATTATGAATATTACTTGACTTATATATATATTCCATAGTATAATCATTATTGGTTTATTAAATGGCCCCATGGTCAAGCGGTTAAGACATCGCCCTTTCACGGCGGTATCCGGGGTTCGAATCCCCGTGGGGTCACCATAAATATCACTAAAAAAGCAAGGTATATACCTTGCTTTTTTTATTACTATTTTTATTACTTTTTATTCCCATCTTAGATCTTTTCCATAAAATTTTAAAGGCAAAAATTTATCTAATATTCTAGAAAATATTCTATCTGTATATACTTGAGAAATTTCATTAGGAGTTAAGTTAGTAGATATTATAGTCTTTTTTCCCGCTATAATCCTAGTATTTACTATATTGAATATTTCTGCATTGGTAAATGTGTTGGAAACTTCTGTACCTAAATCATCTATTATAAGCAAATCTGCATCAAATAAAAGATTATATTGATAATCTTCCATATTTTTATCACCTTTACCAAATCTTCTATTTTCTAATATTTCTAATATGGTAAAGGCTGTTTGGTATATGACTATTTTATTTTTGTCTAATAAGGATTTTGCTATGCAATTACAAAGATATGTCTTTCCAAGACCTGTAGTCCCATAAAATAATAGATTTTCTCCATTCTTCTCATCAAAATTACTTACAAATCCTTCAGCTATGCCTACTAAGTCCTCCATATTTTCCCTTGGACTTATTGCTTCATTTTCAAAGGTTTCGTCACTAAATATGTTTATATTAAAGTTTTGAAAGTTTTCTTTATCCAATACATTTTCAAGATTTGACATCTTATATGCTTTGTTGATTAGTGCTTGTTTTAGGCAATTACATTTTTCTCCACTATTTAAATATCCTGTATCTTTACAAAACTCACAATCATATTTAATATCCATATAGTTTAAAGGAATATTAGATTCTGTAAGTAAATAAGCCTTCTCCATCTTTAAGGCTTCTATCATTTTCTTTGCTTTTATTGCATGTGTTTCATAATTCTCAGGATTTCCTATAATATATTTAGACATATCAAGGCCTGTCTTAAATATTTCCTCATCTATTCTCTTTATGGCTGGAATTTTTTTATATACTTCTTGTACCCTTGCCATACGAGCCTTTTCTTGATTATCTCTTCTCTTTTCATATTCAAGATTAACCTCTTTTAGTATATCTTTATACATAGTTATGCTTCTCCTTTAGCTTTTTGATTATAGGCCTGTCTTTTTCTCCTTGCTATTTCTTCTACTCTAGCATTTATCTCTTCTGAAGTATATTTATCACTTCTTTGTTCAAAGTTATGAAATCTGGTTACTGTATTACTTGGTCTTCTTATATTAGTTTTTGTGACCTTAGTATCTTTTTTTTCCTTTGGCTTATCTAACAATTCTATATCTTCTATTGTTTTGATACCTTTTTCATTCCAAGATTTTAAAATCCCATTTACATAATGAATACTAGGGGTAGGATTTTTATCACGTTCACAGGCTTCTAAAACCAATTCCATAGTAAACTTATATTCTCCAAACCATTTATCTATTAGTTCTGCTTCATCTTTTTTAATAGGCCTTTTCCCTAAGCCTAGGGCTTTCATAATTTTTTGATATCTATAGTATTTCTCATCATATTGTTTAATATCTTCTAAAATAGCTTCCATGTTAGTTAGTCCCTTATCATACCAATTTCTTATGATGCCTTCTATATAACTAATGGTTCTAATACCTTTTCTTTCTACTCCATAGGCAAAGGCCTCTTCAATAACATCCGGGTTCATATTATAGTCATATATCCAGTTTAGTATTCTTTGTTTTTCTGATGGTACAGTTTGTCTTCTTATTGTATAATCTATGGTATTAAACATATTATTTATAGCTGGTACTTTGTTTGCATCTACTAAATCATAAGTATTATATTTATGAGTATCTACTTCTTTATTGGCATGTTCCTTATTTAATACGCCTATATTATTTTTTATGTATAATTGTTTTAGGTTTAAAAATCTCACTTTATAATTAAATTTGTTGCCTTCTTCTAATTTGATTCTTTCAATAATCCCCTTATCTTCCCAAAATTCCCATGCTCTTAATACATCTTCTAAGGGTATATCTAGATGTTTAGCTATTGTGGCATTGTTTACTTCTATTTTTTCATCCCTATCATGAGCATATTTATATCCTAGTAAATAGACCTTTACATAGGTGCCATTGGCCATAGGCATATAATCGTTAATAAATATATTTTCTATAGGGGTATCCCCTAAATCCATATCTGTTGTTTCTAAGAAAAAACTCATTATATCAACTCCATAAATCTTTTATATATCAGTAAATTTTTTAAGATAATCTTCTCTATCTAATCTCATTCTGTAGATATAATTATATACTTTTCCATCACTTATTACAAAAGAAGATTTTGCATTTAAATAGTATGTGCTAGATAGATCTAAGTTTGAATCATAAAACTCATCTAAATAGTATCCAACAGATTTAAATCCCATTTTTTTATATACGCTATAAGCCCTTGTATTAAACTCTGCAACTTCTAAATACATGGATCTCATTTTCATTTTAGTAAAGTAATACTTTAAATAATATTTTAACGTTTCTGTACCATAACCTTTATTAATATAGTTAGGATCAAATACTATACCTAGGGTAGATCTTCTCAATATATAGTTAATACCTTTTATTCCCATATATCCAATTAATATATCATTTTCGTTAAAAACTCCATAATATTTGTTGAAAAAGTTTTTAGCTTTCATTTTATACCATATTTCTATTTCTTTATCAGTCATAAAGGGAAAATTATAATCACCTAATAAGGGATTTTCATGGTATCCCCAATTTCTCATATAGTATACATCTTCTACTTTAAAGGGCTTGATACTTATTCTCTTTCCTCTTATTTCCATACTAATCTCCTATTATAAAAACTTATATTAAACTAATATAAAATTATTACTTCGGGATTATCCCGAAGTAATAATTTGTTGTCTGCTATATATTCATTGTTTTTCAAAAACTAATTCATATTTTATTGCCTTTTTATCTGATTTTCCATAGTATCTTATTATTCACTTATAAAGTTTTCTTTATTAAGGAATTTAGTAAATTCCTTTTTAAATACTAATTCTATAGTTCCTGTAGGTCCATTTCTGTGTTTTGCTATGATTAATTCTCCTATATTTTTCTGTTCAGAATCTTCATTGTAGTATTCATCCCTATATAAAAATAAAACAACGTCTGCATCCTGCTCAATGGCTCCAGATTCTCTTAAATCTGATAATATAGGTCTATGGTCAGCCCTTAGTTCTGGAGCACGAGAAAGTTGAGATAAGGCTATTACAGGGCATTCCATTTCTTTAGCCAATGCCTTTAATCCTCTAGATATTGCAGATATTTCCTGTTGTCTACTTTCCTGCTTGCCATCCATTTGCATTAGTTGCAGATAATCTATAAGTATTACATCTAATCCTTGTTCTATTTTTAATCTTCTACATTTAGCCTTCATTTCCATTAAGGATATACCTGGAGTATCATCTATGAACACTTTAGCTTGGGATAGGGGACCCATAGAGTTTATAATCTGCATCCACTCATCTTCTGTTAATCTACCACTGATGATTTTTTGTAAATCTACATGGGCAACTGAGGATATCATCCTTTGAACCAACTGTTCCTTAGACATCTCTAAGGAAAATATGGCTGCACTTGCATTTGCCTTTAGAGCACTATTAGTTATTATATTGATTCCAAAGGCTGTTTTACCCATAGAAGGTCTAGCTGCCAAAAGAACTAAATCTGATTTTTGTAAACCTGATAATTTATTATCTAAATCTATAAATCCTGTTGTAAGACCTGTTAGACCACCTTGATTTGCTGACATCTCTTCTATTTTAGCAAAACTATCTAAAAGTACTTCACTTATGGGGGCAAATCCTTCCCTATTTGTTCCTTGAGTTATATCAAATATGTTTTTTTCTGCTTTTTCTATTATTGCATTTATCTCTTCAGAATCTTCATAGGCTTTTCCCATTATTTCATTACTTGAAGATATAAGTTTTCTTAATATGGACTTTTCCTCTACTATTTTACAGTAATATTCTGTATTGGCAGTAGTTGCTATACCTCCAGATAAATTAGCTAAATAGGTAAGTCCCCCTATGTTTTCTAGGGTTCCCCTTCTCTTTAATTCTTCAGACAAGGTAATTAAATCTACAGGCTCACCCCTATTAAATAAAAGGATAATAGCCTCGTATATCTCTGCATTTGCTTCTTTGTAGAAATCTTCAGGGCGAATAATCTCTACAGCTGTATTGATGGCTCCCTTATCTAATATCATAGCTCCAAGTACAGATTGTTCAGCCTCTAAGCTATGGGGTGGGATACGCCCTATTAATTGACCTTCCATAATTATCACTCACTATTCTATGATTACATTTACTTTTATATTTGCAGTTATTTCTGGATATACTCTTATGTCTACATTTGTAGTTCCAGCTACTTTTATATTATCTTTTAATTCTATTTTTCTTCTATCTACATCTATCTTATGTTGAGATTTTAGTGCATCAGCAATATCTTTAGATGTTATAGATCCAAATAATCTTCCGCCTTCTCCACCTTTTCCTTTAAGGGTTACAGTAGTCTTTTCTAATTTTTCCTTTAATTTTAAGGCCTCTTCCTTTTCTTCTTTCTTTTTAGCTTCTAAAATACTCATTTCTTCTTTCCATTTTTTTAGATTATTAGGTGTTGCTTCTATTGCTAATTCCTTAGGAAATAAAAAGTTTCTTGCATAACCAGTTTTAGAATTTACTAACTCACCTGCTTTTCCTAATCCTTTTACATCTTTTAATAATATAACCTTCATTATGATTCACCTTCCTCAAAGTATTTATCTATGGCTTCTATAAGCATTTCTTCTGCTTTTTCCAATGGAACTCCACTAATTTGAGCTCCTGCACTAGTGAGGTGACCACCACCACCTAATGCCTCTAATATTAATTGAACTGATATTGTACCTAAAGACCTGCCTGATATGTGTATCCTGTCATTTGAATAGGTAAGGACAAAGGATGCTTCTACATGGTTTATATCCAATAATTCATCGGCAGCCTGGGCAGCTATTAAAATTCCATTTTCTACTTCTTTTCCAAGTCTTCCTATGGCAATTCTATCGGATATGATTTGGGCTGATCTTATTACTTCAGCTCTATCAATAAATGTATTATAATCATCTCTAAACAATTGTCTTACAGATGTGGTATCTGCTCCAGCTCTCTTTAGTATAGAGGCTGCTTCAAAGGTTCTAACACCTGTTTGAAAACTAAAGTTTTTAGTATCTACTGTAATACCTGCCAATAGTGCCTCTGCCTCAAATTTGGTTAGATTATTGTTTTCACTCATATAGGATAATATTTCTGTAACCAACTCACTAGTTGATGAGGCATATGGTTCTACATATATTAAAACAGGATTTTCAACAAATTCGGCACCTCTTCTATGATGATCAATAACTACAACCTTATCTACTATATTAAGTAATTCTGGCTCTTCTGTAAAACTTGGTTTATGATTGTCTACTAAAATCATTAAGGAATTTTCATCTATTATTTCTTTAGCTTCTTCTGGTGTAATAAGATGTTCTAAAAGTTCTGGTTGTTCTTCTCTCAATCTATCATAAAGGTTTTTAATAGATGGATTCTCTCCACTTATTACTAAATATCCTTTTTTATTTCTATTTTCAATACCTCTAAGTATTCCAATTCCTGAACCAAAGGAATCCATATCAGGATTTTTGTGCCCCATAACAAATATAGTTTCTGTTTGATCAATCAACTGCTTTAGTGCATACCCAATAACTCTAGATCTTACTTTGTTTCTTTTTTCTAAAGCTTTAGATTTACCACCATAAAATTCAAGATTTCCATTTTTATTTAATACTGCTTGATCTCCACCTCTACCTAGGGCAATATCTATTGCAGCCCTAGCATCTTCAAAGGACTTCAACAATCCCTTTTCTGATGTGGATATTCCCATACTTAATGTAATAGGAATTTTATTTCCCTTATCTAATTCCCTTAGATCATCAAGTATATCAAATCTTTTATCTTGAATTATTTCCAAGGATTTGTTGTTAAATACTATTATATATTTGTCATTTTCAAACTTTCTAACTATGCCATTATAATTTGTAAAGTATTCTGTAATTCTTTTATCTATTTCTGCTAATAGTAGGGGTCTATTAATATCTGTTGTACTACTCTTTACTTCATCATAGTTGTCTACGTAGACAATAGCTACTGTAGTCTTTTCATCGATATATTGTTTTTCAAGCTTTACATAATCAGAATTGTTAACCCAATATAACATTGTTACTCTATTTTCAGATCCTGATATTTTTTTATTGTCAATAAAATTTGGATATACTAAATAATCCCTATTGTCATATTCAATAGGTATAGCTTCATTTTCTTTTGCGTTTAAAACTTTTTCTGGTTTAAAATTTGGAACTAAATCATATATGCTTTCATTTAATATATCTTCTTCTACTATCATATCTAAAAATGGCGTATTATACCATGTTATAATTCCATTGCTATCTATTAATACTAATGGAAATGGCATATTGAATATGGCATGTTTAGTAGCAGATTCAAACTTGTCAGATAATGTTTCTATATATTTTTTAAGTTCTTCATTTCTAGTATTTGCCTCTATATATGCATAATATATTAGATAAGCAAATGCAAGACCGCATATGGTTCCTATTATTGGTTGATAAAATCCAATTATTGCTACCATAATAGCTATTATAGCTAGGTAAACCTTAGCATCTGACCAGTGAAATAATTTATTATTCATATTTAACCCTCCTATAGGGATTTGAAACTTTTTATTTTTCTAATATTAAATATTATATCAACTGCTCCTAATATAGAGATTATAGTAGTCATTGATGCATTAAATATAAACATAATATATAATATTATCTTCACTAATAAAAACATTTTTTTCTTTGTAAAATAATAATCTACTACTGAAAGGCCTTGTAAAAATAATGCAAATTCGATTAGTACTACTATGTTTAAAAATATGGTATCACTATGACTAATATCCATTCTTTTCATTATTACTCCTGCTAACAACATAATTATAATTCCTGGCACTATGTCATTTGGTAATCTAAATCTTGAAAATTTAGGGAGATTTACGATTTGTATGCCTGATTTTTTTAATATCTTAGTAGCACATAAATAATTTATATAAATTATGCCTAAGGATATGACTAGTAAAACAGATGGTACTATGGTTAAAAAGTTTCTATATCCAGTTTCTAAAAGTTCCTTTGACTCAAATATTTCAGATGATGTAAGACCTATTTCCTTTAGGGCTTCTAATTGCATAGATACAAACTGCTTAAAAGCTTCTTCTAACTCATTTAATATATCAATTCCACTTGCGTCTATAAAACTAAATAAAACTAGTATAGAAATAAACAATACCATGGAAGAGTATCCAAGTATCTCCATATTAGATCTTCTATTTTTAATAAGATATGAAGATACTAATGTCATTGGTCCAAAGATAACAAAAATAAATATACCTAATTGTACTCCTCCAACTAAAGCTACTAATATGGAAACTATAAGCATATTTATTATACTAGGCAATATCCTGTTCTTTATGGAGAATGCTATAAATATTGCTGGAAATAATGGTAGTATGTAAGGAAAATAACCTATACTAAATATAGTTAGTAATGTAGCTAGGATAATTACAAAAAATGTTTCTAATACTATATTGTCTTTTTTGCTGTTCAAGTATATCACCTCAAATTTTTATCTAGAACTTAGATAATCTAATAGTTTACTTAAATCTCCATACCATTTTTCGATTTTATGCTCTTCAATTAAATTTAGTTTAATATTTTCTTTTAAAGCTGAATCTATGTCTTCAAATTCAAGTCCTAATCTTTTCCCTAAAATATAGGTTTGTAGTATTACATTAGATATGGCGTCTTCAAGATTTTCCTTTGTATTATCTTCATTATTGACTAAAGTCTTATGTAAATATGCCATATTGGTTAATAACTCTGCCTTTAACCACTCTATGGTCTTCATATTCTTTATAATATCTATGTCCCTATTTCTCACCATATTCCCCACCCTTATTATAATATATTTTTCAAAAAAGGTCTTATTAAAATAATACAGAGTATAGGAAAATAAGTCAAATAAAAACAAATAAAAAAGAGAGGAAATTCCTCTCTTATTCTGCACTATATGGTAATAATGCAACCTGTCTAGCTCTTTTTATTGCTGTTGTCAATTCTCTTTGATGTTTTGAGCAGTTACCTGATATTCTTCTTGGAAGAATTTTACCTCTATCAGTAACATATTTTTTTAATTTATTTATATCTTTATAGTCTATTTTTTGTGTTTTATCTGCACAAAAACTACAAACTTTTTTTCTTGGTCTATATCTTCTTTGCATCTTTTTCCCTCCTTCTAGAATGGAATATCATCATTGTCTATTGGATGGAAACCTTCTATATCTGGGAAATCTGATCCTGAGGAATCAAATCCTGATGATCTGTTATTATTATCTCCCCATTCAAGGAATTCTACATTGTTTGCTACTATATCTGTGGTATACACTCTTTTACCATCTTTGTCATCGTAGCTTCCTGTTTGAATTCTACCTTGAACTCCAACTAATCTACCTTTTACAAGATAGTTTGCGCAGGTTTCTGCCATTTTGCCCCAAACTACAATTCTGATAAAATCAGCTGTTGGCTGGTTTCTAGCTTCCATTTCTTGTTTTTTGTCCCTAGATAATTGCTTATCTACTGCCAATGTAAATGTAGATACTGGTGTACCAGAATTAGGTATATATCTTAATTCCGGATCCCTAGTTAGCCTACCTATTAATACAACATTATTCATTATACCACCATCCTTAGATTATTCGTCTTCTCTAATGACCATGTGTCTCATAATGCTGTCGGAAATCTTTGCAATTCTATCTAATTCTTTAACAACTTCAGGTGTAGTTTCAAAGTTCATTAAAACATAATAACCTTCTGCTATGTCATCGATTAAATAAGCAAGCTTTCTAATTCCCCATTCATCTACATTTGAAATGGAACCATCAGCTTCAATTATACCTTTAAATCTTTCAAGTAGCTGATTTCTTTTTTCTTCCTCTACATTAGGTAAAAAGATAAAAATAGCTTCATATTTTCTCATTTATTTCACCTCCTTATGGACTATCGGCTCTATTATTAAATAGAGCAAGGATACTCAAGTATTATACCACTAATAGCTTATCTATACAAGTAAAAATATAGGTCTTAAGTGAAATATTATTTTAAATATAAATTGATTTTACATAGTTTTAACATTAGTTAGCTACTGGATTTTACATTTGTACTTTATTATATAATCAAAATCATTTTGAAAGGAAGATTATATGAAAAAAATAATTAGTTTAACACTAGTGGTAATTATGTCTTTTATTTTTGCAACTGGGTGTAGTAAAAGTTCAACATCCAAAGATGGAGTAGAAGGATTTGATACTTCCAATGGTATAAATGTAGTCAGTAGAGAAGATGGATCAGGTACTAGAGGAGCCTTTGTTGAAATAGTAGGAGTGCTAGAAAAGGATGAAAATGGAAATGAAGTAGATAAAACTTATGAAGAAGCCATAATCCAAAATAGTACTGATGCAGTTATGACTACTGTAGCAGGAGATAAATACTCCATTGGGTATATTTCCTTAGGTTCATTAAGCGATACAGTAAAAGCCCTAAAGATAGATGGAGTAGAAGCATCCTTTGAAAATGTCCAAGATGGCTCATATAAAATATCTAGACCTTTTAATATTGCTTATAAAAAAGATTTAAGCCCCCTAGGAGAAGATTTTATCAATTTTATATTAAGTACTGAAGGACAAAAAATAGTAGTAGATGAAGGTTATGTTCAAGTAAGTACAGATTTATCTGATTATAATAGTTCAAAGGAAAAAGGTAATCTAACAGTAGCTGGTTCTACTTCTGTTACTCCAGTAATGGAAAAATTAGCTGAAAAATATGAAGAGCTAAATCCTGGTACTTCTATAGAAATTCAATCTACTGGTTCTTCTGCAGGTATGCAATCTACAATGGAAGGTAGTGCAGATATTGGTATGGCTTCCAGGGATTTGAAGGATTCTGAAATGGAAAAATTAAATCATAAACCTATTGCCATAGATGGTATTGCAGTAATAGTAAATACTGGAAATACCATAGAAGATATATCTTTTGATAAAATTAAAGCTATCTATACCGGTGATTCAACTACTTGGGATAGTATAGAAAAATAACCTAACTAAGTTAGGTTATTTTTTTACATATATTTTACATATATATAGGGCTAAACTTTACATAATTTTGATATTTTGGTTATGTACTAATTATGAAAAGGAGAAATCTATGCTATGAAAAGAAATTTTATTGAAAAGTTAATGAAAGCTATTTTTATTTTCTCTGCTATGACATCTATTGTAGCAATTATACTAATTTGTATATTTATTTTTAATGGAGGGCTTCCCTTTATTAAAGAGTATGGACTTAAGAACTTTTTATTAGGTCAGCAATGGAAGCCTTCCAATTCCCCCCCTTCTTATGGAATTCTTCCTATGATAATGGGCTCTTTATATGTAACTATTGGTGCTGTTATTATTGGAGTTCCTATTGGAATTTTTACTGCTACTTACCTTGCTAAATTTAGCAATAAAAAACTATATAAATTTTTAAAGCCTTGTATCAATCTTATGTCTGGCATCCCTTCCATTATATATGGTTTTTTTGCCTTAACTACCATAGTTCCTATTATTAGAAATATATTTGGTGGAACAGGGATGAATATTATTACTGCCTCAATATTATTGGGAATTATGATACTTCCTACAATTATAAGTATATCAGAAGCATCTATTAGAGCCGTACCAGAAAGTTATTATGAAGGAAGTATAGCCCTTGGAGCTAGTCATGAAAGATCCATTATGGCAATTGTTCTACCTGCTGCAAAATCAGGAGTTATATCTTCTATTATTTTAGGTATAGGTCGAGCCTTAGGTGAAACTATGGCAGTAATACTTGTAACTGGAAATCAAGCTCGTATGCCAGCTGGTCTAACTAAAGGTGTAAGAACTCTTACTACTAATATAGTAATTGAAATGACTTATGCTGCAGATACCCATAGACAAGCTCTTATAGCTACTGCCCTTGTTTTATTTGTATTTATCTTATTGATAAATATTATATTTTCCATAGTTAAAAGGAGGACTTTAAATTGAATAAAGCTACCAGATATGTAATTAAACTCTCAGCAATTTTAACCTTTAGTATTTTATTTTTTATAATTGGATCTATTTTGGTTAAAGGTATTCCAAATTTAAAATTGTCTTTATTTGAAATAGAATATACATCACAAAATGTATCCTTATTTCCAGCTATTATAACTACTGTAATGATTGTGTTTCTTACTCTTATTATTGCTACTCCTTTAGGAGTATTTACAGGATTTTATTTAATAGAATATGCCAATAAAGAAAGCAAGTTTGTAGAAATTGTTAGATTAACTACAGAAACATTGTCTGGTATACCCTCTATTGTATATGGACTTTTTGGAATGTTGTTCTTTGTTATTAAATTAGGATTTCAATATTCTTTAATATCTGGAACTTTAACTGCAACTATTATGGTGCTACCTCTTATAATCAGGACTACTGAAGAGGCTTTAATGTCTGTAGACAATAGCTTAAGGGAAGCTAGTTTTGGCCTTGGAGCTGGTAAACTTAGAACCATATTTAAAATAGTACTACCTGTTGCTATGCCTGGGATTCTATCTGGTGTAATATTGGCTATAGGACGTATAGTTGGTGAAACTGCAGCCCTTGTATATACTTTAGGTACAGTAGCTAAGATACCTGATGGTTTGTTTTCATCTGGTAGAACTCTTTCCCTTCACATGTATTTGTTATCTTCTGAAGGATTTCATATAAAGGAGTCCTATGCTACAGGAGTTGTATTGTTGATATTGATTTTGATTATAAATGGCTTATCCAATTATATGGGTAACAAAATAAAGAAAGGACGATATAATGAGTAAATTAAATATACAAAATTTAGACTTATATTATGATGATTTTCATGCCTTGAAAAATATAAATATGGATATTGAAAAAAATCAAATAACTGCATTTATAGGCCCTTCAGGATGTGGCAAGTCTTCCTTATTAAAGAGTATCAATAGAATGAATGATTTGGTGGAAGGTTGCAAGATTACTGGATCAATAAAGTTGGACAATAAGGATATATTTTCTAAAGATATAGATGTAAATATACTGCGAAAAAGAGTAGGTATGGTTTTTCAAAAGCCTAATCCTTTTCCTATGAGTATATATGACAATATTGCCTATGGCCCTAGGACCCACGGTATTAAAAATAAGTTGACCCTTGATTCTATAGTAGAGAAAAGTTTAAAAAGGGCAGCTATTTGGGATGAAGTAAAGGATAGTTTAAATAAGAACGCCTTAAGGCTATCTGGTGGTCAACAGCAGCGAATTTGCATTGCAAGAGCTCTAGCAGTTGAACCTGAAATCCTATTAATGGATGAACCTACTAGTGCTTTAGATCCAATATCTACGGCTAAAATCGAAGACTTAGTACAGGAGTTAAAAAAGGAATACACTATTATAATAGTAACCCATAATATGCAACAGGCCACAAGAATCTCTGATAAAACTGCCTTTTTCCTAAATGGTGAAGTCATTGAATTTGATGATACAAATACCTTGTTTTCTATACCTAAGGATAAGAGAACTGAAGATTATATAACTGGAAGATTTGGATAGATATAAAATTAATAGATGGATGGTGAATAATATGAGAAATAGATTTGATAAAGAATTAGAACTGCTTAATAATGAACTTATTGAGATGGGAAGCTTAGTAGAAAGGGCTATTGAGGATGCATCAAAGGCCCTAATAAGTAAGGATTTAGTCTTAGCTAAAAAAGTCATATCTTCTGATGATGAAATCAATTCAATGGAAAAGAATATTGAAAATAAATGCTTAAGACTCCTATTACAACAACATCCTGTAGCAGGAGATTTAAGACTTATATCATCTATATTAAAGATTATAACAGATTTAGAAAGAATAGGAGATCAAGCTCAAGATATAGCAGAAATAAGCCTATGTATAATGGATCAAAATTATATTAAGGAATTGATTCATCTACCTGAAATGGCAAAGACTACTGTAAAGATGGTAAAGGATAGTATTGACGCCTTTATAAACAAAGATATGGACTTGGCTAAAAAAGTTATATTGGAAGATGATATAATAGATGATTTGTTTGATATAATAAAAGAAGAACTGATTTCCCTAATTAGAAAAGATATAGGTAATGGCCATCAGGCTATTGATTTTCTAATGATTGCAAAATACTTTGAACGGATAGGTGATCATGCACAAAATATAGCTGAATGGGTGTTGTTTTCCATAACTGGGGTCCATGAGGAAAATATTTAAACTTGAGGTGATACTATGACTAAGATCTATTGTGTAGAAGATGATGATAATATTAGAGAATTGATAGTTTATGCTTTAAATAATAGTGGATTTGATGCAATGGGATTTGAGAATGCAGCCAATTTCTATTTGGAACTAGATAAATCTACACCAGATTTGATTCTCCTTGATATTATGCTTCCTGATGAAGATGGACTAAGTATCTTAAAAAATATAAGACAGAATCCTAAAACCATGTCTATGCCTGTTATAATGCTTACAGCTAAAAGTAGCGAGTATGATAGGGTTATTGGTCTGGACACAGGGGCAGATGATTATATAATTAAACCCTTTAGTGTAATGGAGCTAATATCTAGAATTAAGGCCCTTTTAAGACGAGTAAATATAGGTAGTTCTAATAATATTATCTCTTTTAAAAATATTGTTCTTAACTATGACAAACGCTTAGTCACCGTAGATAATTCTGTAATATATTTAACTTATAAAGAGTTTGAACTTTTGTATTATCTACTAAAAAACCAAAATATAGTTTTAAGTAGAGAAAAGGTTTTAAATGAAGTTTGGGGATATGATTTTGAAGGGGAAACTAGAACAGTAGATGTTCACATTGGCACCCTAAGACAAAAATTAGGTGAAAGTGGAATCTTTATTCAAACCATTAGAAATGTAGGTTATAAAATAGGTGAAAGACTATGAAATCTATGAAAAGAAAAGTATATAGATCTTTAACCATTATATCTATCATATCTATTATACTTGTTACTAGTTTTTTAGTTTTAATATTTTATAATTTTCATATGGAGAGAACAAAGAGCTTTATAAAAGACTATGCTCATACTGTAGGTAACTATTTAGAAACATCAAATTTATTATTATCTGAAAATATGATATATAATAATACTACTATTAGGGCTACCTTAATAGATAGTAGTGGTAACATACTCTTTGATACCTATAAAGATCCAGTGGAAATGGAAAACCATATTAATAGACCTGAAGTGCAAAAAGCTCTTGAAAATGGCTCTGGCGACTCCATAAGACATTCTACTACTCTTGAAAAGGATACCTACTATTATGCCATTTTACTTTCAAATAATAATATTTTGAGATTGGCACAGGAAACAGATAGTATGCTGTCTGTATTTTTAAAAATACTTCCTGGTGTCCTTCTAGTTTTATTTTTGATCCTTTTTATTTCCGCTTTTATTTCATCATTTTTAGGTTCAAAAATATTAACTCCTATTAACGATATAGGTGAAAATATGGAAAATTTATTAATCAAAAATGAACTAGATACCCTTGATATTTATGATGAACTACTACCCTTTATAAAAACCTTAGTAAAACAAAGTGAAAAAATTAATCTACAATTAAAAGATATAAAAGAAAGAGCTCATATTATGGAAACCATAATGTCTAATATGAATGAAGGCTTAATTTTAGTTGATAATAATAAATATATATTATCTATTAATCAAAGTGCAATGAATCTACTAAATAGTAGCAAGGATATTTCTTATATCTCTAAATCTTTTATTACTCTATGTAGAAATATAGAAATCAATGAAACTATAGATACAGTTTTTAATGATCATAAAAGCCATGATTTGATTCTTCAACTAAATAATAAATATATATTTTTTTCCATAAGCCCTGTTTTATCTAATGATGAAACTTTAGGAGCTATAATTTTAATGGTAGATTATACTGAAAAATATAAAGCTGAACTAATCCGTAGGGAGTTCTCTGCAAATGTGTCCCATGAGCTTAAAACACCTTTGACTTCAATTAATGGATATGCAGAGATGATTGAAAATGATGTTGCAAAGGAACAGGATATTAAAAAGTTTGCTTCAATTATTAAAAAAGAAGGCAATAGACTTTTAGATTTAATTGATTCCATAATTAGACTATCTAAAATTGAAGATGAAAGTATAAAAAAAGAATTGGATTTAGTAGATATTTATTCTGTTGGTAAAGAAATCCTAGATAATTTCCACCTTATGGCTAAAAGTAAAGATATTAAATTAGAATTTATAGGATCTAAAACGGTTTTAAGGGCAAATAAATCTATGATGGAAGAGCTTATTTATAATCTTTTAGATAATGCTATTAAATATACTAATAAAGGTGGTTTGGTGACTTTAAAAATATTTAAAGATTCCCCTTATACCCTTATTAAGGTAGTAGATACAGGCATTGGTATTCCTATAGAAGATCAGGATAGAATATTTGAAAGATTTTATATGGTAGATAAAAGCAGAGGAAAACAGACTAATAGTACAGGCTTAGGCCTTTCCATTGTTAAACACATTGTTGAATATCATAAGGGTACTATAGATTTAAGCAGTACTCCTAATAAAGGTACAGAAATTACTATTAAGATACAATAAAACTAGCATCTTATTTGGTATAAAACTCTATCTGATGCTAGTTTTTTCTATTAAATATTTAGTTTATAAAAATATATAATTATTCCTTTGCCATAGACTATGGATTATCATCTACTGGTGTAGTTCTTCCTTGAGGACCTTTCCTAGTCTTTTTATACCTTCTACTATTCTATCTTCCTCCATATTTGAAAAGTTTAATCTAAAGGCATTTTCATGTCCACCATTTGGATAAAAGGATCCTCCAGGAATAAATGCTACATTTTCCTCCAATGCTTTTAGTGCTAATTTTCTAGTATCTATATATTCTGGAAGCTCTATCCAAGTAAATAATCCTCCCTCAGGATAATTATATTTTATACCTTCTGGGAATTCTTTTTTAATTGTATCCATCATTAAATCTCTTCTTTTTCCATATACTTCTTTTATTTTCTCTATATGTCCATCATAGTCATACTCTTCCATGAATCTAGCAATTTCCATCTGTGTTATGGTACTAGACTGTAAATCTGCCCCTTGCTTTACTAATATATATTTATTTAATATTTCTTTAGAAGCAGCCACCCAGCCTATTCTCATACCTGGGCAAAGGGTCTTGGAAAAGGTTCCTAAAAATATTACTCTGTCTTGTGTATCATAATGCATAACTGCTGGCAATATTTCCCCTTCAAATCTTAGCTCCCCATAAGGGCTATCTTCTACTATAACAACATCATATTTATTTGCCAGTTCTACAAGTTTTTTTCTTCTATTAATAGACCATGTTATTCCTGATGGATTTTGAAAGTCTGGAATAACATATATAAGTTTAATGTTTTTATTTTCTTTTAGCTTTTTCTCTAAATCTTCCATGACCATACCATCTTCATCTGTTTCTACTTCTACGAATTTTGGTTCATAGGCTTTAAAAGCATTTATAGCACCTAAGTAAGTTGGGCTTTCACAAAGAACTACATCATCTTTATCTAAAAATATCTTAGCTGTAAAATCTAGTCCTTGCTGTGATCCACTAATTACTAATATGTTTTCTCCATGTGTCTTTACATGGACTTTTTCCATTCTCTTAGCTATAGCCTTTCTTAAAGGCCCATAACCTTCTGTAAGTCCATACTGTAATGCTTGATTGCTGTGATTTTTTAACACTTCTTCATTGATTTCTATTAATTCTTTTACCGGAAATAGCTCAGGAGCAGGTAATCCTCCTGCAAACGATATAAGTCCAGGTCTTTGGGTTAATTTCAAAATTTCTCTTATTTCTGAAGCTCGAATATGCTCCATCCTTTTTGAGTACCTTGACATGAGTAAAACACCTCCTATAATTAAAAAACTCTTATATTTTATGCTGTAGCTTAATGTTAAAATAAAATCCTATATTTTCAAAGTAAGAATTTAGATTAAGTTATGTATTTTTATTAATTACATAGATAAAAATTGTATAAATAAGCTAATCTAAATTTTAGATTAGCTTACTTATTATCTGGTTTATGATGTATAATAGATATCCACTTTTCATCTACTAATATTCGTCGTACTCGTTTTTCAAATTCAATTCTAGGTATCCAAATCTGTCTTTCACATCCTAGACATTTTAATTTAATATCTACTCCAGTTCTCAAGATTTCCCATTTATTTTCTCCACAGGGATGACCTTTTTTGAGTGTTATTATATCCCCTACTTTATAGTGTAAAATCATTTATTTTCCCCTCCAATAATAACCCTTTTAGGATAAGGCATTTTTATATTTTCTTTTTGTAATGCCTCTTTTGCTTTTTTCCTTATATGCCTTTCAACTGCCCACTGTTCCATGGCTTGAGTTTTAGCTACAATACTAAGAACTATACCATATTCTCCAAATTCTGTAACTCCTAAAACAGTAGGTCCTTCTACTATGGATTGGTTTGAACTTTTGATTTCTTCACATACCTTCTCTAAGGCCTTAACAGCCCTATCAATATCTTCTTCATAGGAGATTGTTACTGTAACCAAGGCCCTCATGGATCCCCTAGTCTTGTTTGTAACTATTTGTATATTACCATTAGGTATGATGTGAAGTTCTCCTGAAAAGGCCCTTAACTTGGTTACCCTAAGTCCTATATCTTCTACTATTCCTTCAAATCCTTCTGTTTCTACAAGATCACCTACAGAGTATTGATCTTCCAATAATATAAAGAATCCTGTTATAACATCTTTAACCAAGGACTGGGCACCAAATCCTATAGCCAGTCCTCCTATACCTGCAGTAGCTAATATTGATGTTGTTTTAATATTAAACATATCTAAGGACATTATTATCCCAATGAATATAAGTATATATTTTATAATTTTTTTTAATACAGTTATTAATGTGTTTGCCCTTTTGTAATCTATTAATAAATCAGTTTTTCTTTTGTTGTTTATTGTTTTATCTATTGCCTTATTTATCAGCTTATTAACTATAGAAATAATTATAAATATAATTGTTATCTTACCTAGTTTTCCAAATATATTTAATTGTCCACTATTGTCCTTTATAAACTTACTTATAAAATTATTAAAATTCTCCATAAAACCTCCCTAAGGATTATAAGATTTTTTCTGCACTACTATTGTGGCCGTCTTTAGTATATCTATATAATCCATCAATCTGTAATAGTCCTTTTTCTATAATGTTTTTTACTATATCTATATCATCTACCATAAATAGTAGGGCTAAACCACAGCTATGACTAACTTCTCTAGGTGTAGGTATGGTTTTAAATACTATATTATTATCTTTAAATACTACTTCCCCTTGTAATGCAAAATGGGTAGATTTAAATGTGATTAATCCATATATTTCTCTTTTCATATTTACTCCTATCCAATAATTATATTTGATGCAGGGTCCTTAAGTTTTTCATAAATAGTATACATATTTGAAATGGATCCTACTTTTAATTTATCCTTAATATTTAAAAAGTCTAGGCATGTACCACAGGATATAATCTCTACACCTTCATCTTCAAGCTTTTTAATATCATCAAGTACTTCTGAACCTTCACAAGTTAGTTTTACTCCACAATTATAAAATATTAAAGTTGATGGGTATGGAGTTGATTCTGAAACTGTATACACAAAGCTTTTCATAAGGATTTTTCCTAAACCTTCATCCCCCTTTCCCATAGTATCTGAAGCAAAGGCTATGGTCATATCCTTAAACTTACTTGAAGTAGATACTTGTGATTCTATCTTTATATCTCCCTTGTTAATAGATATACGGTATTCATCCCCATCCATCTGATCTACTTCAAAGCTAAATCCCATACTGGTAGCTAATTTAGATACATTTTCCTTAGCTACTTCATTATCTACAATAGTTGTGATTACTCCTGATGTAACTTCATCTAATTGCTTCTTAGTCATAATTACTGGTTTTGGGCAAGCTTGTCCCCTTGCATCTACTTCTATATTCATAATTACATACCTCCATTAATATATATTATAAAATTAATTATCCTTCTTATTGCTATCTATTTTATATAATTCTATTTTATCCATACTACGAACTAATATAAAAGATTTACCTGTCTGTAAATCTAAAATCTCATCTGTATATCTTTGATGTAATACTTTTTTAGAGTCCTTGGTTACCAGTATATCATTATTACCATATAGTAAAACATATTTTTTATATGGTAATATTTTTTTATAGTCTGATTCTAAAGTAAAGGTTGATTCTATATTTCCTTTTAAATCTATTACTTCAAAGATATTTTTGTATATTATACATATTTTCCCACCTATTAATTCTATGGTTTTAATATCTGATATTTCTTTATGCCAGATTATCTTACCATTTTCTATAAGATGAAGTTTTGTATCTGTTAATACTATTATTTTATCATCAATAAACTGGGTAAATAAAATTATCTGATTTTCAAATCTTAGATTATTAATTTCTTTTCCATCATCAATAGAATATAGAAAAATATCACTTTCAGGAGTTTTTTCCCTTAAGTTTAAATTAGATATTATATATTTTGTATTTTTATTATTTACATTATAGGTTAATATATTTTTATTAGATATATTATTATTTCGGATTAAATTACCCTTCTTATCTAATATATTCATGGTTTTTGTTTCTTGTAAATCTGTATGGATTAATATATTATCTCCATCTTCTTTTAGATTTTTTATGCTTCCTTCTAACTTAAATCTTTTTATTGTATTTCCCTCTTTATCAAGTATATAAATATCTCCAGCGTCTTTATCCATCACATATATACTGTCTTTTCCAAATACTATATCAGGATTTTTAAATTGAAATTTCTTTTCTAAAATAATTTCTCCCTTTGTATTTAGATATGATAATTTGCTATTATTCCATATGGCAATTGTATCATCAAATATTTTTATACTTTCTATTTCTCCTACAGATAAAGTAGAAACCAAGTTTAGAGTCTTTGATTTATTATTTAAAAAAGAAAATGATCCCAACATTTGATTTTTATTAAAATAATTTACAAAAAACATGGTTCCCATAAGCATCATTATAATAAATATTTTAAATCTCTTATGATTCCTAACTCTTATCCCTTTCATAAAAACCCCCTTAGAGTTATTTATCCCTATATTAAGCTATCCCCATACTAATTATATAATACATCTATCTTATTTTCCATATATCTATAACCATAAATTTAATCCTTTAATATTTGTTTTAATTTTTTTATCTGTTATAATAAATGTATCCATACATTAAGGAGGGTATTAATATTATGTTAAAGATTTCCTTAAATAAAGATTCAAATATACCTTTATATATTCAGGTATACGAAAGTATTAAATCACTAATATTGGAAAATGAATTAAAGGAAGAAAAATTACCTTCTATTAGAGCTTTATCTAAATACCTAGGGGTTAACAATGTTACCATTGTTAATGCTTATAAATTATTAGAACAGGAAGATTATGTTTATTCAGTTAAGGGTAGTGGAACTTATATTAAAAAAATACATAATCCTGAGGAGCTTTCTTATTTAGAAGAAGGACATATGGAATTGATGGTGTCAGGCATATTACCTATTCCTAAAGATAGTATAAATTTTGCATCCATTTCACCAACTGCTGATCTATTTCCTATAGAAGAATTTAAAAAATCCTTAGTTAAGGTTTTAGATAGGGATGGGGGGCAAGCATTTTTATATCCTGAAATTAACGGTTACGAGCCTTTAAGGGAATCTATATCTAAGTTTTTGTTTCTAAATTATGATTTTAAAATAGATAAGGAACAAATCCTTATTACTTCTGGAGGACAACAAGGGCTAGATATTATTGCTAAAACATTGATTAATCATGGTGACCATATATTGGTAGAAAATCCTACTTATTCAGGTGCCATGGCTGCATTTAGCTCTAGAGGTGCTAATATTATAGGGGTACCTATGAAGGAAGATGGAATAGATATAAGATTGCTGAAATCCTTTGTAAGAAAATACCATCCTAAGTTTATATATATTATGACTAACTACCAAAGTCCTACAACATACTCTTATTCCCATGAAAAGAAAAAAGCCATATTAGAATTAGCAAATGAATATAATTTCTATGTAATTGAGGACGATTTTCTTACAGATTTATCCTTTGGAAATAAAGATAAAACTCCCTTAAAATCTATGGATACTAAAGATAAGGTTATATTTATAAAAAGCTTTTCTAAGATATTTATGCCTGGCGTTAGGATCGGATTTGTCACCTTGCCTAATAATATACTTAGAGATATTATTAAGGCTAAACATACTACTGATATTACTTCTTCTGGATTTTTACAAAGGGCCTTTGATGAATATTTGAGAACAGGATATTGGAAAAAACATATAGAAAGAGTCAATAGAGTATATAAGCAAAAATATGATCTAATTACTAAGGAGTTAGATAGACTTAAAGTCTATGGTATTGATTATATACCACCTAATGGAGGACTTTGTATTTGGGTAAAACTTCCTAAGGAAATTGATTCAATTGAACTATATAATGAGTGTAGAGAAAATAATCTTTCTATTGTTCCTGGTAAAGTGTTTTTTACTGACCATAGTATAGATTCTAATTATATTAGACTAAGTTTTGGAGCTGTAAGTAGTGATGAAATAGTTAATGGTATAAATATATTGGAAAGTATACTAATGAATCCATTGAAAAATAAGGGAAATGAATATCTTCCATTTATTTAAATATCTAAAGAGACCTATGTAATATGATGGTCTCTTTGTTTTATCCAATAACTTATAATCTAAAAAATTTATAATTTCTATATTGAAGCCTTTAAATGAATTTTACCATATTAAAATCAATACCATCATTGTAAATCCTATGGCACCAAATATTGGATATATTACTCCTACTAAATTAGCAAATCCTAACTTTGCCAATGGAATTGAAGATATACAAAATAAAGCTGATACTAACACCTTATTTTTACCTTTGGAAACTCTATTTACAAATCCAAACCCATTGGCTAAGGCTGTAGTAAACATAGATATCCACAATATGACTCCATATAGTTTTCTATAAGTCTCACCGATATTTTCACAAATTTTCAACATGGGGATATCTAAATGAGAGACTTCATTATAATATAAAAGCATAGAATATAATATGGAAATACCTAAAAAATAAAGTATTATTCCACCTGTAAATCCACCTAGAATAGCTGTTTTCTTATTATCTATCATAGGAAGTAAGGAAGAAAATACTACAATAATTATTAAAGAGTTGGAACCAAAGTATAATAAAGCAGAAGTTAAAAAAGTACCTTTTTTGGTTAAATTAGTCCCACTTAAATCAGAAAAATTATAACCTTCTTGATCACCTATATAATATGCTGTAAATAGTATACCTATAATGATCAAAGGTACTAATATGGAATTAATAAAAGATAATCCCTCAAGGCTAAATAAAAAAACTATAAAACTACATATTATCATAAAAATAATTCCAATATTAAAAGAGAATCCTAGTTGCTCTTTAAAAACAGCTCCACTTCCTGCAACCATGATGCTAAAACCTGTATACAATGAAATGATAATAAGGATATCTATAACAACTCCAAATTTTTTCCCAAAAAGACTTTCTACTAATCCATCTATACTATTTATTCTATTATTATATATCTTTAATAAAAGCAAACTTCCTACTATGGCAAATAGCCCACCAGCTATATATATGCCCCAAATACCCTTTGTTCCATATACTCCAAAGAATTCCATAATCTCTCTTCCTGAAGCAAATCCTGCACCTATTACAGTTCCAACATATATTGATGCTATCTTTAACCAATTTTTTTTATTTTTTTTCATAATATAAGCCCTCCTAACATTAAATCATATTATTAGAAGGGCTTATATTATGCTTTTAAATTATATATGTTATTAGTATATATTTTATTTACTTTGGTTTTGTAATTATATTTTTTGTAATTGTACTTTTTTATAATTATATTTTTTTCTTTATCAATTAGTAAACTTGATATTATATAGTAAAATTAATTTTACAAGCAATTAAAAAGGACCTATTTCAATTATGAAATAAGTCCTTTTTCTTTTCTAATAGCCTGGCAACTTCCTACTCTCCCAGGACGTCTCCATCCAAGTACCATTGGCGTTAAGAGGCTTAACTTCTGTGTTCGGTATGGGTACAGGTGTGTCCCTCTTGCTATCGTCACCAGACGAA